>ASZZ01000004.1 GCA_000430305.1 Streptococcus mitis 17/34
TGATAAAATCGCTTATCACTCAGTTTACGGCTATCCTGTTGAATGAGTTTCCAGTAGCGCTTGATAGCCTTATATTCATGAGATTTTCGCTCAAATTGCTTCATGATTTGGACACGAACACGACTCATAGCACGGCTAAGATGTTGTACAATGTGGAAGCGATCTAGAACGATTTTGGCATACGGAAAAAGATGTTTAGCCAAGTCATAGTAAGGACTAAACATATCCATCGTAATGATTTTCACCTGACAACGAACAGCTCGCTCGTAGTGCAGAAAGTGATTTCGGATGATAGCTTGTGTTCTGCCTTCAAGAACAGTGATAATGTTAAGATTGTCAAAATTTTGCGCAATGAAGCTCATCTTTCCCTTAGTGAAGGCATACTCATCCCAAGACATAATCTCAGGGAGGTAAGAAAAATCAGACTTAAAACAGAAGTCATTGAGCTTACGGATGACAGTTGAAGTTGAAATGGCCAGCTGATGTGCAATATCGGTCATAGAAGTCTTTTCAATCAACTTTTGTGCAATCTTTTGGTTGATGATACGAGGGATTTGGTGATTCTTCTTGACGAGAGAAGTCTCAGCGACCATCATTTTAGAGCAATGATAGCACTTGAAACGACGTTTTCTAAGGAGGATTCTAGTAGGCATACCAGTCGTTTCAAGATAAGGAATCTTAGACGGTTTTTGAAAGTCATATTTCTTCATTAGACTTCCGCAAACAGGACAATATGGAGTCTCATAATCCAATTTAGCGATGATTTCTTTATGTGTGTCCCTATTAATAACATCCATAATTTGGATATTGGGGTCTTTGATATCGAGTAGTTTTGTGATAAAATATAATTGTTCCATATGATTCTTTCTAATGATGGTTTGGTTGCTTTTCATTATAGATCTTATGGGACTTTTTTTCTACACCAAAATAGTCTCTATAATATCCATAGGGGATTTACCCACTACAGAAATTATAGAGCTTCTTTGTCAACTATAGTAGATTGAAATAAGATATGAACAAATCGATTAGGAAAATCAAATTAAATTCTAGAAATGATTTAGCAGTCACTATGTAATAATCTAACTTCAATCAACTACATATTGTCGATTTTATGGTTGTGCTTGTTTATTACTACTTCCAACTCTTTAGTGAAATTTCTCCGCTATTTAGCCAGATTTCTTTTCCGTTATCACATTGAACTAAAAGTTTTCCACTTTCAGAGATATCTTTAGCAAGTCCTTTGTAGTCTTTTTGATCTAGTGTAAAAGTCACTTCTTTTCCTAGAACGAAGGACTGTTTTTTGTATAGGTATAATAGCTCTTCTGCTGGTGTTTCGAAGAAAGCACGCCAAATCTCTATGATTAATTCATTTCTTGTTATAGGTGCTGGCACTTTAAATAAACTAGCAGCTTTTTCTTTTAATTCTTGAGGGAAGTCTTTGATAGCAAAGTTGATTCCTACTCCAATAATGATATCTGTGACTAAGCCTGTTTCTACAGAGGTCATTGCCTCAGTTAGGATTCCTCCAATTTTATGATTTTTGAGGTAGATATCGTTGACCCATTTTATGTCGACATCTATTAAAGTTAGGTTTTTGATGGCTTTATAGATAGCTCCAGCTACAAGTAGTGTGTAGGATGGTAATTTATCATAGGGGAGATTTGGTTTAAGATGGAGGGTCATATAAATGCCACCTTGTGGGGAGTAGAAAGAACGTTGAAAACGGCCTCGGCCAGCTGTTTGATGGGAAGCTAGATAGAGGGTGTTTGCTTCATGCCCTAAATCAATTGCTTCTTTTGCATCCAGTTGTGTTGATCTTGTTTCGGGTTTAAAACTGACTTTAATTGGAAGATTTTCTTCTAAAAGCTCTGGAAGAATAAGGTCTCCATTCACTAGTTTATATCCTTTGTTTTTGATACTATCAATTTCAATGCCTTCTTGTTCTAATCGCTTGATGGCTTTCCAAATCGATGTTCGACTGAGGGATAGTTCTTCTGCAATCTTTTCTCCGCTGATATAATCGGTTTCTTTTGCTATAATTTGGTAGACGGCTTGGTAGGATTTCATAGTGTTTCCTTTCTTTAGGAATTGTAAATGATTTAAATATAGTTTGTATAGTTGCTTCTAATCTTTATTTTATTACTACTATTTTAACATATGCCTAGTATTTTCGGCACGATTTTTTAGAGTGAATCTAGTCATTAAGATTGAGTTATGAAATCTCAGTATTTTTGCTCGCTTTTTTACCCAGGGAAGCGTTTCCTTTGTTTTCAAATTGCTAAAAAAGTGGTACAATATAGGATAGCTTACTATTATCTGAATCAATTGATTTGGAGAGAAAGGATTCATTTTGAAATCAATAGGCTTTATTGAAAAGCTGAAAGGGTTGTCTAGTAAAGAGCTGATTTTATTGGGAATTATCCTGAGTATCTTTTTACCCTTTTATCTTTTTGTAGTTGTATTCTGTTTATATATTATCAGTTTGATTTTTACAGGAGACATGAAAAGTATTCTTCAGAAAATGGGGGAGCATCCGATGCTGCTTCTTTTTCTTGGCTATAGTACTGTTATATCCGTTTTTGCACAAAATTGGATGGGAGTTGTAGCTTCAGTAGGAATGTTTCTATTTACTGTTTTCTTTTTGCACTATCAGTCGATTTTATCACATAAATTCTTTCGCTTGATTTTGCAGCTCGTCTTGTTTGGTAGCGTATTGTCAGCTGCTTTTGCGAGTTTAGAACATTTCCAAATTGTGAAGAAATTTAACTATGCTTTTCTTTCACCCAATATGCAGGTGTGGCATCAGAATCGTGCAGAAGTGACCTTCTTTAATCCTAATTATTATGGAATTATTTGTTGTTTCTGTATCATGATTGCTTTCTATCTGTTTACAACGACCAAGTTGAATTGGTTGAAAGTATTCTGTGTGTTTGCAGGCTTTGTTAATCTCTTTGGATTGAACTTTACTCAAAATCGAACCGCCTTTCCTGCTATTATCGCTGGAGCAATCATCTATCTCTTTACGACCATTAAAAACTGGAAGGCCTTTTGGCTTAGTATTGGGGTCTTCGCGATCGGCTTGAGTTTCCTCTTTTCTAGTGATTTGGGAGTTCGGATGGGGACTTTAGATTCTTCTATGGAAGAACGTATTTCTATCTGGGATGCAGGGATGGCCTTGTTTAAGCAAAATCCTTTTTGGGGTGAGGGGCCATTGACCTATATGCACTCTTATCCTCGGATAAATGCTCCTTATCATGAACACGCTCACAGTCTGTATATTGACACGATTCTGAGTTACGGAATTGTGGGGACTATTTTATTAGTTTTGTCTTCTGTTGCTCCTATTCGCTTGATGATGGATATGAGTCAGGAGTCGGGTAAACGTCCGATTATCGGTCTTTATCTGTCTTTCCTTACAGTGGTTGCTGTGCACGGAATTTTTGACTTGGCCCTCTTCTGGATTCAATCCGGTTTCATTTTCTTACTAGTTATGTGCAGTATTCTGTTGGAACATCGAACTTTGGTATCGGACATGACGGATTAAGTATATAAGATTACAATCTTCTACCTTGTGTAGGAGATTTTTTACTGGGAAAAAATATTTCTAAATCGAAATAGTTGACAGTTGGAACGATGAGTGTTACAATTGTTTTATTCTTTTCGATATCGAAATAAATTGGAGGTGTTATGAAGGATAGTCATTTGCTAGCCCATCATATTCGTTTGTTGAATGGGCGAATTTTTCAAAAGTTACTGAGCCAAGATCCGGAGGCTCTTTATCGGAGTGAGCAGGGAAAAATTTTAGAGGTTTTATGGAATAGTGAAACTGGCTGTGCAACTGCGACAGATATTGCTTTGGCGACTGGGCTTGCTAATAATACGCTGACGACTATGATAAAAAAGCTAGAGGAACAAAAGCTTGTAACCGTTAGTCCGTGTGGAAAAGACAAGCGTAAGAAGTATTTAGTTTTAACGGAGTTAGGCAAGTCCCAGAAAGAAGTGGGGCAACGTGTCAGTCAGAAATTGGATACGATCTTTTACAAAGGATTTTCAGAGGAAGAAATTTGTCAGTTTGAAGCCTTTCAAGAAAGAATTTTGGCTAATCTGAAAGAGAAGGAAAATGAGATTTAAATCATGTCACAACAAGTGAAAAATTCTCACAACCTATATATTCATGCTATTCAAGATGGACGAGTTGCTGAGGCTCAGGCCCAGTCTGTAGGGGATACTTATATCCAACATTCGACAGATGTGCCTGACGGAAAAGAAGGTTTTGCGGCCTTCTTTGCAAATTTCTTCGAGAGTCATCCGGAGCGTCAGATGAAGATTGTCCGCACTATTGAGGATGGCAATCTGGTCTTTGTTCATGTTCATCAATATCTGAATGGTGGGGAAGCACAATGGGTGACGACAGATACTTTCCGTGCAGATGAGAATGGACGTATTGTGGAGCATTGGGATGTCATTGACTACTATCGTGTTCCTGAAAATGGCCAATTAGACCAGATTTTTGGAGATTTTGAGATCACGGATTTGGATAAGACAGTAGCAAATAAAAAGTTAGTTCGCCGTTTCTTGACAGAAATTTTCCAAAATGGGGAACTGGAGCAGTGGAGTGATTATGTGGCAGACGATTTGATTCAGCATAATCATGAGATTGGCCAAGGAAGTGCTGCTTATAAAAACTATGTGGCTGAACATGGTGTCACTTTCGACTTTGTTTTCCAGCTTTTGGGACAAGGAAACTACGTGGTTAGCTATGGTCAGACTCAGATTGACGGAGTTGCCTATGCCCAGTACGATATCTTCCGTCTAGACAATGGGAAAATTGTGGAGCATTGGGACAATAAGGAAGTTATGCCTAAGGTAGAAGACTTGACCAATCGAGGGAAGTTTTAAAATGAGGACAAAGAATGATTGAATACAAAAATGTAGCCTTGCGCTACACAGAAAAAGATGTTTTGAGAGATGTTAATTTACGGATTGAGAATGGGGAGTTTATGGTTTTAGTTGGACCTTCTGGATCTGGTAAAACGACCATGATAAAGATGATTAACCGTCTTTTGGAACCGACTGATGGAAATATTTATATGGATAGCAAGCGCATCAAAGACTATGATGAGCGTGAACTTCGTCTTTCTACTGGTTATGTTTTACAGGCCATTGCACTGTTTCCCAATCTAACGGTTGCAGAAAATATTGCTCTGATTCCTGAAATGAAGGGGTGGACTAAGGAAGAGATTGCTCAGAAAACAGAAGAGCTTTTGGCTAAGGTTGGTTTACCAGTTGCTGAGTATGGATATCGACTTCCAAGTGAATTATCTGGTGGAGAACAGCAACGGGTTGGTATTGTTCGTGCTATGATTGGTCAGCCTAAGATTTTGCTTATGGATGAACCTTTTCAGCCTTGGATGCAATTTCGAGAAAACAGTTGCAGATTTTGACTAAAGAATTGCATAAAGAGTTTGGAATGACAACGATTTTTGTAACCCATGATACGGATGAAGCTCTGAAATTAGGTGATCGTATTGCTGTCTTGCAGGATGGAGAGATTCGTCAGGTGGCGAATCCCGAGACGATTTTAAAAGCTCCTGCAACAGACTTTGTAGCAGACTTGTTTGGAGGTAGTGTTCATGACTAATTTAATTGCAACTTTTCAGGATCGTTTTAGTGATTGGTTGACAGCTCTATCTCAACATTTGCAGTTGTCGCTTTTGACCTTGTTACTAGCTATTTTTATCGCGATTCCCTTGGCTGTTTATCTTCGCTATCATGAGAAGTTGGCCGATTGGGTTTTGCAGATTGCAGGAATTTTCCAGACTATCCCGTCTTTGGCCTTGTTGGGACTCTTTATCCCCTTGATGGGAATTGGGACCTTGCCGGCTTTGACAGCACTAGTGATTTATGCGATTTTTCCGATTTTACAAAATACCATTACTGGGTTGAAGGGAATTGATCCAAGTCTGCAGGAGGCTGGGATTGCCTTTGGGATGACTAGATGGGAGCGCCTCAAGAAGTTTGAAATTCCACTTGCCATGCCTGTCATAATGTCTGGAATTCGGACGGCAGCGGTCTTGATTATCGGTACAGCCACCTTGGCAGCCTTGATTGGGGCTGGGGGACTAGGTTCCTTTATCCTTTTGGGAATTGACCGTAATAATGCCAGTCTGATTTTGATTGGGGCACTTTCTTCTGCAGTGCTGTCTATTGCCTTTAACTTCCTACTAAAAGTGATGGAAAAAGCAAAATTGCGGACGATTTTCTCTGGTTTTGCCTTGGTGACAATATTACTCGGTCTGTCTTATGGTCCAGCTCTCTTGGCTCAAAAAGAGAAAGAAAACTTGGTTATTGCTGGAAAATTGGGTCCAGAACCAGAAATTTTGGCTAATATGTATAAGTTACTGATTGAAGAAAATACCAGTATGACCGCGACTGTTAAACCAAATTTTGGGAAAACAAGCTTTCTTTATGAAGCTTTGAAAAAAGGCGATATTGACATCTATCCAGAATTTACAGGAACGGTGACTGAAAGTTTACTTCAGCCATCACCTAAAGTGAGTCATGAGCAGAGCAGGTTTATCAGGTAGCGCGTGATGGTATTGCCAAACAGGATCACCTAGCCTATCTCAAACCCATGTCTTATCAAAATACCTATGCTGTAGCTGTTCCGAAAAAGATTGCTCAAGAATATGGCTTGAAGACCATTTCGGACTTGAAAAAAGTGGAAGGGCAGTTGAAGGCTGGATTTACTCTCGAGTTTAATGACCGTGAAGATGGCAATAAAGGCTTGCAGTCAATGTATGGTCTCAATCTCAATGTGGCGACCATGGAGCCAGCCCTTCGCTATCAGGCAATTCAGTCAGGTGATATTCAAATCACGGATGCCTATTCGACTGATGCGGAATTGGCGCGTTATGATTTGCAGGTCTTGGAAGATGACAAGCAACTCTTCCCACCTTATCAAGGGGCTCCACTAATGAAAGAAGCTCTTCTCAAGAAACATCCAGAGTTGGAAACAGTTCTCAATAAATTGGCTGGTAAAATTACTGAAAGCCAGATGAGCCAGCTCAACTACCAGGTCGGTGTTGAAGGCAAGTCAGCAGAACAAGTAGCCAAGGAGTTTCTACAAGAACAAGGTTTGTTGAAGAAATAGTTTGAAAAGCTAAACTCAACTTGGTTAAACGACTATATAGAATAACGCTCAGACAATGTTGTCTGGGCTTTTTTGGTGTCAGAATTAATGATTTTCATTTTTAAATGGAAAATAAGAGGAAATTTTTAGGATTTTCTAAAATTTTACTGTAAATACACTTGACTATTCACAAAATAGGTGTATAATGTGTTGTGAACTACTTAACAAATAAAGATTTCCAGCTCATGTCGACTAAGGATGGAAATCTTGTGTATAGACAGTTCAGTAGATATATAATAGAGCGTTGCGTCCGAAAGTCTATCCAGACACGGCTCTTTAAAAACAAAAGGAGAAGATTATGAAAACAGAACCGATTCATCGTACCAGTATGTGGAAATTTAAGTTAAGTGCTGCCACCATGACTTTGATTCCCGCTGCCGTGGGGATTAACTATGTTGCCAAAGCCTTGGCGGAGGGGTTAAAGTTGCCCGTTTGGCTGGGGTCCTTGGGAACCTTTCTTACCAGCATGTTGCTGGGCCGGTTGCCGGTGCCATTAGTGGTTTCATCAACAACGTGATTTATGGGCTGACCTTATCGCCAATTTCAACCGTGTATGCGATTACCAGCATCGGAATTGGGATTGCTGTCGGAGTTTTGCACGCCAATGGGTGGTTCTCGTCAGCGCGACGAGTATTTGTTTCTGCTATTATTATTGCCATCGTTTCAGCTGTCATTTCAACGCCACTCAACGTCATCTTTTGGGGTGGTCAGACCGGTATCGCTTGGGGTGACTCATTGTTTGCGGTAATGGTCGCCAATCATGCACCAGTGTGGCTGGCCTCATTTACCGATGAGTTTATCTTGGATATTTTGGATAAAGTCTGCGTGGCCTACCTGTCATTCTTCATCTATCGTCAGCTGCCGAAGCGGATGGTGCACTTCTTTAGCGATGATAAATGATGACTGATAAAACATTAATTTCTGGAGCGCCACGGGTCAAGCTCAAGTGGTACCAGGTGATCGATCCGATTACTAAGCTCTTGTTCATCTTGGACATGACGTTGTTGAGCTTTGCCAGTATGAATTTATTGCTTCAGGCCGGATTAATTCTTGTCGCAACACTGTTATTGTTATTTTCCAAATTGAGTTCTACCACCTTTAAGGCGCTGGGATTCAGCCTGTTTCTGATTTGTACCATGCTGATCATCCAAGGGTTATTTTACAGTCGGAATCAAACTGTGCTGTTTTCTGTGCTTGGGGTGTCGTTCTACAAAGAAGGCCTGATTTACGCCACCACTCTGGGTTGTCGAGTATTGGTGATTATTTTGACCAGTGGCTTTTTTATGGTCACCACGAGTATTTCAGAAAACGCGGCCTATTTGGAACTGTCCGGATTGTCTTATAAAACCGTCTACGTTCTGATGTCGGTGTGTTATATTTTGCCGGAAATGATGCGCAATATGCGGAAAATCCAGCATGCACAAAAAGTTCGCGGAACGAATCCGCAAAAAACGTTGATTCAGAAATTAAAGTCAGTCCTGCCAGTTCTAATTCCATTGGTGATTAAGACCTTGGATCAATCGATGACGCGGTCGATTTCTCTCCAACTGAGAGGTTTTGATAATCTCAACCGGACTGTCAGAACCTCCCAGCGCGTGTATCGCCTGTCGCGGACGCTGCACATTGGTCTGACTGGATTGGCAATTTTATTGATTGGGTGGAAGATATGGACGAAGATAAACGGATTGTAATTGAAAATTTGACCACCCGTTATCCGGGTACTGAGCAACCACAACTGCGTCAGATTAACGCGGAGGTTCATACCGGCCAGGTGGTTGGGATTATCGGGAATAGCCACTCCGGCAAATCGACTTTGTGCCGTGTGCTGGCAGGGGTCATTCCCAAAATTGTGTCTGCTGAGATTGAGGGCGATTGGCACATGTTTGGCCAGCGAGTGTCCGACAATTGGCCCGTTTATAATGCCATGAATGGAGTTGTACTGCAAAATCCAGCTGGCCAACTAAGCGGGTTGGCAGACACGGTTGCCGATGAAATCGCCTTTGACTTGATTAATCAGGGAATGGCTGAAGGACTGATTCAAAAACGGGTTGAAGAAGTTGCCACGCAAATGGGGCTGATTGAACAGCTGAATTTGCGTCCCGAGAGCCTTTCCGGTGGTCAGAGCCAGCGGTTGGCAATTGCCACGGCGATTGCGGCTAATCCGGCTGTTTTGATTATGGATGATCCGACCAGTGAGATGGATCCCCTTGGCCGCCGGCAATTTTTCCAATGGCTGGCCCAAGTCAAAGAGACGACTGTCTTCATTGTCACCAGTGAAATTGACGATTTGTGCGAAGTCGCCGACGTTGTGTGGGTGCTGCACGAGGGTCAAATGGTAGCCCAGGGCAGGCCGGGTGAGGTGTTTAATCATTTGGCAGCTGATTGGCAGATTCCAGCCCCGACAATCCAGCAGCTTGCTCAAAAAATGGATTGGCACTTGGCTGATGGCCGGTATCCGGTGAATTACGCTGATCTGAAGGAGGTTCGTTATGTCCACAATTGAACTGAGCCACCTGACGTTCACTTATCCGGAACGGTCCTTTAGCTTGGATGTTGAAGACAAACACTTCGCCGATCCGATGGTGGCGATTGTCGGCCAAAATGGTGCCGGCAAATCAACTCTCTTCAAATTGTTGACGGGCTTGCTGACACCACAAACCGGTGTGATTAAGATTGATGGAGAAAATTTTAATGATCTTAAACCAGTCGAAAAGTTACTGAAGGTTGGGATTACTTTTCAGAATCCTGACGATCAGCTTTTCAACCCGACCGTTCAACGAGAGGTGGAGTGGAATGTAGCGCAGGTCATGGATGACCACGACACGATTACGAGGCGGGCTTTAGCGGCTCTAAAAAGAGTTGGCTTGGATGATAAAACAGCTGAAAGTCCATATGACCTGTCATTGTCGGAACGCAAGCTGTTGAGCGTTGCCACAGTTTTGGCAGTGGATCCGGCGATTTATTTATTTGATGAGCCGATGATGTCGCTTGATTGGGAAAGCCGGCGCAAGTTGACCGCAATTTTCCATCAGTTGGCTGATTCGGGCCACCAAGTTGTGACCATCACCCATGACATGGATTGGGTCGCCGCCGAGTTTGAGTCGGTGTATGTTATGGAACACGGGAAGTTTGGCTTCGCCGGCAGTCCACGGGAATTGTTCAGCAATCACGAACTTGTCCAGCGAGTGGGATTACTACCACCGCGGATTATGGACATAGCGGAGTCGCTGGGTGATTCACAGACATATTTATCGGTTAATGATTATTACCAGAAAAATCGAGATGTATAGAAAAAATCACCTCTGTGGGTTTTCCAGGTTGAAGGATTAACTTCAGCTTCTGGCAAGAACTCACATGGGTGACTTTTGTGTTTAATAACGTTTCATGATCATCGGGTGCTTCTTCAGATCACTCGGTTTGATTTTACTTTGTTTCATGGTCATAATCATATACCATTTCTTTTGGATTTTTTGTTTGACTAATACAAAATAGGTCTTCATAGGTCTTCGCATTTTTAGCGCCCATTAGGATCATCAGTATAATTTTCTGAATTAGGAGACTATCCCATCACTATTCGAACTTCGTCTCCCAACTTACGCTGTTCCTATTCAATGGTGTAGGGCAAATCCTCATGACAGCTGTTTACCGTGAACAGTGGATATTCTGGGCTGCTACTAATGTCTTTTCAATCTATCTCTGGTGGGGAGAAAGCCTGCAAATCCAAGGGAAATACTTGATTTATCTCATTAACAGTCTAGTTGGTTGGTACCAGTGGAGCAAGGCAGCTAAGCAGAATACGGATTTATCTAACTAGGAAAAGATGTTTTAGGTTTTGGGATAAAACAGATAGAGTTGATAATCAAGGATTTATATTATGAAAAAGAGGATCGGCGGATCCTCTTTTCTTGTTGAAAAGATAAAAAACTTACTAGCCTAGAAATAAGGTAACTGAGTTCTACTCTGTATTCAATTTTTAGGAATGAGAAAGTCTAGATAAAACTGGACAACTTCCTGTTCTGTGAAGTCTTGCCCTTTTTTGAGCCACCAGATCAATGTCTCGGTAAAGTTTGTTATGACCAAGTGTTGGAGATAAGAGGCAGGCAGACTGGGGTGAGCTTCTTTCAAATCATCAGCCAACAAGGGATAGACGTGGTTCTCCAATTCTCTCTGGAGTTGACGGAGGAAGTAGTCATTTTTGGAAAATAGCAGACTGGTGATATGATCTTGATTCTTCTGAAAATGGAGAAAGAGGTGGGCGAGGTAATCTTCGGTTGAAATGGACTCCTCTCTTTCAAAGAGGTGATGGAAGAGGTAGCGACAAAGCTCGTCCAGAAGTAGTTCCTTACTCTCATAGTGACAGTAAAAAGTGGAACGTCCCACGTCTGCGAGATCAATGATATCCTGAACCGTAGTGGATTCGTAGCCCTTATCGTTCAAAAGTTGTAGAAAAGCTTGATAGATGGCTTTTTTTGTTTTACTGATACGACGGTCGATTTTAGTCATATGGACACTTGAGGCAAAATGTTCAGAACTGAATAAAGTTGACGCTTTGCTTCTATCCTTTCTTTGAATTTTAGTGGATAATGATAATGAACAAGATGTTCATAAATATATTATAACAAAGGAATGAGAAAGATGAAGGCAAAATATACTGTTTGGGTAGCTTTTTTCTTAAACTTGACTTATGCTATTGTCGAGTTTATTGCAGGTGGAGTATTTGGTTCGAGTGCTGTTCTTGCTGACTCTGTGCATGATTTGGGAGATGCCATTTCTATTGGGATATCGGCCTTTTTAGAAACAATCTCAAATAGAGAAGAAGATAGGCAGTACACCTTGGGTTACAAGCGATTTAGTCTTTTAGGAGCACTAGTGACTGCTGTGATTCTTATCACAGGATCCATCCTAGTGATTTTGGAAAATACAACTAAACTTTTTAATCCACAGCCCGTTAATGATGAAGGTATCCTCTGGCTAGGAATGATTGCGGTTACTATCAATGTATTAGCTAGTCTTGTGGTCCGAAAGGGACAAACAAAGAACGAGTCAATTCTGAGTCTGCATTTTCTAGAAGATACTTTTGGTTGGTTGGCTGTCATTCTGATGGCAATTGTTCTTCGATTTACAGATTGGTATATTCTTGATCCGCTCTTATCGCTTGTCATTTCCATCTTCATTTTAATCAAAGCCATTCCTCGATTTTGGAGCACACTCAAGATTTTCTTGGATGCTGTGCCAGAAGGTGTCGATATCAAGCAAGTCATGAGTGACTTAGAGGGATTAGACAATGTGGCTAGCCTTAACCAGCTTAATCTCTGGACTATGGATGGTTTGGAAAAAAATGCCATTGTTCATGTTTGCCTAAAAGAAATTGAACAGATGGAAACTTGTAAAGAATTCATACGAAACTTGCTAAAAGATTGTGGATTTCAAAACATCACTATTGAAGTTGATGCCGACCTAGAAACTCACCAAGCACATAAGCGCAATATAACAGAGTTAGAAGCAAGTCATGATCAAAATCATCATCATTGATGAGGTGTAGTATAAGTGAGCGAAAGCATAATAAAAAGTGTATACTTAAACTAGTAAAAATGGAGAGGATATGTTAATGAAATCAGCAGTATATACAAAGGCGGGTCAGGTTGGACTTGCTACAATTGAACGTCCGCAAATTATAGACGCAGATGATGTGATTATTCGTGTAGTTCGCGCGTGCGTTTGTGGATCGGATCTGTGGAGGTACCGTAATCCAGAAACGAAAGCTGGACACAAAAATAGTGGACACGAAGCGATTGGGATTGTCGAAGAAACTGGGGAAGCCATTACGACGGTGAAACCAGGTGATTTTGTCATTGTCCCTTTTACCCATGGATGTGGTGAGTGTGATGCCTGTCTTGCTGGCTTTGACGGTTCTTGCGATAATCATATTGGTAATAACTTGGGAGGCGATTTTCAGGCGGAATATATTCGTTTTCACTATGCAAACTGGGCGCTGGTTAAAATCCCTGGACAACCTTCTGACTACACAGAAGGTATGCTAAAGTCCCTCTTGACTCTTGCTGATGTCATGCCGACAGGCTATCATGCGGCGCGAGTTGCAAATGTTCAAAAAGGGGACAAGGTTGTTGTTATCGGTGATGGGGCTGTTGGTCAATGTGCTGTCATCGCGGCTAAAATGCGTGGTGCATCGCAAATTATCCTTATGAGTCGTCATGAAGATCGTCAAAAGATGGCTCTGGAGTCGGGTGCGACAGCTATTGTAGCTGAGCGAGGTCAAGAAGGTATTGCCAAGGTGCGTGAAATTCTCGGTGGCGGAGCAGATGCAGCACTTGAATGTGTTGGTACGGAGGCTGCTGTAGAACAGGCGCTAGGTGTTCTTCATAATGGAGGGCGTATGGGATTTGTAGGAGTCCCACACTATAATAATCGTGCTCTTGGTTCGACATTTATGCAAAATATCTTTGTAGCAGGTGGGGCAGCTTCTGCTACAACATACGATAAGCAATTTTTACTAAAAGCTGTTCTGGATGGCGATATCAATCCAGGTCGCGTCTTTACTTCAAGTTATAAACTGGAAGATATCGACCAGGCTTATAAAGACATGGATGAACGTAAGACCATTAAGTCTATGATTGTGATGGACTAAAAAAGAAAATCCTAATGGAGATTTGAGGCTCTCTATTAGGATTTTTGACTTTATTATATTAGTTGAGTTATGGCAGAGTACTCTCTCTCAATGTCAGTCTGGTGCCCAGCATAGTCAGGCTAGGGATTTTGCGACCGTGGAGGACTTCCTTGTTAAGAATATCCATACCTGCTCGGCCCATTTCTTCGGTATAGACGGTGATGCTGGAGAGGGGAGGATAGACTTGCTTGGTCAGGCTGGTGTCGTTAAAGGAAATAAGACTGACGCGGTCTGGCAGGCTGATTCCAGCTTCTTGGAGGGCACGGAGGGCACCGATAGCTAAACTATCGCTGGCTGCGAAAAAGGCTGGTGGGAGTTGGTCTCCTAAACTCTGAATAGCCTCTTTCATCAAGTCATAGCCAGACTGGGCGGTAAAGTTTCCTTGAAAGACCAGTTCATCATGATAGATTCCTTTTGCTTGACTGTAGTTTCTGAAATTTTCCAGCCGTTTATCCTCAATGATTTCTTCTTGGTCGGTTGTTTCTTCAAGACCTGTTAAAATCCCGATACGATCCATCCCTTGGCTGAGGAAATAATCGACAACCTGTTTAATGGCAGTGTAAAAATCCGTGATAATACAGGTATGTCCTAGGGAAAGTGTATCACTGTCTAGAAAGACAAGAGGCTTTTGGTATTCTTCAAAGGCAGAAATCTGAGCTCGGCTAAATTTTCCGATGCAGAGAATCCCAATTACTTCCTCGCTCAGGGTAAAAGGATGGTCATTAAAATAGCGTAAGATGTCATAGTCCAGTTCTTGGGCTCTTTTTTCTATGCCTAGGCGAATCTGGTAGTAGTAGAGGTCGTCCAGCTCCCCTTGTTCGCTGATCCATTGGATAATGGCAATCTTTTGCTTGAGCTTGTGGGACTCGCCTGTCTTGAGGTGCTTGGTGTAGCCCAGCTCTTCAGCAACGGTTAAAATACGGTGTCTGGTTTCTTCTGTAACAGATAGGCTCTGGTCGCGGTTGAGAACACGGGATACGGTCGCGATAGAGACAGAGGCTAGCTGTGCAATGTCTTTTAAGGTAGCCATAAATCCTCCTTCTTTAAGGTTAGTATATCATAGTTTTCTGCTTTTTACCGATATTTTAGTAAAATTTTAGTAAAAAGGATTGACCTTAGGAAATCCCTTGGATACAATAGAAGAAAACGATTACACGTTAAGGTGACTTAACGCACAGTAAAAGGAGAATTCATATGACACAACATCTTACTGCTGAAGCTCTTCGCAAAGACTTTCTTGCTGTTTTTGGTCAAGAAGCAGACCAAACATTCTTTTCACCAGGTCGTATCAACTTGATTGGTGAGCACACAGACTATAATGGTGGACATGTATTTCCAGCAGCCATTTCCTTAGGAACTTATGGGGCTGCTCGCAAACGTGACGACCAAGTCTTGCGTTTCTACTCAGCTAACTTTGAGGACAAGGGCATTATCGAAGTGCCTCTCGCTGACCTCAAGTTTGAAAAAGAGCACAACTGGACCAACTATCCAAAAGGTGTCCTTCATTTCTTGCAAGAAGCTGGGCACGTGATTGACAAAGGGTTTGATTTTTATGTTTATGGGAATATCCCAAATGGTGCTGGCTTGTCTTCTTCAGCATCCTTGGAACTTTTGACAGGGGTAGTGGCAGAGCATCTCTTTGATTTAAAACTAGACCGTTTGGATTTGGTTAAAATTGGAAAACAAACAGAAAACAACTTTATCGGAGTGAATTCTGGTATTATGGACCAGTTTGCTATCGGTATGGGGGCTGACCAACGTGCTATTTATCTTGATACTAACACCTTAGAGTATGATTTGGTACCACTTGATTTGAAGGACAATGTCGTTGTTATCATGAACACTAACAAACGCCGTGAATTGGCGGATTCTAAATATAATGAACGCCGTGCTGAATGTGAAAAAGCAGTGGAAGAATTGCAAGCAGCCTTAGATATTCAGACCTTGGGTGAATTGGATGAGTGGACCTTTGACCAATATAGCTATCTAATTAAAGATGAAAATCGTTTGAAACGTGCTCGTCATGCAGTGCTTGAAAATCAACGTACCCTCAAAGCTCAAGCAGCCCTCCAAGCAGGAGATTTGGAAACATTTGGTCGTTTGATGAATGCTTCTCACGTTTCTCTTGAGCATGACTATGAAGTGACTGGATTGGAATTGGATACTCTTGTTCACACAGCTTGGGCACAAGAAGGAGTTCTCGGTGCTCGTATGACAGGGGCAGGTTTTGGCGGATGTGCCATTGCCTTGGTGCAAAAAGATGCTGTTGATGCCTTTAAGGAAGCTGTAGGCAAACACTACGAGGAAGTAGTTGGATACGCTCCAAGTTTCTATATCGCTGAAGTTGCAGGTGGCACTCGCGTTTTAGACTAGGAGAGCAGTAAATGGAAGCTGTAATATTTGATTTAGACGGCTTATTAGCTGATACTGAGATCATTTCTCTAAAAGTTTATCAAGAATTGCTTGAAGATTTTGGAATTCCTTTCACAGAAGAAACATATTCTAGAGAATACAGTGGACATAGAGAAGAGGAGAATGTTCAACGATTTTTGGATACCTATGATTTACCTTGGAACTTTGACCAAACCTTGGAAAAAGTTTATGAACTAGAAGCTCGAATTTTAGCCAAAGGTGTAAATTTAAAAAAAGGTGCTAAAAATTTGCTTGCTTTTTTGCAAAGAGAAGGTATTCCAATCGCTTTAGCAACTTCAAGTGTTGAATCTAGAGCTAGAATGATTTTGGATAGTAATGGTATACTGTCCCTATTTGACCATCTAGTTTTTGCAAAAGATGTAAAGCGAAGCAAACCTTACCCTGATATATTTTTAAAGGCCTGTAGTGATTTGAATGTTTTGCCAGAGAATTGCTTAGTATTAGAGGATAGTGAAGCAGGGATTGAAGCAGCCTATAGAGCTGGGATTCCAGTTATTTGTATTCCAGATTTAAAAATGCCAGCACAGTCTTTCTTAAATAAAACAGAACAAGTTTTTCAGGATTTAGATGCTGTCAGAGACTATTTAGAAAGTAGGAAGGAGAATCAATGAGTCAGGGAGTTCTAGATGCATTTATCACGGAAGTCATTGCTAAAAGTTCATTTGAGGAAATGGATCGAATGTACCTGACCAATCGTGTTTTGGCACGAGTGGGAGAAGGTGTTTTGGAGGTTGAGACTGATCTGGATAAATTGATTGACCTCAAGGATCAGCTGGTTGAGGAAGCGGTTCGATTAGAGACGATTGAAGATAGTCAGACTGCGCGTGAAATCCTTGGTGCTGAACTGATGGACTTGGTGACTCCTTGTCCGAGTCAGGTCAATCGTGACTTTTGGGCAACCTATGTCCAGTCACCAGAGCAGGCGATTGCGGACTTTTACCAACTTAGCCAGAAAAATGACTACATTAAACTCAAGGCCATTTCAAAGAATATTGCTTACCGTGTTCCATCTGATTACGGAGAACTTGAGATTACTATCAACCTCTCTAAGCCTGAAAAAGATCCGAAAGAGATTGCGGCAGCCAAGTTGGTGCAAGCTAGTAATTATCCCCAGTGTCAGCTTTGTCTAGAGAACGAAGGCTACCATGGTCGAGTTAACCATCCAGCTCGCAGCAATCACCGGATTATCCGTTTTGAAATGGCTGGTCAGGAGTGGGGGTTCCAGTATTCGCCCTATGCTTATTTTAATGAGCACTGTATTTTCTTAGATGGCCAGCATCGTCCCATGGCTATTAGTCGTCAGAGTTTTGAGCGTCTACTAGCTATCGTAGAGCAGTTTCCAGGCTATTTTGCGGGTTCAAATGCGGACTTACCGATTGTGGGGGCTCTATTCTAACCCATGACCACTATCAGGGAGGCCGTCACGTATTTCCTATGGAATTGGCTCCCTTGCAAAAGACTTTCTCTTTTACTGGTTTTGAGCAGATCAAGGCAGGGATTGTCAAGTGGCCCATGTCAGTGCTACGCTTGACTTCGAATTCCAAAGAAGATTTAATCAACTTGGCTGATAAGATTT
The DNA here is from genome assembly GCA_000430305.1 of Streptococcus mitis 17/34. Lineage (GTDB taxonomy): Bacteria > Bacillota > Bacilli > Lactobacillales > Streptococcaceae > Streptococcus > Streptococcus mitis_AW. The sequence continues at coordinate 17,887 of ASZZ01000004.1, forward strand.
TGCAGGAATGGCGTCAGTATTCAGATCCAAGGGTGCAAGTCTTGGCAGAAAGTAATGGAACACCACACCATACCATCACACCCATTGCCCGTAAACGCGATGGCCAGTTTGAGTTGGACTTGGTCTTGCGAGACAATCAGACATCGCCAGAGCATCCTGATGGAATTTATCATCCCCACAAGGATGTTCAACATATCAAGAAGGAAAATATCGGCTTGATTGAGGTTATGGGCTTGGCTATCTTACCACCTCGTTTGAAAGCAGAAGTGGAGCAAGTCGCTAGCTATCTAGTGGGAGAAGGGGATACAGTTGCCTCTTATCATCAGGAATGGGCAGACCAGCTCAAATCCCAACATCCAGATTTAGCGGATAAAGAAAAAGCCTTGAAATCGTAAAGGATTCTGTGGGTACTATCTTTGCGCGTGTTCTGGAGGACGCAGGAGTTTACAAGCAAACGGAACAAGGACAAGCAGCCTTTATGCGCTTTGTAGAACAGGTCGGAATTTTACCAGACTAGGAGCTTTCTCCTTGCACAGTCCTATAAAATGTAGTATCATAGTGTCGTTTGAACTATCAGGAGGAAACGATGAAAGATTTTCATTTTGACGCTATATCTGCCTTTGAAAATTACGAAATTGAACAAATGAGAGATGGTCACGTTGTGGTGACGACCAAAGTAGTGGACTCGTCGCTCAACTACTATGGCAATGCCCATGGTGGCTATCTTTTCACCCTTTGTGACCAGATTAGTGGTTTGGTGGTTATCTCGCTGGGGCTTGATGGGGTGACACTTCAATCCTCTATCAACTACCTCAAGGCAGGAAAACTCGACGACGTGTTGACAATTAAAGGAGAATGCGTCCATCAAGGTCGCACAACCTGTGTGGTGGATGTGGATATCACCAATCAAGAAGGCAGAAATGTCTGCAAGGCAACCTTTACCATGTTTGTCACAGGTCAGCGGTCAGAAGACAGACAGGTGAGGATATAGATAAACAAAAAGAGGTTCACACCTCTTTTTCTTATTTCTTTTTATGATTTAATACGGCATTGAGGACAATGGCGAGTAGGCTGGCTACGACGATTCCGTTTGAGAAGAACATTTGGAAGGCTGTCGGCATGCTGACAAAGAGATTACTGTTGTTGAGTCCGACACCTGCAGCGATGGAGACAGCTGCGATAAGGAAGTTATGTTCATTGTTAGCAAAGTCAACGCGGGCGAGGATTTGCATCCCTTGAATAGATACAAAACCAAACATCACCAGCATGGCACCACCGAGGACAGGGCTTGGAATGATTTGGGCAAGGGCGCCAAACTTAGGAAGGAGCCCAAGGAGAACCAGGAAACCAGCTGCGTAGTAGATTGGCAGACGAGTCTTGATACCTGATAATTTAACCAACCCAACGTTTTGTGAAAATCCTGTGTAAGGGAAGGTGTTAAAGATTCCTCCGAGAAGTACGGCCAAACCTTCTGCGCGGTAACCGTTGCGCAGGCGCGTGCTATCGATTGGGTCTTTCGTGATATCAGACAAGGCCAGATAAACACCAGTCGACTCAACCATAGACACCGTTGCGATGATACACATCATGACAATAGATGAGATTTCAAAGGTCGGCATCCCAAAGTAGAGGGGAGTTGGGACATGGACAAGAGGTGCTGCCGTAACAGGAGAGAAGTCCACCAAGCCCATGCTAGCAGCGATGGCAGTTCCGACAACCAGTCCAATCAAAATGGAGATCGACTTGATAAATCCTTTGGTAAAGATGTTAATCAAGAGGATAATCAGTATAGTGATCGCTGCAAGTAAGAGACTTTGACCAGTTGGCTCTGGAACGTTATTTCCCATATTTCCAATAGCGACAGGAATTAAGGTTAAACCAATCGTGGTAATTACAGAACCTGTTACGATAGATGGGAAGAGATTGGCCACTTTTGAGAAGATGCCTGAAACAAGAACTACGTAAATCCCTGATGCGATAAGGGCACCAAACATAGCACCACTGCCATGACTTTGTCCAATCATAATCAAGGGAGCAACCGACTGGAAGGCAACTCCGAGAACGACTGGGAGTCCAATTCCAAAGTATTTGTTGAGTTGGAGTTGGAGGAAGGTTGCCACCCCGCACATGAAGATATCTGTGGAAATCAGGTAGGTCAACTGCTCAGTTGAATAGCCAAGGGCTGTCGCAATCATGATGGGAACTAGGATAGAACCTGAGTACATGGCAAGTAAGTGCTGCAAGCCAAGAACGGCTGCTTGCGAGTGTTTTTCTTGAGTTTGCATTAGAGATCTGCCTCCTTAAATACGATCTGACCATTTTCAAAACGATCCAAGCGAGCGAGTGATAGGACAGGGTAGCCTGCTTTTTCAAGTAAATCCCGACCGTCTTGGAAGGATTTTTCAATCACGATACCGATAGCTTCGACTGTGGCACCTGCCTGTTCGATGATTTGAATCAAGCCTTTAGCCGCTTGTCCATTAGCAAGGAAATCGTCGATAATCAAAACCTTGTCCTCTGGTGAGAGGAATTTTTCAGCGATAGAAACGGTGCTGGTCACCTGTTTGGTAAAGGAGTAGACTTGGGCAGTTAAGATGCCTTCATTCATGGTGATGTTTTTAGCTTTTTTAGCGAAAATCATGGGAACATTTAAGGCTTCAGCTGTAAAAACGGCTGGTGCAATGCCTGAAGCTTCAATGGTCACGACCTTGGTAATGCCAGCAGCAGCGAATTTTTCCGCAAAAACCTTACCAATCTTTCGCATCAAGCTAAAGTCAACTTGGTGGGTTAAAAAGGAATCCACCTTGAGGATGTTATCACCCAAGATATGCCCATCCTTGAGGATGCGCTCTTCTAATAATTTCATAAGACCTCCTAAAGTCTAAAAGCCAATAAATTTCCTTGTTTCAGATTTCTATCCAGTAAAACTGATAGAAAAAAGACCTACTTAATCCCCTAAGCAAGTCCCCAAAATAGGCATGGCAAAAAAGACCATCCCCTCAAGCTGACTTACTTATTGTTAGGTGTTCCGGCACCTTGTAGAAACGTCGTGCCAATTCACGACATAAACAAGTAAAACGATATTCAATTTTAAATAGGCTTGCGCCAATGTTTTTATTTTACACTAAATAACTTTAGAAATCAAATATTTTGTCAGTGTTTTGAGATAAAAAAACGAACAAATTTAAGAAAAATGGACAAATTATCAATTATAAGCTAACATTTAGAAGTGTTTTCCATCAAAAAAGCATATTATCAAGATTCTTCAAGATCTGACAATATGCCTTTTTCTAATTTGAAAGATTTTTTCTATTCGCTAAATCTTAAAAAATAGCCATCTGGATCCAAAACTGCAAATTCGTGAGGGTAAATAAAGCTATCTCCCACTCGAAATTCTCTTTTGGTCAGCGGACGATGGATAGGATAGTCAGCTTCCAGCAGTTTTTGGTGGAGCTGAGGGACATCTTCAATGCCAAAGGAAATATTGACACCGCGCCCGAAAGGATAGGTCAGCTGAGCTAATTCTTCTGCGTTGCTTTCTTCTAGCATAAGTTGGCAGTCTTCAAGCGAGAGGAAGAGAAATTTCTCCTCTGGACGCTCGTATTCGACAGAGAATCCTAGCAGGTCGCAGTAGAAGTGGCGTGATTTTTCGAGGTCAGATACTACAAATTCAGGAATGACAGCTTGATAGTCCATTAGCTTTCTCCTTAGAGCTCAATTTCCAAGACAATGGGTGTATGGTCTTGGCGAGCTCCTGAGTCAATCATGTCAGACTTGGTCACCTTGTCAGCGATGCGGTTACTTGTGAGCCAGTAGTCGATTCTCCAGCCTGTATTGTTGATTTTAGAAGTCTTGCTGCGTTGCGCCCACCAAGTGTAGCGTTCTGGAACATCGCCATGAATGTGGCGGAAAGTATCGGTAAATCCAGTTGCTAAAAGGTTGGTAAATCCAGCACGCTCCTCGTCGGTAAATCCAGGTGAACGGCGGTTGCTAGCAGGATTTGCAAGGTCGATTTCATTGTGGGCCACATTGTAGTCACCGGTCGCAAGGACTGGTTTTTCTTTGTCTAGTTGAGCTAAATACTCCGCATATTTGACATCCCAGACTTGACGTTCTTCCAAGCGTTTGAGACCGTCGCCAGCGTTTGGAGTGTAAACTTGGGTTACGAAAAATTCATCAAATTCTAAGGTGATGATACGACCTTCCAAGTCCATGGTAGACGGAGCACCGATTTCTGGGAAGCTGATAGTAGGCGTAAGTTCTTTCTTATAGAGGAACATGGTTCCAGCATAGCCTTTGCGTGCAGGTTCTTGAGAAGAACGCCACGTGTTTTCGTAGCCTGGGAAGAGTTCTTCTAAAACTTCTAGGTGTTTTTTTGTTGGGCCCTTGGCAGAAAGCTTGGTTTCTTGGATAGCAATGATATCAGCATTTTCAGCGACCAAGGTTTGTAGGACTTCTTGGGACAATTTCGCGCGAGCTGAGTCACTAGTTAGGGCTGCATTGAGGGAATCAATATTCCATGAGATAAGTTTCATAAAGTTACCTTTTTCATTCAGATTATAGACTTTATTATACCAAAAAAAGGTCTATTTCCCCAACGTATGGCTTGAAAAATCACTCTCTTTCGTTTATAATTAAGAATGATTTTATGAAAGGGAGTGAAAATAAATGAAATTTTACTCATATGACTATGTGCTTAGCCAAATCAGTCAACAAAATGGAATCATGATTGGCTTTGGAATTGTTCTCCTAGCTATCACAGGATTTTTTGCCTTTAAGGCCTATCGAGATAAAAAGGGGACTAAGTTTCGGGAATTGGTCATGATTTTGGCCTTGACCTTAGTGGCCATGCTTTTAGTGACAATTTCAAAATACCAGACCAATCAAGCCTCTAACAATCAATTTCAAACCTCCCTTCATTTCATAGAGGTTGTTTCCAAAGACTTGGGAGTGGATAAATCAGAAGTCTATGTCAATACTTCTGCAGCCACTGATGGAGCGCTTGTCAAGGTAGGTTCAAATGTCTATCGTGCCATGAACGGGAGCCAACCAGACAAGTATCTTTTAGAGAAATTAGAATTGCATCAAACAGATGCTATTGAATTGGTGGAGGTAAACAAATGACACTCAATTATATGGAAATTTTAATCAAACTGGCCTTGGGGCTCTTCTCGCTTGTTTTTGTTATCAATGTGACAGGAAAGGGGAACCTAGCACCTAACTCTGCGACAGACCAAATTCAGAACTATGTTCTCGGTGGTATCATCGGTGGGGTGATTTACAATAGTTCTATCAGCATTCTCCAGTATGCAGTGATTTTGATGATGTGGACGATTTTGGTCTTGACCCTCAAGTGGCTCAATAACAATGTTCGTTTTGTCAAACGCTTGATTGATGGTAAGCCAACTCTCCTCATCAAAAATGGTCAGATTGACCCAGAAGCCTGTCGTTCAGTTGGCTTGTCTGCAGCGGAAGTAGCCCTCAAACTTCGTAGCCAAGGAATTTTCCAGATGAAGCAGGTCAAACGAGCTGTGCAGGAGCAAAATGGCCAACTCATCGTGGTCCAAATGGGGGATGAAAATCCTAAGTATCCAGTTGTGACTGACGGTGTGATACAAGTCGATGTTTTGGAGTCGATTGGTCGTAACGAAGAATGGCTGCTTGATAACCTCAGCAAGCAAGGGCATGACAATGTAGCCAATATCTTTATCGCTGAGTATGACAAGGGTGCGGTCACAGTCGTAACCTATGAATAAGAAAAACCTGGGGTCTTGGCCTCAGGTTTCTATTTGCAATCAGAAAGGGATGTTATGTCCATTATTCAAAAACTTTGGTGGTTTTTCAAGTTAGAAAAACGCCGTTATTTAGTCGGGATTGTGGCTCTGGTCTTGGTTTCCGTCCTCAACCTCATTCCCCCAATGGTTATGGGGAGGGTCATTGATGCCATCACATCGGGGCAATTAACCCAGCAGGCCCTCCTTCTTGACCTATTTTACCTGTTTCTTGCAGCCTTTGGGATGTACTATCTGCGCTATGTGTGGCGTATGTATATCCTCGGGACTTCCTACCGTTTGGGACAGATTATGCGGTCTCGCTTGTTTGAGCATTTCACAAAAATGTCTCCAGCCTTTTATCAAACCTATCGGACGGGGGACCTAATGGCACACGCAACTAACGATATAAATGCCCTAACGCGTCTGGCAGGGGGCGGTGTTATGTCTGCGGTGGATGCCTCTATCACGGCTCTAGTGACCTTGCTGACCATGCTCTTTAGCATTTCATGGCAGATGACTTTGGTTGCCATTCTTCCCCTGCCTTTCATGGCTTATGCGACCAGTCGTTTAGGTAGAAAGACTCATAAGGCCTTTGGTGAATCACAAGCTGCATTTTCCGAACTCAATAACAAGGTACAAGAGTCTGTATCAGGTATTAAAGTGACCAAGTCTTTTGGGTATCAGGCGGACGAGTTGAAGTCTTTCCAGTCAGTCAATGAATTGACCTTCCAAAAGAACCTCCAAACCATGAAATACGATAGTCTCTTTGATCCCATGGTTCTCTTGTTTGTTGGTTCCTCCTATGTTTTAACCCTCTTGGTTGGTTCCTTGATGGTTCAGGAGGGGCAGATCACGGTTGGAAATCTGGTCACCTTTATCAGTTACTTGGATATGTTGGTATGGCCTCTTATGGCTATCGGTTTCCTCTTTAATATCACTCAGCGAGGGAAGGTTTCTTACCAGCGGATTGAGGAACTTTTGTCTCAGGAATCACCTGTACAAGACCCAGAGTTTCCTTTAGATGGTATTGAAAATGGGCGTTTGGAGTACGCCATTGATCGTTTTGCCTTTGAAAATGAGGAGACACTGACGGATATTCACTTTAGTTTAGAAAAAGGGCAAACTCTAGGCTTGGTCGGACAGACAGGCTCTGGGAAAACGTCTTTGATCAAGCTTCTCTTGCGTGAATACGATGTGGATAAGGGAGCTATTTATCTAAATGGTCATGATATTCGCGACTATCGTCTGACAGATCTTCGTAGTCTTATGGGCTATGTTCCTCAGGACCAGTTCCTCTTTGCGACTTCTATCTTAGACAATATCCGCTTTGGCAATCCTAACTTGTCCCTTTCAACGGTCGAGGAAGCGACTAAGCTAGCTCAAGTGTACCAAGATATTGTAGCCATGCCTCAGGGATTTGATACAGTTATCGGTGAAAAAGGAGTCAGTCTTTCTGGTGGGCAAAAGCAACGTCTGGCCATGAGTCGGGCTATGATTTTAGACCCTGATATCTTGATTTTAGATGATTCCTTATCCGCCGTGGATGCCAAGACAGAGTATGCGATTATCGACAACCTCAAGGAGACACGAAAGGACAAGACAACCATTATTACGGCTCATCGCCTGAGTGCGGTAGTCCATGCAGATTTAATCTTGGTTCTACAAAATGGTCAAATCATCGAACGAGGCAGGCACGAAGACTTACTAGCTTTGGATGGCTGGTATGCCCAAACCTACCAGTCTCAGCAGTTGGAAATGAAAGGAGAAGAAGATGCAGAATAAACAAGAACAATGGGCTGTATTGAAGCGCTTGATGTCCTATCTCAAACCTTACGGCCTTCTGACTTTTTTAGCACTCAGTTTTCTCCTAGCAACGACGGTCATTAAAAGTGTCATTCCCCTCGTGGCTTCCCACTTTATCGACCAGTATCTCAGCAATCTTAACCAACTGGCCGTTACCGTTTTACTGGCCTACTATGGCCTTTATATCCTACAAACTCTAGTTCAGTATGTCGGCAATCTTCTCTTTGCGCGCGTGTCTTACAGCATTGTTAGAGACATTCGTCGCGATGCCTTTGCCAATATGGAGAAACTAGGCATGTCTTTCTTTGACAAGACGCCAGCAGGTTCCATCGTTTCTCGTTTGACAAATGATACCGAGACCATTAGTGATATGTTTTCAGGAATTTTATCCAGCTTTATCTCAGCAGTTTTCATCTTTCTGACAACCCTTTATACCATGTTGGTGCTGGATTTTCGTTTGACAGCTTTAGTCTTGCTCTTTCTCCCTTTGATTTTCCTTTTAGTTAATCTCTATCGGAAAAAATCAGTGAAAGTCATTGAGAAAACCAGAAGTCTCTTGTCAGATATCAATAGTAAGTTGGCAGAGAACATCGAGGGAATCAGGATTATCCAGGCCTTTAATCAAGAGAAGCGCCTGCAAGCAGAATTTGATGAAATCAACCAAGAACACTTGGTCTATGCCAACCGATCTGTAGCCTTGGATGCCCTCTTTTTGAGACCTGCCATGAGTTTGCTGAAACTCCTAGGATACGCTGTGTTGATGGCCTATTTTGGCTACCGTGGTCTTTCTATCGGGATAACGGCAGGAACCATGTATGCCTTTATCCAGTACATCAATCGCCTCTTTGATCCCTTGATCGAGGTGACGCAAAACTTTTCAACCCTTCAAACGTCCATGGTGTCTGCAGGGCGTGTATTTTCCTTGATTGACGAGACAACCTATGAACCTCTTCAAGAAAATGGTCAGGCCGAGGTAAAAGAAGGCAATATCCGTTTTGAACATGTGTGTTTCTCATATGACGGTAAACATCAGATTCTGGATGATATTTCCTTTTCGGTTAACAAGGGTGAGACCATTGCTTTTGTAGGTCATACGGGTTCAGGGAAATCGTCTATTATAAATGTCCTCATGCGTTTTTATGAATTCCAGTCAGGGCGAGTTCTCTTAGATGGTGTAGATATCAGGGACTACAGTCAGGAAGAGCTGAGAAAAAACATCGGTTTGGTCTTGCAGGAACCCTTCCTCTATCATGGAACTATCAAGTCCAATATCGCCATGTACCAAGATATCAGTGATGAGCAGGTTCAGGCTGCGGCTGCCTTTGTCGATGCAGATTCCTTTATCCAAGAACTTCCGCAGGGTTATGATGCCCCTGTTTCTGAGCGTGGTTCGAGTTTTTCAACTGGCCAGCGACAGCTTCTTGCCTTTGCCAGAACTGTTGCCAGTCAGCCTAAAATCTTGATTTTGGATGAAGCGACAGCCAATATTGACTCTGAAACAGAAAGTCTGGTTCAAGCTTCACTGGCTAAGATGAGACAGGGGCGGACAACTATTGCTATTGCTCACCGACTTTCTACCATCCAAGATGCTAACTGTATCTATGTTTTGGATAAGGGACGCATCATCGAGAGTGGAACCCATGAGGAACTCTTGGCCTTGAGAGGAACCTATCACAAGATGTATAGCTTGCAGGCAGGGGCCATGTCTTAATATTCTTTGATTTTTATTGAGTAAAAGAAGGAAATCCTTCAAATTACAGATTTCTTTCACTGCCTTTTCCATTTTGTGGTATAATGAAAAATGTTGACAAATAGTATAATAAAAACAAAGGAGAAACAGCATGCTGAAATGGGAAGACTTGCCCGTGGAAATGAAATCAAGCGAGGTTGAGTCTTACTACCAGCTTGTCTCTAAAAGGAAGGGTTCGCTGATTTTCAAGCGTTGCTTGGACTGGGTTCTGGCCTTGGTCTTACTGATTTTAACTTCCCCAGTCTTTCTGATTTTGAGTATTTGGATTAAGTTGGATAGCAAGGGGCCTGTCATTTACAAGCAAGAGCGCGTGACCCAGTACAACCGTACTTTCAAGATTTGGAAATTCCGTACCATGGTGACGGATGCGGATAAAAAAGGCAGTCTGGTGACTTCAGCTAACGATAGTCGCATTACAAAAGTAGGAAATTTCATCCGTCGTGTGCGCTTGGACGAACTGCCTCAGCTGGTCAATGTCCTTAAAGGCGAGATGTCTTTTGTTGGGACACGTCCTGAAGTGCCACGTTACACAGAGCAGTATAGCCCTGAAATGATGGCGACCTTGCTTTTGCCAGCAGGAATTACCTCTCCAGCTAGCATCAACTATAAGGATGAGGACACTATCATCAGTCAAATGACGGAGAAAGGTCTGTCAGTTGACCAAGCCTATGTAGAACATGTTCTTCCTGAAAAGATGCGCTATAACCTCGCCTATCTCCGAGAGTTTAGTTTCCTTGGAGACATCAAAATCATGTTTCAAACCGTGTTTGAAGTGCTAAAATAAAGTAGTCATAAGAAAATGAGTACAGATAAAAGGAGCAAATCAATGCCAAATTACAATATTCCATTTTCACCACCCGATATCACCGAAGCTGAAATTGCTGAAGTAGCGGATACCCTGCGTTCTGGTTGGATCACAACAGGTCCTAAGACAAAAGAGCTAGAGCGTCGCTTATCTCAATACACACAGACACCTAAGACTGTCTGTCTTAACTCTGCGACTGCCGCGCTTGAGTTGGTTTTGCGAGTCTTGGAAGTGGGACCTGGAGATGAAGTCATCGTTCCAGCTATGACCTATACAGCTTCATGTAGTGTCATCACTCACGTAGGAGCGACGCCTGTCATGGTGGATATCCAAGCAGGTACTTTTGAAATGGACTATGACTTGCTGGAGCAAGCCATTACTGAAAAAACTAAGGTGATTATCCCGGTTGAACTTGCAGGGATTGTTTGCGATTATGATCGTTTGTTCCAAGTTGTGGAGAAGAAACGTGACCTCTTTACAGCTGCAAGCAAGTGGCAAAAAGCCTTTAACCGTATTGTGATTGTTTCTGATAGTGCCCATGCTTTGGGATCTACTTATAAAGGACAACCTGCTGGTTCTATCGCTGACTTTACTTCCTTCTCATTCCATGCCGTTAAGAACTTTACAACTGCGGAGGGAGGAAGTGCGACTTGGAAGGCCAATCCAGCGATTGATGACGAAGACATGTACAAGGAATTTCAAGTTCTTTCCCTTCACGGTCAAACTAAGGATGCTCTTGCTAAGATGCAACTGGGTTCATGGGAATACGATATCGTCACACCAGCCTACAAGTGCAATATGACTGATATCATGGCTTCACTTGGTTTGGTACAATTGGACCGTTACCCAGGTTTGCTAGAACGTCGTAAGGACATCGTGGACCGCTATGATCGTGGTTTTGCAGGTTCTCGCATTCGTCCATTGGCACATAAGACTGATACAGTTGAATCATGCCGCCACCTCTACATCACTCATGTAGAAGGAGCAAGCTTAGAAGAACGCAACCTCATTATCCAAGAATTGGCTAAAGCAGGAATTGCAAGTAATGTCCACTACAAACCGCTTCCTCTATTGACAGCCTACAAGAATCTTGGTTTTGATATGGCGAATTATCCTAAGGCCTATGCCTTCTTTGAAAATGAAATTACGCTCCCTCTTCACACTAAATTAAGTGATGAAGAAGTGGACTATATCATTGAGACTTTCAAAACAGTTTCTGAAAAAGTACTAGCTTCATCAAAAAAAATTGTAAAAAAGTCTTGACAAAGAAAGAACAAAGTATTAGAATAAGTTCAACAAATCAGAAAAGTAACTATTTTTGATCTTCAGGGAGCCTGTGGTGATTGTGAACAGGTGGTTGAAAGTAGTGAAAGTGGGCTGATTTTAAAAATGAATTTGAAACAATGAAAATTCGGTGCGCACACCTTACAGTGCAACTTGTTGTTAGACAAGGTAGAGATGTAAAGGGGAATAGTCCCTTTATAATTGAGGTGGCACCGCGTTACCAACGCCCTCACACGGAAGTATATTCTGTGTGTGGGCTTTTTCTATCCGTCATTTTGTTTATCTTTTATTAGGGCGTTAAGTCGCTTTGATGAACTTGAGTTCTATCTACAGCTCCTTGCCTACTACTAAAAGCAAACAAAAAGTCGAATAAATACAGAAAGAGGAAAATTTTTATGACAACTAAAGGATATTTTGGAAAATTTGGTGGAAGTTTTGTACCAGAGCCGATTCAGGCTTTGTTGGATGAGTTGGAAGTTACGTTTGATAAATACAAGGATGATCCAGAATTTTTGGCAGAATTTCGCCATTACTTGAAAGACTACTCAGGTCGCGAAACACCGCTCTATTTTGCGGAAAGTTTGACAGATCACTTAGGTGGCGCTAAGATTTATCTCAAGCGTGAAGACCTTAACCACCTTGGTTCTCACAAACTCAATAATGTTTTAGGACAAATTCTTCTTGCTAAACGTATGGGCAAAAAACGAGTGATCGCAGAAACAGGAGCTGGTCAACATGGTGTTGCGACAGCAGCGGCTGCGGCCAAGTTTGGTATGGCCTGTGATGTCTACATGGGGGCAGAGGATGTGGAACGTCAACGTCTCAATGTCTTCCGCATGGAGATGATGGGAGCAACTGTTCACGCAGTTGAAACTGGAACTCGAACTCTCAAAGATGCGGTTGATGCAGCCTTTGGAGCATGGATGAATGACCTTGAAGCCTTCTACGTTTTGGGATCTGCTGTAGGCCCTCATCCTTATCCTACAATTGTTCATGAATTCCAAAAGGTCATTAGTGAAGAATCTCGTCGTCAAATCTTAGAAAAAGAAGGTCGTTTACCAGACTACGTTATTGCTTGTGTAGGTGGTGGTTCTAATGCCATCGGAGCTTTTTCTCAGTATGTGGCTGATGAAGAAGTTAAATTGGTTGGGGTCGAAGCTGCTGGTCATGGACTTGATACAGACAAGCACGCAGCTACTATGACAAAAGGTAGTATCGGAATTGTTGACGGCATGAAGACCTATGCAGTCTTTAAGGAAGATGGAGAGCTAGCTCCAGTTTACTCTATCTCAGCTGGATTGGACTATCCAGGGGTTGGCCCAGAACACGCCTACTTTAAAGATTCAGGTCGCGTGGAATATGTCGCTGCGACAGATGAAGAAGCTGTTCAAGCCCTGCTCCTTCTCAGCAAGACTGAAGGAATTATCCCAGCGATTGAAAGTTCCCACGCTATCGCAGAAGCAGTCAAACGTGCACCGAAACTAAGTAAAGATGACATTATCATCATCAATGTCTCTGGTCGTGGAGACAAGGACGTAGCTGCTATTGCAGACTACCTAGAAGCTAAAAAATAAAAGATGGAAAAATTACAGTCCTTTCTCTTGCAGAGAGCTTGTGGTTGCTGAAAACAAGCAGAGAAAGCTGTAAGGTTGGGTCCATTTGAAACGAGAGAAGAAAACATAATTCTCAAGGGAGTGCCCTTTATTGCACAGCCTGTTACAGGAGGTTTCTGAGACAGGAATGAGAGATAGGAGAAATCCTATAATTGAGGTGGCACCGCGAATTTCGTCCTCACGCAAGTTGTTTTGCGTGGGGATTTTTCATACAGTCGCCACGGGCTAGAATTAGAACTGAAAGGGAAATTACAATGGAACGAATCATTCATGGAGATGTCTTATCACCAATCTTGGCTTATATACGCCTAAAGGGTCAGCACAAGGTTATCTTAGAGAGTATTCCGAGAGACAAGGAAACAGCTCGTTTTTCTATCTTAGCCTATAATCCAGTTTTTGAGATTAAGTTTGAAAATGGAGTCCTTTATCAAAATGGTCAAGTGATTGATCGGGATCCTTTGGATTTCCTTTATGAAGTGACTCATAAGAGCCAGCACCATTCAGACCTATCTTTTGGTGGGGGAGCTATTGGCTTTGTTGGTTACGATATGATTTCGCTCTATGAAGAAATTGGTCAAATCCCTGAGGATACTATTGGGACGCCAGACATGCATTTCTTTGTCTATGAGAGCTATATGGTCTTTGACCACAAGAAGGAAAAAATCCATGTCATTGAGGATGCTCTCTACAGCGAGCGCAGTCAAGAAGACTTGGAAAAAGCCTTGAACCAAGTGCTGGAGGAATTACGCATTCCTGCTCCAAATGAATTTGAAGACTTGGATCTATCTCCGCTGGACTTCAAACCGCATATCGCTCCTCAGAAGTTTGAGGAAATGGTAGAAAGAGCTCGTGACTTGATTCGTAATGGCGATATGTTCCAATGTGTACTCAGTCAACGCTTCTCAGCAGAAGTTACCGGAAATCCATTTGACTTTTACAGAAATCTTCGCGTGACCAATCCATCCAATTACCTTTATTTCTATGATTTTGGAGATTATCAAATTATCGGTGCTAGTCCAGAAAGTTTGGTTTCTGTCAAAAATGGCATCGTGACAACTAATCCGATTGCAGGGACGCGACCAAGAGGTGCTACGGATGAAGAGGACAAGGCTTTGGCGACAGACCTACTTTCGGATGAGAAGGAAACAGCAGAGCATCGGATGTTAGTAGACTTGGGGCGTAATGATATTGGCCGCATCTCTGAAACAGCAAGTGTCCAAGTTACCAAGTATATGGAAGTGGAGCTTTTCCGCTATGTCATGCATTTGACCAGCGTGGTCAAGGGGCGTTTGCTTCCAGAACTCACTGCCATGGCTGCTTTGAAATCAACACTTCCAGCTGGAACAGTTTCAGGAGCACCAAAGATTCGGGCTATGAGACGCATCTATGAACTGGAAACGGAAAAACGTGGCGTATACGCAGGAGCAATCGGATACTTATCTGCGACGGGTGATATGGATTTCGCCATCGCCATTCGAACTATGATTCTCAAAAATCAAACAGCCTATGTGCAGGCTGGGGCAGGGATTGTCTATGACTCTATCGCCCAAAACGAATACCAAGAAACCATTAACAAGGCTAAATCTATGACTAGAATTGGAGAACTAAGACCATGATTTTATTGATTGACAACTATGATTCTTTTACCTATAACTTGGCCCAATACATTGGGAATTTCGCAGAAGTGCAGGTCTTGAGAAATGATGATCCTAAGCTGTATGAAGAAGCTGAAAAAGCAGATGGTCTGGTCTTTTCTCCTGGACCTGGTTGGCCAGTTGATGCTGGAAAGATGGAAGACATGATTCGTGACTTTGCAGGCAAGAAACCGATTCTAGGGATTTGTTTAGGCCACCAAGCTATTGCAGAAGTCTTTGGTGGTAAGCTAGGTTTGGCTCCAAAAGTCATGCATGGGAAACAGAGCAACATCAGCTTTGAAGCGCCATCTGTTTTGTATCAAGGCATTGAGGATGGTCGAGCGGTCATGCGTTACCACAGTATTTTGATTGAAGAAATGCCAAAAGACTTTGAAGTGACAGCTCGTTCGACTGATGACCAAGCCATTATGGGAATTCAACACAAAACCCTTCCAATATATGGCTTTCAGTACCATCCAGAAAGTATCGGAACGCCAGATGGCTTGTCTTCTATTCGGAATTTTATCGAAAAGGTTGTAAAGTGAGGAAACTAGGATGAAAGAGATTATTGAAAAACTAGCAAAATTTGAAAATCTATCAGGTGTAGAAATGACGGATGTTATCGAGCGTATCGTTACTGGGCGTGTAACTGAGGCGCAGATTGCTTCTCTCCTTTTGGCTCTTAAGATGAAGGGGGAAACACCTGAAGAGCGCACAGCCATTGCTCAAGTCATGAGAGGGCATGCTCAACACATTCCAACTGAGATTCATGATGCCATGGACAACTGTGGTACAGGTGGGGATAAGTCTTTCAGTTTTAATATTTCCACAACTGCAGCCTTTGTCTTGGCTGGTGGCGGTGTTCACATGGCCAAGCACGGAAACCGTTCGATTTCTTCTAAATCTGGCTCTGCAGATGTCCTAGAAGCTTTGGGCATCAACTTAGACCTCAAACCAGCTGAACTAGGTAAGGTCTTTGATAAAACTGGCATCGTCTTTCTCTTTGCCAAAAATATGCACCCAGCCATGAAATACATCATGCCAGCTCGTTTGGAATTGGGAATTCCAACGATTATGAACTTGACTGGTCCACTGATTCACCCAATGGCCTTGGAAACACAGTTGCTTGGTATTAGTCGTCCAGAACTTCTAGAAAGTACAGCTCAGGTTTTGAAAAATATGGGTCGCAAACGTGCCATTGTGGTTGCTGGACCAGAAGGATTGGATGAAGCTGGTTTGAATGGAACAACCAAGATTGCTCTCCTTGAAAATGGTGAAATCACCTTGTCAAGCTTTAGTCCAGAGGATTTGGGGATGGAGCGCTACGCTATCGAAGATATCCGTGGTGGCAATGCTCAGGAAAATGCAGAAATTTTGCTCAGCGTTCTTAAAAATGAACCAAGTCCATTCTTGGAAACGACAGTTTTAAATGCTGGTCTTGGTTTCTATGCTAATGGTAAGGTTGATAGCATCAAGGAAGGAGTTGCCTTGGCTCGTCAAGTGATTGCTAGTGGCAAGGCCTTTGAAAAACTCAGACTGTTACAGGAGTACCAAAAATGAGTCAGGAATTTTTAGCACGAATCTTGGAGCAGAAGGCGCGTGAAGTTGAAAAGATGGAGCGAGAGGAAGTTCAGCCCTTGCGTCAAGCTTATCGATTGAGTGAATATTTAAAAAATCACCAAGACCGTCTACAAATCATCGCTGAAGTCAAGAAAGCTAGCCCTAGTCTGGGAGATATCAATCTCGATGTGGATATTGTGCAACAGGCCCAGACTTATGAAGCGAACGGAGCAGTGATGATTTCTGTTCTGACAGATGAAGTTTTCTTTAAAGGTCATTTGGATTATCTACGGGAGATTTCCAGTCAGGTACAGATTCCAACGCTCAATAAGGACTTTATCATCGATGAAAAGCAAATCATTCGAGCTCGCAATGCTGGTGCGACAGTCATCCTGCTCATTGTGGCTGCCTTGTCAGAAGAACGTCTCAAGGAACTGTATGACTACGCGACAGAGCTTGGTCTGGAAGTCTTGGTGGAAACCCACAATCTAGCTGAACTAGAGGTAGCTCACTGCCTTGGAGCTCAAATTATCGGTGTCAACAATCGCAATTTAACCACCTTTGAGGTCGACTTGCAGACCAGTGTAAACTTAGCTAAACATTTCAAAGATAATTGCTTATACATTTCTGAATCCGCAATTTTCACAGGGCAGGATGCGGAACGAGTAGCACCATACTTTAACGGAATTTTGGTAGGGACAGCTCTTATGCAGGTAGAAGATGTGGCCCAGAGAATCAAGGAGTTGCAGATTGACAAAGGTTAAGATTTGTGGACTATCGACCAAAGAAGCGGTGGAAACAGCCGTATCAGCAGGAGCCGACTACATCGGTTTTGTCTTCGCACCTAGTAAAAGACAGGTGAGCTTGGATCAGGCTGCTGAGCTGGCAAAGCTTATTACTGCAGATGTCAAAAAGGTTGGCGTATTTGTTTCACCAAGTCGGGCTCAACTGCTAGAAGCGATTGAAAAAGTTGGCTTGGACTTGGTTCAAGTTCACGGTCAGGTGGCAGATGATTTGTTTGAGAATTTGCCTTGTGCCAGTATTCAGGCTGTGCAGGTGGATGGAGAGGGTCATGTGCCCAATTCTCAGGCAGACTATCTACTCTTTGATGCCCCTGTGGCAGGGAGTGGCCAGACCTTTGACTGGGGGAAATTGGATACGACAGGACTAGCTCAGCCCTTCTTTATCGCAGGTGGCCTTAATGAAGACAATGTAGTAAAAGCAATTCAACACTTTACTCCCTATGCAGTCGATGTATCAAGTGGAGTGGAGACAGATGGACAAAAAGATCATGAAAAGATTAGAAGATTTATAGAGGGGGTAAAGCATGGCATATCAAGAACCAAATAAAGATGGATTTTACGGAAAATTCGGTGGACGTTTCGTCCCAGAAACATTGATGACAGCAGTTTTGGAGTTGGAGAAGGCCTACCGTGAAAGTCAGGCAGACCCAAGTTTCCAAGAGGAATTAAACCAGCTCTTACGCCAGTATGTAGGACGTGAAACTCCTCTTTACTACGCAAAAAACTTGACCCAGCATATCGGCGGAGCCAAGATTTATCTTAAACGTGAAGACCTTAACCATACAGGGGCCCACAAGATTAACAATGCCTTAGGACAAGTCCTTCTGGCTAAACGCATGGGCAAAAAGAAAATTATCGCTGAAACAGGTGCTGGTCAGCACGGTGTGGCAACTGCAACAGCTGCGGCCCTCTTTAACATGGAATGTACCATCTACATGGGTGAAGAGGATGTTAAACGCCAAGCCCTCAATGTCTTCCGTATGGAGCTTTTGGGAGCCAAGGTTGAGGCAGTGACAGACGGTTCGCGCGTGCTCAAGGATGCGGTCAATGCAGCTCTTCGTTCATGGGTGGCTAATATCGATGATACCCACTATATCCTTGGTTCTGCCTTGGGGCCTCATCCTTTCCCAGAAATCGTTCGTGACTTCCAAAGTGTCATTGGTCGAGAAGCTAAACAACAGTACCGTGACTTGACAGGTCAAGATCTGCCAGATGCCCTAGTAGCCTGTGTTGGTGGTGGTTCTAATGCCATCGGTCTCTTCCATCCCTTTGTAGAAGATGAGTCTGTAGCCATGTATGGGGCTGAAGCAGCAGGACTTGGTGTGGATACAGAGCACCACGCAGCTACCTTGACCAAGGGACGTCCAGGTGTCCTCCACGGTTCTCTCATGGATGTGCTCCAAGATGCTCATGGTCAAATTCTTGAAGCCTTCTCTATTTCAGCAGGTTTGGACTATCCTGGTATCGGTCCAGAACATTCTCACTACCACGATATCAAACGTGCCAGCTATGTTCCTGTGACCGACGAGGAAGCCTTAGAAGGATTCCAACTCTTGTCTCGCGTGGAAGGGATTATCCCAGCCTTGGAATCAAGCCATGCCATTGCCTTTGCAGTGAAATTGGCCAAAGAACTCGGACCAAACAAGTCTATGATTGTCTGTCTATCAGGTCGTGGGGACAAGGATGTGGTCCAAGTCAAAGACCGCTTGGAAGCAGATGCAGCAAAGAAGGGAGAAGCTCATGCCTAAGACACTAACAGAAAAATTGAATGCTATCAAAGCAGCTGGAAAAGGAATTTTCGTTCCCTATATCATGGCTGGAGACCATGAAAAAGGTTTGGATGGTCTCGGTGAAACAATCCACTTTTTAGAAGATTTGGGTGTTTCGGCTATTGAAGTGGGTATTCCCTTTTCAGACCCTGTTGCAGATGGACCTGTAATCGAAGAAGCAGGCTTGCGCAGTCTAGCTCGTGGAACTTCTACCCAGGCTTTGGTTGAAACCTTGAAAACCATTGAAACAGAAGTTCCGCTGGTCATCATGACCTACTTCAACCCCCTCTTTCAGTACGGTGTGGAGAACTTTGTCAAAGATTTGGCTGATACAGCGGTTAAGGGCTTGATTATCCCAGACCTGCCTCATGAGCATGCCAACTTTGTAGAACCATTTTTGGCAGAAACAGACATGGCCTTGATTCCCCTAGTTAGTTTGACAACAGGGATTGATCGCCAAAAAGAGTTGATCAAGGGAGCAGAAGGATTTGTCTATGCCGTTGCTATTAACGGGGTAACAGGGAAATCAGGAAACTACCGAGCAGATTTGGATAAGCACTTGGCGCAATTGCATCAAGTAGCTGATATCCCAGTCTTGACAGGTTTTGGTGTGTCTAGTCAAGAAGATGTAGAACGCTTCAATGCGGTGTCAGATGGCGTTATCGTTGGTTCAAAAATTGTAAAAGCTCTCCACCAAGGAGAGCCAATTGAGGACTTTATCAAACAAGCAGTAGCTTACCAAAAATAATCAAACAAGCAGCAAGTAAGAGGAAAGGCACGAAAGGAAGTCTTTCCTTTTTCTTTTGTAGGAGAAAGGCTAGGATGCCCGTCGCAGAAGCGAACTGAATCAAGATCAGTAGTTCAGTCGTACTAAAGATGAGAGTGCAAGAAGCCAGAAAGAGAAAATCCCCTGCGCCCATGCGGATATCGATAAAATGAGCTATGATTCCAAGTGCAAGAAAGAAGACCATGACTAGATTCCAACCACAGAAAGCCATGAGGATTAGGTGGAAAGTCAGCCAGACCAGTAAGGGATATTCCTGATGACGAAAGTCGTAGATACCCAAGGTCAAGCCAGCAGTGATTAGGATGATCTGTCCCAAGGAAAGCAAGCCCCAAGACCAAGTCAGAAAGAGAAGTCCTAAGCTTAGTTCAAAAAGGGCATACCAGACAGGATAAGGAGCCTTGCAGTAGCGACAGCGAAAGTGATTGAAGACCTGAGATACAATAGGAATTAAGTCTAAGGGGCGCAAGCGAGTTTGACAGGAATCGCAGTGACTAGCTGGTCGGATAATGGATTGCTCAGGAAAACGGTCAATGACCAGACCAAGAAAGGAAGCGAGAATGCTCCCGACAAGAAAAAAATAAATATCAATCATACTTATCTATTCGTAAAAAATAGGAGAAGTAGTATAATGGAGAAACATAAACAAGATAGTGAGGTCAAGATGACAATTCGTTTTGAAGAAGAGGTGAGTATAGAAAACGCTCAATTCGTATGCCAATGGTCCAACTCCCTCGGCAAATCCTTTCAAGAACAATGGATGGGACCAATGATTCCTTTTCCCTTGACCATTCAAGTCTTGCAAGATTTGGAAGGAATCTTTTCAATCTTTGAAGGACGAGAGTTTGTCGGGCTTATACAGAAAATCAGGCTAGAAGACAGTAATCTTCATATTGGAAGATTTTTTATCAATCCCCAGAAACAGGGGCAAGGCTTAGGTAGCCAAGTTTTAAAGAAATTTGTTAGTTTGGCCTTTGAAAATGGAGACATAGATAGTATTTCTCTAAATGTCTTCGAGGCAAATCAAAGAGCTCAAAATCTTTACCAAAAAGAAGGATTTGAAATCGTTCAAATAGTTGAAGCACCTGTACGAAAATACATCATGAAAAAGGGGAGATAGAAGCAAACAGCCTTGAAATCAATGTTGACTGCGATGATGAACCTGAATCAGCTCCTCAAAAGGGACTGTATATGAATGAACGTTACCAGTGTTTAAAAACTAAAGAATATCAGACACTTTTATCTTCCAAGGGTAGACAAATTTTCGCTAAACGTAAGATTGATATGAAATCTGTCTTTGGGCAGATAAAGGTTTGCTTGGTTATAAGAGATGTCATCTGAGAGGTAAGCGTAAAGTGAGAATTGACATGGGATTCGTACTCATGGTCAATAACCTGCTGAAATATAATAAGAGAAAGAGGTGAAATTAAAAAGCTAGAGTTCCGCAATTGGAAATCTCTAGCTTTTTGTTTTCTGAGAATCATATTGACTCAGACTCTTTTGACTAATGTTACTAAAAAGATAAAGTAACTTTTATCCTTATTTATCGTCGCCACTCAACATGTTTTTGATACCTTCTACAGCACCTTCTACAGCGTCTTTGGCATCTTCAGCAACTTCTTTTACTTTAGAAACAACTTTTTCAGCTGCTCCTTCTTTTTCCAATTTTTCATCACCGATGGCTTTCCCAACACCTTCTTTAATAGAACCTTTAGCTTGATTTAACTTTTCTTCTACTGACATGATAATTTCTCCTGTTATATTTATTTTATCTTAGTTTACACGAGTTTTTTCGTGAGATACTACACCAGTTGCTGCACCTTTAACAGCTTCTACACCTTCGCTAACTTTTTCTTGAACAGTTGAGAAACCAGATCCAAGACCAGATTTAGCTTTTTCGAATTGTTCTGAAGCGAATTCTCCTGTTGATTCAGCAACGTCAGATACGCGATCTTGAAGGCTTACTGAGTCTGCTTCATGTTGTTCTTTAGTTTTGATGTCGACAACGTTTACGTTGATTTCAACAACTTCCAAGTCAGTCATTTTAGCAACTTCTGAAGATACGATTTCTCTGATTTCTGAATATAAAGCTGGAACATTTTTTTGATACTCAGCAATAATGTTTAAGTCAACTGCAACTTGTGTTTTACCAACTTCTACGTTAACACCACTTGTTACGTCATCGCTGTTAACGATTTTTTCTTTAAGATTTGAGAAGAAACCACCGTCGATTCCCAAAAGACCTGAAACGTTTTCTAGTGACAGACCAATGATTTTTTGGATAACTTTATCTTCGTAAGTAAGTTCCCCTTTGATTTCGTGAGCTATAGCAGTAGCATCTTTCTTTTCTACGTTAGTGTTAATGTTTTTTTCGTTTGACATATGAAACTCCTTTAATTAAATTAGTAATTTTTATTTATCTATATAGTTTTTTTCGATATATAATCCAGCTGCAACTCCCAGTGCTCCTAAAATCAATACAAATATTGTTTTGAAGAAGCCAAAGGAGATAATCAAACAAGCGAGAAATACGCCTATGAGACCTGCGATTATTGGATATCGATATTGTTTAAGCCATTCCATTTTTTACTTCCTTACTTCACACGACTAACAGTCTTTTTGTTTTGAGGTTTTGGTTTAGGCTGGTAGTCTTTTACTAGAACTTCTAGTTTAACCTGACGCTCAATACCAAAAAACTGCTTCAATCCATTAGTTATTTCATTTTGAATTAGTTGGCATCTGTCAGCGATGTTGTCCGAAGGAAGAATTTTACCTTCTACATGAACGAAACATTTATTTTTTCGTAAATTTACATGAACAGTTGGGTTCTTGATCAATCCATGATCACTCACCAAACTTCTAACAAAACCTTCGATTGCTGAATTCTTTAATTTCAATGTATCGTTTTTAGTTTCAAGTTGAATTTCCAAATAACGTTTAGGATAAAATAACACAACTAACATCGATAACAAAACTAAAGTTGATAGAGCCACTATCCCCCAGAATATATATCTAGAGAGATAAAATTCAACGAAATGATTCTGTCTCCAGCTAAATAGCTGAATGCCTAGATCACTAACTTGATGATAATCTATCAAAACAGGAAGGAAAATTGTCAAGATTAAAATACAGAAAATAATTAAAAGTATTTTCTTTGTTTTTGACATATACAATCCTTTCGATTTAACATTAAACTATTTTTACCCGTCTAATCTATTTAAAAATAGTTTATTCTACAAGTAATTATTTTTTACCTGTAAAGAATGATACTACAGTAACAACAATTGCTGCTCCTGCAATAGATGGGATCAAAGCCATTCCAGCGATGGATGGGCCCCAACTACCTAAAAGGGATTGTCCTACAGATGACCCGATTAAACCAGCGAATACATTTGCGACGATTCCCATAGGACTACCTTTTTTAGTGATTCTACCTGCTACAAGTCCAATAAGACCTCCAGCAATGATTGACCACAATATTGCTTACCCTCCTTTTTTATTTTAATATCAAAAAATAAATCAATTCCTTTGATTATTGCTATTATATAATTTTGATATAAAATAATCAATTATTTTGATTATTATGTAATTTTAATATAAAAAAATCAAATTCTTTGATTGTTGCTATTATATAATTTTTAAAATTAAAAATATAATCTTTCGACTTGAATTTGATTCTGTATTCACGCCCTCAATAGACGGTAAAATAAGAAAATTGTTTATATATTGTTTCTGTAGTGTTATTATACGAAATAAAAGATTTTAGGAAAAGTCGTTATAGCATGCTATACCTATTCATTGTGGTATAATTGCAAGAGGTTTAATCCGATAATTTATAAAGATAGAAAGACATTCATGAGAGATTTATTATCTAAAAAAGTCATAGGCAATTAGAATTATTATTTGAACATAAACGATGGTTTCATCGTTCTGAACTAGCAGAGTTATTAAATTGTACAGAACGTGCAGTCAAAGATGATCTATCCCATGTTAAATCTTCTTTTCCTGACTTGATTTTTCATTCTTCTACTAATGGTATACGCATTATTAATACCGATGATAGTGATATTGAAATGGTTTACCATCATTTCTTTAAGCATTCAACCCATTTTTCGATTTTAGAATTTATCTTCTTTAATGAAGGGTGTCAAGCTGAGAGTATTTGTAAAGAATTTTATATCAGTTCATCTTCGCTCTATCGTATCATTAGTCAAATCAATAAAGTGATTAAAAAGCAATTTCAATTTGAAATCAGTCTGACCCCTGTTCAAATCATTGGAAATGAGAGAGACATTCGTTACTTTTTTGTACAATATTTTTCAGAAAAATATTATTTCCTAGAATGGCCATTTGAAAATTTTTCATCAGAGCCCTATCTTAATTGTTAGAATTGGTTTATAAGGAAACAAGCTTTCCAATGAATTTGTCAACGCATAGAATGCTAAAGCTGCTCCTGGTTATTAATCTATATCGAATAAAGTTTGGTCATCTTATGGAAATAGAGAAAGATTCTTTTAACGACCAAAGTTTGGATTTTTTAATGCAGGCAGAAGGAATAGAAGGTGTTGCTCAGAGTTTTGAATCAGAATTTTGAATCAGAATACAATATCTCTTTAGATGAAGAAGTTGTTTGCCAATTATTTGTGTCTTACTTTCACAAAATGTTTTTCATAGATGAAAGTCTCTTTATGAAATGCGTAAAAAAGGATAGCTATGTTGAAAAATCTTACCATCTATTGAGTGATTTTATCGATCAGATTTTAGTCAAGTATCAGATTGAGATTGAGAATAAGGATAATCTGATTTGGCATCTGCATAATACCGCACATCTGTATCGTCAAGAATTGTCCACTGAGTTTATTTTATTTGATCAAAAAGGGAATACAATCAGGAATTTTCAAAATATTTTTCCTAAATTTGTTTCAGATGTAAAAAAAGAGCTTTCTCATTATTTAGAGACTCTTGAGGTTTGTTCTAGTTCAATGATGGTAAATCATCTATCTTATACCTTCATAACTCATACCAAACATTTGGTGCTTAATCTACTACAAAATCAGCCAAAGCTGAAGGTTCTGGTTATGAGTAATTTTGATCAGTATCATGCAAAATCCGTTGCAGAGACACTTTCTTATTATTGCAGCAACAATTTTGAACTTGAAGTTTGGACTGAATTAGAATTATCAAAGGAATCTTTAGAAGAATCGCCTTATGATATCATCATTTCTAATTTTATTATTCCTCCGATTGAGAATAAGAGACTGATCTATTCAAATAATATAAACACGGTCTCACTCATATCTTTGTTAAATGCCATGATGTTTATTCGATTAGACTAGTGATTGAAAGAAGACTCCATCCATGTCTATGGTAGATTTCCTATAGATAGGTGGAGTCTTTTTGAATATTAAAAAAGCTTCATATGATTTATCATGAGAATTGAAAAATACTCATTAAATAGAGTCATATGAAACAGTTCATTTTTATCATTAGCAGAGATCCTAGTTACATTCATTTTGGGATTTGTTTTAAATAGTATATATACGGAACCAAGTATCAGAAGTTGAAAAGAAAGACCTTTTAATCCTGTATCAAAAAACTTGAAACGGGATGTGTCACAGATTGAATCGAAACCCTTGCCGATCATTGGTTGGATATGCGAACACGGATTAGGATACTATCTGGATCACTAGATTCTAACCCTCTTGAGTTTAGCCATGTGATTGGCGCCTCAACTTCACGTGTATGCTGGTCAATGATGAGGAGTTGCTCTTTACTTGTAATCTCAATGAGATAGTAGGCTAGGCCTGGCAAGCCTTGCTGACGTTTGGTTAGACCTTTTCCGAACCATTCATCCATTGCCAAGTGACGAATTGATTTTTTGTAGTAAGATATGACATTGTGTTTTCCTTTTTATTTCTTAAAGCTAAGGACTGTTTTTCCACGTGAGCGACCATTAGCGACTTTGTCTAAGGCGCGATTTACCTCTTCAAATGGATAAACTGTATCGATAGATGGTTTGATTTCTAATTTACTAAAGAGGTCAGCTACCTCTTGTAATTGAGCGCCATTACTTTCTACAAAGATAAAATGGTAGTGAACGCCATATTTGTCAGCCATCTTATCAAATTTGCGACCTGCTAAGCCAAGAATCATCTGTTTCCATTTTGGTAGATTCATGCGTTTGGCAAAGGCACCGTTTGGCATGGCACGAAGTGAAACAAGATGACCACCTTTTTTCATGATAGACATTTGTTTTTCAGTCTCAGCGTCCCCAAGAGTATCGAGAACATAATCAACCTGGCTAACAGTTTTTGTATAATCCTCTGTTTTGTAATCGATAAAGCGGTCTGCTCCTAGCTTCAATACACGCTCAGCACTATCTCCAGCCCCATTGGTGATGACTGTCAAACCTTTAGCCTTAGCAATCGGAATGGCCATACCGCCGACACCTCCAGTACCACCAGAAATAAAGATCGTTTTCCCAGCTTGAGCGCCCATGAGTTCTAAGGCTTGCATAATGGTCAAGGCAGTAAGAGGAACAGCAGCAGCTTCCTCGTCTGATAGATAGTCTGAAACCTTGGCTAAGGCTTGGCTATCGACAGCTACGTATTCTGCAAAGGCTCCGATATGATCAAGTGGCAGACGGCCAAAGACACGATCTCCTACCTGAAAGTTGTTAACTTTCTTGCCAATGCTTTCAACGATTCCAACGACCTCATTACCTGCAGTTTGAGGAAGTTTGTAAGGAACAATCATCTTAACCTCACCACGAGAGATCATGTTATCGAGAGGATTAACCCCGGCTGCGGTGACTTTCACCAAGACTTGTTTGTCTGTAATACTTGGTTTAGCGATTTCTGTGATGTTTAGTGTGATATTCTTTTTGTTATAAGTAGTATGTTGTGCAACTTTCATGTGTTTTCTCTTTTCTTTTTTAATACGATTAGATATACTTGTATCTAATACAAGTATATGTTGTTTCCAGTAAAAACTGACTTGTTATCAAATCAGTTTCGGACTTGTTTAGCTTGTTTATATAGATTATCAATGACATCTTCTAAAGTTTGATTTGCTAATTCCTTTTCTAATTGAGATTCGGCACTAGCGAAAAGCGGTGAAACTGCTCTTTGGATATGTTTTCCAACGGGACAATCGGGATTACTATTTTGATGAACAGGAAATAAACTAATGTGATTGATTTCTTGAGTAGCATAGTAGATCTCTAGTAAAGTCATTTTCTTTGGAGACTTACTGAGTTGATAGCCTGTTTTTCCTTGATGTGAATGAATCAAATCTGCATTTTTCAATAAGGCAATCACCTTTCGAATGTAACTAGCGTTAGTCCCAACACTAATAGCTAGTGCTTGAGAACTTAAGGTTTCCTTGCTTTCACTAATCATTGTTAAGATATGCAAAGCAACTGAGAATTTTGTATCCATCTGAATCCCTCTCTTAATAAACTTGTATCAGGTACAAGAACAAGTATATCATGGATTAAAAGAAAAGCAAGACTTTTTGTTTTAAATTTTAAAAAATTTTTTGAAGAGTGTCATCATATCAGATTTGTTTGGAAAGGGTGTTTACAAAATTATATCTTTACTATCCATTGGTTGACCAGAAGTAGAACAGATACGAAAAAAAGCCTTTACTCAAGGCTTTTCCTGTTGTATGTAGATGCCCCCTACATGGATTTGTAAGAACTTTTCATATTGAAAATAAACAAAAATGTTGAAATATAGCTGATTTTAGGGAAATACTTTTAGGTGTTTTCAATGTCAGGATTTAAAAATGGGGCAAAAGTGGGGCAAAAACGAATGACTCGTATTTGGTTTGAAAACCTATAATACCTAATGATTATGCTATTCTAGATATATAGTTTTGTTATAAATAAATGTCAGTGCGAGTTCAAATCGGAGGATAAAATGGAAAAACAAATTAATGAAAAAAAGCCTTGGTTCCCAAAGCTTTTTAATGTTATAAACTCATTAAAACAACTCCCAGTAAGGTGTGGAATGTTTTTTAGTCTGTGTCATATAAAAATAAATAGAATGAATAGCTATAGCTAGAGCTAAAATGGTTGTAATACTTACTACTATTATAGGATTAGAAGCAAAGATTAAAGAGAGAATCAAGGCAGCCAGATAGAGTGTAGCTTGGACACAGTAGTAACTTTTCGAATAGCGAAGATAGTGTTTGTTATAGGGCCCATTTGCTAGGACAGCAGCTTGGAAGAGGCCAATTCCGATATAAAAGAAGCTGGTTGCAAAGAGAAGATTAGTTTCAGGATTCAGAAGAAAACTCATCGAAACGGTCATCATAAGAAGTCCAATGAAAATAGGATAGTGACTGTAAATTAGAAATAGTCCCTTTTGATTAGATTCTTCATCAATAGCATGGTCGAATTGAACAAAATAAAACAAGAACAGAGAAAGCATAATAATGAAATAAAGAACCGAATAAATCGAGAATTTCTCGATTGTAAAGAAGTTAACTAGCCCCATAATCATCTCTCCAAACGTAATAATGACAAGAAGGGAGATGCGCTCGATTAAATGGGGGAGAACTATCTGGAAATGTTCATCTTTACTAATCGAGGTAATTGGCGTAATAAATGTTAGCAGAATACTAGCATAAAGGATATAGACTCCAATGTAAATAGGAAGAAGAGCTGCTAGATAGATTTCTAAACTTCGTAGACCTGTTATCCATAGAAAACCTTTGATACTTTCCCTATGAACATTATCGGTTGATTTTTTAAAAAACTCAACCAAATATTGAAAAAATAAGGTAAGGGTTAATGTACCAATAGCCCAACAGACATAATGAAAATATTGTTGCCAATCATCTTTAATCAAATTGGATATAAAGAGTAAAAGTCCCATATTGATAAACATGATTACCATGTTAAATACAGAGTTCTTTCCATAGCGATTGGTATAAACGGTTTGAATCATCCAGGCATTGATGAGAAGCAAGACAGACATGAAAAAATCAAGCAAAGAATTCCAAGTCAAAATACCGTTATGAAGATGGTGAATTAAAGCAGTTACTTTTGAAATCGCAAAAACAAAAACTAGATCATAAAAAAGTTCTGAATAATTTACACGTTTATGTTTAATAAGAGTTGTCATCTTAAGACCTTTCTATTTTAGAAGTACAATTTATTATAACAGAAAATGGTAATGAGAGAAAAGGAGATGCTTAAATAACTTCATGTGGCGCGAATTGTCAAAACTTTGGAACATATTTACCTCATGTACCAGCTTACAGGCGGAATGTTTGACGATTGATAATGAAGTACGTGTATTTTGAGGCAAAAGATTTCGAGACTCCATTACGTAACTCCCATCTATAAAAAAATGATTGTTTCATTATAGCAAATCTAAAGAAACACGCTAAAAAGCAACCCTAACGAGTTGCTTAATATCCTATTAAAAATTAACTGTGTCAGGATCATCCTGAGTTTTGATGCCTTGAATCTTATCCAAGACTGCCATATCTTCCTCTGATAAGTCGAAGTCGAAGATATCCAAGTTACCTTTTACATTTTTAGGTGTCACAGACTTAGGTAGTGGCAAGAAACCTTTTTGAAGGCTCCAACGTAGAGCAACTTGTGCCACAGATTTACCGTTACGTTTAGCCACTGCTTCAACATCTTTATTTCCAAAAATGCTACCTGTACCTAGTGGACTATAGGCTTCAAGAAGGATATCGCGCTCTTGGCAATAGGCAACTAAGTCTTCTTGGTTACAACCTGGAGCCAAGAGGATTTGATTGACCTGTGGAACAATTTCAGCTGTTTCAATAAGAGCTTCTAGGTGATGTTGCATAAAGTTAGACACACCGATAGCACGCACCTTACCTTCTTTGTAGGCTTCTTCCATAGCCTTCCATGCACCCGCATTGCCAGCCTTCCAAGCATCATTCTCACGAAGCGCCTTTGGATTAGGCCAATGGATAAGCAAAAGATCCAAATAATCAACACCAAGTCTTTCGAGAGACTCATCGATAGAAGTCTTAGCCAACTCGTAATCGTGCTTATCATTCCAAAGTTTGGTAGTTAGGAAAATATCCTCACGTGCCAAATTACTATCAGCAATCACCTTACCTACAGAAACCTCGTTACCGTAAATTTGTGCGGTATCAATATGTGTGTAACCCGCCTTAAGTGCGAAGCTAACGCTGTTATAGGCTTCTTCGCCTTCGGCAATTTGCCAAGTTCCAAAACCAATTTTAGGAATAGCAACCCCATTTGCAAGTGTATATGTTTCCATGATTTTCACCTTTTCTTTTTTTAATAGTACTATCTTAAAGAAGATAAGGCAAAAATGCAAAGATTTGCTACGGATATTATTATGAATAGTTCCTTACTTCTTTTTCCGCTGTTGGTAACAGCCTTTGGAGATATTATTACTTGGGAAAAGAATGAATTTGTTGGTATTGTAAAATACAATCTTCAAGACTGCGACATTATTATCAAGAGCCTGAAATATTTTATTCAGTATTATAGGAGGTTTAATACCCGTTCTCATAAATTTGTCCCTCCAAAAACAAAACGTCTATTCGGATGGTACCGATAGACGAAGAATGTATTAAGATATTACAAGTCCTAAAAATTGAACAGGAGAAGGCCAATAAAGAGCTAGGAATCAAGAATAGGTATAAAATGATTTTTCAGCATTATGGATATGCCTACGATGTTCCAGATATTGCAACAGTCAATAAAGCTATAAAAGTAATGTTGAAGGAATTGCAAATTTCTCCATTGATTACTACCAAAGGAGCTAGACACACTTATGGTAGTTATCTATGGCACAATAATATTGATTTGGGAGTTATTGCGAAAATTTTAGGACACAAAGATATCTCTATGCTGGTTGAAGTTTATGGTCACACAT
This sequence comes from Streptococcus mitis 17/34, assembly GCA_000430305.1. Lineage (GTDB taxonomy): Bacteria > Bacillota > Bacilli > Lactobacillales > Streptococcaceae > Streptococcus > Streptococcus mitis_AW. The sequence continues at coordinate 48,364 of ASZZ01000004.1, forward strand.
TGGAGGAAAAAATTAGTGAGGAATTTATGGCTGTGAAAAGTTTGTTGTAAAAACACGGCAAATTGCACGACAATTTTTAAAAGGAAAGCAAAAAAGCCTTATAAATCAAGGCTTTTCCTGTTGTATGTAGATGCCCCCTACAGGGATTTGGAAAGGACTTTCATATTGAGAGCAATTAAAAATATTGAAATATAAGTGATTTTAGGTATTTTCAATGTCATGATTTAAAAATGGGACAAAAGTGGGGCAAAAACCATACAGATTCTAAACTGTATGGTTCTTTTTTTATCTAACCAAGAAAGGTTAAAACTTATTAAAACAAATGCAATCAACTGTTGAAAACTTTTTAGTCCGTGTAATATAAAAACAAGTAAAAAGTTGAACTATAGGGAATATTGTGTCATAATAGGTAATAGATGAATAATTAATAGATTGGAAATAATGCTTTCTTACCTTAACAAGTTGAATTGGTTATACATTTTTTCGTCGCAATTGTGTCTATCTCTCGAGTTTAGCTAGTTTTTATAAGCTCTGGTTTCTAATCAATATAACAAATTTTAGAAGTGCATAAGACAAGATGGTGACATTACTACAGTCATTTCTAGTCACCATATGTTGCTGGCACAGGCTGTTTGTAGTGTTGGCTATTTACTAGTCAGTTTAATCGGAGTGTTTAATTTTTATTGTTGAAAGGTTTTTATATGGCGAAAATTCTATCTTTAGGTCTGACAGGTAAGAAATTACTTGCTCAGGGGTTCTTGTTTGTTCTGCTAGGTCTCATCTTGATGGTCACGGGGACTTGGTTGCCAGTAAAGGTTATTCGACTGGTTCTGTTTTTAGCTTGGATAGCAACGGTCTTAGATTTAGTATTACGTATTTTCAAAAAAAGTCAGTCAACGGACACCTTGGGAGTTGCACTGGTTAAATTGTTAGTGCTGGGATATTTGCTTGGCTCCAATCTTGCGACGGATGTGCCGATTTATATTTTGGCTCTTGTGATTGGAGTTTATCAGATTTTTCATGCTAGTATTAACCTTGTCACCTATGTTCTCTACCGCAAAAACAAAATTCGACCTCGTTTTCGTCTCTTACTAGATGGACTCGTACTAGTTTTTCTTGGTGGGACTAGTCTTTTGTCCTCTACAGGAAATTCTGTCTTTCAACTCTTTGTATTAGGGGCTTATTTTTTCCTTTATGGTGTGTCCAATATCCGTGATGGTTTCTTGTTTGAGGGGGAAATTGGGAAAAACCATCTCAAACGTCGTATTAGAATTAGCTTACCTATTGTCCTAGCCGCTCTCATCCCTGCAAGAACTTTAGCAAAAGTTAACAAATTTATGCTGGAAAATGCTGATGAGGAAGAAGATATCCATCTTGGAATGGTGAAGTCTGGTAAGACAGCGGAGCTTGAAATTTTTGTTCATACAGCTGAGACCTCTCTGTTTTCGGCAATTGGTCATGTGGATATCTGCTATCAAGGCCGTGTTATTTCTTATGGCAACTATGATCCGTCTTCTGAGACCTTATTTGGCATGGTAGGAGATGGTGTCTTATATTTCTGTGATCGTGACAAGTACATTGACCTATGTAAACGTGAGAGTCAAAAAACGCTTTTTGGTTATGGGATAGATTTGACGCCTGAAATGGAAAAAGCAGTTCAGAAAAAGTTGGCTGAATTGAAACAACTGACGATTCCATGGGAGCCAAGTGCAGATAAAATCATGACAGGTGATGGTAAGGAAGACTACACCTACGCTTATAAAATCAGACATGAGACAGATGGGGAACTTTATAAATTTATCAAATCTAAGTTTAAATCCTACTTTGTCTTATCTACAAACTGTGTGCTCTTGGCTGATACCATAGTCGGTCAGGCTGGCACCGATATCCTCTCACCCAAAGGATTTATCGCTCCAGGAACTTACCAAGCCTACCTTAATCGAGAGTTTGAAAAACCAAATAGTATAGTCGTATCTAAACATGTTTATTAAGGAGAATTTATGAACTTAGTAAAAAAATACACCCCGTTAATACTTTTTATAGGGCTGGTTGCTCTTGTAATTCTGAATGCATCGAGCTTTATATCAGGAGCAATCTCTCTCTTTGATGTAATATCAACCTTGATTTATGGTGCTGTTATTGCTTTTGTTCTTAATGTTCCTATGAAAAAAATTGAACAGTACTTAGTTAAATTGAAGGTAAAGGCAGAGTTGCGTCGTCCGATTGCATGGTACTTGTTTTCCTAGCTCTTATCTTAATCGTGATTGCTCTTTTGGTTTTGGTGCTTCCAACCCTTGCCCAGACTATTAGTCAGCTGGGAACAGTCCTTTCAACAGTCCTGACTCAACTTGGGAAATTGCTAGGCAGCTCGGAATTTGTAACCAAAGACATGTTGTCAACTATCGTATCAGGCATACAGGGACAATCTAGTTCTATTAGCCAAGCTTTGATAGGTTTTTTATCAGGTCTGACTAGTAATATCGGCAATATTTTTTCAAGTTTGATGAATGCCTTTTTGATTATAGTCTTCACCTTTTCATTTTTATCCAGTAAGGAACATTTGGCAGCGATGACGAGTCGACTTCTAAAAGTTTTTCTTCCAGAGAAGGTGGTGATAAAGTTGACTTACATTGGACAAGTAGCACTAGAGACTTATGACCAATTTTTGATGAGTCAGCTGATTGAAGCAGTTATCATAGGAGTTATGATAGCGGTTGGTTACAGCGTGTTTGGGATACCCTATGGAGTAATGACAGGTATCTTTGCAGGAGTGCTATCGTTCATTCCTTATGTAGGGCCTATGATTGCTTGTGTTGTGGGAGCGATTTTTATCTTCACAGTGAGTCCTACTCAAGCCTTACTTTCTCTTCTTCTATATCAAGTTATACAGCTGATTGAAGGAAACCTTATTTATCCTAGAGTTGTAGGTCAGTCTATTGGTTTGCCAGCTATTTTCACGCTTGCGGCTGCTAGTATTGGAGGGAATCTTTTCGGACTACTTGGAATGATATTCTTTACCCCCGTATTTGCTGTTATCTATCGACTGGTTAAAGAATTTGTCGTCGCAAAGGAAAATCAGGTAGATTAAGAAAAACTAAATTTAATAAGATATACTGAGAAGAGAGTGAGAGATTCTCTTCTCTTTTATTTTTAAATACTTTGCTACAAAAAGCTATTGGACGTCAAAAAAAGCCTTGCAACCAAGGATTTTTCCTGTTGATTTAGATGCCCCTACAAGGCTCGAACCTGCGCCCCATAGCTTAAGAGTCTACTGCTCTACCGACTGATCTAAGAAGGCAAATAAAAAGCTGAGAATGTAACTTCCCAGCTTTTTTAATATGCCCAAAATGGCAGCTAGATTATTTACGAAAGGCATCAAGGATATAGGTGAAACCAACAATTAAAAATGCAAAGGCAACGACATAAACGACAAAGACACTTGTAGCTACTGGATTGAACAAAATCACTAGACCTAGTAAAAATGCAAGCAACGCTATCCACATGATATGGTTGCCAATAATAGGGAAAATCAATCCCAGACGATTGCCTTTAAAGAAAGCTATAATGGCTTCTACAATTAACCAAATTCCTAAAATAGTTGGAATGACAACTGGTAGCGTCACAAAGCCATAGGCAACGAGGTAAAGAGCCAAGAGAAGATTAACAATCCCTTGGAAAAGATGAGCTGGTGAGCGAAGCACTTTTGGTACAGAGAAATAGCCTAAAATAGCTGCTATAGAAGCAACCAGTAAACCAAATGCAATCCACCAGCTGTAAGCAACAAGATTAGCTACTGGGTCTGTAAATAGAAAGAGTGCTAAAAGGACAAAAACAACTCCTGCAAGGAATAGCAGTAAACGATTAGAAAATTTCATTTCAATACCCCCTATATAGTATAGTATAGTTTGATAATAAAAATATTATACACCTTTTTAGAGGAAATATCAATAAACAAAATGGAAAATTTGGAAGTTTCAGTCTGATTTATGAAAAGAAAATCAGTTTTTATTATTTTGAAAATAAAAAGAGAAGATAAAATTTGTCTTCTCTACATGAAAATATTGTATGGAATCAAAGCAAAAGTAACTGGCTTTACACTATTTGTAAAGATGTAATTTGATTCAAAAAGAAAAGATAGATTTAAAATGTGGGACAAATGATGGGGTAAATCAGTTATAGACAAGCAAAAAAAGCCTTGATTTACAAGGCTTTTTCCTGTTGTATTTAGATGCCCCCTACAGGGATCGAACCTGTGACCCACGGATTAAGAGTCCGCTGCTCTGCCAGCTGAGCTAAGGAGGCAAAGAAAAAAGCTGTATTGGTGCCGAAACTTCACGGTTTGTATTGAACCCGCGCAATTAAGCAGGTGGGCAACTCGCTCTAACTGAAGCTGTTTCCGTGTGAGACGGCCTACATGCTGTTAGAAGACTTTTGTTTCCCTAATAATACAAAAAATAGTCGGTCAACACTTAAGTGTGAAGTCGTACACCACAGCGTTTCTATGTTTATATAATACCACTTTTTCAAAAAAAATCAAGAGGAAAGTGCAATTTTTTGAAAAGGATTTCAGATTTTTCGCAAACGGTCGATAGCTTCCTTTCTTTGAGCCAAAGCCCGTTCATATTTACCAGTATCTTCTGCTTGGAAATAGTGATGATTGCGAATTTTTTCTGGCAGATAGTCTTGCTTGACCCAATTTCCAGGATAGTTGTGTGGATAGAGATAGTCTTGGGCATTCCCCAGTTCCTTGCTTCCACTGTAGTGCCCATCACGCAGGTGTCGCGGAATAGGCAAGTGCCTGATGTTTTGAGGTCAGCAAGTGCCTTGTCCATAGCCACGTATGCTGAGTTGGATTTTGGAGAAAGGGCCAAATCAATCACGACATTGGCAATGAGAATGCGGGCTTCTGGGAAACCAATCCTTTGTGCAGCATCCAGAGCAGTCACGGTGTGAATCTGGGCTTCAGGATTGGCCAAACCGATATCTTCATAGGCGATAACAGTCAAGCGACGCGCGAGACTTGGCAAATCACCAGCCTCAATCAAGCGGGCAGCATAGTGAAGACTGGCATCAACATCTGAGCCACGGATAGACTTTTGCAGGGCTGAGAGAACATCATAGTGCCCATCCCCATCCTTATCCATAGTAATGTAGCTTCTCTGAAGACTATTTTCCATGATGTCTAGAGTAATATGGCGAATGCCTCATCATTCTCAGGGGTAGAAAGAACAGCCAAGTCCAGTGAGTTGAAGGCAGAACGCAGGTCTCCGTTTGTAGAAGTTGCGATGAAATCCAGCGCATCCTCATCTAGTTCTACTGGAAAATCAAAACCACGTTCAGGGTTATTTAGAGCTATCTGAAGTGCCTCTTTGACGTCTTGGTTAGACAGAGGTTCCAACTCAAAAATTTGAACACGGCTACGAATGGCAGGAGTGACAGAAAAGAAAGGATTTTCTGTAGTTGCTCCAATCATGATGACTAGTCCACTTTCCAAGAGAGGCAAAAGGAAGTCTTGCTTGGTTTTATCTAGTCTATGAATCTCGTCTAGTAATAGGACGAGACCACCAGAGAATTTAGCCTCTTCGGCGATTTCTTGCAGTCGTTTTTTACTATCAACTGTCGCATTGAAAGTTCGAAAGGCATACTTGGTCGTCCCTGCGATGGCAGAGGCAATACTGGTCTTGCCGATTCCCGGAGGTCCATAAAGAATCATGGAGGACAGGCGGTTGGCTTCCACCATGCGGCGGATGATTTTTCCTTGTCCGACCAGATGTTCCTGACCAATGACCTGGTCGATGGTTTTAGGGCGCATGCGAAGCGCGAGATTGTCTGGCATAGCAGTCCTTTCTAACGTGGATTTTCTGATGTATATGTGGTAAGATGGTAGTATCTATTTTAGCATATTTCCGAGCAATCGGGGCGATTTAAGAGTCGCATAGAAAGAGGACAAAATGGCAACATATGGATTTTTAGATGTTTTACAAGAAGAGTTGGAGAAGAATTTTCCCTTTGACTTTGAGATTAGTTGGGACAAGCGCAATCACGCGGTTGAAGTGAGCTTTTTATTGGAAGCGCAAAACGATACAGGTGTGGAGATGGTGGATGAAGACGGAGAAGTGTCATCAGATGATATTCTCTTTGAGGAAGCAGTGCTTTTTTACAATCCTGCCAAGTCAACAGTCAATGCAGAAGACTATTTGACGGTCATTCCTTACCTACCTAAAAAAGGTTTTTCTCGTGAATTTTTAGCTTACTTTACCCTTTTCCTCAAAGATACTGCCGAGGTTGGGCTAGATGCGCTCATGGATTTTTTGGAAGACCCTGAAGCCGAAGAATTTGTCATGGAATGGAACCAAGAAGTCTTTGAAGAAGGAAAAGTTGGCTTGGAAGAGGGAGAGTTCTATCCTTATCCGAGATACTAGGAGTTTGACATGGAAATTGAAATTTCTGATTTCACAGGCTGCAAGATTGCTTTGTTTTGTGGGGATAAGGTCTTGACTATCTTACGCGATGATAAGGCAAGCATTCCCTGGCCCAATATGTGGGAGTTGCCCGGTGGGGGACGCGAGGGGGATGAAAGTCCTTTTGAGTGTGCGGCGCGTGAAGTTTATGAAGAGCTGGGAATTCATCTGACTGAGGATTGTCTGCTTTGGGCGAAGGTTTACCCAAGTATGCTTTTTGCGGATAAACAATCCGTTTTTCTAGTTGGCAAGTTGGCTCAGGAACAGTTTGATAGTATCGTCTTTGGCGACGAAGGGCAGGGCTATCAGCTCATGAATGTTGAGGAGTTTCTTAGTTCCAGTCAAGTTGTACCTCAGTTGCAAGAGAGACTAAAAGATTATTTAAAAGTAAGTGATTAGAAAGGATGGTTCAGTTACATTTCTAAACTGAACCCGCCCTAAACACTGTGCCAAAAAGATAAACTTCTCTTAGACACAAGCGTCTTCAGAGAATTTCCTATTTGGCTTTGTGTTTTACGGGCTTGGTATCTTAATGATGGAAACATGGCAAGAGTTAAAAGTTACAGTTAAGCGTGAGGGAGAGGAGTTAGTTTCTAATCTCTTGATTGAGTTAGGTGCCCAGGGTGTTGCGATTGAAGACAGCATGGACTATGTGGGAAATGTTGACCGCTTTGGTGAAATTTTCCCAGAGGTGGAGCAGCAAGAAGAAATCGTAGTGACCGCCTACTACCCTGACACGGTGGATGTGGCAGTGGTTGAGGCGGACTTACAGGCTCGCTTAGCAGAATTGACAGACTTTATGGATCTGGGTGAGGTCAAGATGGGCACGACCGCCTTGGCTGAGGAAGACTGGGCAGACAACTGGAAGAAATACTACGAACCAGCTCGCATTACTCATGATTTGACCATCGTCCCGTCATGGACGGACTATGAGGCGACTGCTGGGGAAAAGATTATCAAGCTGGATCCTGGTATGGCCTTTGGGACTGGAACGCATCCAACGACCAAGATGAGCCTCTTTGCCTTGGAGCAGGTCCTTCGTGGTGGCGAAACGGTGCTGGATGTGGGGACTGGTTCAGGTGTCCTTTCCATTGCCAGCTCTCTTCTGGGCGCTAAGGAAATTTTCGCCTATGACCTAGATGATGTAGCAGTTCGTGTGGCTCAGGAAAATATTGAGCTCAACCCTGGCATGGAAAACATCCATGTAGCTGCAGGTGACTTGCTCAAGGGTGTTGAGATTGAGGCAGATGTCATCGTTGCTAATATCTTGGCGGATATCCTCATTCATCTGACGGAGGATGCCTATCGCTTGGTCAAGGATGAAGGCTACCTCATCATGAGTGGGATTATCAAGGACAAGTGGGACATGGTGCGCGAGTCGGCTGAATCAGCTGGATTTTTCCTTGAAACCCACATGATTCAAGGAGAATGGAATGCCTGTGTCTTTAAGAAAACTAAGGATATTTCAGGTGTGATTGGAGGCTAGCATGCAGCAGTATTTTGTAAAAGGCAGTGCAGTCTCTCCTGTTACCATTGAGGACAAGGAAACCAGCAAGCATATGTTTCAGGTCATGCGCTTGAAGGGAGAGGATGAGGTGACCTTAGTCTTTGATGATGGGATTAAGCGCTTGGCGCGTGTGCTGGATGTGGAAAATCGTCAGTTTGAATTGGTAGAAGAACTAGATGACAATGTGGAACTGCCAGTTCAAGTGACCATCGCATCCGGCTTTCCTAAGGGAGATAAGTTGGAGTTCATTACTCAGAAAGTAACCGAACTGGGTGCCAGCCAAATCTGGGCCTTTCCTGCCGATTGGTCAGTAGCCAAATGGGATGGCAAGAAATTGGGCAAAAAAGTTGAAAAACTAGAAAAAATTGCCCTTGGAGCGGCAGAACAAAGCAAGCGTAATCTGGTCCCAAGTATCAAGCTTTTTGAGAAGAAAGCTGACTTTCTAGCACAATTGGACCAGTTTGACTCTATCATAGTGGCCTATGAAGAATCAGCAAAAGAAGGAGAAGTCGCTGCACTCTTACAAGCAGTCGCTGGTCTTGAAAAAGGAGCCAAATTGCTCTTTATATTTGGACCAGAAGGCGGTCTCTCACCAGCAGAAATTGAAAGTTTTGAAGCTAAAGGAGCTGTTTTGGCAGGTCTTGGTCCTCGCATTTTGAGAGCAGAAACAGCGCCGCTCTATGCTTTATCAGCCTTAGTGTTTTATTAGAATTAGAGAAATAAGAGGAAGAAAATGGAACAAAAACACCGTTCAGAATTTCCAGAGAAGGAACTTTGGGATTTAACAGCCCTATACCAAGACCGTGAGGATTTCTTGCGTGCAATCGAGAAGGCTCGCGAAGATATTAACCAATTTAGTCGTGATTACAAGGGCAATTTGCATACTTTTGAAGATTTCGAGAAGGCTTTTGCGGAATTGGAGCAAATCTACATCCAGATGAGCCATATTGGCAACTATGGTTTTATGCCTCAGACGACAGACTATAGCAATGAAGAATTTGCCAATATTGCCCAAGCTGGGATGGAATTTGAAACAGATGCCAGCGTAGCTCTTACCTTCTTTGACGATGCCTTGGTGGCTGCAGATGAGGAAGTCTTGGACCGTTTGGGTGAATTACCTCATTTGACAGCAGCCATTCGTCAGGCCAAAATCAAAAAAGCTCACTACCTAGGAGCAGATGTGGAGAAAGCTTTGACTAATCTCGGAGAAGTCTTCTACAGTCCGCAGGATATTTACACTAAGATGCGAGCTGGGGACTTTGAAATGGCCGACTTTGAAGTCAATGGTAAAATCTACAAAAACAGCTTTGTCACCTATGAGAATTTCTACCAAAATCACGAGGACGCTGAGGTTCGTAAGAAATCTTTCCGTTCCTTCTCGGAGGGACTTCGTAAGCACCAAAATACGGCTGCAGCAGCTATCTAGCCCAAGTCAAGTCTGAAAAATTATTGGCAGATATGAAGGGCTACGACTCAGTCTTTGATTATCTTCTGGCTGAGCAAGAAGTGGATCGTGCCATGTTTGACCGCCAGATTGACCTCATCATGAAGGATTTTGCGCCAGTTGCCCAGAGATACCTCAAGCATGTTGCCAAGGTAAATGGTCTTGAAAAGATGACCTTTGCAGACTGGAAATTGGACTTGGACAGCGCCCTTAATCCTCAAGTGACCATTGACGACGCCTATGATTTGGTTATGAAGTCAGTAGAACCTTTGGGACAAGAGTATTGTCAGGAAGTTGCTCGCTATCAAGAAGAGCGCTGGGTGGACTTTGCTGCTAACAGTGGCAAGGATTCCGGCGGTTATGCGGCGGATCCATATCGCGTGCACCCTTATGTCCTCATGAGTTGGACAGGTCGTTTGAGTGATGTCTATACCCTGATTCATGAAATCGGCCATTCTGGTCAATTCATCTTTTCGGACAATCATCAGAGTTACTTCAATGCCCACATGTCTACCTACTATGTCGAGGCGCCTTCGACCTTCAATGAATTGCTACTCAGTGACTACTTAGAGCACCAGTCTGATGACCCTCGTCAAAAACGTTTCGCCCTTGCCCACCGCTTGACAGATACCTACTTCCATAACTTTATTACCCATCTCTTGGAAGCTGCCTTCCAGCGTAAGGTTTATACACTGATTGAAGAAGGAGAGACCTTTGGAGCAAGCAAACTCAACAGCATTATGAAGGAAGTCTTGACAGACTTCTGGGGAGACGCCATTGAAATTGATGACGATGCGGCCTTGACTTGGATGCGCCAAGCTCACTACTACATGGGCTTGTATAGTTACACTTACTCTGCTGGTCTTGTCATCTCGACAGCTGGTTATCTTCATCTGAAACATTCAGAAACTGGAGCTGAAGACTGGCTCAATCTCCTCAAATCAGGTGGTAGCAAGACACCACTTGAGTCAGCCATGATTATCGGTGCTGATATTTCAACAGACAAACCACTCCGTGATACCATTCAATTCTTGTCAGACACTGTTGACCAGATTATCGACTACAGTGCCCAGTTGGGAGAGTAAAGATTGGACAGAGTTTTAGGAGAATAATATGAATAGAATCAAAGAATGGCTAGAGCAAGATCCCAAAAGAATGCTTTTTATCAAAATTGGTCTAGTTTTGTTGGGAATCATTTTATTGATTGCTCTACCTACTCTCTATCTTGTTTTGAGTGGAGTCGGTATTTGGTATTTTGTAAAGAAAGCACCAGATATTCGAAAAAGAAATTTAATGATAGGGCTTTTCATTGTTAGTTTTGTTGTAGTTGCTCTCCAAACCCCAACAGTCACAAAGGAAACTTCATCTTCTCAGTCAGAAACTAAGCAGACTGTGACATCTACTGCTTCGACATCTTCAACGACGGATACTTCATCTAGCATAGAGGAGGCGAAACGAATCGAAGACGAGAAAAAAGCTAAAGAAAAAGCAGAAGAAGAGAGAATTGCCAAAGAAAAAGCTGCAAATGAGTTGCAAGAAAAAGGTGAAGACTTAGTCAAACAATTGGAAGAAAATCAAGATGCGAGTCAGGTGAAGTCTGTCAAAGAAACAGTTAATCAGATTGAAAATAACGATAAAAAGGCAGAATTGCTCGATAGGATAGGTGCGGTTGAATCATTAATTTCTCAAAAAGAAGAAGAGAAAAGAATTGCTCATGAAGCTGAGACTAAAGCCCAACAGCAAGATAGAATAGTCTATGTTGCAGACCATGGGAATGCGAAAGTTTATTGGTATAGTAAGGATAGAATGCCTTCAAAAACTAATAAAGCCAACGTTGTCGAGATGACAGAGGCTGATGCAATTGCTGCAGGAAAACGTCCATCTAAAAAAGAATAAGATAGTCATTTGCGGATGGCTTTTATATAATCATACTGAAATTACGGAAAAAATAGTTGTTTTATCCCTTTCCTTATATTTTCCAAACAATTTTCTTGAAAGCCTTTCTTACTTTTGATAGACTAGTATCTAGTTTTTGAAAAAAGGAGAAAGAAAATGAAAAAATTTGTTGCTGAATTAATCGGTACTTTTATGCTTGTGTTCATCGGAACAGGAGCTGTTGTTTTTGGAAATGGTCTTGATGGCCTAGGTCACCTTGGAATAGCCTTTGCCTTTGGTTTAGCTATCGTAGTCGCAGCCTACTCAATCGGAACTATTTCAGGTGCTCACTTGAACCCAGCTGTTTCTATTGCTATGTTTGTAAACAAACGTTTGTCATCTTCAGAGCTTGTAAACTACATCCTTGGACAAGTAGTTGGAGCCTTCATCGCTTCTGGCGCTGTCTTCTTCCTCTTGGCTAACTCAGGTATGTCAATTGCTAGTCTTGGTGAAAATGCCTTGGCAAACGGTGTCACTGTTTTTGGTGGTTTCTTGTTTGAAGTCATTGCAACTTTCTTGTTTGTCTTGGTTATCATGACTGTGACATCAGCAAGCAAGGGAAATGGCGCGATTGCTGGTTTGGTAATCGGTTTGTCATTGATGGCGATGATTCTTGTGGGATTGAACATTACTGGGCTTTCAGTAAACCCAGCTCGTAGCTTGGCACCAGCTGTCTTGGTAGGTGGCGCAGCCCTTCAACAAGTTTGGATTTTCATCCTTGCGCCAATCGTTGGTGGAGTTCTTGCAGCACTTGTTGCTAAAAACTGTCTTGGAACAGAAGAATGATTGATACTCAAAAAGCCTTGCTCCTCATCTTGAGGAACAGGGCTTTTTCGTATCTGTTTATACTTAATGAAAATCAAAGAGCAAACTAGGAAACTAGCCGCAGGTTGCTCAAATCACTGCTTTGAGGTTGTAGATAGAGCTGACGAAGTTAGTTCAAAACACTGTTTTGAGATTGTGGATAAGACTGACGAAGTCAGTTACCTATATCTACGGCAAGGCGACGTTGACGCGGTTTGAAGAGATTTTCGAAGAGTTTAACGGTTGTCAATTTTCTCTGGATAAAGGTCGTGTTGGAAGAGGCGTTGTTCTGCCAAGCCTTCATACTTAGTTCCTGGTTTACCATAGTTGTAGTAAGGGTCAATTGAAATGCCACCGCGCGGAGTGAATTTTCCCCAGACTTCTAAATAGCGAGGGTCTAGCAAGTTGACCAAGTCTTTCCCGATGGTGTTGATACAGTTTTCGTGGAAATCTCCGTGGTTTCGGTAGCTAAAGAGGTAGAGTTTGAGGGATTTTGACTCAACACAGAGCTTGTCAGGAATGTAGGAAATATAAATCGTCGCAAAGTCTGGCTGAGCAGTGATTGGGCAAAGTGAGGTAAATTCAGGGCAGTTAAATTTGATAAAATAGTCATTTTCCACATGACGATTGTCAAAGGATTCCAGGACTTCTGGTTGATATTCGAAAATGTAGTTGGTTTCTTTGTTGCCTAGTAGGCTGAGGTTTTTCATTTCTTCTTGTTGTGACATGATTTTTTCTTTCTAATCTTAAACACCACGTTGATTATCGTAGAGGAGGGTATGCAGTTGAGGAAGGACGCGGACATTGCCCCAGCTATCGTCGGTAGCGATGCGTTCCCAGAGTTCTTTGAGACGGTCCAGTTGGTCTTGGACAATATTGCCTGTAGCCTTGGGCTCAGGATTTCCTGCAGATAAGAAAAGAACATCTGGTTGGTAACGTTCTTGTATGCCTCTGGCAAAGGCCAAATCTGCATCGTCAAAGACAGGAATTTTAAAGGTGACCTTGTCTGGATCCAGTTGGGAAACGATAAAGTCCAAGGTCTCAAAGTTGACTTCCATCTTGGATGAAGGAGGTTTGGGACTGAGAGTGACCTGGTCAATATCTTTCAACCAATTTTGCCAGCGAGAGCCTTGAGTTTCAACAGCCAGAGTGACACCGCGTTCCTTGAGCTTGGTGACCAGTTCAGCCATATTGGCTGCTAGGATAGCAGGATTGCCCCCAGATAGGGTTACATAGTCGTAGCTCCCCAATTTATCCAAGGCAGCAATGACCTCGTCAGCAGTCATACGAGTTGGCTTTTCAGAGCCATCCCAAGTAAAGGCAGAATCGCACCAGTCGCAGTGGTAGTCGCAACCAGCAGTGCGGACAAACATGGTTTTCTGCCCGATTGCACGGCCTTCGCCTTGAAAGGTTGGGCCGAAAATTTCCAGAACTGGTAGTTTGAGGACACGTTCCCTAGTCATCTAACCACTCCCGTCTAAACTCCGCAAAGGAAGTCGGAGTTTCATAGAGGCGAACGTATTCCAAACGAAGACCGCGTTCATCTGGCAACTCTTGATTCATGGTTTGGAAAATCCAGTAAACCATATTTTCAGCAGTCGTGTTCATATAGGGAAGAGTTTCATTGAGATAGCGATGATCCAAATGGGGCTCTAAGAAGTTCTTGTAGATCGCTTTGATGTCTCCAAAATCGTAGGTCATACCACGCTCATCTAAAAATCCACTGACAGCAATCTGCAGATGATAAGTGTGGCCGTGCAGGGACTTGCATTTTCCCTCATAGTGAAAGAGGTGGTGGGCAGCGTCGAAAGTAAACTCTTTTGAAACTAAGGTTCTGTGAGGATTGTAGACAAGCGACTCCCCAGTTTCCTGTTTGATTTCTTTGGGTGCAAAAAACATTAGGCCTCTCCTTTCTGTGAGAGATAGACATCTAGTCCATGTTGACGTAGGTGGCAGGCTGGGCAATCCCCACAGCCACTGCCGATAATCCCATTGTAGCAGGTTAAGGTCTTTTCACGAACATAGTCAAAGGCACCGAGTTGGTCAGCTAATTCCCAAGTTTTAGCCTTGTCCAGCCACATGAGAGGCGTTTGGATAACAAAGTCGTAATCCATGGCAAGGTTGAGGGTGACATTGAGGGATTTGACAAAGACATCCCGACAATCGGGGTAGCCTGAAAAGTCTGTCTCACAGACACCTGTCACGATGTCTTTCATGCCACGTTGTTTGGCAAGAACTGCCGCAAAGGATAGAAAGAGGTGGTTGCGACCGTCAACAAAGGTATTGGGAACCTCTCCCTCTTTTTGCTCAATTTCCAGATCAGAGGTCAGGGCATTTTCAGTGATTTGCCCCAGCAGAGACATATCTAGGATATGATGACGAATCCCCTGTTCTTTAGCGATTTCTCTAGCGACTTGAATTTCGAGATGATGGCGTTGACCGTAGGCAAAGGTAACGGCTTCGACTGTTTCATAGTGTTCTTTAGCCCAAAAGAGGCAGGTTGTAGAATCTTGACCACCACTAAAGACGACCAAGGCTGATTGACGTTTCATAGTACTCCTTCCAAAATGGGAAATGTTCAGAGCACGCAAAAAGCTCCCATGAGGGAGCTAAAAAATACCAAATCGAGGTTTTTTTTAGCGATGGCATGTCCCAAACATCGTAATATTCTACTTATAGTCTAGCATATTTTTTGAAAAATGGCAAAGGGCAAGAAAAAAGAGACCAAAGCAAGTACTTGGTCTCTCGTTTGATTAGCTCAATTCAGCAACGATGGCCTTGATTTGTTCTGCTGTGTGAACACCAGCAACTTGTTTGACAACTTGGCCGTCTTTTTTGAAGAGAAGAGTTGGGATAGACATGATTCCAAAAGCACGAGCTGTGTTTGGATTTTCATCCACGTCCATTTTAACGATTTTCAAGACATCTTCTGAAAGTTCTTCAGACAATTTATCCAAGATTGGACCTTGCATACGACATGGACCACACCAAGTTGCCCAGAAGTCTACCAAGACCAAACCGTCTTTTGTTTCTTGTTCGAATGTTGCATCTGTAATTGCTTTTGCCATTTTATTTCTCCTTTTTTAGTTATATTGGCTTAAATCTTGTTTCATGAGATAGAAGAAGATATCTCCATAAGTCCCATGATAGTCCAAATCATGACCGTTGTAAGTTAATTTTTGGACAGAGTAGTAGTCTGCGACGCCGATGAGGCAAGCTTGTTGTGAACGATCAAAGTCGTCATAAGATTCGAAAGTTACAGTTCTTTCGTTCTTGCTGGCATCTAGATAGGTAATTTCAATCATTTTTAAAACTCCTTTGTTTAATGATGACTTTATTTTACTCCTTGTAAAAGAGAATGTCAAGAAAAATGATTGCGCACGCAACTTTTTTCTAAAATCATCTTAAATCAAGAAATCCAAACCAGTTTCTAAGCTCTCTTCAACAGCCTTTTGTAGAGAGGCCAGTGTCTTTTGCCCATCACTTGTCAGGCAGATAAAACTAGAGCGTCGATCTTGATCACAACACCTGCGACTAAGTAGACCGCAATTTTTGGCTTCCAAGCGAGCCACCATCCGAGAAACAGCGCTCGGGCTTAGATGAAGCTTATCTGGCAGGTCAATCTGTCGTAGAGATTTTTCTTGGGCCAAGTCCAGATAGTAGAGCAGGTAAAATTCTTTCAAGGTCAGACTTTGTTCACTCTGATTAGCAACAGTCTTTTCCAAGAGACTTTCAATTTCTTTTTGACGCCGATTGAAGTCAAACCATTTTTCCAAATAGGTCATAGTATCTCCTTTCTTTTTAGAGTTGTAAATAGAAGAAAGTCCATTCACGGACAGTCTCTGCATCACAAGATGATTGCGCATGCAATAATTATACTACTTTTCAAAAGAGCTGGCAAGAAGTACGCTGGCATCTTTTATCCTAAATCATGCCTGTTTTCACAAGTCAAGAATTGTTTGTATCCCCTTTCTATTTCTAATTTTCATTATCTCTTGTGCATTTCCTTGAAATTTTCTGAAAAAAGAGTAAACTGGTATGCAAGAAGTCTATTTCGTGGAGTTTAGGATGAAATTATATGTTCAATTAATGATTCTCTTTGTGATTTCTCTAATCGGAGAGGGGATTTCCAGTTTCTTTCATTTGCCTATCCCAGGCAGTATTATCGGTTTGATTATTCTCTTTCTAGCCCTACAATTCAAGTGGCTGAGAACCAGGCATGTCAACATGGTTGGGAATTTCTTGCTGGCAAATATGACCATTCTCTTTTTGCCGCCAGCAGTGGGAATCATGGAGAAGTTTGATGTGATTGCTCCCTATCTTTTGCCAATTGTTTTGATTGTCTTTTTTGCGGCTGTTATCAATATTATCCTCATTGCTTGGTGGTTCAGTTTATCAAGAGACGATTTGAGGGAGATTATGAGAAAGGAGATGCCAAATGAGTGAATTTGTTTCCAATCCCCTGTTTGGACTTGCCCTGTCTATCCTAGCTTATCTAGTAGGAATGCTGATTTACAGACGCTTTCCTCATCCATTGACAACGCCCTTGCTTTTGTCAGCCATCTTTATTATCATCTTTCTAAAAGTGACAGGTATTTCTTACCAAGATTACTACCAAGGTGGGGTTTATTTGAACAACTTGATTGTCCCATCGACTGTTGCTCTAGGGATTCCGCTTTATAAGAGTTTTCATTTGATGAAGCACCATGCACGAAGTATTCTCTTTGGTAGTCTGTTAGCAGTAGTTGTCAATACCTCTTTCACGGCCCTTGTGGCTAAGATTTTTGGCATGGACTTTTTCCTAGCCATTTCTCTCTTTCCTAAGTCAGTAACAACCGCCATGGCAGTAGGAATTACAGAAAAATTGCAAGGTTTGACGACTGTGACCTTGGTCGTTGTAGTGGCGACTGGGATTTTAACCAGTGTCATCGGACCAACCCTTTTGAAGTGGTTGAAAATTGACGATCCAGTAGCTGTTGGTCTTTCCCTTGGAGGAACAGGCCATGCAGTCGGAACAGGCACAGCCTTTCGATACGGCTCTGTAGCAGGAGCTATGGGTGGTTTGGCTATCGGTGTCACAGGTATTCTCTATGTCTTTGTCAGTCCTATTGTAGCCAGTTTGATATTGAGTTAATACTCTTCGAAAATCTCTTCAAACCGCGTCAACTTCCATCTGCAACCTCAAAACAGTATTTTGAGCTGACTTCGTCAGTTCTATCCACAACCTCAAAACAGTGTTTTGAGCAACCTGCGGCTAGTTTCCTAGTTTGTTCTTTGATTTTCATTGAGTATAAAAAGCAAGGAATTCGGGTTCCTTGCTTTTTAAAATCGTATGTTATAGACTATTACTTTTCTTTGCTTAAATGAATGACTTGGTCATAGTGTTTTAAGTCTTCTTCCGTGTAGTGGTGAATGACTTCAATGACTGTCTGAGGTAGGGAGAAGAGCAAGTCACTGATCTTTCTGCTATTTTCCGAGTCAAGATTGGCCTTAATCTCGTCTGCTAGGATGAGTTGGCTATTATGGTAGAGAGCGCGAGCGATTTCTAGGCGTTGTTTCTCGCCACCAGACAGACTATCATTGCTGAGCGTTCTATTTTTCAAATGATCTAATCCCGTTTTTTTGAGGATGTAAGTTAAACGTTCCTCCTTTTTATCCAGTCCCAGAAGGATATTGTCTCCCAGAGATAGAGTGTCAAAGTAATGGCTATCTTGGAGAATATAGGAACTAAAGCTTGTGATTTCTTGACGTGACAGGTTCTGACCAGCAAAGCTAATCTGTCCACTTGTCGGTGTCTCTTCTCCATGAATGATATTGAGCAGGGTTGTTTTACCAGAGCCACTTTCCCCGATAATGGCGATTTTTTCTCCTTGCTTGATGTGCATGGAAATCGGAGACAGGAGGATATCCCCCTCTTTTTCTAGGGAGATGCTGTCAAGTTGGATAGGGAAAATGTTTTCTATACTTCTAGGTGAGATGGAGTCAGACTGACCCAAAAGTTTTTGGTATTTGTTGAGAAGAGTTCGAGTCGCTTTTCGGGTGTTGGTAAAGTAGGCCAACTCTTGAAATTGATAGCCGATATTATGGGAAACCAGATAGATGGCCACAAAACTCGCCGCATCTAAATAATTATAGTAGGTCATAAAGCCACCGATGACGATAGGTGTGACTGAGCAAAAGGCATCGATGCTATTGATCAAGAGACTGTTTAAAGTGCGTTGTTTTTCATAGTTGATTTCGGCCTCTAGACTGGTTTGTAATTGCTTTTGGTAGCGAGCAAAAAAGTAGTCTTGCCCCTGATAATGGCGAATTTGTTGGCTACCACCAATAAAATTTGTCAAGCTTGCTAAGTAGCTCTGGTTAACAGTGGACCGCTTTTCAGAAAGTGAATCCAAACGCTTTGATCCGATAGCACTGCAGAGTACAGGAAAGGAGTAGAAGAGGATGAAAATCAAGCCCAGGTAAAAATTGGTCCATAGGGCATAGAGAATGGACACAGTGGTAAAGCCCAGAGAAGAAATGATGATGACAGTTGGTTCAATATAGCTTTCTTCTAGTTGTTTGACGTCGTTTTCTAGGTCAGACAAAATATCCTTTTCATCGATCTCATAACTGTTTAAAAATCGCTTGAAAATAGCACTCTTGATTCCATATTTGAAATCAGTAATCAAACGAGCGTAGTAATAGCGTTTCCCAGCCAAACCTAGTAAGAGGATGAGATTTCCAAGGATTCCTAAAATCAAAACTTTCCAAAGAATGCCTAGCTCTTGATTGGTAAAACTGGCAACAATATTCTGAACAAGGGCTGGCGTGATAATTGCTTCTAGCCAAGTAATGGCAATAGAAAAGAAGTAAAGTATGAGGTGTTTCTTATTAACAAATCTTTTCAGCATAAAGAGTTGACCTCCTTATCGATATACATGTAATTAGTTTTAAAGTCATTATACTCCTTTTTATTAAATACTTCATATAAAAATGTAAGTCCTGAGAACGAAAAAAGTCTAGCGAGTTATTGTCGCTAGACTTTAAAACTATTGCAAATTAACCTTATTTCTCAAGATGTAGTAGGTTCCGAGATAAAAGATAGCTATGAAAATGAGTTCTTTAAAAATGTCCGTACTTGCTCCCATATAGAAATTACCATTAAATCCTGCAAGTGAATTGACATAGAAGTTCGCACTGGTATTGAAGAAGACTTCTACAAATCCAATGACGATTTGGATACCAATGTAGGCTGCAACAGCGAGTGCTGTGCGGTATTCGTTGAAAAGTTGTCCGATGGAAATAGCCAAGTAGATGCAGAGGATACTGGAAATGGTATTTAGTAGGAATGATAACCCCACAAGAGAGAGTTGAGGAAGGTATGTTCTTACAAGTGGAATAAAGTCATAATTTGACATCCATTCTGGAACCGTTATAGTCACAATAAGAAAAGCACTTAGAGCTAGTACAGCTGAGCTAAGTATAGACCAGATAAAGGCTCCGACTAATTTAGCTGTGATGATATAGTGCTCAGAAACTGGCAAGGTCAAAGTCAGATAGCCTTGGCGGTCATATACACTTCCTTTGAAGCGTTTGATAATCAAGAAAAGAGTTGAAATCCCAAGTGTAATTATCAAGCCACCAAAGACGAGAGCCAGAAAGACAAATAGGAAAGGTTGGCTATCTTTGAAAGATACATAAGAATAGTAGTGTCCTTGCATTCCTAGAGGAACGGAAAGGACTAGAACAGCAGCGTAAAGGGCTAAATACCACTTGTTAACATTTTTAAATTCATAGCGAACTAAATTCCAAAACATAATAATCTCCTTTGCTTAGGCCTTAAATTCCTGACGGAAGAGTTGGTCAATGGATTCACCTGACTCATAGCGAATATCATCTACATTTCCTTGACGGACGACTTTTCCGTCTTTGAGGAAGACAATTTCATCCAAGATTGGCTCGATATCAGAAATCAAGTGGGTAGAAATCAAAACGGTAGAAGTTGGGGAGTAGTTATTGATAATGGTATTGAGGATATAATCACGGGCTGCTGGATCCACCCCACCAATGGGTTCGTCTAGAACGTAGAGACGAGCATCACGGCTCATAACCAAAATCAGTTGTACCTTTTCCTTATTCCCTTTTGATAATTTCTTGAGACGACTATTTTCATCAATGCCGAGGTCTGCAAGCAGATGATGGGCGCGTTCAAGATTGAAATCTTTATAGAAGGTCTTGAAGTAGGTTAGGGCTTCTTTGACCTTCATTTGCTCATTGAGATAGGTCGTATCAGGCAAATAAGCTACGATGGCCTTGGTTGCTGGGCTTGGGTCCATGTCGTTGATAAGGACGCGTCCTTGATCTGGTTGTAAGAGGCCATTGATTAGTTTAATCAAGGTTGTTTTCCCTGAGCCGTTTGGACCAAGGAGACCAACAATTTTTCCAGCTGGGATGTCAAGGGAAACATTTTCAAGGCTGGTGTTGCTCCATAAGATTTGGATACATTTTCAAATGCTAGTAATGACATAGGCTTAAACTCCTTTAATATAATCGCCGACTACGCCTGGTAGTTCTTCTTTTTCATAGCCAAAATGGGTCATGGAGGAAACGAAGTGTTCCAATTCTTCTTCCGATAATTGTTTGCGCGATTGGGCGATCAGCTCCTTATCCTCAGTCACAAATCGTCCAGTTGTGCGCTTGCTGTAGACAAATCCTTCTCGTTCAAGGTCTGACAAGGCTCTTTGGATGGTGTTTGGATTGACACCAGCCTCGCTAGCTAGCTCTCTCACGGTTGGAAGTTGTTGATTGGGTTCCAGCGTATGGGAAACAATCTGAAGCTTGATTTTCTCCATAATCTGTAAATAAATGGGTTTTTTGTTGTCAAATGTCCAGGACATCTTGGTCTCCTTTCTTCTATCCTTTTGTCTTAATTAAATAATACAACAAAACAAAAAACTTGTCAAGCAAAAAGAAGAATTGTTTTGGGAATCGTTTAAAAAATGGTATAATGAAAAGAAAACGATAAGGAGGGAAAGGATGCGTTGTCCAAAATGTGGGGCTACCAAGTCAAGTGTTATCGATAGTCGCCAAGCAGAAGAAGGGAACACTATTCGTAGAAGACGTGAGTGCGATGAATGTCAACACCGTTTTACAACCTACGAACGAGTAGAAGAAAGAACCTTAGTGGTTGTTAAAAAAGATGGCACACGGGAACAATTCTCCAGAGATAAAATCTTTAATGGAATTATCCGCTCAGCCCAGAAACGTCCTGTGTCAAGTGATGAAATCAACATGGTAGTCAATCGTATCGAACAGAAACTCCGTGGTCGAAATGAAAATGAAATTCAAAGTGAGGACATTGGTTCACTCGTCATGGAGGAGTTGGCTGAATTGGATGAGATTACCTATGTACGTTTTGCCAGTGTCTATCGTAGTTTTAAGGATGTCAGTGAGTTAGAGAGTTTGCTCCAACAAATCACCCAGTCCTCTAAAAAGAAAAAGGAAAGATAAATGAAGCCAATTGACCGTTTTTCTTATCTAAAGAATAATCGGGTGTCGCAAGATACCTCATCTCTGGTACAGTGCTACCTCCCGATTATCGGTCAGGAGGCACTGAGCCTTTATCTTTATACGATTAGTTTTTGGGATAATGGTAGAAAGGAATATCTTTTTTCAAGTATTCTCAATCATCTCAACTTTGGGATGGATAGACTGATAAAATCCTTGAAAATCCTATCTGCTTTCAATCTCTTAACCCTCTATCAAAAGGGGGAGGTTTATCAACTAGCCCTCCATGCTCCTCTATCTAGTCAAGACTTCTTGGAGCATCCTGTGTATCGCAGACTTTTGGAGAAGAAGATTGGTGATGCAGCTGTGGAGGATTTGAAAGTTGAAAGTGCTGAGGGAGAAGAAATACCTGTCTCGCTCAATCAAGTCTTTCCAGACTTGGCAGAACTAGGAAATCAAGAAGATCTTAGTCTCAAGAAGAAAGTGGCCAACGATTTTGACTTAGACCATTTTCGTCAGCTTATGGCTCGAGATGGGCTTCGTTTTGCGGATGAGCAGTCCGATGTCTTAAACCTCTTTGCCATTGCCGAGGAGAAGAAATGGACTTGGTTTGAAACCTATCAATTGGCCAAGTCAACAGCTGTTTCTCAGGTTATTTCAACCAAACGAATGCGGGAAAAAATTGCTCAAAAACCTGTTTCCTCTGACTTTAGTCCTAAGGAAGCAACCATTATCAAGGAAGCCAAAAGTAAGACTGCCCTGCAGTTCTTGGCAGAAATCAAGCAAACACGCAAGGGAACCATTACCCAAACAGAAAGAGAACTCTTGCAACAGATGGCTGGCTTGGGCTTGCTGGACGAAGTCATCAATATCATTCTCTTATTGACCTTTAATAAGGTGGATTCGGCAAATATCAATGAGAAATATGCCATGAAGGTAGCCAATGATTACGCCTATCAAAAGATTCATTCGGCAGAAGAGGCAGTCTTGCGCATCCGTGAGCGAGGGCAGAAGAGCCAGGCTCAAAAAGGCAGTAAACAGAGTCCTGCCAAGTCCAATGTACCCAAGTGGAGCAATCCAGATTATAAGAATGAAACCAGCGAGGAAACTCGTCTGGAATTAGAGCGTAAGAAACAAGAACTATTAGCTCGATTAGAAAAAGGAGGAGATTAGATGGAAAGTGTCGGAGACGTACTCAAACGTCAACCTAGCCGTTTTCATTATCAAGACTTGGTCCAGAAAATCATGAAGGATCCTGATGTTGCGGCCTTTATCCAGCAAGAATCCTTGACTCCAGAGGAATTAAATCGCAGTATCTCCAAGTTTAATCAGTACATCACCGAGCGTGACAAATTTCTCCGTGGGGATACGGATTATATTGCCAAAGGATACAAGCCGATTTTGGTTATGAATCATGGCTATGCGGACGTTTCTTACGAAGAAACTCCTGAACTAATCGCGGCTGAAAAAGAAGCGGCTATTAAGAACCGGCTCAAGTTAATCAATCTACCAGCCAGTCTAAAGCAAGCTAGTTTAGCTCAAGTTGACTTGGATGATTTGGGGCGCTTGCCAGTTTTTGAAAAGCTATTAGCCTTCGTGGAGCAATATCCAGCTATTCGAAAAGGTCTTTACTTATATGGAGACTTTGGTGTAGGTAAAAGTTTCATGGTGGCTGCCTTAGCCCATGATTTATCAGAAAAACGTGGTGTTTCCTCCACTCTCCTCCACTATCCTAGCTTTGTCATTGATGTCAAAAATGCTATCGGTGATGGCAATGTGAAGACCTTGGTGGATGAGCTTAAGTTTTCTGAAGTCCTGATTTTAGATGATATTGGTGCCGAGCAGTCAACAGCTTGGGTACGTGATGAAATCCTGCAAGTCATTCTTCAATATCGGATGCAGGAAAATTTACCGACCTTTTTTACATCCAACTTCAACTTTGAAGATTTGGAGTTGCATTTCGCTAAAGGGAAGCATGGAAATGACGAAACCTGGGAAGCCAGACGCGTCATGGAGCGCATCCGTTATTTGGCTGAGGAGACTCGTTTAGAAGGAGTGAACCGTCGATGACAGAAACAATCAAATTAATGAAGGCTCATACTTCAGTGCGCAGGTTTAAGGAGCAAGCCCTTCCTCAGGAAGACTTGACTGAAATCTTGACAGCAGCCCAGATGGCCTCGTCTTGGAAGAATTTCCAATCCTACTCTGTGATTGTGGTACGAAGTCAAGAGAAGAAAGATGCCTTGTATGAATTGGTACCTCAAGAAGCCATTCGCCAGTCAGCTGTTTTCCTTCTCTTTGTCGGAGATTTGAACCGAGCAGAAAAGGGAGCCCGACTTCATACCGACACCTTCCAACCCCAAGGTGTAGAAGGTCTCTTGATTAGTTCGGTCGATGCGACTCTTGCTGGCCAAAATGCCCTGCTGGCAGCTGAAAGCTTGGGCTATGGTGGTGTGATTATCGGTTTGGTTCGATACAAGTCAGAAGAAGTGGCAGAGCTTTTTAACCTGCCTGACTACACCTATCCTGTCTTTGGGATGGCACTAGGTGTGCCAAATCAACATCATGATGTGAAACCAAGACTGCCACTAGAGAATGTTATCTTTGAGGAAGAATACCAAGAACAGTCAACTGAGGCAATCCAAGCTTATGACCGTGTACAGGCGGACTATGCTGGAGCACGTGCGACCACAAGCTGGAGCCAGCGTCTAGCAGAACAGTTTGGTCAAGCAGAACCAAACTCAACTAGAAAAAATCTTGAACAGAAGAAGTTATTGTAGAAAGTGAGAAATTATGGCCCTACCAACTATTGCCATTGTAGGACGTCCCAATGTTGGGAAATCAACCCTATTTAATCGGATCGCTGGTGAGCGAATCTCCATTGTAGAAGATGTCGAAGGAGTGACACGTGACCGTATTTATGCAACGGGTGAGTGGCTCAATCGTTCGTTTAGCATGATTGATACAGGAGGAATCGATGATGTCGATGCTCCTTTCATGGAACAAATCAAGCACCAGGCAGAAATTGCCATGGAAGAAGCCGATGTTATCGTCTTTGTGGTGTCTGGTAAGGAAGGAATTACCGATGCAGACGAATACGTAGCCCGTAAGCTTTATAAGACCCATAAACCAGTTATCCTCGCAGTGAACAAAGTGGACAATCCTGAGATGCGAAATGATATCTATGATTTCTATGCCCTCGGTTTGGGTGAACCACTGCCAATCTCATCTGTCCATGGTATCGGTACAGGGGATGTGCTAGATGCGATTGTGGAAAACCTTCCAAATGAATATGAAGAAGAGAATCCAGATGTCATTAAGTTTAGCCTGATTGGTCGTCCCAATGTTGGAAAATCAAGCTTGATTAACGCTATCTTGGGAGAAGACCGTGTCATTGCAAGTCCAGTTGCTGGAACAACTCGTGACGCCATTGATACCCACTTTACAGATACAGATGGTCAAGAGTTTACCATGATTGATACGGCTGGCATGCGTAAGTCTGGTAAGGTTTATGAAAATACTGAGAAATACTCTGTCATGCGTGCCATGCGTGCTATTGACCGTTCAGATGTGGTCTTGATGGTCATCAATGCGGAAGAGGGTATTCGTGAATACGACAAGCGTATCGCAGGATTTGCCCATGAAGCTGGTAAAGGGATGATTATCGTGGTCAACAAGTGGGATACGCTTGAAAAAGACAACCACACTATGAAAAACTGGGAAGAAGATATTCGTGAGCAGTTCCAATACCTGCCTTACGCACCGATTATCTTTGTATCCGCTTTGACCAAGCAACGCCTCCACAAACTTCCTGAGATGATTAAGCAAATCAGCGAAAGTCAAAACACACGTATTCCATCAGCTGTCTTGAACGATGTGATTATGGATGCTATTGCCATCAACCCAACACCGACAGACAAAGGAAAGCGTCTCAAGATTTTTTATGCGACCCAAGTGGCAACCAAACCACCAACCTTTGTTATCTTTGTCAACGAAGAAGAACTTATGCACTTTTCTTACCTGCGTTTCTTGGAAAATCAAATCCGCAAGGCCTTTGTCTTTGAAGGAACACCAATCCATCTCATCGCAAGAAAACGTAAATAAAAAAGTAGAATCTGGAATGACATTTCCAGATTTTTTGATAGAATGAAGTTGAAGAAAACGCTATCAAAAAAGAGGTGTCGATGATGGAACATTTGTTTAAATTCTTACTTTTAGCACCTTACTTTTATTTTGATAACTGGATTGAAAAGGCCAACAGAAATAGTAAATTTTTCCCAATTTTTTACTATTTTTACTGGGTTTACATCCCCCTCTATTCTCTTTTTAGCATTGCTTGGACAGTTGTTTCAGTTCTGTTTTTCAATATCGTCTTGAGAAATGTGACAGATATCAAGTTTTGGGGCATTTGGTTTCTTTTTATTCTGCTAGCTATTGGTCTGAATTGGTTAACTTATTCCTGTTTCAAAAAAATGCTTAGACTAAGAAAGGAGTTAGGAAAGTCTACGGGCGGAAGGCATTGATTTATATCGGTTTTTAATAGGAGGTAGCTTATGGCACATCTAAAATCATTTATTACACGCTATTCTAAGGTCTATATTGGTTTAGTTCTGTTGATCTGGATTGCTTTCTTCTTTCTTCCTTGGGGCAGTCCGATTCTGGGGGGAAAGATTGACCTCTTCAGCATACAGAAAATCTTGCTAGTTTTTGGCATTCTGTCCATTTTGATGGCCTTGCTATCCAAGAAAGTCAGTCTCTTTGTTTTTGGACTGATCTGTTGTCTTTCTCTTTGGATCAACCTATTTATTCTATTTGCTATTTTGCCGATTTTTGGCAATTAAAGTATTATAAAAGTCAGAGAGGTTAGCTTGGAAACTAGCCTCTTTTTCCTTTGCAAAATGGGGATTCTTCCTTGAAAATAATCAGTAATTGTGCTAAAATTAAAAGAACATTCTAAAATATTCGGAATTTAAAGTAAGGAAAAACATGGCTAATATTTTAAAAACAATTATCGAAAATGATAAAGGAGAAATCCGTCGTCTGGAAAAGATGGCTGACAAGGTTTTCAAATACGAAGACCAAATGGCTGCTTTGACTGATGACCAACTAAAAGCAAAAACAGTTGAATTTAAAGAACGTTATCAAAATGGAGAATCACTGGATTCATTGCTTTATGAAGCATTTGCGGTTGTCCGTGAAGGTGCCAAACGTGTCCTAGGTCTCTTCCCATATAAGGTCCAGGTCATGGGGGAATCGTTCTTCACCATGGTGATGTGCCAGAGATGCGTACAGGGGAAGGGAAAACCTTGACTGCGACTATGCCGGTATACCTCAATGCCCTTTCAGGCAAAGGGGTTCACGTAGTTACGGTCAATGAATATCTATCAGAACGTGACGCGACTGAGATGGGTGAATTGTACTCATGGCTTGGCTTGTCAGTAGGGATTAACTTGGCTGCCAAATCTCCGATGGAGAAAAAAGAAGCCTATGAGTGTGATATTACCTACTCAACCAACTCAGAAATCGGATTTGACTACCTTCGTGATAACATGGTTGTTCGCGCTGAAAACATGGTACAACGTCCGCTTAACTATGCCTTGGTTGATGAGGTTGACTCAATCTTGATTGACGAGGCCCGTACACCTTTGATCGTATCAGGTGCTAACGCAGTTGAAACCAGTCAGCTCTACCACATGGCAGACCACTATGTAAAATCTTTGGACAAAGACGACTACATCATCGATGTGCAGTCTAAAACTATTGGTTTGTCTGATTCAGGGATTGACAAGGCTGAAAGCTACTTCAAACTTGAAAATCTCTATGACATCGAAAACGTAGCTCTTACTCACTTTATTGATAACGCCCTTCGTGCCAACTACATCATGCTTCTTGATATTGACTATGTGGTGAGCGAAGAGCAAGAAATTCTGATCGTCGACCAATTTACGGGTCGTACTATGGAAGGTCGTCGTTATTCTGATGGATTGCACCAAGCTATTGAAGCTAAAGAAGGTGTGCCAATTCAGGATGAAACTAAGACATCTGCTTCAATCACTTACCAAAACCTTTTCCGTATGTACAAAAAATTGTCTGGTATGACGGGTACAGGTAAGACTGAGGAAGAAGAATTCCGAGAAATTTACAACATTCGTGTTATTCCAATCCCAACAAACCGTCCTGTTCAACGTATTGACCATCCAGACCTACTTTTTGCTAGCATTGAAGCTAAGTTTAAGGCGGTTGTTGAAGACGTTAAGGCTCGTTACCAAAAAGGTCAGCCTGTCTTGGTTGGTACAGTAGCGGTTGAAACCAGTGACTACATTTCTAAGAAATTGGTTGCAGCTGGCGTTCCTCACGAAGTCTTGAATGCTAAAAACCACTATAAAGAAGCCCAAATTATCATGAATGCTGGTCAACGTGGTGCTGTTACCATCGCAACCAACATGGCCGGTCGTGGTACCGATATCAAGCTTGGTGAAGGGGTTCGCGAATTAGGTGGACTTTGTGTGATTGGTACAGAACGTCATGAAAGCCGTCGTATCGATAACCAGCTTCGTGGACGTTCAGGTCGTCAAGGAGACCCAGGTGAGTCACAATTCTACCTATCTCTTGAAGATGACTTGATGAAACGTTTTGGTTCTGAACGCTTGAAGGGAATTTTTGAACGTCTCAACATGTCTGAAGAGGCCATTGAGTCTCGCATGTTGACACGTCAGGTTGAAGCAGCACAAAAACGTGTCGAAGGAAATAACTACGATACCCGTAAACAAGTCCTTCAATACGATGATGTCATGCGTGAACAACGTGAGATTATCTATGCTCAACGTTACGACGTTATCACTGCAGATCGTGACTTGGCACCTGAAATTCACTCTATGATCAAACGCACGATTGGTCGTGTCGTTGATGGTCATGCGCGTGCCAAACAAGATGAAAAACTAGAGGCAATTTTGAACTTTGCTAAGTACAACTTGCTTCCTGAAGATTCTATTTCTGTTGAAGACTTGTCAGGCTTGTCTGATAAGGCTATTAAGGAAGAACTCTTCCAACGTGCCTTGCAAGTTTACGATAGTCAAGTTTCAAAATTACGCGATGAAGAAGCAGTTAAAGAATTCCAAAAAGTTTTGATTCTACGAGTTGTAGATAACAAGTGGACAGATCATATCGATGCTCTTGATCAATTGCGTAACGCGGTTGGACTTCGTGGCTATGCTCAGAACAACCCTGTTGTTGAGTATCAGGCAGAAGGTTTCCGTATGTTTAATGACATGATTGGTTCGATTGAGTTTGATGTGACACGTTTGATGATGAAAGCACAAATTCATGAACAAGAAAGACCACAAGCAGAACACCATATCAGTACAACAGCGACTCGCAATATCGCTGCCCACCAAGCAAATATGCCAGAAGATTTGGATTTGAGCCAGATTGGACGCAATGAACTTTGCCCATGTGGTTCTGGTAAGAAGTTTAAAAACTGTCACGGAAAAAGACAATAAAATGAGATAGTTTAGAGGCGGATACCTTGTGAAAAGTATATTTTTACTTGGTATCCGTTTGCTTTATAAGGAGATGAGTTATGGTATTTACAGCAAAAAGTCCTAAAATTAATATTGAAGAAGTTCGTGCCTTATCAAAATTGGAAGGCCAAGCTTTGGAGAGAAAATCACAGCGCGATCAAGAGCTAGAAGCCATTATACGTGGAGATGACCAGCGAGTTCTCTTGGTAATCGGGCCATGCTCATCTGACAATGAAGAAGCTGTTCTTGAGTACGCTAAGCGTTTGGCAGTCCTACAAGAAGAAGTAGCAGACCGTATCTTTATGGTTATGCGTGTTTATACTGCCAAACCTCGTACTAACGGAGATGGCTATAAGGGCTTGATTCACCAGCCTAACACAGCAGAAGCCCCTAGCCTCATCAACGGAATCAAAGCTGTTCGCCATCTTCACTATCGTGTCATCACGGAAACAGGTATGACGACAGCTGATGAAATGCTTTATCCTGAAAATCTTCCGCTTGTAGATGATTTGATTTCCTACATGGCAGTTGGTGCCCGTTCAGTTGAAGACCAGCAACACCGCTTTGTGGCCAGTGGGGCAGATTTTGCGACTGGTTTTAAAAATCCAACCTCTGGAAATCTCAATGTTATGTTTAATGGGATTTATGCTGCTCAAAACAAACAAAGCTTCCTTTTCCTAGGAAAAGAAGTGGAAACAACTGGGAACCCGCTTTCGCACGCCATTCTTCGTGGAGCGACCAATGAGTATGGTAAGAATATTCCTAACTACTACTATGATAATTTGATGGACACCATTGCCCAGTATGAGAAAATGGGCTTGGAAAATCCCTTTATCATTGTGGACACCAATCATGACAACTCTGGTAAGCAATATATGGACCAGATTCGAATTGTCCGCCAGACCTTGATTAACCGTGATTGGAATGAAAAAATCAAGCAGTACGTTCGTGGTTTTATGATTGAGTCTTATCTAGAAGACGGCCGTCAAAACGAACCAGAAGTATTTGGCAAGTCTATCACAGATCCTTGCCTTGGCTGGGAAAATACGGAAGCCCTTGTCAGAGAAATCTACCAAACGCTAGGAGAATAAGATGGCATTTATTGAAAAAGGTCAAGAAATCGATATTGAAGCAATCAAGGCAGAAACCCAATTGTCTGCGGAAGCATTGCGCCTAAAGGAGCGCCGTGACAGAGAATTGGCAGACATCATTTCAGGAGAAGATGACCGAATCCTTTTGGTGATTGGTCCGTGCTCTTCTGACAATGAAGAAGCTGTCTTGGAATACGCCCGCCGTTTATCTGCCTTGCAAAAGAAGGTGGCGGACAAGATTTTCATGGTTATGCGTGTTTATACTGCTAAACCTCGCACCAATGGAGACGGTTACAAAGGTTTGGTTCACCAGCCAGATACTTCTAAGGCTCCAAGTTTGATTAATGGCTTGCAGGCTGTGCGCCAGTTGCACTATCGCGTGATTACAGAGACTGGTTTGACAACGGCAGATGAGATGCTTTATCCGTCAAATCTGGTCTTGGTGGATGATTTGGTCAGCTACCATGCTGTTGGGGCTCGTTCTGTGGAAGACCAAGAGCACCGTTTTGTGGCCTCAGGGATTGATGCACCAGTCGGAATGAAAAATCCAACCTCAGGAAATCTTGGGGTTATGTTTAACGGTATTTATGCTGCTCAAAACAAACAGACCTTCCTCTTCCATGGTCAAGAAGTTGAAACTTCAGGAAATCCCTTGGCTCACGTTATTCTTCGTGGCGCAGTCAATGAATATGGAAAAAATGAGCCTAATTTTTACTATGAAATCCTGCTAAATGCTATTGAACGTTATGAGACAATGGGACTTGAAAATCCTTTTATCCTCATCGACACCAACCATGATAACTCAGGCAAGCAATATATGGAACAGATTCGAATTGTTCGCCAGACCTTGCAAAATCGTGATTGGAATGAGAAGATTAAAAAGACGGTTCGAGGCTTTATGATTGAATCTTACCTAGCAGATGGTCGTCAAAATCAACCAGAGGTCTTTGGTTGCTCTATTACAGATCCTTGCCTAGGTTGGGAAAATACAGAGGCCTTGGTAGAAGAGATTTATGCTACCTTGACAAAATAAGTGAAAAGGATGGAGTTGGGGAATCTCAACTCCTTTTGATGAGAATGATAGTTGGACACGGAATTGATATCGAGGAATTAGCTTCGATAGAAAGAGCAGTTATACGACATGAAGGATTTGCCCAGCGGGTGCTGACAGCTAAGGAAATGGAACGCTTCACCAGTCTCAAAGGGCGTAGACAGATTGAATATTTGGCTGGTCGCTGGTCGGCTAAGGAGGCCTTTTCCAAGGCTATGGGAACGGGTATTGGCAAGCTCAGTTTTCAGGATTTGGAAATCTTGAACAATGAACGTGGGGCGCCTTATTTTAGTCAGTCACCGTTTTCAGGAAAGATTTGGCTGTCTATCAGCCATACAGATCAGTTTGTGACAGTCAGTGTCATTTTGGAGGAAAATCATGAAAGCTAGTCCACATAGACCAACCAAGGCTCTGATTCATCTAGGAGCTATTCGACAAAACATTCAACAAATGGGAGCTCATATCCCTGAAGGAACGCTCAAATTTGCAGTTGTCAAGGCCAATGCCTATGGGCATGGAGCTGTTGCCGTTGCGAAGGCTATTCAAGATGATGTCGATGGTTTTTGCGTTTCGAATATTGATGAAGCTATTGAACTCAGACAGGCTGGACTCAGCAAGAAAATCCTCATTTTAGGAGTTTCTGACATCGAAGCTGTTGCTCTAGCTAAAGAATACGACATTACCTTGACAGTGGCTGGGCTAGAGTGGATTCAAGCATTGTTAGATGAGGAATCAGATTTAACTGGCTTGACTGTCCACCTCAAGATTGACTCAGGAATGGGACGGATTGGTTTTAGAGAGGCTGGTGAGGCTAATCAGGCTCAAGACTTGCTCCAACAACACGGTGCTAGTGTTGAAGGGATTTTTACCCACTTTGCGACTGCAGATGAAGAATCAGATACCTACTTTAATGAGCAGTTAGAACGGTTTAAAGCTATTTTGGACAGTATGAAAGGTCTTCCAGACCTGGTTCACGCAAGTAATTCGGCAACGACCCTCTGGCATGCAGAGACCATTTTCAATGCGGTTCGTATGGGAGATGCCATGTATGGTCTCAACCCAAGTGGAGAGGTGTTGGACTTGCCTTATGACTTGAAATCAGCCTTGACCTTGGAATCTGCCTTGGTTCATGTCAAGACAGTTCCAGCTGGAGCCTGCATGGGCTATGGAGCAACCTATCAGGCGGATAGCGAGCAAGTCATCGCGACCGTGCCAATCGGCTATGCAGATGGTTGGACACGAGACATGCAAAATTTCTCTGTCTTGGTAGATGGGCAAGCCTGCCCAATCGTTGGACGGGTTTCTATGGACCAAATCACTATTCGTTTGCCTAAACTTTATCCGCTAGGAACAAAAGTAACCTTGATTGGTTCCAACGAGAATAAGGAAATCACAGCTACTCAGGTAGCGACCTACCGCGGAACCATTAACTATGAGGTGGTTTGTCTCCTCAGTGACCGCATTCCGAGAGAATATTATTAAAAAGAAAGGAGTGGAGCATGAATCTACATCAACCCTTGCATGTCTTACCTGGTGTGGGACCAAAGTCAGCAGAGAAATACGCCAAACTAGGAATTGAAAACTTGCAAGACCTCTTGCTCTACTTTCCTTTCCGTTATGAAGATTTCAAAACCAAGCAGGTGCTGGAACTGGAAGATGGTGAAAAGGCGGTTCTTTCTGGTCAAGTCGTGACTCCTGCCAGTGTCCAGTATTATGGTTTCAAGCGTAATCGTTTGCGCTTTAGTCTCAAGCAGGGAGAAGTCGTTTTTGCGGTGAATTTTTTTAATCAGCCTTATCTAGCTGATAAGATAGAGTTGGGAGCAACCCTGGCTGTTTTTGGAAAATGGGACCGTGCCAAGGCTAGTCTGACAGGGATGAAGGTTCTGGCTCAGGTGGAAGATGACCTCCAGCCTGTCTATCGTCTTGCTCAGGGAATCAGTCAGGCCAGTCTGGTCAAGATCATCAAAACGGCCTTTGATCAGGGGTTGGACCTCTTGATTGAGGAAAATCTTCCCCAGTCTTTGCTGGACAAATACAAACTCATGTCCCGTTGTCAGGCCGTTCGTGCCATGCATTTTCCTAAGGATTTGGCAGAATACAAGCAGGCTCTTCGCCGTATCAAGTTTGAAGAACTCTTTTATTTCCAAATGCAATTGCAGACGCTCAAGTCTGAAAACAGAGTTCAGGGGAGCGGTCTGGTTCTGGAGTGGTCTCAGGAAAAAGTGTTGGCTGTTAAAGAAAGTCTACCTTTTGCTCTGACCCAAGCTCAGGAAAAGAGTTTGCAGGAAATTTTGATCGACATGAAGTCCGACCATCACATGAATCGTCTCTTGCAAGGTGATGTGGGGAGCGGGAAAACTGTAGTTGCCGGCTTGGCTATGTTTGCGGCGGTGACAGCTGGCTATCAGGCAGCCCTCATGGTGCCGACAGAGATTCTAGCAGAGCAGCATTTTGAGAGTTTGAAGGGGCTTTTTCCAGACTTGAAACTGGCTCTCTTGACAGGTTCCTTAAAAGCTGCAGAAAAAAGAGAAGTTTTGGAGACCATTGCCAAGGGTGAGGCTGATTTGATTATTGGAACCCACGCTCTGATACAAGATGGGGTGGATTATGCTCGTCTAGGCTTGATTATCATCGATGAGCAGCACCGTTTTGGTGTGGGGCAAAGGCGTATTTTACGGGAAAAAGGCGACAATCCTGACGTTCTCATGATGACGGCGACTCCCATTCCACGGACGCTGGCCATCACAGCCTTTGGAGACATGGATGTTTCCATTATCGACCAGATGCCAGCAGGGCGGAAGCCTATTGTGACGCGCTGGATCAAGCATGAGCAGCTACCTCAGGTCTTGACTTGGGTAGAGGGAGAAATTCAAAAAGGTTCCCAAGCCTATGTTATCTCTCCCTTGATTGAAGAATCTGAAGCTCTGGATTTGAAAAATGCTATTGCTTTATCTGAGGAATTGACGGCTCATTTTGCGGGCAAGGCAGAAGTGGCTCTTCTACATGGTAAGATGAAGAGTGATGAAAAAGACCAGATTATGCAGGATTTCAAAGAGAGAAAGACGGATATTTTGGTTTCGACAACGGTTATCGAGGTTGGGGTTAATGTTCCCAATGCGACCGTCATGATTATCATGGATGCCGATCGCTTCGGTCTCAGCCAGCTTCACCAGCTCAGGGGTCGTGTTGGTCGGGGAGATAAGCAATCCTATGCTGTTCTCGTTGCCAATCCCAAGACGGATTCTGGGAAGGACCGCATGCGCATCATGACAGAAACCACCAATGGTTTTGTCCTCGCGGAGGAAGATTTGAAAATGAGGGGTTCTGGTGAGATTTTTGGAACTAGACAGTCAGGGCTTCCAGAGTTCCAAGTGGCTGATATTATCGAAGATTTTCCGATTTTAGAAGAAGCCAGAAAGGTTGCTAGCTACATTAGTTCTATAGAAGGCTGGCAAGAGGATCCAGAGTGGCGCATGATTGCCCTTCATATGGAAAAGAAAGAACATTTAGATTAATACTCTTCGAAAATCAAATTTAAACCACGTCAACGTCGCCTTGCCGTACTCAAGTACAGCCTGCGGCTAGTTT
Source organism: Streptococcus mitis 17/34 (assembly GCA_000430305.1). Taxonomy (GTDB): domain Bacteria; phylum Bacillota; class Bacilli; order Lactobacillales; family Streptococcaceae; genus Streptococcus; species Streptococcus mitis_AW. Next base: position 83,254 of record ASZZ01000004.1, read on the forward strand.
CCTAGTTTGCTCTTTGATTTTCATTGAGTATAAGCTTTCTCTAAGGAAATCTTAAGCTAGCTTTCAGGTTTGCCCCTTATACTAGAGTCATCAAAAAGAAACGAGGACTCTCACATGACAGTAACGATTAAAGTAAATTACCAAACCACTTTCCAAAAGAAAGAAGCAACAAAATAAGATTGAACAGGCGAAAAAGGGCAGAAATGCTCTTTTTATTTTTATGAAATAATCGGCTATAAATCAAACTTAGTCAAGTGATAAAAAGATATTAGTCTTCCAGTCTATTTACTCTTTGACAGAAGCTTGATATAATGACCCCATCTGAATAAGGAGGAGTGAAAAGAATGTTAGAAACAAGAACGATTGCTATTCAGGATAGGTATGGAGAACGCTTCCAGCATTGTTGGGGTTGTGGCCCAAAGAATGATTTAGGATTGCATTTGAAAACTTATCCAAGTGTAGAGGGCACAAGCTGTATTAGCCGTATTAAGGTAGACCAGCAGTATACAGGAGGTGTTCCTGCAAATCTATTTGGAGGCATGATTGCTGTGATTTTTGACTGTCATGGAACAGCGTCCGCTGCATGGTTTGCTCACCATCAAAAAGGTTTGGAATTGACAGACGAAACAGTTATCGGTCGCTTCATCACAGCTCATTTAGAAGTTGATTATCTTAGCCCAACCCCAATTGACGATGAAATTGTCGTCATTTCTACTCTGGAGGAATTAGGGGAAAGGAAGGCAATTATTTCTATGGAGATGTCAGTGGCGGGTAAAGTCCGTGCAAAAGCCAAAATGGTAGCAGTAGCTGTGAAGGATCATATGTAAAACTGAATACTAGAAGTTTAAGATTGCCTTCAGATGATCGGTTTGAGGGAGGAAAAGCTAAATTCACTTTCTATTTATACTTAATGACAATCAAAGAGCGAACTAGGAAACTAGCCGTAGGTTGCTCAAAGCACTACTTTGAGGTTGTAGATCAGACTGACCAAGTCAGTTACATATATAATCCAAGGCGATATTGACGTGGTTTGAAGAGATTTTCGAAGAGTATTACCCTTCTTTCTTGCATTGCTTTTCTAGATATGCTACAGTTATGGTAACGATTACAAAAAAGGAGCATGCTATGAAAAATCCAGCTTTGTTAGAAGAAATTAAGACTTATAAAGGTAGGGACGAGGTTCCAGAAGACTTTGATATTTTCTGGGATGAGGAAGTGAAAAAAGTTTCAACTCTTCCAACCTACCAGTTGGAGGAGAGAGATTTCCACATTCCTCAAGTCAAGTGCTTTGAGCTCACTTTTGAAGGAACAAATGAAGGCAAGGTCTATGCACGCGTTGTTCTTCCAAAGAGTGAGGAAAAAGTTCCTCTAATCTTCCATTTTCATGGTTATATGGGACGTGGCTGGGATTGGACCGACATGCTGGCCTATACTGTGGCTGGTTACGGTGTTGTATCCATGGATGTGCGGGGTCAGTCAGGTTACTCACAAGATGGCTTGCGTTCTCCTCTTGGAAATACCGTTAAGGGGCATATTATTCGTGGTGCTGTGGAAGGTCGGGACCATCTCTTTTATAAGGATGTTTATCTTGATATTTACCAGTTGGTTGAGATTATTGCCAGTTTGCCTGAGGTTGATGAGAAGCGACTTTCTAGCTATGGGGCCTCACAAGGAGGGGCTTTAGCTCTGGTTGCAGCAGCGCTCAATCTACGGATTCAGACAACAGTTGCCATCTATCCCTTCTTGTCAGACTTCAGACGAGTGCTTGAGATTGGGAATACTAGCGAGGCTTACGACGAACTTTTCCGATATTTCAAGTTTCACGATCCATTCCACGAAACTGAGGAGGAAATCATGGCGACCCTTGCCTATATCGATGTGAAAAATCTTGCCCATCGTATCAAGGCTGAGGTTAAGATGATTACGGGCTTGGATGACGATGTTTGCTATCCTATTACCCAGTTTGCGATTTATAATCGTCTGACTTGTGATAAGGCCTATCGTATCATGCCTGAGTATGCTCATGAAGCCATGAATGTTTTTGTCAATGACCAAGTCTACAACTGGCTCTGTAGTAGTGAGATTCCTTTTAAGTATGTGAAGTGATGAATGAGAGAGCCCAGTAGCTCTCTTTTTGTACAGAGTCTAGTCAGCAAACATTCTAGTTCATATATACTTTGAAATTCCTACTCTCCGAAAATCTCTTCAAATCACGTCAGCTTTATCTGCAAGCTCAAAACAGTGTCTTGAGTAGCCTGCGGCTAGCTTCCTAGTTTGCTTTTTGATTTTTATTGAGTATGAATTTTTTTTTTTGACCTTGGTGTAAAACAATTCATTTTGCTATCTAGTTTGGTATAAGTTCTTTCAAGACATTGGAAAGCATCTGTGAAATGTGTTATAATTTATAAGAAAATATACAGTTTTGCTACAAATGAACCTTTATATATAAGTTTATGTATAACTTAGTTTTCTGATTAGGATAATATCTTATAAAAACTATATCCTTGTAGATACAGTACTTAAATAGCATTTGTAAAGTAGCAAAATAGTCTATGTCTATTTTTATTGTAAGAATCAAAGTAGAGAATGTTATGCTAATAGAAACTGTAATATTTTATTTTTTAGAATATACTTGGATAAATTAACGTTGAAAGTTAAAGTGAGGTAATATATGTTTGTATGTTTAAAAGGTTTGGGAAAATTTCGTAAATCCAAAGCTTATGGTTTGGTTGGTTGTTTGACACTATCAGCGGTAATTGGCTTAGCTGCACCAGAGTTACCAGTTATTGGTGGTGGGGTTGTTTATGCTGATGTCATTCAAGGCGGTAGTGATATTCAAGATGTGAACGTGCATAGTAAGCCTGCTGAGGGTGTTGCTATGACTTACACCACTTATGATAGCGGAACAAGTGGAAAACAAACGGCTTCTGGTAGTGGTGTATTCGTAGCGCCAAATGTGATGGTAACAGTAGCTCATAACTACTATGATAAAAATCAAGAGGATAAGTCTGCGGTCTTACGTGGTGGAGAGTCTGCTCGTAGTTATGTTGTGATGAACTCAGAAACAGAGAAGAGTAACAAAGTACCGACTTCAGGGGTATCAGAAGCTCTTGAAAAAGACTCTATTCACTTGTATAATGGCAAAGACTTCGGAAAAGATTATAGCAACGACTTAGCAGTAGTGGTAACTAAAAAGCCTGTAGAAGCTATGACAGGTGGTGAAGATTCACCAAGAGAATTGAGTGATAAAGAGGTTTCTACTGGTGATAAAATCACTATGGTCGGATATCCCAATGATTTTTCTACTCCAAATTTAAGTAAAGAAAATAAAGCTCGCTTGAAAGACGGTAAGGCTTATTCAGTCTCAACAACTGTGAGCAGTATCAATAAAGAGAGTGGTGCAGTCACTTATCATTCCTCAGCTTTAGGAGGTTTTTCAGGTTCTCCTTTGTTTAATGATAAGGGAGAGGTAGTCGGTATCCACCAGCACGGAACAAATACTTCAAACGCTCCTGAGAGTGAGCGTATTGGCGGTGGTACTATCTTTACGGACAAGCACAGAGCTTGGATTCGTTCTATGATTGATAAATATGGTATAAAGGGTTGGTATATAGATGGTGCAAACCGTTACTACTATGATGAAAATCATATAGCTTTAAAAGATGTAGAGTCTGAGATTGATGGTGCTTTGTATAGTTTTGATGAAAAAGGTCGAGCTACTTTAGTAAAAGGTGAAGAAAAAGGTCGTGTTCTACTTCGAGTGGAAGATACTAAAGGAACTCGTTTGATTTCAGATAAGGTTGTTCAGGAAGGTCCTGTTGGAAGTGGCTTGAATTTTCATTTAAGACAAAATCCAGACTTCAAACAGTTAATAGCAACTTCCCCAACAGCTAAAGTGGTATCCTATAACGGAGTGCCAGTTAACAAACTAGCAAGTGATACTACTTGGTCTGATGACTATGTCAGTAAGTTAGCTTTAGGAGATACAATTATAAGAGCGGTAGTAGATTCGGTAACTCCTCCATCTACGTCTTCTTCGGATTTTGCAAGAACTGAAGTTGGCAAAGTCGATTTGAGTGGTAAATCGAACTTACCTGTACCTAGTAAAGAAGTGTTACAAGCTCCGAATGGCTCAGAAAATTTCTATGCTACAACGCACATTCAAACGCCAGATGGATCGGGATCAGGTACTTTAATTGCACCCAATTTGGTGTTAACAGTCGCTCATAATTTCTTAACAGTTAAAGGTTCTGAAGTAATTACTAAATCTGGTCGTACCAATACAGTGTATAAAGCAACTTTACCGAATGGTAAGTCTGTGAATTTTTCAGATGATGATATTGTTTATTGGAATAAGAAAGACTCTGTATTTGGCTTTAAAAATGACTTAGCTTTGGTTCGGTTAAAAGAAGCAGTAAAAGGAGTAACTCCTGTAGAGGTTGTAAAACAATCTTCGAAAGTTGCAGAGGGGGATTCAGTTTCGGTCTATGGTTTTCCAGATAACAAGCTAAGTCCAGTTTTAGATAGCAAAGTAGTAGGAACTACAGACTTCGGCTCTGGAATAGAGGGAATTAGCTATGGAGGTACAAAACCTGGAGCGTCTGGTGGTGGTCTTTATAATGATAAAGGTGCTTTAATTGGCGTTCACCAAAATGGTGTTGTAGGAAGCGTAGTGGTGGTTTGGTTTTATCAAAAGAGCAGCTGGATTGGGTTCGTTCTTATATTGAGGGTCAACCAAAAGATCCTGTCTATGTGGAAGATAAAGAAGTGGAACCTTCTAAGAAGGATTCGGATAAGGATTTAGCTGGGAAATTAGATCCAAAAAAAGATAGTGGAAAAGAAGATTCTGGTATTTTAGGTACATCTGGTGACTTTGCAGCTCCTACAGTAGCTAAGCCAGAGTTTAGAGGCGGGGTCAATGGTGCAGATACTGAGCTTCATCACATTTCAGATTTCACAGGCGGAGTGAATGGAGGCGACTCACTTGTTACAGAAGTTCCAGAGTACAGAGGCTTCCTATTTACACTAGGTGATTCTCCAGCTCCTACCGTAGCTAAGCCAGAGTTTAGAGGCGGGGTCAATGGTGCAGATGCTGAGGTTCATCACATTTCAGATTTCACAGGCGGAGTGAATGTAGGTGACTCACTTGTTAAAGAAGTTCCAGAGTACAGTGGTGTTCTATCTACATTAGGTGATTCTCCAGCTCCTACCGTAGCTAAGCCAGAGTTTACAGGCGGGGTCAATGGTGCAGATACTGAGCTTCATCACATTTCAGATTTCACAGGCGGAGTGAATGTAGGTGAATCTCCTATACTAGAAATGCCAGAGTATACGAGTCCATTATCAACATCAGAAGAATCGGTCCCAACAGTTGAAAAACAGAACCTCACAGGCGGAGTGAATGTTGTAGCAAGTCCTATGCATGATAACAATAGAGATAGTAAGAATGAAGCAACAATGAAACAAGTTATCACAAGAATTGCTAGTTCACAACGTATTTTCAAAAATGAAGCAGGAAGTGTGCAAATTCAAGCTTCAGAAGAAGTATTGAAAAATGTGATAGGTATTCAAATCCAAGAAATTCAAGTTAGTGATTTAAGTTCATTAAACTACAAAGCATTTGATATCAAATTGAAGGATGTAAATGGTAGATATGTTAAACCTGAAGGAAAAGTCCTTGTTACTTTTGCTATAGATCAGTCCGTTGAGAATGTTTATGCCGTAGATCCAGAAGGAAATCTACACCCTATTAAATTCGAACAAAAAGATGGAAAGATTATTTTTGAGACTAATAATTCTAGTATTTATGCGATGACTTTCCGACACTCCATTGACAATCCACTATTTAAAAATCCTACAGAAGATAACAAGGCTGAAGAAGTTTCACTGTCATCTAAATTGTTATCTACAAATGAAAACTCTGAGTCTAATCGATTAGAGAATAAAGTAAGTAATAACGAACAGTCTAAGTTACCAAATACAGGTGAGAATAAGTCAATCACAACAGTTTTGCTTGGTTTTGTGGGAATGATCCTTGGAGTAATGATTTCCTATAAACAAAAAGACAGTTAACTTTGTCTGAAATCTCACTTTGAACTTCTATGTTAATCTAAAATAAACCAGTCTGGGGTCCTGTAAAAAGATGGGAATTCTAGACTGGTTTTATTGATATAGAAGTTTATAATAAGATTCGTAATTTTGAGTAATAGATACGGATATTTATGTTATCTGAAACTACTTTCAAGATAAGCTGTTCTATAAAATACTTTTGAAACTGAAATCTATTCTATGACAACTTATTGAAAGCGCTTCAAAAATGATATATAATGGATTCATAAGAAAAAAGGAAAAGGAGGAAAAAGGATGCCACAGATTACTAAAGAAGCTCTGATCAATCAAATCAAAGATGGAATCATTGTTTCTTGTCAGGCCCTTCCTCACGAACCGCTTTATACAGAAGCGGGAGGAGTTATTCCCTTGCTAGTTAAAGCGGCTGAGCAAGGTGGAGCAGTGGGTATCCGAGCAAATAGTGTTCGTGATATTAAAGAAATAAAGGAGGTTACAAAACTTCCAATTATTGGGATAATTAAACGAGATTATCCACCTCAAGAACCCTTCATAACTGCTACTATGAAAGAAGTTGATGAATTGGCAGAATTGGACATCGAGGTGATTGCTCTTGATTGTACCAAGCGTGAACGTTATGATGGTTTGGAGATTCAGGAGTTCATTCGTCAGGTTAAGGAAAAATATCCGAACCAGCTCTTGATGGCTGATACAAGTACTTTCGAAGAAGGACTAGCAGCTGTAGAAGCAGGAATTGATTTTGTCGGAACAACCTTATCAGGCTATACATCTTACAGTCCAAAAGTGGATGGTCCTGATTTTGAATTAATCAAAAAACTCTGTGATGCCGGCGTGGATGTCATTGCAGAAGGAAAAATCCATACACCAGAACAAGCCAAACAAATCCTTGGATATGGAGTTAGGGGCATCGTTGTTGGTGGTGCCATTACTAGACCAAAAGAGATTACGGAACGCTTTGTTGCTGGTCTCAAATAACACAATCTCAAAAAAGAGGAGAGTGGTGGATGCGTCGGATAAAATGAAAACGTATACAAACAGAAACTTGCTCATTATCCAATATGGATACGCTTATCAATTAGGAGAACACAAATGAAATTTAGAAAACTAGCTTGTACAGTACTTGCGGGTGCTGCGATTCTTGGCCTTGCTGCATGTGGAAATTCTGGTGGAAGTAAAGATGCTGGAAAATCTGGTGGAGATAGCGGAAAAACAGAAATCACTTGGTGGGCATTCCCAGTCTTCACTCAAGAAAAAACTGGTGATGGTGTTGGAACATATGAAAAATCTATCATCGAAGCCTTTGAAAAAGCAAACCCAGATGTAAAAGTGAAATTGGAAACAATCGACTTTAAGTCAGGTCCAGAAAAGATCACTACAGCTATCGAAGCAGGTACAGCTCCAGACGTACTTTTTGACGCACCAGGACGTATCATCCAATATGGTAAAAATGGTAAATTGGCTGACTTGAATGACCTCTTCACGGATGACTTTGTTAAAGATGTCAACAATGAAAACATTGTAAAAGCAAGTAAAGCTGGAGACAAAGCTTATATGTATCCAATCAGTTCAGCACCATTCTACATGGCGATGAACAAGAAAATGTTGGAAGATGCTGGAGTTGCGAACCTTGTAAAAGAAGGTTGGACAACAGACGACTTTGAAAAAGTATTGAAAGCGCTTAAAGACAAAGGGTATACACCAGGTTCATTGTTCAGTTCTGGTCAAGGGGGAGACCAAGGAACACGTGCCTTCATCTCTAATCTTTATGGAGCTTCTGTAACAGACAAAGATGTAACAAAATATACAACTGATGATCCTAAATTCGTCAAAGGTCTTGAAAAAGCAGCTAGTTGGATCAAAGATGGTTTGTTGAACAATGGTTCACAATTTGACGGTGGGGCAGATATCCAAAACTTTGCGAATGGTCAAACATCTTACACAATCCTTTGGGCACCATCTCAAAACGGTATCCAAGCTAAACTCTTGGAAGCAAGTAAAGTAGAAGTGCTAGAAGTACCATTCCCATCAGATTCAGGTAAACCAGCTCTTGAATACCTTGTAAACGGATTTGCAGTATTCAACAACAAGGACGACAAGAAAGTTGCAGCATCTAAGAAATTCGTTCAATTCATCGCGGATGACAAAGAATGGGGTCCAAAAGACGTTGTTCGTACGGGTGCTTTCCCAGTTCGTACATCATTTGGTAAACTCTATGATGACAAACGTATGGAAACAATCGGTGCTTGGACTAAGTACTACTCACCATACTACAATACAATTGATGGTTTTGCAGAAATGAGAACTCTATGGTTCCCAATGTTGCAATCAGTTTCAAATGGCGATCAAAAACCAGCTGATGCATTGAAAGCATTTACTGAAAAAGCAAACGAAACTATCAAAAAAGCTACAAAACAATAAGCACTGAATCAGATTACTTCCTCCCTTTTCCCTGTGCATAATCTATGTAAGAAAAGGGAGGATTTTATTTGAAATATCAGGAACTGTCACGAAATTAAAATGAAGTTCTTACATAAGAGAATCTTAAAAAATTTCATTTTGATTTTAAAACAGTTCAAGAAAATCCAAAATATTCTATTTGTGAAAGAGAGGTGCCGACTGTGAAAGTCAATAAAATTCGTATGCGGGAAACAGTGATTTCCTACGCTTTCTTAGCACCAGTATTATTCTTCTTTGTCATCTTTGTATTGGTTCCTATGATTATGGGATTCATTACAAGTTTCTTTAACTATTCAATGACTAAATTTGAGTTTGTGGGTTTGGACAACTACATTCGTATGTTTAAAGACCCTGTCTTTATGAAGTCTTTGATTAACACAGTTATTTTGGTTGTTGGATCTGTACCGATTGTTGTTCTCTTTTCGCTCTTTGTGGCGTCGCAAACCTACCATCAAAATGCTATTGCCAGATCTTTCTACCGTTTTGTCTTCTTCCTTCCTGTTGTAACAGGTAGTGTTGCCGTAACAGTTGTTTGGAAATGGATTTATGACCCACTATCAGGGATTCTAAACTTTGTCCTTAAATCAAGTCATATCATCAGCCAGAATATTTCTTGGTTGGGAGATAAACACTGGGCATTACTGGCAATTATGATTATCCTCTTGACAACTTCAGTTGGTCAACCAATCATCCTCTACATAGCTGCTATGGGGAATATTGACAATTCACTGGTTGAAGCGGCTCGTGTAGACGGTGCAACTGAATTTCAAGTTTTCTGGAAGATTAAATGGCCAAGCCTTCTTCCAACAACTCTTTATATTGCAATCATCACAACAATCAACTCATTCCAAGTTTTCGCCTTGATTCAGCTTTTGACATCTGGTGGACCAAACTACTCAACAAGTACCTTGATGTACTACCTTTACGAAAAAGCCTTCCAATTGACAGAATACGGCTATGCCAATACAATTGGTGTCTTCTTGGCAGTTATGATTGCTATCGTAAGCTTTGTTCAATTTAAAGCACTCGGAAACGACGTAGAATACTAAAGAAAGGAGACAGCTATGCAATCTACACAAAAGAAACCTTTAACAGCTTTCACTGTTATTTCAACTATTATCTTGCTCTTGTTGACCGTGCTGTTTATCTTTCCATTCTACTGGATTTTGACAGGTGCCTTCAAGTCACAACCTGATACCATTATGATTCCGCCACAATGGTTCCCTAAAATGCCGACCATGGAAAACTTCCAACAACTCATGGTGCAAAACCCTGCTATGCAGTGGATGTGGAACTCTGTGTTTATCTCATTGGTAACCATGTTCTTAGTCTGTGCGACCTCATCTCTAGCAGGTTATGTATTGGCTAAAAAACGTTTCTATGGTCAACGTATTCTTTTTGCCATCTTCATCGCTGCCATGGCACTTCCAAAACAAGTTGTCCTTGTACCATTGGTACGTATCGTTAACTTCATGGGAATCCATGATACACTTTGGGCAGTTATCTTGCCTTTGATTGGATGGCCATTTGGGGTCTTCCTCATGAAACAGTTCAGTGAGAATATTCCTACAGAGTTGCTTGAATCAGCTAAAATCGACGGTTGTGGTGAGATTCGTACCTTCTGGAGCGTAGCCTTCCCAATTGTGAAACCAGGATTTGCAGCCCTTGCAATCTTTACCTTCATCAATACATGGAATGACTACTTCATGCAGTTGGTAATGTTGACTTCACGTAACAACTTGACCATCTCGCTCGGGGTTGCAACTATGCAGGCCGAAATGGCAACCAACTATGGTTTAATCATGGCAGGGGCAGCCCTTGCAGCTGTGCCAATTGTAACAGTCTTCCTAGTCTTCCAAAAATCCTTCACTCAAGGTATTACTATGGGAGCTGTTAAAGGATAAGAAACGATTTCTTTTACAGTACAAATTTGCTATTGCTAGCATGATTTAAAAACCTCCGACAGTGAATGACACTGTTGGAGGTGTTAGTTTTAATCGCTTAATGACGATTTTTAAAGGGGAAAATAATGATTTTTGACGATTTAAAAAATATCACCTTTTATAAAGGAATTCATCCAAATCTTGACAAGGCAATTGATTATCTTTATGAACATCGTAAAGATTCATTCGAGTTAGGAAAATATGATATTGATGGGGATAAGGTTTTTCTAGTTGTTCAAGAAAATGTCCTAAATAAAGCTGAAAATGATCAGTTTGAACATCACAAGAACTATGCTGACTTACATTTGTTGGTAGAAGGTCATGAATATTCTAGCTACGGTTCACGTATCAAAGATGAAGCAGTAGCATTCGACGAAGCGAGTGACATTGGCTTTGTTCATTGTCATGAAAAATACCCACTCTTGTTGGGTTATCACAATTTTGCAATTTTCTTCCCAGGTGAACCACATCAACCAAATGGCTATGCAGGTATGGAAGATCAAGTTCGCAAGTATTTGTTTAAAATTTTGATTGATTAGAATTATAGGTAGAGATAGCTGATGACTATCTTATTAAGCACTTTTGAAAATTGAGTTTAAGAGTTGAATCTTATCAATTGATAAATCGGAATGATTTAGCAAGTGATATAAATTAAATTATAGGGGGAGCAAACATGTCACAAAAAGGAAGAAGTCTCATCAAGGCTGCATTTGATACAGATAATTTTCTAATGCGAATTAGTGAGAAGGTTTTAGATATTGTAACAGTCAATCTTCTCTTTGTAGTAACTTGTTTACCAATCGTAACGATTGGAGTAGCTAAAATTAGTCTCTATCAGACGATGTTTGAAGTCAAGCAAAGTAGACGTGTTCCAGTTTTCAGAACCTATCTAAGAGTTTTCAGGCAAAATCTGAAACTAGGTTTTCAGTTGGGAATGTTAGAATTAGGAATTGTATTTCTAGTTCTTTCAGATCTCTATCTTTTCTGGGGTCAAACAGCTCTGCCCTTCCAATTGGTGAAAGCAATTTGTCTAGGCATTCTGATTTTCCTTACCATTGTGATGTTGGCTAGTTACCCTATCGCGGCACGTTATGACCTATCTTGGAAAGAAATTCTGCAAAAAGGATTGATTTTGGCTAGTTTTAACGCTCCTTGGTTTATCTTGATGATTGTAATTATCTTTTTGATTTTGATGATTCTATATCTATCAGCCTTTACCCTTCTATTGGGAGTATCTGCTTTTATTCTCTTTGGTTTTGGACTTCTTGCTTTTTTACAAGTAGGGATGATGGAAAAGCTATTTGCTAAGTATGAATAAGGATGGCAATCGTTTCTGAAACTACTTTCAAACGCTACAAAACCTATTCTATAAGAGAGAAACTAAAATCTAAGTGCCTACAAAATATTGAAAGCCTTTTCGGCAAAGTGTATACTAAAGAAGTAAAGAAAGAATCTGCTTTAGCAGAAAATAAAAATAACAGGAGAAAATCTATGTCAGATTTAAAAAAATACGAAGGTGTCATTCCAGCCTTCTACGCATGTTACGATGAACAAGGAGAAGTAAGTCCAGAGCGCACACGTGCCTTGGTTCAATACTTCATTGATAAAGGTGTTCAAGGTCTCTATGTCAATGGATCTTCTGGCGAATGTATCTACCAAAGCGTTGAAGATCGCAAGTTAATCTTGGAAGAAGTCATGGCAGTTGCCAAAGGTAAATTAACTATTATTGCCCATGTTGCTTGCAATAATACTAAAGATAGTATGGAACTAGCTCGCCATGCAGAAAGCTTGGGTGTAGATGCCATTGCAACAATTCCACCAATTTACTTCCGCTTGCCAGAATATTCAGTTGCTAAATACTGGAACGATATTAGTTCTGCAGCTCCAAATACAGACTACGTTATCTACAACATTCCTCAATTGGCAGGGGTTGCTTTGACTCCAAGTCTTTATACTGAAATGTTGAAGAATCCCCGTGTTATCGGTGTGAAGAACTCTTCTATGCCAGTTCAAGATATCCAAACTTTTGTGAGCCTTGGTGGAGAAGACCATATCGTCTTTAATGGTCCAGATGAGCAGTTCTTAGGTGGCCGCCTCATGGGTGCTAAAGCTGGTATCGGTGGTACATATGGTGCTATGCCAGAACTCTTCTTGAAACTTAATCAGTTGATTGCTGACAAAGACTTAGAAACAGCGCGTGAATTGCAGTATGCTATCAACGCAATCATTGGCAAACTCACTTCTGCACACGGAAATATGTATGGTGTGATTAAGGAAGTCTTGAAAATCAATGAAGGATTGAATATTGGATCTGTTCGTTCACCATTGACACCAGTAACCGAAGAAGATCGTCCAGTTGTAGAAGCAGCTGCAGCCTTGATTCGTGAAACCAAGGAGCGCTTCCTCTAATTCATAAGGAGGTATTTATGACACACTACGTTGCAATTGATATCGGTGGAACCAACATCAAATATGGTTTGATCGACCAAGAAGGCCAACTTGTTGAATCCCATGAAATGCCAACTGAGGCGCATAAAGGTGGCCCTCATATCTTACAAAAGACAAAAGATATCGTTGCCAGCTATCTAGAAAAAGGCCCAGTAGCAGGTGTTGCTATTTCTTCTGCAGGAATGGTGGATCCTGAAAAGGGTGAGATTTTCTATGCTGGCCCACAGATTCCAAATTATGCAGGAACCCAGTTCAAGAAGGAAATCGAGACGAGTTTTGCGATTCCTTGTGAAATTGAAAATGATGTCAACTGTGCAGGTCTGGCTGAGGCGGTATCTGGTTCAGGTAAGGGAGCGAGTGTCACTCTTTGCTTGACCATTGGAACAGGTATCGGTGGCTGCTTGATTATGGATGGGAAGGTTTTCCATGGATTTAGCAATTCGGCCTGTGAAGTCGGTTATATGCATATGCAGGATGGGGCTTTCCAAGATTTGGCGTCTACGACAGCCTTAGTGGAGTATGTAGCAGCAGCTCATGGAGATCCAGTTGACCAGTGGAATGGCCGACGCATCTTTAAGGAAGCCACTGAAGGCAACAAGATTTGTATGGCTGGTATCGACCGCATGGTAGACTACCTTGGAAAAGGTCTGGCAAATATTTGCTACGTTGCCAATCCAGAAGTGGTCATTCTAGGTGGTGGTATCATGGGACAAGAGGCGATTCTCAAACCGAAGATCCGCACAGCTTTAAAAGATTCCTTGGTACCAAGTCTAGCCGAAAAAACACAATTAGAATTTGCCCATCATCAGAATACAGCAGGTATGTTGGGTGCTTATTACCACTTTAAAATAAAACAATCCTAGTTTGGATTTATTGAATTAAGCAGAACACTTAATCACTACTTGAGTGAAAACTGTTTTGCTTAATTCTTTTTTTATTGCAGAATTTGATCCAAAGGAGGTAATCATGAGAAACTAGGAGAAAATAACTGCCTTGTGTGAAAAGTTAAAGCGAGAGTAATTCTATCATCAATTTAACTAGTGTTTAGTTTGAGTAAATGAGAAAATGCGGAAAAATGATATAATGAGATGGACGAAAATTTGACAAATTAGAATTTCTAGAGGTGAGAGAAATGTAATGGCAACACATCCAACTTAAATCGAAATCATATAAAATTACGAGGAGATTGTAAGATGAGTAATTATATAAAATTAAATGAAGATAGATGGAATAATGTAAATAATGACTACACTGAGCCATTGACACATGAAGAATTAGAAGAAGTTAGAAAACATCCAATTTCTGTTTCCTTAACTGTTGGGAAAAAAGTTCCAACAGAATGGTTTGAAAAAGCCAAGGGAAAAAAGATATTAGGGTTAGCTTGTGGTGGTGGACAGCAGGGACCAGTTTTTGCTGCAAAAGGTTATGATGTAACCATAATGGATTTTTCGAAATCACAATTACAAAGAGATGAGATGGTTGCTAAAAGAGAAGGCTTAAAAATCAATACAGTTCAAGGTGATATGACAAAACCATTTCCATTTGAAAATGAAACTTTTGATATTATTTTCAATCCGGTTTCAAATGTATATATAGAAGATTTAGAAAACATGTATAAAGAAGCCTCTCGAGTATTGAAAAAGGATGGACTGTTAATGGTCGGATTTATGAACCCTTGGATATACATGTATGATGCTGATATTGTATGGGATAAACCCGATGAGGAACTACTCTTGAAGTTTTCAATACCTTTTAATTCAAGAGAGCTTGAAGAGGAGGGCAAAATCACCATCAATCCAGAATATGGATATGAATTTAGCCATACCTTAGAAAGTCAGATTAGAGGACAACTTAAAAATGGTCTTGCTATGATCGATTTTTATGAATCATGTGATAAAAGACATCGATTATCACGTTATGGAAATGACTATATAGCTACACTTAGCATTAAACTATAATCTTATGAGACATACTTCAAGAGAATAGCCCGTTTTATGTTCCGTAAGGGTTAAAATCTAAATCTCAGTTTGTCGAAGTACAATAATCAAATAAAATTAGAGAGAGGAAGTAAAAGTAAATAGCAGATACTTCCTTTTTGTTGTCAAACATTCAAAAAACGGAAAGGAGGATTTTCAAATCAAATCCTCTTGACTTTCTTTATAATTGTGAGATAATAAATAAAATATATAAAGGAATTATATAAAATGCCTATAGCGAATTCAAGTAAAGTTGTGACCTTCCAAGCTAATAGAGAATTAGTAAATGATGCAATGGAAGTGTTAAAAGAAAAAAATCTCACTCTTTCTTCAGCACTAAGATTATTTTTAAAGAATGTTGCCGTAACAAATGAAGTAGATTTACTGAGTGAAGAGGAATTGGAGAAGGAGTATTTATTTAGGCAATTACAAGCAGAAGTTCAAGAAAGTTATGCCAAGATTGAGGCTGGAAATTACTTGACAGATGAGGATGTCGTGACACGCTATGGATTATAAAAAATATAGGATTTTGTATTCTCCTAGAGTAATTGATAGTCTGGATAAAATATATCAGTATATAGCAGAGGAAATCGGTTCTTTAGAGGCTGCGAGACGAAAAGTAGCTAATATTAGAAAAGATATTAATCGGCTAGAAATTTTCCCCCAAGCTGGATTTGATGCCGATGAAAAATTTGGTAAGAAATTAGATCCTCACTACCAAACGCGAGGATTGACCTTGAGTAAGGATTACATCGTATTATATACAATTGTGGAGGATACTGTCAGACTTGCTTATTTACTCCCTTCAAAAAGTGATTATATGAAATTATTTAAGACTAAGTCAAGATATGACTAATTCATAATCTAGAAGAGTTATGTTTAGTGACGAATAAAAATCCTAGTTTGGCCCAGCCAAACTAGGATTTTCTGATACGTTTTTGTCTACGATAGCCATTGAGTTTTTTATTTTCCCAGTAGCTATTAAAGATTTTCTCCTTACTTTCGCGATTGATTTCCAAAAAGTAGGCATAAATCAAATCGATAAAGAAGAGCATAGGAAGTTGAGCGGATATCCGTTGGATGTAGGAAGGTTGGCTGTGGCTGGCAACAAGAACGGTCTCTGTATAGGGCTGACTATCTTTATTGGGTACACTTGTAAAGAGAACAGTTTTTGCGCCCATCTCCCTGGCATCCAATAGGCTATCCAAAATAGAAGGTGTTGTGCCAGAGAGTGAAAAGCCGAGCACTAGACAATTTTCATCCATAATGCTGGTTGTCCAGGCAAAGCCGTCTTGATCGGTCAAAGCTTCACAGACTACCCCCAGACGCATGAAGCGAAATTTCATTTCACGAGCAACCAGTCCAGAACTCCCTGTTCCGAAGAAGTAGACACGCTCAGCATCTTCGATTAACTGGGCAATTCGTTCTAGTTGTATTTCGTCAATCAAGTCCTGTGTTTGTTCCCTCATATTGCTATAACTTCTGAGGACTCGTTTGGTTAAAGGACTATGTTTGTGAGAATAAGTGTCCTGTTTTTTTGATTGATGTTGGTATTGGAAAATAAATTCTCGGTAGCCAGTAAAGCCACACTTTTTAGCAAAGCGGGTTAGTGCGGCTTGGGAGATATGTAATTTCTGAGTGACTTGTTGAGAAGATAAATCATCTTTAATCGTCTCAGCTTGCAAAAAATAGCGAGCAATTTCTTGCTCTAGGTCTGTCATTTCTTCGAAGTGGGAATCAATGACAGTTGCGATATCCGGTTTGTTCATGGGGAAGGCTCCTTCATACGAGTCATATTGGAAAAAGGCTAGTCTTACATTTATTATAACATATAATATAGGGATGACTAAGTAAAAACGTATTGTCTATTGGAAAAGAAAAAAGCTTCCTTCTTTTCTACAATTTTATTCTCAAATTATGGTAAAATGGAGAGTAAGATTTTTATTAGAAATGAGACAGATTTGTATGAGAAAATTTAATAGCCATTCGATTCCGATTCGGCTTAATTTATTGTTTTCAATTGTCATTTTACTTTTTCTGACCATTATTGGTCGTTTGTTGTATATGCAGGTTCTGAACAAGGATTTTTATGAAAAAAAGCTAGCTTCAGCTAGTCAGACCAAGGTTACAACCAGTTCCGCTCGTGGGGAGATTTATGATGCTAGTGGCAAACCTTTGGTAGAAAATACTTTAAAGCAGGTTGTTTCCTTTACGCGTAGCAATAAAATGACGGCTAAAGATCTGAAAGAAATCGCTAGTCAGTTACTGGGATATGTGAGCATCACTTCGCCAAATTTGACAGAACGCCAGCTGGCAGATTATTATTTAGCTGATCCTGAGATCTATAAAAAAACAGTAGAGGCTCTCCCAAGTGAGAAACGCTTGGATTCAGATGGTAATCGTCTATCTGAATCAGAACTGTATAACAATGCGGTCGATAGTGTCCAGACGAGTCAACTAAACTATACAGAGGATGAAAAGAAAGAAGTCTATCTTTTTAGTCAGTTAAATGCGGTTGGAAACTTTGCGACAGGAAGCATTGTGACGGATTCTTTGACAGATACCCAGATTGCTCTGATTGCTTCCGCTTCCAAGAAATTACCTGGTATCAGTATTTCTACTTCTTGGGAAAGAAAAGTTTTAGAAACTTCCCTTTCCTCTATAATTGGTAGTGTGTCGAGTGAAAAAGCTGGTCTCCCAGCGGAAGAAGCGGATGCCTATCTTAAAAAAGGTTATTCTCTTAATGACCGTGTTGGGACTTCTTACCTGGAAAAACAATACGAGGAAACCTTACAAGGAAAACGCTCGGTGAAAGAAATTCATCTAGATAAGTACGGTAACATGGAAAGTGTTGAAAATATCGAAGCTGGTACCAAAGGGAATAATATTAAACTGACAATTGATTTGGCCTTCCAAGATAGTGTGGATGCTTTGCTGAAAAGTTATTTCAATTCAGAGTTGGGAAATGGTGGGGCCAAGTATTCTGAAGGCGTGTATGCAGTCGCCCTTAATCCCAAAACAGGTGCTGTTTTATCCATGTCAGGGATCAAACATGACTTGAAAACAGGCGAGTTAACATCGGATTCCTTGGGAACGATAACCAATGTCTTTGTCCCAGGTTCGGTTGTAAAAGCGGCAACTATTAGTTCTGGTTGGGAAAATGGTGTGTTATCTGGTAATCAAACTTTGACAGACCAGTCAATTATTTTTCAAGGTTCACCCCCTATCAATTCTTGGTATACAGCTTTTTCTGGTCCGATGCCGATTACAGCTGTTCAAGCCTTGGAGTATTCATCCAATACCTATATGGTCCAAACGGCTTTAGGGATTATGGGATTAACTTATCAACCGAATATGATTGCAGGAATTGGAAACTTAGGATCAGCTATGGGGAAATTACGCTCAACCTTTGGTGAATATGGTTTGGGATCAGCTACAGGTATTGATTTACCCGATGAATCTACTGGTTTTATCCCTAAAGATTATGATCTAGCTAATTATCTTACGAATTCATTTGGTCAATTTGATAACTATACGCCGATGCAGTTGGCTCAGTATGTGGCAACTATTGCTAACAATGGAGTTCGTGTGGCTCCTCGTATTGTTGAAGGTATTTATGGAAATAATGATAAGGGAGGACTGGGCGACTTGATTCAGCAACTGCAACCGACAGAGATGAACAAGGTCAATATTTCTGACTCTGATATGAGTATCTTGCAACAAGGTTTTTATCAGGTTGCTCATGGGACTAGTGGATTGACAACTGGACGTGCCTTTTCAAATGGTGCCTTGATATCCATTAGCGGAAAAACGGGTACAGCCGAAAGCTATGTGGCAGATGGTCAGCAAGCAACCAATACCAATGCGGTGGCTTATGCCCCATCTGATAATCCCCAAATCGCTGTGGCAGTGGTCTTTCCTCATAATACCAATCTAACAAATGGTGTAGGACCTTCTATTGCGCGTGACATTATCAATCTGTATCAAAAATACCATCCAATGAACTAGAGAGGAATTTATGCTTTATCCAACACCCATTGCCAAGCTGATTGACAGTTATTCTAAGTTACCAGGTATCGGGATTAAGACGGCTACGCGTCTGGCCTTTTATACGATTGGGATGTCTGATGATGATGTCAATGAATTTGCAAAAAATCTCCTTTCTGCTAAGAGAGAATTGACCTACTGTTCTATTTGTGGTCGTTTGACAGACGACGATCCTTGTTCTATCTGTACCGATCCGACTCGTGACCAGACGACGATTTTGGTGCTAGAGGATAGTCGTGATGTAGCGGCTATGGAAAATATCCAAGAATACCATGGACTCTATCATGTCCTGCATGGTCTCATTTCTCCTATGAATGGCATTAGTCCAGATGATATCAATCTCAAGAGTCTCATGACCCGTCTTATGGATAGTGAGGTTTCAGAAGTGATTGTAGCAACCAATGCTACAGCAGATGGGGAAGCGACTTCTATGTATCTTTCGCGTCTGCTCAAGCCAGCTGGGATAAAGGTTACTCGTCTGGCACGAGGCCTCGCTGTCGGAGCGGATATCGAGTATGCGGACGAAGTCACCCTCTTACGAGCTATTGAAAATCGAACAGAATTGTGAGTGTAGACAAATTTACGAACTCCATTCATTTATAAAAAATCAAGGAGGCTGAAAATCGTTTATATCGGCCTCTTTTTGTATAGTGTGCTGAGTAGTATCAGGTTCAAGTTTTAAAAAACCAAGCAAATATGATATACTAAAGAGCGAGTATTCTAGTAGAATTAGGACAAATAATATGAAACAAACGATTATTCTTTTATATGGTGGACGGAGTGCGGAACGCGAAGTCTCTGTCCTTTCAGCTGAAAGTGTCATGCGTGCGGTCAACTACGACCGTTTCACAGTTAAGACTTTCTTTATCAGCCAGTCAGGTGACTTTATCAAAACGCAAGAGTTTAGTCAGACCCCAGGTCAAGAGGACCGTCTCATGACCAATGAAACAATTGATTGGGATAAGAAAGTTGCACCAAGTGCCATCTACGAAGAAGGGGCAGTGGTCTTTCCAGTTCTTCACGGTCCGATGGGAGAAGATGGCTCTGTTCAAGGATTCTTGGAAGTTTTGAAAATGCCGTATGTCGGCTGCAATATCTTGTCATCCAGTCTTGCCATGGATAAAATTACGACCAAGCGTGTTTTAGAATCTGCTGGCATTGCCCAAGTTCCTTATGTGGCTATCGTTGAAGGGGATGATGTGATTGCTAAAATCGCTGAAGTGGAAGAAAAATTGACTTATCCAGTCTTCACTAAGCCGTCAAACATGGGTTCTAGTGTCGGTATTTCTAAGTCTGAAAATCAAGAAGAACTCCGTCAAGCTTTGAAACTTGCCTTCCAATATGACAGCCGTGTCTTGGTTGAGCAAGGGGTGAATGCCCGTGAAATCGAGGTTGGTCTCTTGGGCAACTACGATGTCAAAAGCACGCTACCAGGAGAAGTAGTCAAGGATGTTGCCTTTTATGACTACGATGCCAAGTATATTGACAACAAGATTACCATGGATATCCCAGCCAAGATCAGTGATGATGTGATAGCTGTCATGCGTCGAAATGCAGAAACAGCCTTTCGTGCGATTGGTGGCCTCGGTCTCTCTCGTTGCGATTTCTTCTATACAGATAAGGGCGAGATTTTCCTAAATGAGCTCAATACCATGCCAGGTTTCACCCAGTGGTCAATGTACCACTACTTTGGGACAATATGGGAATCATCTACCCAGACCTAATCGAGCGCTTGGTTGACCTTGCAAAGGAAAGTTTTGACAAGCGCGAAGCGCATTTGCTATAAAAATGAAAGAGAGGGTAGAAGCCAGAACCATCACTGTAAGGTGATCAGAGTTCTCGGGCTTCAACCCTTTTAAAGGAGTAGAAATGAAACTTACAATTCACGAAGTTGCTCAAGCTGTTGGAGCGAAAAATGATGTTAGCCTCTTTGAGGACATCCAGTTAGAAAAGGCTGAGTTTGACAGTCGTTTGATTGGGACTGGAGATTTGTTTGTGCCACTCAAAGGTTCGCGTGATGGTCATGACTTTATCGAAACAGCCTTTGAAAATGGTGCAGCACTAACCTTGTCTGAGAAAGAGGTTGCAAATCATCCCTACATTCTAGTAGATGACGTATTGACTGCATTTCAAACCCTAGCTGCCTACTATCTTGAAAAAATAGGAGTTGATGTCTTTGCTGTTACAGGTTCAAATGGCAAGACAACGACCAAGGATATGTTGGCACACTTGCTATCAACAACCTACAAAACCTACAAAACACAAGGTAACTACAATAACGAGATTGGCCTTCCTTACACAGTTCTCCATATGCCTGAGGGGACAGAAAAGTTGGTTTTGGAGATGGGGCAGGATCACTTGGGAGATATTCATCTCTTGTCTGAATTGGCTCATCCAAAAACAGCCATCGTGACCTTGGTTGGAGAAGCACATCTGGCCTTTTTCAAAGACCGTTCGGAAATCGCTAAAGGGAAAATGCAAATTGCAGATGGTATGGCATCGGGTTCTTTGCTTTTGGCCCCAGCTGACTCCATTGTAGAGGACTACTTGCCAGCTGATAAAAAGGTGGTTCGATTTGGGCAAGGAGCAGAGCTGGAAATCACAGACTTGGTTGAGCGCAAGGATAGTCTGACCTTTAAGGCTAATTTCTTGGACCAAGCCCTTGATTTGCCAGTGACTGGTAAGTACAATGCCACTAATGCTATGATTGCGTCTTATGTTGCCCTACAAGAAGGAGTTTCAGAGGGGCAAATTCATCAGGCCTTCCAAAATCTTGAATTGACACGTAACCGTACCGAGTGGAAGAAAGCAGCCAATGGAGCAGATATTCTGTCAGATGTTTACAATGCCAATCCCACAGCTATGAAGCTGATATTGGAGACATTCTCTGCTATTCCAGCCAACGAAGGGGGCAAGAAAATCGCTGTTTTGGCTGACATGAAGGAACTCGGTGACCAGTCTGTTCAACTCCATAACCAGATGATTTTGAGTCTCACACCAGATGTGTTGGATACCGTTATTTTCTATGGAGCAGATATCGCAGAATTGGCCCAACTTGCCAGTCAAATGTTCCCAATCGGACACGTTTATTACTTCAAGAAAACAGAAGATCAAGACCAATTTGAAGACCTAGTCAAGCAGGTCAAGGAAAGCCTTGGGGCTCATGATCAAATCCTGCTCAAAGGCTCTAACTCTATGAACCTAGCCAAATTGGTAGAAAGTTTAGAACATGAAGACAAGTGATTTTGTCAAGTATTTGCAAAGAATGATTGCCATTACAGATACTGGATTAACCTTTACAAAGGATCCGTTTGACCGTGAGCGCTACGAAGACTTGCGAGGACTTTTATCTGAAATGTTGAATCAAGCATCAGACCTTGATGCCGAAGAAGTGGCAGAAGTCTTGAAGCCAACTTCTGCCTATGCGACTCCGTTAATGGACGTCCGTGCTTGGATTGTTGAGGACGAAAAAATTTGTCTGGTTAGGGGACAAGGAGAGGATAGTTGGGCTTTGCCAGGTGGCTTTGGTGAGGTCGGATATTCTCCAACAGAAAATATTCTCAAGGAAATTGAAGAAGAAACCGGTTTTAAAGCCAAAGTTGAAAGCCTGCTAGCTGTTTTTGATACCAATCGTTTCCAACTACAGAGCAAACAGTATACAAAGTTTGTTTTTGGATGTAAGCTTCTTGATGGACAATTCCAAGAAAATCAAGAAATTGCTGACCTTCAATTTTTTGCCATTGACCAACTGCCGAACTTATCTGAAAAACGCATTACCAAGGAGCAAATAGAGCTTCTTTGGCAGGTTTATCAAGGTCAGAGGGAACAATATCTTGACTAAAAAGAGGATTATCGTATTTCTAAATTCATTTTTCTCAAGTAGCATGGTATAATAAAATGCAGGAAAATTTTGAATCATGAGGAAGACTAGATGAATTTATGGGATATTTTCTTTACGACCCAAGCAACAGAACCACCCAAATTTGACCTTTTTTGGTATGTCAGTATATTTACACTCTTGGCCTTGACCTTTTATACAGCCTATCGTTATCGTGAGAAGAAGGTTTACCAACGATTTTTCCAGATTTTACAGGCTGTTCAGCTAATTCTTCTTTATGGTTGGTACTGGGTCAATCATATGCCACTGTCAGAAAGCTTACCCTTTTACCATTGTCGTATGGCCATGTTTGTGGTACTCTTGCTTCCTGGTCAGTCCAAATATCGGCAGTATTTTGCATTGCTAGGGACATTCGGAACATTAGCAGCCTTTGTTTATCCAGTGCCAGATGCCTATCCTTTCCCCCATATTGCCATCTTGTCCTTTATCTTTGGGCACTTAGCTCTCTTGGGGAACTCTCTAGTTTATCTCTTGAGACAGTATAATGCGCGATTGCTGGATGTGAAGGGAATTTTTCTCATGACCTTTGCCCTAAATGCCTTGATTTTTGTAGTTAATTTGGTAACAGGTGGTGATTACGGATTTTTGACAAAACCGCCATTGGTTGGGGATCACGGCTTAGTAGCTAATTATTTAATCGTTTCTCTGGCCTTGTCGGCAGCGATTACCTTGACCAAGAAAATCTTGGAACTATTTTTAGAACAAGAAGCAGAAAAAATTATTGCAAAGAAAGCTTAGAAATGAGCTTTCTTTTTTGGCAATAGACAGATTGTTGATAAAGTTTACAGTGAATGAATTTCTGAACAGAAAAACAAAAAAAATTGGCTAGTAAATTTAGGAAAAAACTGAGCACGATGAGATTTTTTGTGTTATAATATTCTGTGAATAGCTATGCCCACGTTTAGCTATTGAATATTACGAAGTTAGAAACTTGGAAGATAGAGAGGATGCGATGTAATGGCTAGAGAAGGCTTTTTTACAGGTCTAGATATTGGAACAAGCTCTGTCAAGGTGCTTGTAGCCGAGCAGAGAAATGGTGAATTAAATGTAATTGGTGTGAGTAATGCCAAAAGTAAAGGTGTAAAGGATGGAATTATTGTTGATATTGATGCAGCAGCAACTGCTATCAAATCGGCAATTTCCCAAGCTGAAGAAAAAGCAGGCATTTCAATTAAATCGGTGAATGTTGGTTTGCCAGCTAATCTCTTACAGGTAGAACCAACTCAAGGAATGATTCCAGTAACATCTGATACCAAGGAAATTATGGATCAAGATGTTGAAAATGTTGTCAAATCAGCCTTGACTAAGAGTATGACACCTGATCGTGAGGTTATCACATTCATCCCTGAGGAATTTATTGTTGATGGCTTCCAAGGAATTCGTGATCCACGTGGTATGATGGGGGTTCGCCTGGAAATGCGTGGTTTGCTTTATACAGGCCCTCGTACTATTTTGCACAATTTGCGTAAGACGGTTGAGCGTGCAGGTGTTCAGGTTGAAAATGTTATCATTTCACCACTAGCAATGGTTCAATCAGTTTTGAACGAAGGTGAGCGTGAATTTGGTGCTACAGTGATTGATATGGGGGCAGGTCAAACGACTGTCGCTACAATCCGTAACCAAGAACTCCAGTTTACCAATATTCTCCAAGAAGGCGGAGATTATGTAACTAAGGATATCTCTAAAGTCTTGAAGACATCACAGAAACTAGCCGAAGGTTTAAAATTAAACTATGGAGAGGCTTATCCTCCTATTGCAAGTAAAGAAACCTTCCAAGTAGAGGTTATTGGGGAAGTAGAACCTGTTGAAGTGACAGAAAATTACTTGTCAGAAATTATTTCTGCACGTATTAAGCATATTTTTGAACAAATCAAACAAGACTTAGACAGAAGACATTTATTGGATCTTCCTGGTGGCATTGTTTTGATTGGTGGAACGGCTATTTTACCTGGTATTGTGGAGCTTGCTCAAGAAGTTTTTGGTGTTCGTGTCAAGCTTTATGTTCCTAATCAAGTTGGGATTCGTAATCCAGCCTTTGCTCATGTGATTAGCTTGTCAGAATTTGCGGGACAATTGACAGAAGTACATCTCTTGGCTCAACGAGCAGTCAAGGGGGATGAAGGACTATTCCAACAACCGCTTGGTTTTGGGGGCATGATTCAGAAAACAGCTCAGTTTGTCCAATCAACTACTGTTCAACCAACCCCTGCTCCAGAAGTAGAGCCTGTAGCTCCTGCAGAACAAATTGCAGATTTCCAACAGACTTCACAAAATAAACCGAAATTAGCAGATCGTTTCCGTGGCTTGATCGGAAGCATGTTTGACGAATAAAGAGGAAAAATAAATTATGACATTTTCATTTGATACAGCTGCTGCCCAAGGCGCAGTGATTAAAGTAATTGGTGTCGGTGGAGGTGGTGGCAATGCCATCAACCGTATGGTCGACGAAGGTGTTACAGGCGTAGAATTTATCGCAGCAAATACCGATGTGCAAGCCTTGAGTAGTACAAAAGCTGAGACTGTTATTCAGTTGGGACCTAAATTGACTCGTGGTTTAGGTGCTGGGGGTCAACCTGAGGTTGGTCGTAAGGCTGCTGAAGAAAGCGAAGAAACACTGACTGAAGCTATCAGTGGTGCAGATATGGTCTTCATCACTGCTGGTATGGGAGGAGGATCTGGAACTGGAGCTGCTCCTGTTATTGCCCGTATTGCCAAAGATTTAGGTGCTCTTACAGTTGGTGTTGTAACACGTCCGTTTGGTTTTGAAGGAAGCAAGCGTGGACAATTTGCTGTAGAAGGAATCAATCAACTTCGTGAGCATGTAGATACTTTATTGATCATTTCAAACAACAACTTGCTTGAAATTGTTGATAAGAAAACACCGCTTTTGGAAGCTCTTAGCGAAGCGGATAATGTTCTTCGTCAAGGTGTGCAAGGAATTACCGATTTGATTACCAATCCAGGATTGATTAACCTTGACTTTGCCGATGTGAAAACGGTAATGGCAAACAAAGGCAATGCCCTCATGGGTATTGGTATCGGTAGTGGAGAAGAGCGTGTTGTTGAAGCAGCTCGTAAGGCAATCTACTCACCACTTCTTGAAACAACAATTGATGGAGCAGAAGATGTTATCGTCAACGTTACTGGTGGTCTTGATTTAACCTTGATTGAGGCAGAAGAGGCTTCACAAATTGTGAACCAGGCAGCAGGTCAAGGAGTGAACATCTGGCTCGGTACTTCAATTGATGAAAGTATGCGTGATGAGATCCGTGTAACAGTTGTTGCAACGGGTGTTCGTCAAGAACGTGTAGAGAAGGTTGTGGCTCCACAAGCTAGACCTACTACCAACTACCGTGAGACAGTGAGACCAGCTCATTCACATGGATTTGATCGTCATTTTGATATGGCAGAAACGGCTGAATTGCCAAAACAAAATCAACGTCGCTCGGAACAAGCTCAAGGATCCGCTTTTGGTGATTGGGATTTACGTCGCGAGACAATTGTGCGTCCGACTGATTCAGTAGTGTCACCGGTAGAACGTTTTGAAATTCCAAATTCACAAGATGAAGATGAGTTGGATACACCTCCATTTTTCAAAAATCGTTAAGTAAATGAATGTAAAAGAAAATACAGAACGTGTTTTTCGAGAAGTCGCAGAAGCAAGTTTGAGTGCTCATCGCGAGAGTGGCTCAGTCTCTGTCATTGCAGTTACCAAGTATGTAGATGTACCGACAGCGGAAGCTTTGCTTCCGCTAGGGGTTCATCATATCGGTGAAAATCGTGTAGATAAGTTTCTAGAGAAATATCAAGCTTTAAAAGATCGAGATGTGACTTGGCATTTGATTGGAACCTTGCAAAGACGTAAGGTGAAAGATGTCATTCAATACGTTGATTATTTCCATGCATTGGACTCAGTAAAGCTAGCAGAGGAAATTCAAAAAAGAAGTGACCGAGTCATCAAGTGTTTCCTTCAGGTAAATATTTCTAAAGAAGAAAGTAAACACGGCTTTTCGAGAGAGGAACTGCTGGAAATCTTGCCAGAGTTAGCCAAACTAGATAAGATAGAATATGTTGGTTTAATGACGATGGCACCTTTTGAGGCTAGCAGTGAGCAGTTGAAAGAAATTTTCAAGGCGACCCAAGATTTACAAAAAGAAATCCAAGAAAAACAAATTCCAAATATGCCTATGACAGAGTTAAGTATGGGAATGAGTCGTGATTATAAAGAAGCGATTCAATTCGGTTCCACCTTTGTTCGTATAGGTACAGCATTTTTTAAGTAGGAGAGAACCATGTCTTTAAAAGATAGATTCGATAGATTTATAGATTATTTTACGGAGGATGAGGATTTAAGTCTCCCTAATGAAAAACGAGATGAGCCTATTTTAACTCCAGTAAATTCTACACAGGACACGGCTCTTTCAACAAATCAAACACCACGCACAAATAGTACAAAAGAAAATAATATTACTAGACTGCATGCACGTCAACAAGAGTTAGCCAAGCAAAGTCAGCATTCTACTGAAAAAGTAACAATCGATGTTCGTTATCCTAGAAAATATGAAGATGCGATAGAAATTGTTGATTTATTAGCAGGAAATGAAAGTATTTTGATTGATTTTCAATATATGACTGAAGTGCAAGC
Organism: Streptococcus mitis 17/34; assembly: GCA_000430305.1. Taxonomy (GTDB): domain Bacteria; phylum Bacillota; class Bacilli; order Lactobacillales; family Streptococcaceae; genus Streptococcus; species Streptococcus mitis_AW. The sequence goes on from ASZZ01000004.1 coordinate 110,755, forward strand.
TCGTCGTTGTTTAGATTATCTGGATGGAGCTTGCCATGTTCTAGCTGGAAATTTGAAAAAGGTAGCTTCTACCATGTATTTGTTGACACCAGTGAATGTTATTGTGAATATTGAAGATATTCGTTTACCGGATGAAGATCAACAAGGTGAGTTTGATTTTGATATGAGACGAAATAGAGTACGATAATGATTTTTTTAATTCGTATGATTTATAACGCAGTAGATATTTACTCCCTGATTTTGGTAGCCTTTGCTGTCATGTCTTGGTTTCCAGGTGCCTATGAATCAAGTTTAGGTCGTTGGATTGTAGCATTGGTAAAGCCAGTGCTTTCTCCCTTGCAACGCTTGCCTTTACAGATAGCGGGTCTTGATTTATCTGTTTGGGTTGCGATTGTTTTGGTTCGATTTTTAGGGGAAAATTTAGTGCGTTTTCTTGCAATGATAATATGAATAGAGGTATTTACCAGCATTTTTCTATAGAAGATCGTCCATTTCTTGACAAGGGAATGGAATGGATCAAGAAGGTGGAAGATAGCTACGCGCCTTTTTTAACTCCTTTTATCAATCCTCATCAAGAGAAGCTATTAAAAATTTTAGCCAAAACCTATGGTCTTTCTTGTAGTAGTAGTGGGGAATTCGTCTCGAGTGAGTATGTTCGGGTCTTACTATATCCAGACTATTTCCAACCTGAGTTTTCAGATTTTGAAATATCGCTTCAGGAAATTGTGTATTCCAATAAATTTGAAAATTTAACGCATGCTAAAATTTTAGGAACAGTCATCAATCAATTAGGGATTGAACGGAAACTTTTTGGAGATATCCTAGTAGATGATGAACGGGCGCAGATTATGATTAATCAGCAATTTATTCTTCTCTTCCAAGATGGATTAAAGAAAATTGGTCGTATACCCGTTTCGCTGGAGGAACGTCCTTTCACCGATAAAATAGATAAGTTAGAACAGTATCGAGAGATAGATTTATGCGTGTCTAGCTTTAGATTAGATGTCCTTTTATCAAGCGTTTTAAAACTATCTAGAAGTCAAGCAAACCAGTTGGTTGAAAAGAAACTTGTCCAAGTAAATTATCATATAGTAGACAAATCAGATTATACCGTTCAAGTTGGAGACTTGATTAGTGTGAGAAAATTTGGACGCTTGAGGTTGCTTCAAGATAAGGGACAAACTAAAAAAGAGAAGAAAAAAATAACAGTCCAGTTATTATTAAGTAAGTGAGGAAAAATATGCCAATTACATCGTTAGAAATCAAAGATAAAACCTTTAGCACACGCTTCAGAGGTTTTGATCCAGAAGAAGTAGATGAATTTTTAGATATTGTAGTTCGTGATTATGAAGATTTGGTTCGTTCTAATCATGATAAGGATTTACATATTAAAAGTTTGGAAGAGCGTTTGTCTTACTTTGATGAGATGAAAGATTCATTGAGCCAGTCGGTATTGATTGCTCAAGATACAGCTGAGAGAGTGAAACAGACAGCACACGATCGTTCAAATAATATTATTCATCAAGCTGAACAGGATGCACATCGATTATTGGAAGAAGCTAAATATAAGGCAAACGAGATTCTTCGTCAAGCAACAGATAATGCTAAGAAAGTTGCTGTTGAAACTGAAGAATTGAAGAACAAGAGTCGTGTCTTCCATCAACGTCTTAAATCAACAATTGAGAGTCAGTTGGCTATTGTTGAATCTTCAGATTGGGAAGATATTCTTCGTCCAACAGCTACTTATCTTCAAACCAGTGATGAAGCCTTTAAAGAAGTTGTTAGTGAAGTACTTGGGGAACCGATTCCTACTCTAAGTGAGGAAGAACCCATTGATATGACACGTCAATTTTCACAAGAAGAAATAATGGAATTGCAAGCGCGTATCGAGGCAGGTAATAGAGAATTGGCTGAATTTGAAGCTCAGTCTAAACAGGAAGTGGAAGATCCGACTCCTCAGGTGGAAGAAGATTCTGCTCATCCAGTTGGTCCGATGTATGAAGAGCCAGAAGTATCCCCAAGTCATTACTCAGGCCCAACACCAGCTACAGAAACTGTTGGTTCAGCATCAGGATTTGAGGCACCGCAAGAATCCGTTACAATTTTATAAGAAACGATGTGAGAACAATATCTTATCCTTATATTTCCAGCGAGCAGGAGATGGTGTGAGTCCTGTAATCCCTATTGATAAGATTATCCTCTCAAAAACTCAAGTCTGAAGCTAGTAAGATTTGACGTTTCCCACGTTACGGGATAAGAGGGAGAAAGACTAAATCTTTTTCCGAATAAAGGTGGTACCACGATTTTCGTCCTTTTTGGCAGTCGTGGTTTTTAATTTGTTATTATTTATAAAGGAGATACCATGAAACTCAAAGATACCCTTAACCTTGGGAAAACTGCTTTCCCAATGCGTGCAGGACTTCCTACCAAAGAGCCAGTTTGGCAAAAGGAATGGGAAGATGCAAAACTTTATCAACGTCGTCAAGAATTGAACCAAGGAAAACCTCATTTCACCTTGCATGATGGCCCTCCATACGCTAACGGAAATATCCACGTTGGACATGCTATGAACAAGATTTCAAAAGATATCATTGTTCGTTCAAAATCAATGTCAGGTTTTTACGCACCATTTATCCCGGGTTGGGACACTCATGGTCTGCCAATCGAGCAAGTTTTGGCAAAACAAGGTGTCAAACGTAAAGAAATGGACTTGGTTGAGTACTTGAAACTTTGCCGTGAATATGCTCTTTCTCAAGTAGATAAACAACGTGAAGACTTCAAACGTTTGGGTGTTTCTGGTGACTGGGAAAATCCATATGTGACTTTGACACCTGACTATGAAGCAGCCCAAATCCGTGTATTTGGGGAAATGGCTAACAAAGGTTATATCTATCGTGGTGCAAAACCAGTTTACTGGTCATGGTCATCTGAGTCTGCCCTTGCGGAAGCGGAGATTGAATACCATGACTTGATTTCAACTTCCCTTTACTATGCCAACAAAGTAAAAGATGGCAAAGATGTTCTAGATACAGATACTTACATCGTTGTCTGGACAACAACTCCATTTACCATCACTGCTTCTCGTGGTTTGACTGTTGGTGCGGATATTGATTACGTTTTAGTTCAACCTGCTGGTGAAACTCGTAAGTTTGTGGTTGCTGCAGAATTATTGACTAGCTTGTCTGAGAAATTTGGTTGGGCTGATGTTCAAGTTTTGGCAACTTACCGTGGTCAAGAATTGAACCACATCGTAACAGAACACCCATGGGATACAGCTGTAGATGAGTTGGTTATCCTTGGTGACCACGTTACAACTGATTCTGGTACAGGTATTGTCCATACAGCCCCTGGTTTTGGTGAGGACGACTACAATGTCGGTATTGCTAATGGTCTTGAAGTTGCAGTCACTGTTGACGAACGCGGTATCATGATGGCTAATGCTGGTGCTGAGTTTGAAGGTCAATTCTACGACAAGGTCGTCCCAACTGTCATCGAGAAACTTGGCAACCTCCTTCTTGCCCAAGAAGAAATCTCTCACTCCTACCCATTTGACTGGCGTACTAAGAAACCAATCATCTGGCGTGCAGTTCCACAATGGTTTGCCTCAGTTTCTAAATTCCGCCAAGAAATCTTGGATGAAATTGAAAAAGTGAAATTCCACTCAGAATGGGGTAAAGTTCGTCTTTACAATATGATCCGTGACCGTGGCGACTGGGTTATCTCTCGTCAACGTGCTTGGGGTGTTCCGCTTCCAATTTTCTACGCTGAAGATGGTACAGCGATCATGACTGCTGAAACGATTGAACATGTGGCTCAACTCTTTGAGGAACATGGTTCAAGCATTTGGTGGGAACGCGATGCCAAGGATCTATTGCCAGAAGGATTTACTCATCCAGGTTCACCAAATGGCGAATTCAAGAAAGAAACAGACATCATGGACGTTTGGTTTGACTCAGGTTCATCATGGAATGGAGTGGTAGTAAACCGTCCTGAGTTGACTTACCCAGCAGACCTTTACCTAGAAGGTTCTGACCAGTACCGTGGTTGGTTCAACTCATCACTCATCACATCTGTTGCCAACCATGGCGTAGCACCTTACAAACAAATCTTGTCACAAGGTTTTGCCCTTGATGGTAAAGGTGAGAAGATGTCTAAATCTCTTGGAAATACCATTGCTCCAAGTGATGTTGAAAAACAATTTGGTGCGGAAATCTTGCGTCTCTGGGTAACAAGTGTTGATTCAAGCAACGATGTGCGTATCTCTATGGATATCTTGAGCCAAGTCTCTGAAACTTACCGTAAGATCCGTAATACTCTTCGTTTCTTGATTGCCAATACATCTGACTTTAATCCAACTGTGGATGCTGTAGCTTATGAAGAACTACGTTCAGTTGATAAGTACATGACTATTCGCTTTAACCAACTTGTTAAGACTATTCGTGATGCTTATGCTGACTTTGAATTCTTGACAATCTATAAAGCACTAGTGAACTTTATCAACGTTGACTTGTCAGCCTTTTACCTTGATTTTGCAAAGGACGTTGTTTACATTGAAGGTGCCAAATCATTGGAACGCCGTCAAATGCAGACTGTCTTCTATGACATTCTTGTGAAAATTACGAAACTCTTGACACCAATCCTCCCTCACACTGCAGAGGAAATCTGGTCATATCTTGAGTTTGAAGCAGAAGACTTTGTTCAATTATCAGAATTGCCAGAAGCAGAGACATTTGCTAATCAAGAAGAAATCTTGGATACATGGGTTGCCTTCATGGACTTCCGTGGACAAGCTCAAAAAGCCTTGGAAGAAGCTCGTAATGCCAAAGTTATCGGTAAATCACTTGAAGCACACTTGACAGTTTATCCCAACGAAGTTGTGAAAACCCTACTCGAAGCAGTAAACAGCAATGTATCTCAACTTTTGATTGTGTCTGAATTGACCATCGCAGAAGGACCAGCTCCAGAAACTGCCGTTAGCTTTGAAGATGTAGCCTTTACTGTTGAACGCGCTACAGGTGAAGTATGTGACCGTTGTCGTCGTATCGACCCAACAACAGCAGAACGCAGCTACCACGCAGTCATCTGTGATCATTGTGCAAGCATCGTAGAAGAAAACTTCGCGGATGCAGTCGCAGAAGGATTTGAAGAGAAATAAGGTTGAAAAGTCTAGGGAAAACTCAATTTGAGAAGAAAAGACAACTAATCTTATAGACTATAAAACGCATTGTATCAAGTTTTTGAACACCTGATACGATGCGTTTTTATCATGTTAGAAGTTTATTGTCGTTTTCTTGTTTCAATTAATACTTTTCGAAAATCTCTTCAAACTACGTCGATGTCGCCTCACTGTACTTCAGCACAGCTTGCGACTAGCTTCATAGTTTGCTTTTTGATTTTTCATTGAGTATAACTTTACATCGTTGTGTATTGTTGAATTTCAAAAAGCTCATGAATCATCTGAAAAGTAGATCTCATGAGCTTTTATCTGTTGGAGTTCTAAATGGATTTATCAATCAAATATTTAAGATTTGATAGGAGATGCTCCAAAGTTAGGACTGTTTTCTGCTGGTGATCTAGTTGGTAGAGATTTTGAAAGTAGTCTTGAATATCGTTTTCAAAATTTTGAGGTAGATGAGAGCAATTGTTTTTTGCGAACTGGAGCATACGTTTTTCTCCTGGATGGAGCTGTTCATTGAAGGCGAAGAGCAAATCAAAATAAGAGGCGAAAAACTCACTACTGCGGTGATTGATGCTGAGTAAGTCTTGGCGTTTGAGAGCTTTTTTGATTTGTCTTGAAAAAGCTGGCATAGCTTGGTCGAGAAGCAGGAATTGCTTGTTGATGATATTCTTTTTCAGCTCAGCTGGATAAGGAAGATTGTACTTTTTCTGGAGGGCAGCATAGTGACCATCTTGATCGTAGATAATCTTACTGTTGAGAAGATTGTACCACATACAAGTAGTGTAAGAATTCTGGGCTTGGTGCTCTAAAACTACGGCTTGTAAATCTTTGTCAAATTCGTCTAAAGAGCGGTAAATCAGCTCGATTTCGATACCATTATTGAGAACACAATCGTCTTCCAATTCCCAAAATTGATTACCGATTTCCATATAGGAGCAGTGTTTACTGAGGATTTCTTTTCGTATGTCTGGCGAGAGAGGAGCACTGAGGTAGACATATACATCATAATCAGAGTCTTTGTCAAAATCTTGTCCAGCTCGTGATCCTCCTAGAGCTAGGGCCTCTACTTGCTCTAGTTGAGCCAATTCTTTAAAGAGATGTTGTGGCATAATATTAACCTTCTTTATTTTTTTGACATCATTCTAACAAAAAGTAAGGAGACTAGCAAGAGTGAAATGGAAATTTCTTCTCATATATTTGCTGATCTTGTTCAAAGCAATCCAACTGCCAAACAGTCCTTTCCTTTTTGGTTTTGACTAGCTTTTTTGTGAAAAATTGTGTAAAATAGAATAGATAAACGAGGGAAAACCTCGGAAAATTTAAAGGAGAATCCATCTAATGGTAAAATTGGTTTTTGCTCGCCACGGTGAGTCTGAATGGAACAAAGCTAACCTTTTCACTGGTTGGGCTGATGTTGATTTGTCTGAAAAAGGTACACAACAAGCGATTGACGCTGGTAAATTGATCAAAGAAGCTGGTATCGAATTTGACCAAGCCTACACTTCAGTATTGAAACGTGCGATTAAAACAACTAACTTGGCTCTTGAAGCTTCTGATCAATTGTGGGTTCCAGTTGAAAAATCATGGCGCTTGAATGAACGTCACTACGGTGGTTTGACTGGTAAAAACAAAGCTGAAGCTGCTGAACAATTTGGTGATGAGCAAGTTCACATCTGGCGTCGTTCATACGATGTATTGCCTCCAAACATGGATCGTGATGATGAGCACTCAGCTCACACAGACCGTCGTTACGCTTCACTTGACGACTCAGTTATTCCAGATGCTGAAAACTTGAAAGTGACTTTGGAACGTGCCCTTCCTTTCTGGGAAGATAAAATCGCTCCAGCTCTTAAAGATGGTAAAAACGTATTCGTAGGAGCTCACGGTAACTCAATCCGTGCCCTTGTAAAACACATCAAAGGTTTGTCAGATGACGAAATCATGGACGTGGAAATCCCTAACTTCCCACCATTGGTATTCGAATTCGACGAAAAATTGAACGTAGTTTCTGAATACTACCTTGGAAAATAAAAAATTGTAAGTCTAGAATTAATTTCTAGGCTTTTTGTTTTTGTTCCCAGTTTTCAACGACTTGAAAAAGCGATATAATGATATTAAATATGAAAGAAAGAGAAAATGACATGGCTTATATTGAGATGAAACACTGTTACAAGCGTTATCAGGTTGGGGACACGGAGATTGTGGCCAATCGTGATGTGAATTTTGAAATTGAAAAGGGTGAATTGGTTATTATTCTAGGTGCGTCTGGTGCAGGCAAGTCAACGGTTCTTAACCTTCTTGGGGGAATGGATACCAATGATGAGGGGGAGATTTGGATTGGTGGTGTCAATATTGCAAACTATAGTTCCCACCAGAGAACCAATTACCGCCGCAATGATGTAGGCTTTGTTTTTCAGTTTTATAATCTAGTTTCCAATCTAACCGCTAAGGAAAATGTGGAGTTGGCTTCAGAAATCGTGACAGATGCCTTGAATCCTGAACAGGTCTTGACAGATGTAGGTCTGGCTCATCGTCTCAATAACTTTCCAGCCCAGCTGTCTGGAGGGGAGCAACAGCGAGTCTCCATTGCACGCGCGGTAGCCAAAAATCCTAAAATCCTCCTTTGTGATGAACCGACTGGAGCCTTGGATTATCAGACGGGCAAGCAGGTTTTGAAAATTCTCCAAGATATGTCTCGTCAAAAGGGAGCGACGGTGATCATCGTGACTCATAATGGAGCTTTGGCGCCCATTGCTGATCGCGTGATTCATATGCATGATGCTAGTGTCAAGGATGTGGTGATCAACCAGCATCCTCAGGATATCGACAGTTTGGAGTACTAGCATGATCAAGCGAAAAACCTATTGGAAGGACTTGATTCAGTCCTTCACCGGCTCCAAGGGGCGTTTTTTATCCATCTTGACCTTGATGATGTTGGGGTCTCTAGCCCTAGTAGGCCTCAAAGTGACTAGCCCCAACATGGAGGCGACAGCTAATGCTTATTTAAGAACTGCTCAAACCTTGGATTTTGCAGTCATGTCTAACTATGGCTTGGATCAAGCAGATCAAGAAGAACTAGGACAGACGCAGGGCGCAGAGGTTGAGTTTGGCTATTTGACAGATGTGACTATGGAAAATGGGCAGGATGCCATTCGTCTGTACTCCAAACCAGAGCAAATTTCAACCTTTCAGCTAAGAGAGGGACGACTTCCTCAGTCAGACAAGGAAATCGCTTTGGCCACTCATTTACAAGGACAATATCGTGTGGGACAGGAGATTAGTTTTAAAGAAAAAGAAGACAGTCATTCCTCTTTAAAAGACCATACTTATACCATTACTGGTTTTGTGGATTCAGCTGAAATCCTCTCTCAGAGAGATATGGGCTACGCAGGAAGTGGAAGTGGGACTCTGACTTCCTATGGGGTGATTTTATCTAGTCAGTTTGATCAGAAAGTCTACAATATAGCTCGTTTGAAATATCAAGATTTGTCAGGATTAAATGCTTTTTCAGCAGCTTATGAAGAGAAATCCAAACAGCATCAGGAAGAGGTTGAACAAGCTTTGTCAGATAATGGCAAGACACGTCTTCAACTCTTGAAAAAAGAAGGACAAGAGTCTCTAGACAAAAGTAAAGAGACCCTTGACAAGGCTGAAACCAATTTACAGGAAGGCAAGCGTCGTTTAGCAGCTGCTCAAGCTCGCTTACAGGCTCAGGAAAGTCAACTAGCCTTGCTGCCTCAAGCTCAGAGAGAGCAAGCCAGTGCTCAATTTACCCAAGCCAAGCAGGAATTGAGCAAGGAAGAGGATAAACTAAAGCAGGCTGAACAAAATCTAGCCCAAGAAAAGGAAAAATTAGAAAAACATCAGCAAGTTTTGGATGATTTGGCTGAGCCCAAGTATCAAGTATATAATCGTCAGACCATGCCTGGCGGTCAAGGCTATCTCATGTATAGAAATGCTTCATCCAGTATTCGAGCAGTGGGTAATATCTTTCCTGTGGTTCTTTATGCCGTAGCAGCCATGGTGACCTTTACAACCATGACTCGCTTTGTGGATGAAGAGCGAACACATGCTGGGATTTTTAAGGCCTTGGGCTATCGTAGTAAGGATATTATTGCTAAATTTCTCCTCTACGGTCTAGTAGCTGGGACTGTCGGAACAGCTTTAGGTAGCATACTTGGCCATTATTTACTAGCTAGTGTGATTTCAAGTGTCATTACAAAAGGTATGGTAGTGGGAGAAACCCAGATTCAGTTTTATTGGACCTATAGTTTGCTGGCTCTTGGCTTGAGTTGGGTGGCGAGTGTGTTACCAGCCTATCTGGTGGCTCGTAGGGAACTGCATGACGAAGCAGCCCAGCTTTTACTGCCTAAACCACCTGTCAAAGGAGCTAAAATCTTACTGGAGCGCATCGGCTTTATCTGGCACCGTCTCAGTTTTACTCATAAGGTAACAGCTCGCAATATCTTTCGTTATAAGCAGCGGATGTTGATGACGATCTTTGGTGTGGCAGGTTCAGTCGCTCTGCTCTTTGCAGGTTTGGGAATCCAATCCTCTGTAGCAGGAGTTCCGTCTAGACAGTTTCAACAAATCCAACAGTATCAGATGATTGTCTCTGAAAATCCTAGTGCGACCAATCAGGACAAGGCAGAGCTAGAAGAAGTATTGAAAGGGCAGGACATCAAAGCCTACCAGAAGATCTATTCTAAAACGCTAGACAAGGATTTCAAAGGTAAGGCTGGTCTTCAAACTATTACTCTTATGATGACAGATAAGGAAGATTTGACTCCTTTTATCCATCTGCAAAATCATCAGCAGGAGCTGACATTAAAAGATGGCGTTGTTATTACAGCTAAACTCGCCCAGCTGGCAGATGTCAAGGTTGGGCAGACTTTAGAAATTGAAGGTAAGGAACTAAAGGTCGCTGCCATTGCTGAGAACTACGTTGGTCACTTTATTTATATGAGTCAAGCTAGCTATGAGCAAATTTACGGACAGGTGCCGCAAGCTAATACTTATCTTGTCTCGTTAAGGGATACCAGTGCTACTAGTATCGAAAGACAGGCAGGTTTACTTATGAATCAATCTGCGGTGTCAAGTGTTGTCCAGAATGCTTCAGCCATTCGACTCTTTGACTCGGTCGCAAGTTCACTCAATCAGACCATGACCATCTTGGTTATCGTATCGGTTCTGTTGGCTATTGTTATCCTCTACAATTTGACCAATATCAACGTAGCTGAGAGAATCCGTGAACTCTCCACTATCAAGGTTCTCGGTTTTCATAATAATGAAGTCACTCTCTACATTTACCGTGAGACGATTGTGCTGTCCCTTGTGGGAATCGTATTTGGTCTGGTATCTGGTTTCTATTTACACCAATTTTTGATTCAAATGATTTCGCCTGCGACTATTCTCTTTTATCCGCAGGTAGGTTGGGAAGTCTATGTAATCCCAGTGGCAGCAGTAAGCATCATTTTGACCTTGCTTGGTTTCTTCGTCAATCATCATCTGAGAAAGGTTGATATGCTTGAAGCCTTGAAATCTGTAGAGTAATACTCAATGAAAATCAAAGAACAAACTAGGAAGCAAGCCGTAGGTTGCTCAAAGCACCGCTTTGAGGTTGCAGATAAAGCTGACGTAGTTTGAAGAGATTTTCGAAGAGTATTAGCTGATTGAACTTATATTTACTCGTAAACAAAATCCTCCGTTTCAAAGAGCAGGAAACTCTTTGTGACAGAGGATTTTTTTCTATAGGGCTTTAGCAGCTGTAATTGCGGCTTCGAAGTTTGGTTCAGAATTGATATTGTCCACGTATTCAACGTAGCGAATAGTATTGTCAGTGTCGAGGACAAAGACAGCGCGTGCCAATAGGTGCCACTCATTGATTAAGAGAGCATAATCACGTCCAAAGGACTGGTCGAAATAGTCTGAGAGCATGATGGCATTTTCAATACCTTCAGCACCGCACCAACGTTTTTGAGCAAAAGGTAGGTCCATGGAAACAGTCAATACGACCGTGTTGTCCAGTCCAGCCAGTTCTTCATTAAAGCGACGCGTTTGAGTTGAGCAGATACCTGTATCGATAGAAGGCACGACACTCAAGACTTTTTTCTTACCATCAAAATCAGCCAGAGATTTTTTAGAAAGGTCTGTTGTAGTGAGAGAAAAATCAAGCGCCTTGTCGCCGACTTGTAGTTGTTTACCTGTAAAGCTCACAGGATTTCCGAGAAAAGTTACCATAAGATACTCCAATCTTTTTTCTTCCATTTTAGCTGAAACAGTCGGAATTTTCCAATGATTTGACTGGAAATATGGGCATAGAAAAAACGCCAGCTCATGTGAGAATGACGTTTTTAGAGGCTTATTTTGCCAATCCTTCAGCAATCTTATCAAGGTTGTATTTCATCATGCTGTAGTAGCTGTCGCCTTCTTTACCTTGTTCTGCGATAGAGTCAGTAAAGATTTGTGCATAGATTGGGATGTTTGTGTCTTGTGAAACAGTCTTCATTGGACGGTCATCTACACTAGATTCTACAAAGAGTGAAGGAACTTTTGTTTGGCGAAGTTTTTCAACCAAGGTCTTGATTTGTTCAGGTGTTCCTTCTTCTTCAGTGTTGATTTCCCAGATGTAAGCACTTGGGACACCATAGGCTTTAGAGAAGTATTTGAATGCTCCTTCGCTGGTTACAATGAGTTTCTTTTCAGCAGGGATGTTATTAAATTTATCCTTACTTTCTTTATCAAGTTTGTCTAACTTATCAGTATATTCTTTGAGATTTTTTTCATAGAATTCCTTGTTGTTAGGATCTTTAGCACTCAATTGTTTGGCGATATTTTTAGCAAAGATAATTCCATTTTCAAGGTTAAGCCAAGCGTGTGGGTCTTCTTTTCCTTTTTCATTTTTTCCTTCAAGGTAGATAACATCAACGCCTTCGCTGACTGCAAAGTAGTCTTTGTTTTCAGTTTTCTTAGCATTTTCTACCAATTTGCTAAACCAAGCATTGCCACCTGTTTCAAGGTTGATACCGTTATAGAAAATGAGGTTAGCCTCAGAAGTTTTCTTAACATCTTCAGGGAGTGGTTCGTATTCGTGTGGGTCTTGTCCAATCGGAACGATACTGTGAAGATCAATCTTGTCACCAGCAATATTTTTAGTAATATCAGCGATGATTGAATTTGTAGCAACAACTTTTAGTTTTTGACCAGAAGCTGTATCTTTTTTTCCGTTAGCACATGCTACAAGAGCAATGACAGAAAGAAAGAGAACGAACAATGTACCTAATTTTTTCATTAGATCCTCCAATTTATTGGGGTTTTTCCCCTTATTTTAACAAATGTTTATTTTTCAGTTTCAAATATCGTTGTTTAGGAGAGATAAAGAAACTGATTAAGAAGAAGCTAGCAGCTGTAAGTACGATGCTAGAACCAGCTGCTAAGTTTAAACTATAGCCAATAAAGAGTCCCAAAACTGAAGCTGTAGCTCCAAAGGTTGAGGAAAGGAAAATCATACTTTTCAGGCTATTAGCATACAGATAAGCAGTTGCAGCTGGGGTAATCAGCATGGCTACAATCAGGATAGTTCCAACACTTTGCATGGCTGTCACAGACACGAGAGTCAGGAGTATCATGAGGAGGTAGTGATAGAAATTGACAGGCATTCCCATGGCTTTAGCCAGAAGTTCATCAAAGGAAGTTATCAAGAGTTGCTTGAAGAAAATCCAGATTAACAAGAGAATGACCGCCCCTACGCCCATAGTGATAAACATATCCGTATCTTGGACGGCTAGAATATTACCAAAAAGGATATGGAAAAGGTCAGTTGAACTTTTAGCGACACTAATCAAGATGATACCGAGGGCTAAGAAAGAAGAAAAGGTAATGCCGATGGCGGTATCGCTTTTGATAATCGAGTTCCCCTTGATGTAGGTAATGATGATAGCAGCTAGCAATCCAAAGACAATGGCTCCGATAAAGAAGTCAACGCCTAAGATGAAGGAGAGGGCTACACCTGGTAAGACAGCATGTGAAATAGCATCTCCCATGAGTGACATCCCACGTAGAATGATGAAACATCCCACAGCTCCAGCTACGACCCCGACGACAATAGCTGTTATCAAGGCATTTTGTAGGAAATGGAATTTTTGCAATCCATCGATAAATTCTGCAATCATAGGTCACCTCCATTGAAAAAGAGTCGATTACCGTAAGCTTCTTTGAGATTGGCTTCGGTAAAGGTTTCTTTGGTTGGACCAAAGGCAATCACTTCTCGATTGACAAGTAAGACTTGATCGAAGTAGTGGGAAACCTTGCTGAGGTCGTGGTGAACGATGAGAACCGTCTTACCAGCTTTTTTCAAATCTCTCAGCGTATTCATGATGATTTCCTCACTGACAGAGTCAATCCCAACAAAGGTTCATCCAAGAGGATATAATCGGCTTCCTGCACCAAACATCTGGCAATCAAGACCCGCTGGAATTGACCTCCAGACAGTTGACTGATTTGACGTTCAGCGTAGTCAGCTAGGCCGACGATTTCAAGGGCTTCCTCTACTTTTTTCCAATGTTTAACATTTAAACTGCGAAAGAGAGGAATAGAGGGAAAGAGTCCTAGTGAGACACATTCCTTGACCTTGATGGGAAAGTTGTAGTCGATATTGATTTTTTGTTCGACATAGGCAATTCGGTGTAAGGATTTTTTAACTTCCTTGTCATCGAGAAATGCCTGACCTTGATGAGGGATAATTCCCAGCATACCTTTTAATAATGTTGATTTTCCAGCACCGTTTGGACCAATGATTCCGGTAATTGTTGGTCCTTGGAGCACTAGTGAAATATCCTTAAGTGCCAACGTTTCTTTGTAGGAGACACTGAGGTTTTCGATACGTATCATAAACTTATATTCCTCCTGACTCTTAATATACCTTAAAAAAAAAATTAAGTCAAGTTAATTTTTGAAAAAATTAAAATATTAACTGAAAAATGATGGAAAAGGAAAGTTTATTTTTAATTGCATTCCTGGGTAATTTTTGTTAAGCTAAAAACAAGTATAAATGAAAGCGAGAACAAGATGACACGTTATCAAGACGATTTTTATGATGCAATCAATGGAGAATGGCAGAAGACAGCTGAAATCCCAGCAGATAAGTCTCAAACGGGAGGTTTTGTTGATTTAGACCAGGAAATTGAAGACTTGATGTTGGCGACAACAGACAAGTGGTTGGTAGGAGAAGAGGTGCCTGAGGATGATATCTTGGCAAACTTTGTCAAATACCACCGCCTAGTTCGTGATTTTGACAAGAGAGAAGCTGACGGTATCACACCTGTCTTACCGCTCCTTAAAGAATTCCAAGAATTGGAGACTTTTGCAGATTTTACAGCTAGACTAGCAGAGTTTGAGCTTGAAGGAAAGCCAAATTTCCTTCCTTTTGGTGTATCACCAGACTTTATGGATGCCAGAATCAATGTTTTATGGGCTAGTGCCCCAAGCACGATCCTGCCAGATACGACCTACTATGCAGAAGACCATCCTCAGCGCGAAGAGCTCTTGACTCTTTGGAAAGAAACCAGCGCAAATCTCCTCAAGGCTTATGATTTCTCTGATGAAGAAATTGAAGACTTGCTAGAGAAAAGACTAGAATTGGACCGTCGAGTTGCGGCAGTAGTGCTCTCTAATGAAGAAAGTTCAGAGTATGCTAAACTCTACCATCCATATGCTTATGAAGATTTCAAGAAATTTGCGCCTGCCCTACCTTTGGATGACTTCTTCCAAGCTGTTCTTGGACAAATACCAGACAAGGTTATCGTAGACGAAGAACGTTTCTGGCAAGCCGCAGACCAATTCTATAGTGAAGAGGCCTGGCCTCTCCTCAAGGCAACCTTAATTTTAAGTGTTGTGAATCTCTCAACCAGCTATTTAACAGAAGAAATCCGTGTCTTGTCAGGTGCCTATAGCCGGGTGCTTTCAGGTGTTCCAGAAGCCAAAGACAAGGTCAAGGCAGCCTACCAGTTAGCACAAGGTCCTTTCAAACAAGCCTTGGGTCTCTGGTATGCCCATGAAAAATTCTCTCCAGAGGCTAAGGCGGACGTGGAGAAAAAAGTGGCAACTATGATTGATGTCTATAAGGAACGCTTGGCCAAAAATGACTGGCTGACTCCTGAAACTCGTGACAAGGCCATCGTCAAACTCAATGTCATCAAGCCTTATATTGGTTACCCAGAAGAATTGCCAGAACGCTACAAAGACAAGGTAGTGGATGAGACCGCTAGTCTTTTTGACAATGCTCTAGCCTTTGCGCGTGTGGAAATCAAGCACAGTTGGAGCAAGTGGAACCAACCTGTTGACTACAAGGAGTGGGGCATGCCTGCTCATATGGTCAATGCCTACTACAATCCACAGAAGAACCTGATTGTCTTTCCAGCGGCTATTTTACAGGCTCCTTTCTATGACTTGCATCAGTCATCTTCTGCTAACTACGGCGGTATTGGGGCAGTTATTGCCCATGAAATTTCCCACGCCTTTGATACCAACGGAGCTTCCTTTGATGAAAATGGTAGTCTCAAGGATTGGTGGACAGAGAGCGACTATGCTGCCTTCAAGGAGAAAACACAAAAAGTTATTGACCAGTTTGATGGACAGGATTCTTATGGAGCAACCATTAATGGTAAATTGACTGTGTCAGAAAACGTGGCTGACTTGGGAGGAATCGCAGCAGCCCTTGAAGCAGCTAAGAGGGAACCAGACTTCTCAGCAGAAGAGTTCTTCTACAACTTCGGTCGCATCTGGCGCATGAAAGGTCGTCCAGAATTTATGAAACTCTTGGCTAGCGTCGATGTGCACGCACCAGCCAAACTCCGTGTCAATGTGCAAGTACCAAACTTTGATGATTTCTTTACAACCTATGATGTCAAAGAAGGCGACGGTATGTGGCGTTCACCAGAAGAGCGCGTGATTATTTGGTGATGCAAAGAAGGAAGTAATCAGAAAAAGGCATCCAATCAGGTCTGAAAACTTGATTGGATGCCTTTTATAATGGAAAGACTTGCTGGATAGTTTACTTATACTCTTCGAAAATCTCTTCACCCACGTCAGCTTTATCTGCAACCTCAAAGCGGTGCTTTGAGCAACCTGCGGCTAGCTTCCTAGTTTGCTCTTTGTTTTTCATTGAGTATTAAATTGCAAAATTGATTGTCATCATCTTTCTAGAAAAAAGGATTGAAAGTTTTTTCGTGAGCAATAGTAGTAGCTGGACCATGCCCTGGATAGACGTCGTAGTTTGGTAGGGTGAAGAGTTGGGTCTGGATACTATGAAGGAGTTGCTCCATGCTACCAGTCGGAAGGTCGGTTCGTCCGATGGTTTCACGGAACAGAGCATCACCTGTCAAGACTAGGTGGGCATCAGGAAATACTAGGGAAACACCACCGATAGAATGACCTGGTGTTGGCAAGACAGTAAAGCGGAACTCTTCAATTTGATATTCTTCATGAAAGACAAAGGTGTGTTCAGCAGGTTTTGCGACCACATCCGCCATATCATCGTGGCGGGGAAGCCCAGAGAGATTATCGACAGGAGTATAGAGCCAGCTAGCTTCGCTCTCTGCGATATAGACAGGAGGATTTCCAAAAGTCTCGCGAACCAAGTCCAGACTCATGATATGGTCATAATGGGCGTGGGTCAGGAGAATAGCGCAGATCGGTTTGTTGATCTTCTCGATTGTCTGACGAATGGCTTCCCAATGGCTGCCAGGGTCGACGACGATGAGGTGCTTTTCACCTTCTAGGTAATAGGTGTTTTCATAGGCAACAGGATTCACAGTTTTATGGATTTTCATATTGGCTCCAATCTCAAAGAATGTACTAAATTAAGTATAGCATAGTTAGGGAGAATAAGCATAAAAAGGAAATAATTCTAGAAAGAAGAATACGGTTTGGATAAGAAAAAAACAAGCCCCGAATGAGATCGAGGCTTAGACTGTTTTAATTTCCTGCGTAATATTTTTGGATTCCCTTGACAATCCCTTCAACTAGTTTATCTTGGTATTCACTACTACGGATTTTTTTGTTTTCTTCTGGATTATCCATATATCCCATCTCTAGCAAAACAGCTGGTTTGGCTGTTTCACGTAGAACAGCAAAGGTTGCTTGCAAAAGTCCAGCATCTCTGGCTCCAGTTTCAGCTAACAGTGAAGAATGGACATCGGCAGCAAGACGGTTACTTTCACTTATCCGTTCAGGATTATTATGCCAATCCTTGTTAATCTTGCTAGGAAAACCAGGTTCTTCCTTGTAAGAATAGGTCTGGATACCTAGATTAACGGTTGTATCATTTCCTTTTGCGTTGAAATGAAGGCTGATGAAAAAGTCAGCATTGGTCTTGTTGACCATACGAGAACGCTCGGTAATAAAATCAACGTCTATATCACTGTCTCGAGAGGTAAGAACGGTGTAGCCTAGACCTTCTAATCGTTTACGTAATTTACGGTAAATTTGTAGGTTCAATTCTTTCTCAGCTATGCCATAATAATAAGCACCGCGATCCTTACCACCGTGTCCTGGATCTAAAAAGATTGTTTTTGAGTAGTGTCCTTTTTGAAAACCTTGTGCTAATTCACGAACCCATTTTCCATTTCCTTGGAAGAGCTGGTTTTTGCCATCCACTGCATAGGTTCCTGTGACATACACACCATCGTCCTTAAGATAGTACCAAGCTTGATAGTCTGGGTCATAAATCCATTCCTTATGGGCCATGTAACCACCAGATTTAAGATAGTAGGCACCAATCCATTGTTTTTGGGCATAGCGTCCACCAGATTTGAGATAAAACCAACTAGAGTAGTTTTGGTCGTAGGCCCATTCCTTATCTGCCATAGCACCGCTGGATTTGAGGTAGTAATCGCCCTTCCAGACATTGGCCAACATTCTACCGTAGCCATCAAAACATACCACTTGCCATTGATTTGGCTCCATTGGTTGGTTAAATATTTACCTGAGTTATTGATATAGTACCAATTATTTCCCATTTGATACCAACTGTTTTCAAGCAAATAGCCATGACTATCAAAGAGATAACCATCATACAGAGTATCTGTAAATTTGACCCCAGTTTGACTATAAAAAGTCCATTTGCTTCCCTCTTTTATCCAGCCGGTCTGTATAGGTTGATTGGGTTTGGTTTCCTTAGAAAGAGATGGCTTGCTTTCTTGCTCGCTTGAACTAGCTGTGCTCGACGAAGTTTCAGTATTAGCTTGAGAACTGCTAGCAGAAGTATTGGTAGAACTGTTAGTAGAATGACTAGTGGAAGTATTAGTTGAGTTACTGGTTGAACTAGTGATAGGATTAGTAGTAAAATGACTCGTATCATCAGCCGAAACGACTTGACTGGATAAGCCAAGAACAGCCAAAGCTAAAAATGTCAGTCTTTTGTGTGATTTCATGTGATTTGCCTTTCTAGAGAGTTAAAATTTCAGTAATTGTCGTAAAAAACTGTTTATATTACCATTATACACTAAAAAGGTTAGAAAATTACCAAAATATCAAATATTTTCTTATTGAAAAAGAAGAATATAATTTCATTTCACTAACTTTTAACATAGTTAATACCAAAATAAAGTTAGATGAAAATCAGATGGTTTTATTATTTTGGTGTAAATCTTATTTCATCTTCCTTCCCAACAAATTGAATAAGGATTATAATCCCCTTTTTCTAGTTTTCATATTCTTAAAAAAGTGATAAAATGGTAGGAAGAATTGGAGAGTAGAGATGCCAAAAGAAGTGAATTTAACGGGCGATGAGGTTGTCGCTTTAACGCAAAAATATTTATCAAAAGAAGATGTTGCTTTTGTCCATAAGGCCTTGGTCTATGCTGTTGAATGCCACAGTGGTCAATACCGCAAATCAGGCGAGCCTTATATCATTCATCCTATCCAAGTGGCAGGGATTTTAGCCAAACTTAAGCTAGATGCCGTAACGGTTGCCTGTGGTTTCTTGCATGATGTGGTAGAAGATACAGATGCGACCTTGGACGATTTGGAAAGAGAGTTTGGACCTGATGTGCGCGTGATTGTCGATGGGGTTACCAAACTTGGTAAGGTCGAGTACAAATCGATCGAGGAGCAGTTGGCTGAAAATCATCGCAAGATGCTCATGGCCATGTCTGAGGACATCCGTGTTATCTTGGTCAAACTGTCTGACCGTTTGCACAATATGCGCACCCTAAAACATCTTCGAAAAGATAAGCAGGAGCGTATTTCCAAAGAAACCATGGAAATCTATGCCCCACTTGCCCATCGTTTGGGGATTTCTAGCGTCAAATGGGAATTGGAAGACTTATCTTTCCGTTATCTCAACCCAACGGAGTTTTACAAGATTACCCATATGATGAAGGAAAAGCGCAGAGAGCGTGAAGCATTGGTGGATGAGGTAGTCACAAAATTAGAAAACTATACGACAGATCGTCATCTAAATGGGAAGATTTACGGTCGTCCCAAGCATATTTACTCTATTTTCCGCAAAATGCAGGATAAGAGAAAACGTTTTGAGGAAATCTATGATCTGATTGCCATTCGTTGTATTTTAGATACCCAAAGTGATGTTTATGCCATGCTTGGTTATGTTCATGAGCTTTGGAAACCCATGCCTGGTCGCTTTAAAGACTATATCGCTAACCGCAAGGCCAATGGTTACCAGTCTATCCATACGACTGTCTATGGGCCAAAAGGGCCGATTGAATTCCAGATTCGGACCAAGGCCATGCATGAGGTAGCTGAGTATGGGGTTGCGGCTCACTGGGCTTATAAAAAAGGCATAAAGGGGCAAGTCAACAGCAAGGAATCAGCTATTGGGATGAACTGGATTAAGGAGATGATGGAGCTCCAAGACCAGGCTGATGATGCTAAGGAATTTGTCGATTCAGTTAAGGAAAACTATCTGGCTGAGGAGATTTATGTCTTTACCCCAGATGGAGCTGTCCGCTCTCTTCCAAAAGATTCAGGACCGATTGACTTTGCCTACGAAATCCATACAAAAGTCGGGGAAAAAGCAACTGGTGCCAAGGTCAATGGTCGTATGGTTCCCCTGACAACCAAGCTCAAGACAGGGGATCAGGTTGAAATTGTCACCAACCCCAACTCCTTTGGGCCAAGCCGTGATTGGCTTAACATGGTCAAGACCAGCAAGGCGCGTAACAAGATTCGTCAGTTCTTTAAAAATCAAGATAAGGAATTGTCTGTCAACAAGGGTCGTGAAATGTTGATGCTCAGTTCCAAGAAAATGGCTATGTGGCCAATAAATTCATGGACAAGCGCCACATGGATCAAGTTCTACAAAAGACTAGCTACAAGACAGAGGAATCTCTCTTTGCGGCAATTGGTTTTGGGGAAATAGGTGCAATTACTGTCTTTAACCGTTTGACTGAAAAGGAACGCCGTGAAGAAGAACGTGCTAAGGCCAAGGCTGAAGCAGAAGAACTTGTCAAAGGTGGAGAAGTCAAGGTTGAAAATAAAGAAACCCTCAAGGTTAAGCATGAGGGTGGTGTGGTCATTGAAGGTGCCTCAGGTCTCCTAGTGCGGATTGCCAAATGCTGTAATCCAGTTCCTGGTGATGATATTGTCGGCTATATCACCAAAGGGCGTGGTGTGGCTATTCACCGTGTGGACTGTATGAACCTGCGCGCCCAAGAAAACTACGAGCAACGTCTCCTTGATGTGGAATGGGAAGACCAGTACTCAAACTCAAATAAGGAGTATATGGCCCATATCGATATCTATGGTCTCAACCGTACAGGACTATTGAACGATGTACTGCAAGTTCTTTCAAACACAACCAAAAATATCTCAACAGTCAACGCCCAACCAACCAAGGATATGAAATTTGCTAATATCCATGTGTCCTTCGGCATTGCCAACCTCTCTACACTGACTACGGTCGTGGACAAGATTAAGAGTGTGCCAGAAGTTTACTCTGTCAAACGGACCAATGGCTAATGGTCTGAGTTCTTACTAGAAAGGCGATTATGAAAATCATTATCCAACGGGTTAAAAAAGCCCAAGTCAGTATTCAAGGTCAGGTTCAGGGGAAAATTCAGCAAGGGCTCTTATTGCTGGTTGGTGTTGGACCAGAGGACCAAGAGGAAGATTTGGACTATGCCGTGAGAAAGCTTGTCAATATGCGGATTTTTTCAGACGCAGAAGGCAAGATGAATCTGTCTGTTAAAGATATCGAGGGACAAATCCTTTCTATTTCTCAGTTTACCCTTTTTGCGGATACTAAGAAAGGCAATCGTCCAGCCTTTACAGGCGCAGCCAAGCCTGATATGGCATCAGATTTCTATGATGCTTTCAATCAAAAACTAGCGCAAGAAGTGCCCGTTCAGACAGGCATCTTTGGAGCAGATATGCAGGTTGAGCTGGTTAATGACGGACCGGTTACCATTATCCTTGATACGAAAAATAGATAAGAAAACCAAGCCTAGCCGGCTTGGTTTTTCTCATCTATCATAAA
Organism: Streptococcus mitis 17/34; assembly: GCA_000430305.1. GTDB lineage: Bacteria > Bacillota > Bacilli > Lactobacillales > Streptococcaceae > Streptococcus > Streptococcus mitis_AW. Next base: position 132,429 of record ASZZ01000004.1, read on the forward strand.
ATACTCCAAAATGAAATCGGTTCTTGATAGGCTTTGGGGAAATCTCTTTTCAAGCTTTGGCAGGTGCGATAGGAAGGGATGAAATGTCCTAGGATGAGGAGACTTCCCTGAAGGAAGAGTGGGATACCCCTTAAAAATATCAAAGAGAGAATGATCAGGCTATCCCAGAGGAGAATTTGTAAGGCAAAACGCCAGAATTTCGGTCTAATCTGGGAATAGAGTTGACTAAAGTGGTCACAAAGTTGGTTGGAAAGATAGGTCAATAGTACAGGATGAAAGAAAATGAGCCAACCACTGTATATCAAAATCCAATCCCAAGTAAGTCCCTCTTTAAATGTTAAAAATGCCAGCATGATTCCATCAATGACAAGGAGTTGAATGGTTTTGGTGGAGATGATTTTTTTCATGCTAAAATCTCCTTTTCCTTAGAGACTCTCCCACAAAGAGATATGTTTGTCGTAAAAGTCTGGATAGTTTTCTCTTAGGTAGTCAGTTGTCCGATAATATAAAGTAGAATGACAAGCAGTGACGATTGGCATAAGAGTGGAAAAGCGTTGAGAACTAACGAAGGCTAAAAGGACAAAAAATAGAAGATCGCTGATGATCACTCCTAAATAGTAGAAGCGAATCTTTTTATTGATTTGAGGATAAATCTCAGCGAATTGATGTTTGAGTCGGACAAGAAAGCGAAATAGCAGTAGTCCCTGAGTAAGGATGAAAATAAAACTAGTGAGCAAGAGCCAGTCCAAAGCTGTCTCGGGTCTAGTGCTAAAAAATGCAAATAGTAGCAAATCGATAACTGCAATTGCTATAAAATGGATTCTAAAGAGATTTTTCATAAGATGACCTCCCTCTTTTATCTAGCTTCATTCTACTCCCAAAGAATGGGAGTTACAAGTAAAATGATAAAAAATTTTAGTAAGGAGATTCTGTTAGACTTCTTTATTTGATTTCCCTCTTATTGTTCCACTTCTTCATCGTTCCAGACAAATAAAGCTCCAATTGCATTGATGATATAAAAGATGTATTTTCCGATATTGGCGAAGTTTCCTTGAATAGCAGCTTTTGTAAGCTGCACAAAATTGTAAATCAACCAAAAGCCCCACTGAGTTGTTAGTTTCAATGCATTCAAAGCATTGGCAATGAGGGACAGTGCAAAGGCAATAGTTGTCACATAGGCAAGGAGATTCATCTTTCCTCCATAGCCGATATAGTTGGTCACAAAGGCAAAGAGGAAGGCGATGATGGAAATGATGATGGCCGCCAATTTTAGTTGTTTTTGGCTCATTTGGTTGGGTCTGCCTTCTTGCGAAGCTTCCCATTTCTTTATGGCAAAGGTATAGATAAGGAAGGTGACAGGATAGGTAATGATGGCCGCCTTATTTCCAAGGATATAATCAATAGCACCGGACAAAATGGTATTAACAATACCAAAGTAATTTCCCCATTTGCTTAATTTTCCCGTGAAACGAGTGGACAACATGGAAATCCCAACGTTGGTTACGGAAATCAATCCAAAAGGAACAAGAGCAGTCCATGGTCCCCAGTCTACAAATTTGTCGAGACGTGAGTTGAGGTAACCAGATGCAATCGCAATCCCAACGACCAAAGCAACCCCGAAGAGGTCAAACCATTTGGATGTCGCAAAAATTTTGAGTGATTTTTTCATATATTAAAATATCTTTCTTTTTTTTACAAATATTCTACAACTAAATGAAAGTAAAATCAAATGATAGAAATAAAACCCTGAAAATAAAACTTTCAGGGTTGGTTGGGGTACTTGAGAAATTAGTCGATTTTCTCGACGTAGAGTTGTTTGGCAATGTCCATACCTACTTGTAAATCCTCTTCTTTACTGAGGATAGTGAAAGTATTGCTGAAGCCATCAAACTGCTGGACTTGGAGACAGTCACCGATGTGAAGTGAGTGCTTATCCAAATAATGGAGAATGTCAAAACTATCGTGCACCCGAGTCAGGCGGTAGGCGCCAGCTTCCTTGATATCAGCTAGTGGCAGGTTATTGATTTCAACCAGGAGTTCTCCCTTGGCAGGAATAGTTCCTCCGTGAGGACAGGTCTTGGGAAATCCAAGCAATTTTTCTAGTCTCTCCACGAATAGCTCAGAGACAGTATGTTCCAAGACCTCAGCTTCCTCGTGAATCTGGTCACTCGTATAGTCTAAATGATGGACTAGAAAAACTTCAATCAAGCGATGCTTACGGTAGAGCTCTGAGACCAGTTTGAGCCCAAGGTCCGTCAGTAGATAGCCACATTCCTTGTCTTTGAGGATGAGGTTTTCACTCTTCATCCGTTTAATCATTTCAGTTACGGCAGGGGGAGAGACTTGCATACGAGCAGCAATTTCTTTGTTGGTGATTTTATGCAGGTCTATGCCGATTTCATAAATACATTTTAGATAATCTTCTTTATTCGGGGTCATTCGTTTCCTCTTGTCTAATATCTTTATCTAGTATATCAAAAAAAGCTAGATTTCTCTAGCTGTGACTTTTTATGTTATACTTATTGCAAGAGAAAAAACGAGGAGATGGATATGACGAAAATAGCTCTTCTTTCAGATATTCATGGAAATACCACCGCCTTGGAGGCTGTTTTGGCAGATGCTCGGCAGCGAGGAGTGGATGAATACTGGCTTTTGGGAGATATTCTTATGCCAGGAACAGGGCGTAGAAGGATTTTGGATTTGTTGGCTCAACTACCGATTACGGCTAGAGTTTTGGGAAACTGGGAAGACAGTCTCTGGCATGGTGTCCGCAAGGACTTGGATAGTACTCGTCCCAGTCAACGCTATCTCTTGCGCCAGTGCCAGTATGTTTTAGAGGAAATTTCCCTAGAAGAAATTGAACTGCTCCACAATCAACCACTCCAGCTTCATCGTCAGTTTGGGGATTTGACGGTGGGAATTAGCCACCATCTGCCTGATAAGAATTGGGGTCGAGTGTTGATTCATACTGGAGCGCAAGAGGATTTTGATCGCTTGGTGACCAATCCTCCTTGTGATATTGCTGTTTATGGTCATATTCACCAGCAGTTGCTTCGTTACGGGACTGGTGGACAATTGATTGTTAATCCGGGTTCGATTGGCCAGCCTTTCTTTCTAGATGCTCAGTTACGGAAGGACTTACGGGCCCAGTATATGATTTTGGAGTTTGATGACAAGGGCTTGGTAGATATGGACTTCCGACGGGTAGACTACGATGTGGCAGCTGAATTGCAGTTGGCTAAAGATCTTAAACTTCCCTATTTTGAGGTTTATTATGAAAGTCTGGTCAATGGTATCCACCATACTCATCATCAGGAATTTCTGAGAGAATTGGCCCAGAAAGAGGGCTATGATAGGGAATTAGATGCTTGGCTGAAAAGTGGTAACGATTGACATTACAACTAAAAAGGGTATAATAAAAGAAAAAGAAGAGTAGAGGCAGGGGAGCCTCGTAAAAAGGAGAAGAGGATGCAAATTCCAAGTAGATTTACCATTGCGACTCATATGCTGATAATTATCGCTCTCGAGGGGAAGGAAAGCAAGGTGACCAGTGATTTTCTGGCAGCTAGTGTTGGGGTCAATCCAGTCATTATCAGAAAGACCTTGTCCCAGTTGAAGAAGGCAGAGATGATTTCAGTAGCGCGTGGAACAGGGGGAACAGAGATTGTTAAGGATCTCAAAGACATTAGTCTTTTAGATGTTTATCAGGCGGTTGAGTGTCTTGGTAAGACAGGTCAACTCTTTAGTTTCCATGACAATCCAAATCCAAATTGCCCAGTCGGAGCTCATATTCATGATGTTTTGGATCAAAAATTGGAGAGAATACAGCTGGCTATGGAGGCTGAACTTGGTCAGACCAGTCTAGAACAAGTCGTGGCTGATGCAGAGAGTCAGATGAAGGATTGAGAGGGATAGATGCCCTCTTTTTCTCTATGTAAAATTGTGATAAAATAGAATCATTAAAGGAGGAAGAAATGTATCTCGTTATAGGAATTGTATTAGCCTTTATAGTATCATTTTGGAAGGATAATAGAAGTTTGTGGAATCCAGTATTATTCTTATTATCCCTCATTTCCAGTTATTTTTATCTAGGCTACCTTTTTTATCAAAATGGGTATGAGAAGATTCATTTCGCTTTTTTTATATTTCCCTTTATTTTACTTCCTTTTTTGCTTTTTCTAAGTGGCATCTTTCTAATCTATAATGGGGTCATTTTGTTGAAGCGAGAGGGAAGTTCAAAGGCTAATTATCTCTCCATGCTCCTTGGAATAGTCATTTTGCTATTTTTTGCTTTGATGTCATTTCGATTGGGAGGACGACATGAATTATTTTACACCAATCACTTTCTAAATATTTTATTTGCATTTATTGCTTATTCTTACTTTTATTTTTGGTTTTGCTTTTGTGGCTTTTATGTTGTACTCTATCTTGTATCTCTTTATTCCTAAGAAGAAGCATTATGATTTTATTATCATTCATGGTGCAGGTTTGTTAGACGGAGAAAAGGTAACACCTTTGCTGAAGAGGAGAATTGATAAGGCAGTGGAAGCTTATCACAAGTCTAAGAATCCTCATATCAAAATCATTGCCAGTGGTGGTCAAGGAGGAGATGAGAAGATTTCTGAAGCGCAGGCCATTACAAACTATCTTCTTGAAGAGACAGATGTTCCCCAAGATGCGATTATTCTGGAAGATCAATCAAGGACTACCTACGAGAACCTTCTCTTTTCTAAGGAACTTGGTGAGAAACTGGTAGCCAAACCTCAATTTCTCTTTGTTACAAATGACTATCATGTTTTTCGTACCAGCACTTATGCTCGTAAGTTAAATATGAAGGGAGATGGCCTCGGATGTAGGACGGCAGGCTACTACATACCATCTGCTTTTATTCGGGAGTACGTAGCGCTCTGTGTTAAGATGAAATGGCTTTTCCTTGCCTTTTATGTCCTGCTATCAGTCCTCATTTTGATAGCCTACAAAGGGATTATTTGGTAGTCAGATTCTATTTAAAAAGACTTAGAATGAACATGAAAGTATGTATTCTAGGTCTTTTATTTTGTATACATTTGATTTTCAAGAGTACTATCTATTTTTCCATGCTTGGTAACGGGTATCAATCAATAATTGGGTAAGTCGCCCCATGGTTTCCCTTTCTGCTGGAGTGAGGGATTGAGCTTGTACAAAGAGATGATGAATGTGTTCAAGCGCCTTTAAGGAAGACAGGTCATTGATGGAGCTAATCCCAGCATCTAGAATGGTGCCAAAGAAGAGGTCGAAGTAGAGCTGGAGTTCCTCGTCAGGGACTGTGGCCACCCACTCCTTGAAGGTTGTGTCGACTTGTTGGCTATCACTGTTGGTCTTATCCAGCTGGACGAAGCGCTTGTTCTTGATCTGCCAACTAAAGGTATCGTGCTGGGCGATACCACCCAAGGCAGTACTGTGCACGATGATTTGGTGGTTGGGGATTTCCATCATCATACCGATAATGGAGCCTTGTGGGATGAAGACCTTGGTTCTATCCATTATCCTTTGATAGCCCTCAGTTTGTGTCAGTTCTTTGTGGAGACCAGGCGCATCAAAGGTATAAACTGCTGTGATTTGATCCTGTAAATTTTGTTCAATTTGACTAGCAGCATAGATGGCTAGATTTCCTCCCTTGGAATGCCCAGCCAGAATGACATTTTGATTAGGATGGTGGGCAAAAAAGTTTTTTAAATAGCGAAGGGCGTGCTTTTGAGCAGGAATTTCCTTCATATAGGTTAGGTGGAAATCTTCCTTCCAGCCAATGATACTGTCATCTGTCCCACGAAAGACAATCAGATAGGTATCGAGAGTGAGGCGGTAGGTCATAGCCGCAAATTGCTTTTGCAATTCAGGATCAATGTCATTGATAAAATGGGAGAGTTTGCAATTTTTGAAGCGTTTGTGTTGAGCTAGTTCATCTAATAGCTGGAGGCGATTTTTGCTGGTCAGCATGTTAGTCTCTCTTGGAACCTGAGTAGCTAGGTCTAAAAGTCGCTGAGGACTTGTGGAGACTAGATTATCAAAGGTGAGGTAGGTAGCTTCTGTTAAGGCTAGAATGTCTAACTCATTCAATGGAAAGTCGTAAAAGGAATCGTAAGCGACATCTTTCAGGTAGTCAAAAATATTGGCCATAAGAGCTCCTTTCTTTTTATTTATCTTATCACAATCACATAGAATTTACTAGTTGGTTTGTACGAGTTCTCTATATACCGACCTATAATGGTATGATTCAGACACATAGAAGACAGTTTGCTTTTATTTCAAACCTCTAAACATACTTGTTTGTATCTGTTTGTCGTCAATCCCATTCTCTTTTAAGAAATTTTTCATCTCATTTATATCATCAGGTTGGCCGGTTAAGAGATAAATAGCTTGGTTACCGTATTCCACAACCGCATTTTTTAAAAATGCTTGGCTTTGAGAAAAGGTTTCGCTAGTTTTATAAGTTAGATTTGGATTATTTTTACTAAGCTCTCTTAACTCATTATCAAAAATGTTTACTCCTTTGTCTAAATGATTAAGAATGATGGAGCGCTTACCAGCCCACTCTTTCACAACTGGACGTAGAGTAGAAATACCGACATCAGAGGCAAAACAAACCAGTGCTTGGTCATTGTCTTTAACGGATAAAGATGACTCCAGCCACCTCATTTCAATTTTACTACTAGCTGGTAAATGTGTTAAGGTTTCCTTAAACACGCTACCACTATTATGGGTTACAATAAGAATTTCATCCTCATCAGGAGTGGAAGCAAGGGTTAGCCATCGGCTAGCCTGATCCTCCTTTACTGGACTTTTGTCTGGACCAAACGAGCTGTCAGGAAGCTTAAACTGAGCATAGGAGCCAGCTTTCCATATTTGATTTTTTGGTTTTGTGATGTGAACTAAATATAAATCTCCGCTGGGATTTTCAATGGATTTTATCGATAAAGTTTGACTTCGTCCAAGATAGGTAATGATTCCCCAAGATATAAAGCCGAGCACTCCAAGTGTAGTTAGAATAATTATGAACATTTTTTTCCCTCGTTTCATTTTTAACTCCTATAGTGTAGTAATTTTCTATGAATGAATAATATTTTTTTTCATTCAATAATTTCCAAAAAATAAAGAAAAGATTTCTTTATTTCAGTATTCCTTTAATGAAGTTGGTTGCTAGTATTTCTACAGTTTTGCTAATATCTGGAAAATCATTTTCTGTGATATGCATATCCATGTAGTAAAATAGGTTGTAAACTTGTAAAATATCTTGAATTTTTTCTGGAGAATGGCCTTCAGCTGCAAACGATGAGTAAAGGTTTTCACGAGAAATTGATGAAATGGATTCGTGACTTTTCCTTCTTCTGAGGAATAGTAGCTATGCAACTCATCTGCTATGGCAGGATTGTACCATTCTGCAAGGATTTTATTGGAAGAAACGAGTGCTCTGGATTGAGCAAAGAGTTGACTAATAAGATCAATCATATCAATTTCCCAATCCAGTTCTTCGATCATAGTTTGGCGAACACGGTTGTTTTCATCAATATAGATATCTAAAAAAATAGCCTCTTTACTTTCGTAATAGTTATAAAAAGATCCGACTGCCATATGAGCTTGTCTAGCAATTTCTGAAATTCCTGTCGCCTTGTATCCTTTTTTTGAAAAAACTTCATAAGCTGCGGATTTCAAAGCCTGTTTTTTGTCCAATTTGATTCACCTCTTTTCTGAATGAATATTAAATATTGTTCATTCATATCTTAACAAATCTTTTTCAGATTGTCAATCTGAAAGCTAGAACTTTTTACGGATACCACTTGATAAGGAGCTTTTCAATGTTAGAAGAGTATAGAGTGTCGTTTTAACTACACTCAAGGTTTGGAAGAATAGATATAAATTTTGGTTAAGGGGATGTATAAAAGAACTGAAATGAGGGTTGAAAAAATTAAAAATAAATGGGTAGTGCTGGCACTATGTCTGAAAATAAGGTATGATATCAATGGGGTTATTCACTATCTGTTTTTGAGCTGTTGTGACAAGGAAATGTCAAAAAAGTATTAGATACTAAGCCCTCTATTTATACTAAAGGATTTAAGACTCCTAAAATTAGCAAAGGAGAATCAGATGCACAAGATTTTACTAGTAGAAGATGATCAGGTTATTCGTCAACAGGTCGGGAAAATGCTCTCTGAATGGGGATTTGAAGTGGTTCTGGTAGAAGACTTTATGGAAGTTTTGAGTCTATTTGTTCAGTCGGAACCTCATTTGGTCCTTATGGATATTGGCTTGCCCTTGTTTAATGGCTATCATTGGTGTCAGGAGATTCGCAAGATTTCCAAGGTGCCTATTATGTTTTTGTCTTCCAGAGATCAAGCTATGGATATCGTCATGGCGATTAATATGGGGGCGGATGACTTTGTGACCAAGCCTTTTGACCAGCAGGTTCTTTTAGCCAAGGTTCAGGGCTTGTTGCGTCGTTCCTATGAGTTTGGGCGTGACGAGAGTTTACTGGAATATGCCGGTGTGATCCTCAATACCAAATCCATGGATTTACATTATCAAGGACAAGTCTTGAATTTGACCAAGAACGAATTCCAGATTTTACGCGTTTTGTTTGAGTATGCTGGCAATATCGTAGCGCGTGATGACCTCATGCGGGAACTTTGGAACAGTGATTTTTCATTGATGACAATACCCTCTCTGTTAATGTGGCTCGTTTGCGTAAAAAGTTGGAAGAGCAGGGCTTGGTAGGATTTATCGAGACCAAGAAGGGGATAGGGTACGGACTGAAGCATGCTTGATTGGAAACAATTTTTTCTAGATTATCTGCGTTCCCGTAGTCGTCTGTTTGTCTATCTGCTTGCTTTAGCGTTTCTAGTTTTGCTCTTTCAGTTTTTATTTGCCAGTTTAGGAATTTACTTTCTCTACTTTTTCCTCTTGTGTTGCTTTGTAACCATCTTATTTTTCACTTGGGACATATTGGTGGAAATGCAGGTCTATCGTCAGGAACTTCTCTATGGGGAGAGAGAAGCTAACTCTCCTTTGGAAAGAGCTTTAGCAGAAAAATTAGAAGCGCGTGAGATGGAACTCTACCAGCAGAGGTCAGATTCAGAAAGAAAACTGACGGATTTGCTGGATTACTATACCTTATGGGTCCATCAGATTAAGACACCGATTGCAGCTAGTCAACTGTTAGTTACAGAAGTAGCTGACCGTCAACTGAAGCAGCAGTTAGAACAGGAAATTTTCAAGATAGACTCCTATACTAATCTAGTCTTGCAGTACCTGCGTTTAGAAAGTTTCCATGATGATTTGGTCTTAAAGCAGGTTCAAATTGAGGACTTGGTCAAGGAAATACTGCGTAAATACGCTCTATTCTTTATTCAAAAAGGCTTAAGTGTCAATCTGCATGACCTTGATAAAGAAATCGTGACGGATAGAAAGTGGCTGCTAGTGGTCATTGAGCAAATTATCTCCAACAGTCTCAAGTACACCAAGGAAGGTGGCCTTGAGATTTATATGGAGGGGCAAGAGCTCTGCATCAAGGATACGGGAATTGGAATAAAAAACAGTGATGTCCTCCGAGTCTTTGAACGTGGGTTTTCAGGATATAATGGCCGTCTAACCCAGCAGTCATCTGGACTTGGCCTTTACCTATCTAAGAAAATTTCTGAAGAACTGGGTCACCAGATTCGGATTGAGTCTGAGGTCGGAAAAGGAACGACAGTGCGGATCAAATTCGCTGAAGTGAAGTTAGTCCTTGAGTGAGAATAGCCAATGAGGTTGAGTTAAAACTCATTTTTTCCAGGAATTGAGTTTTTACCCAATCTCTTTTTGCTATATTTCAGGATATCTGAAGACTGTTTTTTACAAAACGAATAATAGTATTTTTAATACGGATATAGTATAAATACTGCTTCAAAGTGAAGTTTTATAGATTTTATACTTTTGTTGAGTATAAAATCTATAACTAAGGTTGAATTACAAAAATTAATTTGAGATGAAGTGAATTGTAGACTTGGGAAATATCTCCTGTTCGATTTCAGAATGAATCGCTGATACAGGATTGAAAGAACTGCGGTTTTCTTTTTGTTTTGAATGAGATAGGTACATATATATTTATTTAACTGATATAGAACTGCTTCCAAGAATTTGTACGTATTGTAGGTATTTCACACAATAACCTTAGTTGCTAGGAATCCAATTTTAACGGAATTGATAGATACCATTTGTCAGAAATTCAATGTATTCTATGTCGATATTGTGGGGAAAGGGATGATAAAGTTAGCTCTTATATATAAAGTACTCATAAACTAAAAAAGTAACTGTCCAATATTTTCAGTTACTTTTTAGTTGGATACAGCAAAGCGGTAAATATAAGGTAATAATTATAATGATTTCCAGTAAAACCACCATGAATTTTTTACTGGAATATTCATGTAAAATCTCCTTGAACAAAACATCGCTTAATTTAATTATATGGTATAATTTAATTACATTTTATCACATAGGAAAGTTTATTTTGAAGTTATCCCATATTTGCTAACGGAGGTGTACTATGTTAAAGAAATTCGGAGAGACATATAAGGTATTTAGAGAATCAAGGAAAATTTCTCTTAGAGATATAGAAAACAAAGGGATATCACGTTCACAGTTATCTCGATTTGAAAAAGGCGAGACAGATCTGACTATTACAAAATTTCTGATAGCACTTGAACAAATAAATGTCCCTATTGAAGAATTCATGTATGCAACTAATAATTTTAAAAGAGATCGTTTCTACCAAACAATTGATGAAGTTAAACAATGTTTCCTTAATCGAAATGTGGCAAAATTACATAAATTATTGATTAAACGTATAGAAAATAATAATTCATCTCTTTTTTCTGAGATGGAAATAATTTTTTTAAAAATCAAACTTCAAGAATTATCAAAAGAAGACTATTCCAATGACACGGATATAAAAAGAATAACTGATTATTTGTTTGGTGTGGATTATTGGGGTGTGTTTGAAATTTTGTTATTTGGAAATATCATGTATATTTTTAATCATGCTACTTTTCTACTATTGTCAAAAGAGATGTTGCATAGAACAGAGTTTTATCACGATATACCAAGCTATAGAAGAGTGATTGCTAGTATGGTTCTAAATGCACTTATTATTTGTATTGAAAGAGATCATCTTGTGGATGCAAAATACTTTGAGAAAAAAATTTCTCAGTTTTATTTTGATGAATCTGAGATTTATGAACGGTTAATTTTTAAATATGCATGTGCTTTTTACGAATTTAAGAAAAATCAGACAACACAGTCAATATTAAAAATGAGAAAAATAATTGGTTTTATGCGTGTAGCAGAATGTGAAAAACTTGCTAACCGATACGATGAGCATTTAAGAAAAATATTAGAGTCATATTTAAATAATGGTATATAGTGCAGATGTGGGACGAAAAATAATTGAATTTATAAAGTGATATACTGTCTTTACAAAAAGATATTGAATTAATGGTGTTAATTTTATTGATAAATCAGGAATTTTTCTAACTTGTAGTTCAGTACAGTTATCTCTTTTTACAACATATCTAGGTGCAGTTCAGCCTTGTTCTCTTTATAATAGAAGTATTGGAAATATTCATTTTACATCTATTAAAGAAATATGGGGTAGACCTATATTTTACAAAATAGCAAATTATACTTTGAATGATAGTAAAAACTGCAGTATTTGTGTGATTGCCAATTATTGCACTCAATGTCCTGGTATCGCACTATCTGAAACAGGGAATAGTAGAGATTGTTCTTCGATATGTAAAAAACAGCATTAGCAAGGAGTATCGTATATGCTACCATATCTTAAAACTATTAGATGGTATCTCTTCTTTAATTTTCTTTTTGGTGTAGTATCGAATATCTGCACAGCTTTGTTACCGTATTTCACGCAGGCATTAATCAAAGGGGATTATCAAGTAGCTTTATATGGTTACTCTATGTCAGTGGCAGGCTATTTGAGTTGTAACTATATCCAAATGATACTTGATTGGAAGCAGGGGATTATCTTTTCGACTACATTGAAAAATGAGTGGTTTCGTTCACTTCTGGGACTCAGTCACCACGATTTCAAGCAGAAAACAGTAGCAGAGTATATTTCCTATCAATCTAATGACCTAGATTCGTTGGAAAAGGATTACCTTCCTCCATTGATGAGTTTTATCAAACAAATTTTACGTATCATCATTTATGCTTTCATTATTAGCAGAACAATTAATCCTATTGTATCACTGATTTTAATCTTTTCTACTGGAATTAGTATTCAAATTCCTAAAATCGTTGGGAAGTTGACCGCTAATCGTAGACAGGTTTACTTGAAAAAACAAGGAGATTACTATCGAACTTTGGAGGATTTGCTCATGGGACATCATTTGGTAAATAAACTAACTATGTCGCATTTTTTGAATCAACAAAAGAGTTCTCTAAAGAATTTGCAGGATAAGTATTTTAAGTATGGTTTGACAAAAATTACAGGCATCTTATTGACAGGTGTTTCTTTTGAATTCATTAGTCTTGTTCTGTTTATTTATTTAGCCTACTCTCTATCTCACCAGCAACTCGGTATTCCTGAGGTGGTGGCGAGTTTCGGATATATTAATGCTTTTTCTGAACCAATACAGGAAATCCTTTATGATTTACAAATGTTAGAGTCCGTAAAGCCTGTAATCAAGAGTTTTCAAAACATTGTTGGGAGACCCGTTTCAGTTCAAGCACCTCAACATTCTTTTGATACGATTACTTTGAAAAACATTTCCAAACAACTGGGAGAATCAAAATTGATAATTACTTCCGCTACGATTCAAAAAGGGGATAAAATTGCGCTTATTGGTAAGAATGGGTCTGGAAAAAGTAGTCTTCTCAACATTTTAAATGGAACAGATGAAGATTTTGAAGGACAAATTGTGCTAGATGGGCTTGTTTTGGACCATCTTTGGGGAAGATTCGGTATGATTCTGCAACAAGAACATACATTTATTTCGAGTTATGAAAATAATGTAACGCTATTCAATAGTTTCAATGAAAAATTCAGAGAAGAAGATTTTGAAAAAATTCCACCACAATCCCTGTCAGGTGGTCAGCAACAACGAATGTATTTAAATCGTGAGAAAAATCGTAAAAATCCATTGCTTATCCTAGACGAACCTTTCTCTGCCTTGGATACTAATCAGTTTAAAATGGAATTGGAAAGAGTTCTGGAACTACCAAGTGCCGTCATTGTTACTTTACATCGCCAAAACGAATTATTAAGTAAGTTTGACCAAGTTTGGGAAATTAAGAATGGAGAACTTGTAATTTTGAAATAGCTACATTATAAAGAATAAAACGCATAGTATCAAGGTTCAGGAGATACCGTTTTTCCTTCTTCGGATAAGGAAACAAAAATTTCTTGCTTCATCTATCTATTCAATTGATAGATTTCTTCGAAGAAAGACTGTAAAATTTTTGATATAATGTTAAGGATGGACTGACGGATATTTAAAGGATAATTTTCAAAAGAATAACAGGTGAGAAGAAAAATATGTAAGATTGGACAGAAGTCTCTCTACCATCATCCATGCAGAAACAAAATTATACGAAATAAAAGGAGTAACCAATGACTGGAAACTATTCAACACGTGAATACCGTGAGAAATTATATGATGATCTTCATGTTCGATTAAGAGATACAGTGATTTTGATGTGTGCGATTTTTATTGCCTCTATTGGCCTAAATATGAATTCAACAGCTGTCATTATTGGAGCCATGCTGATTTCCCCTCTTATGACACCGATTGTTGGACTGGGGTTTGGTGATGGAGATCATGTCCTATCTTCACTTTGATTATTGGAAAAAAACGGCTCGGTCAGGAGCTAGTATGAATAAGGAGAACAAATGAAACGTTTAAAAATGTTATGGCATATTATGCAGGTTACGGGTTTTACTCGGTTTGCTCTGAGTTTTGTGACCTTTGTTTTTGGGTCAGGAGGCGTGCTTTTCCTAGTTGAACCTGCTATCACAAATTACGGAGACGGTCTTTGGTATGCTTTTGTGACTTCGACGACTGTCGGCTACGGGGATCTCCTAGCTGTGACCTTGATTGGAAGGATTACCAGTGTCTTCTTGACGATTTATGGGCTCATATTTTTTGGCTGTTTATCAGCTGTTATTTTTAATTATTATACCAATTTAAATAAGGAAAGAGGAGAGGACAAATGACTGCCAATTATTCAACACGGGAATACCGTGAGAAATTATACGATGACCTTCATGTTCGATTGAGAGATACAGCGATTTTGATGTGTGCAATTTTTATTGCCTCTATCGGACTAAATATGAATTCAACAGCTGTCATTATAGGAGCCATGTTGATTTCACCTCTCATGACACCGATTGTTGGACTGGGATTCGGTTTAGCTATTTTTGATACGCGTTTAATCAAGCAATCTCTAGAGGTTTTATTGACTCAAGTGTTGGTCAGTTTGCTTGTCTCGACTCTGTATTTCTGGATTTCTCCCTTGTCTTATGCAAGTAGCGAGTTGATTGCACGAACCTCTCCAACCATTTGGGATGTCCTCATTGCTATTGCTGGTGGGATTGCTGGTGTGATCGGTTCAAGGAAAAAAGAAGCAAACAATATCGTGCCAGGAGTAGCCATTGCTACAGCTCTGATGCCGCCTATCTGTACTGCTGGCTATGGTTTAGCTAATGGGAATGTACGATTTTTATTGGGGGCTCTCTATCTTTTCTTGATCAACTGTGTCTTTATCATGCTAATCAACATTGTTGGAACAAGAATTTTGATGAGAAAATCTCCTTTAACTTCATTTAAAGAGCTGAGCATTAAAATGAGAATTGGCTTGATATCTTTGATTGTATTGTTGATTCTTCCAGCTAGCTATTCGGCAGTTACTCTGACAATAGAACAAGCGCGCAAAGAAGGGATCAAACAGTTTGTAGGAAAAGAGTTCGCCAATTATACGGTTATTAATCAAGTCTACAAGTCAAGTAACAATGAATTGGTCTTGACGGTTGTTGGAGATCCGATTTCAGAAGAAGAATTAGAAACACTCCACCAAAAACAAGCCTCTTACGGTATTCAATCTGTTCAATTGAAAGTGAATCAAGTTCAGAACTCGCCAACATTAGATAGTGAAGCGACCAAGGAATTTTATGAAAACATTGACAAGTATATTGATCAAAAACTCTCTGAAAAAGATTCACAAAACGATCTCGTAAAAGAAAATGAAGCAGACAAGGATTGAGGATATTGACCTTATCTAACTCATGAAAGCAAATCTTGTGTGGTGGTTTGGTCAATCACTACTAGCTCGGATTAAATAATACTCTTCGAAAATCAAATTCAAACCACGTCAGCGTCGCCTTACCGTACTCAAGTACAGCTTGCGGCTAGCTTCCTAGTTTGCTTTTTGATTTTCATTGAGTAAAAATATAAAAAGCAACAGCTGAAATAGTTGTTGCTTTTTAGGTAGCTAGGATTTTATCTCTTATTTCTCAACGCGTGATTTGTTGGCGATATCAGCTAGGATAGCTTGAACAAAGTCATCAACTGAGACAGTTTGTGTTTCTTTTTGTCCGTAACGACGAACGTTGACTGTTCCGTCTTCCATTTCCTTATCTCCAACAATCAATTGGTAAGGAATCTTGCTGGTTTGTGACGCACGGATCTTGAACTGCATTTTTTCATTTCGTTCATCTACGTCTGCACGGACACCACGGTCACGGAGTTTTTTAGCTACTTCCCATGCGTAGTCCACGTGTTTTTCGTTAGATACTGGGATGAGGGTTACTTGGTGTGGTGCAAGCCAAGTTGGGAAGGCACCCTTGTAGTTTTCAATCAAGATAGCAGTGAAGCGTTCCATAGTTGAGATAACCCCACGGTGAATCATAACTGGACGGTGTTCTTCGCCATCAGCTCCGATGTATTTAAGGTCGAAACGTTCTGGAAGTAAGAAGTCAAGCTGGATAGTAGAAAGGGTTTCTTCTTTACCAAGAGCGGTCTTAACTTGAATATCCAATTTTGGTCCGTAGAAGGCTGCTTCGCCTTCGGCTTCAAAGTAGTCCACACCCATTTCATCAAGAGCTGCACGAAGCATAGTTTGGGCATTTTCCCACATTTGGTCGTTATCGAAGTATTTTTCCTTGTCCTCTGGGTCACGAAGAGAGAGGCGGAAGCGGTATTCATTCAAGTTGAAATCTTCATAAACATCGATAATCAACTGAAGGGCGCGTTGGAATTCTTCTTGGATTTGTTCTGGAGTAACGAAGAGGTGACCGTCGTTGAGCGACATCTCACGCACGCGTTGAAGACCAGTCAGAGCACCAGATTTTTCATAACGGTGCATCATACCGATTTCAGCGATACGGATTGGCAATTCACGGTATGAGTGAACATGGTGTTTGAAGACTTGGATGTGGTGCGGGCAGTTCATTGGACGAAGGACAAATTCTTCCCCGTCACCCATGTCCATAGTTGGGAACATATCTTCTTGGTAATGATCCCAGTGACCAGAAGTCTTGTAAAGTTCAACAGAAGCAAGTGGTGGAGTATAAACGTGTTGGTAGCCAGAAGCCAACTCCTTGTCAACGATATAGCGTTCCAATTCACGACGGATAGTCGCACCATTTGGCAACCAGAATGGAAGCCCTTGACCAACCTCTTGAGAAATCATGAATAAATCAAGCTCTTTACCAAGTTTACGGTGGTCACGTTCCTTAGCTTCTTCACGCATTTGAAGGTAGTTTTTCAAGTCTTTTTTGTCGAACCAAGCTGTACCGTAGATACGTTGCATCATAGCGTTGTCGCTATTTCCACGCCAGTAAGCACCAGCTACGTTAAGAAGGTGGAAGATTTGGATACGGCCTGTTGATGGGACGTGAGGACCACGGCAAAGGTCCACGTATTCACCCTGACGGTAGATAGTCAAACCACCTTCGTCTTCTGAGTGTTCTTCAATCAATTCTAATTTGTAAGGGTCATTTTTGAAGATTTCACGTGCCTCATCTTTAGTCACTTCTTCACGGATTGATGGGAAGTTTTCTTTTGACAATTTTTTGCATTTCTTCTTCGATACGAGGAAGGTCTTCGTTAGAGATTTGACCAGCAGTGTTGTCAGTATCGTAGTAGAAACCATCTTCGATGGCTGGACCAACTCCCAAGTGAATGTCTGGGAAAAGACGACGAGCTGCTTGAGCGAACAAGTGAGCAGCTGAGTGACGCAAGATTGGAAGGGCATCTTCGTGATCAGGTGTCACGATTTCGATGCTTCCATCTTCAGTGATAGCACGAGTAGTGTCGATGAGTTTGCCGTTGAATTTACCAGCCAAGGCTTTTTTAGCTAGGGAATTGCTGATAGATTGGGCAATTTCAAAAGTTGTTACGCCAGATTCGAATTCACGAACAGCGCCATCTGGGAAAGTAATGTTAATCATGATGTTCTCCTTACTTATATTATTGACGAATGTGTTAACCCTATTCTGAAAATAGGGGCAGAGGATAGTGAAAGCTAGAAAAACAAAAAGCGACATCCCAAAAGGACGTCGCAACGTGGTTCCACCTTCATTTATGTACCTCGAAAGAGAGGGACACCTCTGATTGGCTCTAACGTGGCCACCGTTTTATGTTTTCATAAAAAACTCAAGAGTAGTATCAGTTTAGGCTTTCTATGCGTTTCCAGCAACCACGCACTCTCTAGTAGAAAGGGACTAAGTGACTTGTCTCTATGCATTATTATAGCATGATTGTGAGATTTTTCAAGGATTTTGTAAATTTTTTTGAATTTCCTTGTTGGAAAGGTGTTGGCAATCAGATATGGTAATCTTTATAAGAAATTGACAATCTTAATTATGTTAGTGAAGTAAAGAGAAAGAAAGTAAATAAATCTGTTGACAAAGATGGTTCTTCTTTTCACCATAATAACAGTTAGTTTTACTTTTTATACTCTTCGAAAATCTCTTCAAACCACGTCAGCTTCGCCTTGCCGTAGATATATGTAACTGACTTCGTCAGTCTTATCTACAACCTTAAAGCAGTGCTTTGAGCAACCTGCGGCTAGCTTCCTAGTTTGCTCTTTGATTTTTATTGAGTATTAGAAATATTTTGATAATAATTAAGCAAGACCATTGACAATGATTATTAAGAGTGACACAATTGTTGTAATAAAAAATATTACAACAAGAAAGGGATAAAAAATGAAACTAGCAGTTATTGCAGCAAATGGACAAGCGGGGAAAGCAATTGTTGAAGAAGCAATCAAACGAGGACATGAAGTAACGGCTATTGTTCGTTCTGAAAACAAAAGTCAAGCTCAATCAGTTATTCTAAAAGATTTGTTTGACTTAACAAAAGATGATCTTACTGGATTTGATGCAGTGGTTTCAGCATTACTGACTTCCAAAAATTTGCAAGTTCTCTCTTACTATCACACTACGCACCTTGGTTTGAGTAGCCTGTAGTTCTGCTACAAATTCCTTCTGTTTCAAACTGCCTTTTGATACTAAAATTTCCCCTGCATGGAAAGCCTTGGTCATCTTTAACAAATCTCCAACATGTTCCTTGTCGGTATGTGTTCTCAAATTGATAAAATTTCATATAACCTAAAAAGTAGAACTCTTAATTTAGAAGTTCTACTTTTTTATTACTAGTTGCTCATTGAATACTCTGTTAGTCTAATCATATCACTCCAATTTTCATTTGAATATACAGATATACAAATGTACTCAGGTAATATAACTGGAGGTTTGATAATCCTTAATGATTCAGGACATCTCTGTCTTCTTTCATCACTATTCTGTGTATTCAAAAACCATTCAATATATTCCTGACTTTTTGAACCAGTTTCAGCAGCAATCGATTCAGTATTTGTTACAAATGATAGAACAACTGGCTTGTTATCTTGTGAAAAAATATTTATCAACTCACTGAATTTATCCGCAAACTGTAAATCAAAATCTGTCTCACCAAACCATTCGTGTGCATTACAAAAATTATATAAGTGATAAGCATATGTAGCTAATTCAGAAGCTTTTTCTCTACTTAAAGCGAATTCTTTAGTTTTATCTAATCCAGTATTAACATAAAGGCTGCCATGTTCAAATAAACTGTTATCTTGATTGATAAAATTTTTGATAGTTCCATAACTAGTATGAACTGAGTTGACAAATGTTGTATACTTTTCACTATCTTTACCGTACTCACTTGGTACTATATTCAATAAGAAACTTAAAGCTTCTCTAACTTTGTATTTCGATTCCAAGTCCACTGGTTTTAACCCTTCAGAAATTATTGAATCAAGAAACAATGTACCTGTTGCGTGATAAACTGTGAAGTCCATGAATCCTCCTTAAAGTAAGAATATTATTTTTATCGATTATACCACAAATTTTAATATAGAATAATACTTTCAAAAACATATCCTAGTTAAAGTGACACGACCATACTATTTTTTCAATAAAGGATATCATCCATCATGAAGTCACAAGAAGTCACAGCATTAGACTACGACTTCACTACCATTTTTTAATGTAAAAGTTACTTTACTATTGTGGCAAATCTCCACCTTCTCTACGGTAGTCTCCCATAGCAGCTCATCAAATTCTGAAACTAAACACTCTTTGGTGCTTATACACCAGATACGCTACCGCTCCACAGCAAATCAATCGAACTATTTAATCAGCTTCTTTCTGGAACACAAACACGTTTTCTAGTTGTAGGGGGAGCAGGAAGCCTTTATATAGATGAAACAAAAACGACACGACTTTTAGATACGCCTGATTTTCCTGAAGAATTTAAGCCATTAGTAAAAGCTCAAGCGGATGAATTGGATCTTCTGCGTACAAAAATGATCTCAACTGGACCTTTGTCAGTCCTGCTGCAGATTTTATTCCAGATGGTGAAAAAACAGGAAACTACATTCTAGCAGGAGAAATTTTTACTACTAATGGAAAAGGAATAAGCCAGATTAGTTATGCAGATTATGCTATTGGATTGGTAGATGAACTTGAAAAAGGTCATCATATAAAAGAACGTATATCTTTACTTGAAAAATAGTATTTATGAGAGTATTAATATTTGACAGGAAATTCAAATCTTGGTAAAATAGGGATTGTCGTAAAGACAAATAACTTCTTCTTGGTTACAGGCATGCCAACCTGTCACTCGGATGAAGCCAAATAAAAAGGAGAAACATCATGGCAATCTCAAAAGAGAAAAAAAATGAAATCATCGCACAATATGCACGTCACGAAGGTGATACAGGTTCAGTAGAGGTTCAAGTTGCTGTCCTTACTTGGGAAATCAACCACCTTAACGAACACATCAAACAACACAAAAAAGACCACGCTACTTACCGTGGATTGATGAAGAAAATCGGTCGCCGTCGTAACTTACTTGCATACTTGCGTAAAAACGACGTTAACCGTTACCGTGAGTTGATCAACTCTCTAGGACTTCGTCGTTAATCTGCTTTATTTTCCACTTACATTGCGTTGTCGCCTTACCTCGATATACTCAAGTGTAATCTTCGGTTACGGTTCCTAGCACTGTAAGGTAAAATAGACCAGATCTTCTCCCTCCGGGGAGATTTTTTTGTTCACTAAAATTTTTGTACAATCGTCGGCTTGTCGTCTAGTCTATAAACGTTTTATACAGTAAGAATT
>ASZZ01000005.1 GCA_000430305.1 Streptococcus mitis 17/34
ATTCCGCCATAGCTCAGTTGGTAGTAGCGCATGACTGTTAATCATGATGTCGTAGGTTCGAGTCCTACTGGCGGAGTAGTTAATTAAAGGAGGTTTTAGCCTCTTTTTTGTTATGTAATTAATAATCTATCTCGCACCTAATGACGCGAGATATTTCAGATCTTTGTCATTTGTCAACTGTAGTCGGTTGAAGAAAAGCTAAGAACGAGAAAGGACACATTTCGTCCTTTCTTTTTTGATATTTAGAGCGATGAAAATCCGTTTTTTGAAGTTTTCAAAGTTTCGAAATCCAAAGGCATTTCGCTTGATAAGTTTAATGAGATTATTAGTCGCTTCTAATTTGGCGTTAGAATAGGGTAGTTGAAGGGCACTGTTTCAGTCTGAGCCTAGAAATTCGAAAGTGAAGCTGTTTAGCCAAGTCATAATAAGGGATAAACATATCCATTGTAATGATTTTGACGCGACATCGAACAGAACTCTCATACTTAAGAAAATGATTTCGGATGATAGCTTTTGTTCTATTCTCAAGAACAGTTATGATATTGAGGTTTTCAAAATCTTGCGTAATAAAGCTCATCTTCATCTCTCGATTGAAGCAGTCAGGGGAGTGACTGTTTCAAAGTCCTAAGAAATAATCTCAGAAAGACGAGAAAAATCATGTTTAAAGTGGAAGTCATTAAGCTTGCGAATGACAGTTGAAGTAGAAATGGAAAGCTGATGAGTAATGTCGGTCATAGAAGTCTTTTCAATCAACTTCTGAGCAATCTTTTGGTTGATAATACGAGGAATTTGATGATTTTTCTTGACGATAGAGGTTTCAGACACCATCATTTTCGGACACTGATAGCACTTAAAACGACGCTTTCTAAGTAGAATTCTGGTAGGCATACTAGTTGTTTCAAGGTAAGGAATTTTCGATGGTTTTTGAAAATCATATTTCTTCATTTAACTTCCGCAATCAGGGCAAGATGGGGCGTCGTAGTCCAGTTTAGCGATGATTTCCTTATGTGTATCCCTATTATGATATCCATAATTTAGAAATTAGGTTCTGTAAGGTCTAGTAATTTTGTGATAAAGTGTAATTCTTCCATACGATTCTTTTTAAAGATGTTTTGGTGGCAAATCTTATGGAATTTTTTCTACAACAAAATAGGCTCCATAAGATCCATATGGGATTTACCGACTACAAATACTATAGTTACTTTTCTTTTTAATAATTATTAAGTGCTTCATTTCTATTCAATCACTTCATAGTTCTGACTCAAGTTCGTTGAAGAACTCTTGAGAAATATTTATTACTATCGAAACAGAACAGGATAATTTTTTCAATCATTTATATGAAATTTTTTATTTTTAGGGATTTAATAGTTTGTTTTTGATGTAAGATATTTATTTCTATTCTGTCAACTTTTTCTATTTTTTATATTGTTGAGGTTGGTATTTTAACAATTCAGGAATTGATAGTGAATGTGTAAAATTTTTTGTTAGAATAAGTTCATAAAAAAGAAAAGGAGTATATATTTATGCTACAAAAAATTTATGAGCAGATGGCGGATTTTTATAGAAATATTGAAGAAGAGTATGGTACTGTATTTGGTGATAATTTTGATTGGGAACATTTTCATTTTAAATTTTTGATTTATTATTTAGTTCGATATGGTATTGGGTGTCGTAGGGATTTTATCGTTTATCATTATCGTGTTGCTTATCGTTTGTATCTTGAAAAGATGATAATGAATCGAGGTTTTATTTCTTGTTGAGGTAATTTTAGTAAATTTCCGAACAAACTTACTTTTTCATGGCAATATAACAATAAATAGCTGGTAATTTTTCTAAATCATTTTTTAATAGTTGGAAATAGCAAATCTTTCTATTGTTTCTTCTTGATAAAAAGGCGATTTTTTCTTATAATAAATTGTAAGATATAATTGCAGGTGAGAGTCCTGCCATGTATGTGAGAAAGGAAGAGCCTGAGGGCTCAGACAAGATTATGACTTCAGTTGTTGTTGTAGGTACCAATGGGGTGATGAAGGTAAAGGGAAGATTACGGACTTCCTTTCAGCGAATGCAGAAGTGATTGCACGTTACCAAGGTGGTGATAATGCAGGTCACACGATTGTGATTGATGGTAAGAAATTTAAGTTGCACTTGATTCCGTCTGGGATTTTCTTCCCTGAAAAATCTCTGTTATTGGGAACGGTATGGTTGTAAATCCTAAATCTCTTGTGAAAGAGTTGAGCTATCTTCATGAGGAAGGTGTTACAACTGATAACTTGCGTATTTCTGATCGTGCTCATGTTATTTTGCCTTATCATATCGAGTTGGATCGTCTGCAAGAAGAAGCTAAGGGTGACAATAAGATTGGTACTACAATCAAGGGAATTGGTCCAGCTTATATGGACAAGGCTGCTCGTGTTGGGATTCGTATCGCAGATCTTTTGGATAAAGACATTTTCCGTGAGCGTTTAGAACGTAACCTTGCTGAAAAGAATCGTCTCTTTGAAAAATTGTATGATAGTAAAGCTATTGCTTTCGATGATATTTTTGAAGAATATTACGAATATGGTCAACAAATCAAGAAATATGTGACAGATACATCTGTCATCTTGAATGATGCGCTTGATAATGGTAAACGTGTGCTTTTTGAAGGTGCACAAGGTGTTATGCTAGATATCGACCAAGGTACCTATCCATTTGTTACGTCATCAAACCCTGTGGCTGGTGGTGTGACCATTGGTTCTGGTGTTGGTCCAAGTAAAATTGACAAGGTTGTAGGTGTATGTAAAGCCTATACGAGTCGTGTGGGAGACGGTCCCTTCCCAACTGAGTTGTTTGACGAAGTGGGAGAACGTATTCGTGAAGTCGGTCATGAATATGGTACAACAACTGGTCGTCCACGTCGTGTGGGTTGGTTTGATTCAGTTGTGATGCGTCATAGTCGTCGTGTTTCTGGTATCACTAACCTTTCATTGAACTCTATCGATGTTTTGAGTGGTTTAGATACAGTAAAAATCTGTGTGGCCTATGATCTTGATGGTCAACGTATTGACTACTATCCAGCTAGTCTTGAGCAATTGAAACGTTGCAAGCCTATTTATGAAGAGTTGCCAGGTTGGTCAGAAGATATCACTGGAGTTCGTAATTTGGAAGAGCTTCCTGAGAATGCGCGTAACTATGTTCGTCGTGTGAGCGAATTGGTTGGCGTTCGTATTTCTACTTTCTCAGTAGGTCCTGGTCGTGAACAAACAAATATTTTAGAAAGTGTTTGGTCGTAAGAGATTTTTAAGATTTGTTTAAGATAGGTCGGGTATACTGTAGACAGTTACAAGAAGACCTCCTAACTTGTTGTAACAAATATCCTAAACTTTTCTTTTTCATAATAATCTCCCTATAGAGTCACCGCATTCGGTGGCTTTTTTTGTGTTGGGATTCATGATATAATAATAAAATCGATAAGTAGGAAAAGAGAAAAGAGATGGATTATACGCTTGAAGAAAAAGAAATCTTTATGAGGGAGGCTTTGAGAGAGGCTGAGATTGCTTTAGAACACGATGAAATTCCAATTGGTTGTGTGATTGTCAAAGATGGGGAAATCATTGGTCGTGGGCATAATGCGCGTGAGGAATTGCAGCGAGCGGTTATGCATGCGGAGATTATGGCAATAGAGAATGCGAACTTGAATGAGGAGAGCTGGCGCTTGCTGGATTGCACGCTTTTTGTGACCATTGAGCCTTGTGTCATGTGTAGTGGGGCGATTGGACTCGCCCGTATTCCAAACGTGGTCTATGGGGCTAAAAACCAGAAATTTGGCGCTGCTGGAAGTTTGTACGATATCTTGACAGATGAGCGTCTTAACCATCGTGTAGAGGTTGAAACGGGAATTTTGGAAGATGAATGCGCAGCTATTATGCAGGACTTTTTTAGAAATAGACGGAAAAAATAATTTTGCTTTTAAAATGAATAGGAATGTGATATAATAGATAGTGGAGCAACAGTTCTGCGTGAAGCGGGTCAGGGGAGGAATCCAGCAGCCCTAAGCGATTTGAATTGTGTGCTCTTTTTTTCGTGCTTTTTCCGAATAAATAAGATAGAATAATCTAGAATAAATGATAATAGAAAAGAGAAGATGATGAAAATTCGTGGTTTTGAATTGGTTTCGAGTTTTACAGATGAGAATTTATTGCCAAAGCGTGAGACAGCGCATGCGGCTGGTTACGACTTAAAGGTTGCAGTGCGCACAGTTATTGCGCCAGGAGAGATTGTCTTGGTTCCGACAGGGGTTAAGGCTTATATGCAGCCGACTGAGGTTCTCTACCTCTATGATCGTTCTTCAAATCCTCGTAAGAAGGGCTTGGTCTTGATTAACTCTGTAGGTGTCATTGATGGGGATTATTATGGAAATCCTGGGAATGAAGGGCATATTTTTGCTCAGATGAAGAATATTACAGATCAAGAAGTTGTTCTTGAAGTTGGAGAACGTGTTGTCCAGGCTATCTTTGCTCCTTTCTTAATTGCAGATGGAGATGCGGCTGATGGCGTTCGAACTGGTGGATTTGGCTCAACTGGTCACTAGGATGAAAATTATCTTTGTACGTCACGGGGAGCCAGATTATTGTGAGTTAGAGGAGTGTTCTTATACGGGATTTGGGATAGATTTGGCACCCTTGTCTGAGAAGGGACGGCAACAAGCCCAGAAACTGAGCAAAAATCCCTTGCTTCCTTCAGCTGAAATAATCGTATCTTCTGCAGTCACAAGAGCTTTAGAAACGGCTTCTTATGTGGCTTGTGCTACGGGACTTCCTTTGAGAGTGGAGCCATTATTGCATGAATGGCAGGTCTATGAAAGTGGCATAGATAGATTTGAAGAAGCTAGAAGACTATTTTTAGAAAATAATGGGGAGTTGCTCCCAAATTCTCCTGTTCAATATGAGACAGCTATAGAGATGAAGACTCGTTTTCTAGAATGCATGGCTAAGTATCGGGAGCATCAAACTGTGGTAGTTGTAGCCCATCGAATGCTCATGCGTCAATTTGTGCCAAATGAGAAAATTGATTTTTGCCAAGTGATTGAGTGTGAGTTAGAGATATAGAAAGAGGTTTATCATCGCAAAGAAAAAAGCGACATTTGTATGTCAAAATTGTGGGTATAATTCCCCTAAATATCTGGGACGTTGTCCTAACTGTGGGTCTTGGTCTTCTTTTGTAGAAGAGGTTGAGGTTGCCGAGGTAAAGAATGCGCGTGTGTCCTTGACAGGTGAGAAGACCAAGCCCATGAAACTGGCTGAGGTGACTTCCATCAATGTCAATCGAACTAAGACAGAGATGAAGGAATTCAACCGTGTACTTGGAGGCGGAGTGGTACCAGGAAGTCTCGTCCTTATCGGTGGGGATCCTGGGATTGGGAAATCAACCTTCTTCTACAAGTTTCAACCCAGCTGTCTCAAGTGGGAACTGCTCTCTATGTCAGTGGGGAGGAGTCTGCCCAGCAGATTAAACTGCGAGCAGAGCGCTTGGGAGATATTGATAGCGAGTTTTATCTCTATGCAGAGACTAATATGCAGAGTGTTCGAGCTGAGATAGAGCGGATCCAACCAGACTTTCTCATTATTGATTCCATCCAGACCATCATGTCTCCTGAGATTTCAGGGGTGCAGGGGTCTGTTTCTCAAGTGCGTGAGGTGACAGCTGAACTGATGCAGCTGGCCAAAACCAATAACATTGCCATATTTATCGTAGGGCATGTGACCAAGGAAGGAACCTTGGCCGGTCCTCGTATGTTGGAGCACATGGTAGATACGGTACTTTACTTTGAAGGGGAACGCCATCATACCTTTCGTATTTTGAGAGCGGTCAAAAACCGTTTTGGTTCAACAAATGAGATTGGGATTTTTGAGATGCAGTCGGGTGGATTGGTTGAGGTCCTCAATCCGAGTCAAGTTTTCCTAGAGGAGCGTTTGGATGGAGCGACTGGGTCGTCAATCGTTGTGACCATGGAAGGGACGCGTCCGATTTTGGCGGAGGTTCAGGCTTTGGTAACACCGACCATGTTTGGAAATGCCAAGCGTACGACGACGGGACTTGATTTTAATCGTGCTAGCTTGATTATGGCTGTTTTGGAAAAACGGGCAGGTCTTCTCTTGCAAAATCAGGACGCCTATCTCAAATCTGCTGGCGGTGTCAAATTGGATGAACCTGCCATTGACTTGGCCGTTGCAGTTGCCATTGCTTCGAGTTACAAGGACAAACCAACTAATCCTCAGGAATGTTTTGTAGGCGAACTGGGCTTGACGGGTGAGATTCGGCGCGTGAATCGTATCGAGCAACGCATCAATGAAGCTGCTAAACTGGGCTTTACTAAGATTTATGTACCGAAAAATTCTTTGATAGGAATCACTCCGCCCAAGGAAATTCAGGTCATTGGTGTGACTACCATTCAGGAGGTTTTGAAAAAGGTCTTTGCATAATCCGTGACAAATCCTCTTAAAAATGATAAGATAGGAGAAATATTTGACTATCAAATTTTCGAGGAGGGAATCATGTCGTATTTTGAACAGTTTATGCAAGCCAATCAGGCTTATGTTGCCCTACATGGGCAGTTAAATCTGCCACTTAAACCCAAAACAAGAGTTGCCATTGTGACCTGTATGGACTCACGTTTGCACGTTGCGCAAGCTCTGGGCTTAGCACTTGGGGATGCTCATATCTTGCGGAATGCAGGTGGTCGAGTGACTGAGGACATGATTCGTTCGCTAGTTATTTCCCAGCAACAGATGGGGACAAGAGAGATTGTGGTGTTACACCATACGGACTGTGGTGCCCAGACTTTTGAAAATGGTCCTTTTCAGGAGTATTTAAAAGAGGAACTGGGTGTCGACGTGTCAGACCAGGACTTCTTACCCTTCCAAGATATAGAAGAGAGTGTGCGAGAGGATATGCAAGCCTTATCGAGTCTCCTCTAATACCAGATGATGTCATTATCTCTGGTGCCATTTACGATGTGGATACAGGAAGTATGACAGTCGTAGAATTATAAATACTTTATTTAGAAAGAAAGTGTATGAAGAAAAACAGTATTTTATTTATTTTTATTTTATTGCTCTGTATTGGTTTACAGTATGAAACCATCTACTATACGGACGGTTCGATGTCAGGTGCGGAATATGGACTAATGGGAGTTTCTATCTTTCTAGCTCTCTTTTACATGATTCCGGCTCTTTATTTCCTTTTCCGTATTGGGAAAAAATGGGAATTGCCAAAGAATGCCCTGATTTTGTCTTTATTGGGTGGGATGTTCCTTTCAGGCTGGTTATCTAGCTTTGCGAATACCTATATCCATGATTTACTAGGTGTTCTTTTCCCAGATAGTGCATTTTTAAATGCCTTTGAAAGTGCTATTGTGGCTCCTTTGGTAGAAGAACCCTTGAAATTGTTTCCACTTGTCTTTGTTTTGGCTTTGATTCCTGTGCGAAAGTTAAAATCTTTGTTTTTACTAGGAATTGCTTCTGGTTTGGGATTCCAAATAATTGAGGATATTGCTATATTCGTACGGATTTGCCAGAGGGATTTGACTTTACCATTTCGAGAATTTTAGAGCGCATCATCTCAGGAATTGCCTCTCACTGGACTTTTTCAGGTCTGGCTGTAGTAGGTGTTTACTTGCTTTACAGAGCCTATAAAGGGCAGAAGGTTGGCAAGAAACAGGGACTTATTTTCCTAAGTTTAGCTTTGGGAACTCACTTCTTGTTTAATTCTCCTCTTGTGGAGTTGGAGACAGAGTTGCCACTAGCGATTCCAGTAGTTACAGCCATTACTCTCTATGGTTTTTATCAGGCTTATCGCTTTGTTGAGAAGCACAATGAGTTGATGAACTAGAATATTTTTCAAAAGAATGATGCAGGGGTATAAATATGGTGCCCTTCTTTTATTTTTGATTGAAAAATAGTGTAAAAAGCGCTACAATGGTAGATGGAAAATCTTGTGAAAAGCACAAGCGATACATATATACCGGAGGAAATCATGTCTTTTTCTGATTTAAAGCTGTTTGCCCTTTCTTCTAATAAAGAATTGGCAGAACGTGTGGCGCAGGAGATTGGGATAGAGTTGGGGAAATCAAGTGTTCGCCAATTTTCAGATGGAGAGATTCAGGTCAACATCGAAGAATCAATCCGTGGGAAACACGTCTTTATCCTACAATCAACTAGTTCGCCTGTAAATGACAATCTGCTTGAAATTTTGATTATGGTGGATGCTTTGAAGCGTGCGAGTGCAGAATCTGTCAACGTTGTCATGCCTTACTATGGGTATGCACGTCAGGATAGAAAGGCGAGAGCGCGTGAGCCAATCACTTCAAAACTGGTCGCAAATATGCTTGAAGTAGCTGGAGTGGATCGTTTATTGACCATCGACTTGCATGCTGCGCAGATTCAAGGATTCTTTGATATTCCTGTGGATCACTTGATGGGAGCTCCTCTGATTGCGGATTATTTTGAGCGTCGCGGTATGGTTGGTTCTGACTATGTGGTTGTCAGCCCAGACCATGGAGGTGTGACTCGTGCTCGTAAATTGGCAGAATTTTTGAAAACATCTATCGCTATCATTGACAAACGTCGTAGCGTTGATAAGATGAATACCAGTGAAGTTATGAACATCATCGGTAAGGTAGAAGGCAAGACTTGTATCTTGATTGATGATATGATTGATACTGCTGGAACGATTTGTCATGCGGCAGATGCACTTGCGGAAGCTGGTGCTGTTGAAGTCTATGCAAGCTGTACGCACCCAGTTCTTTCTGGTCCTGCTATGGACAATATCCAAAAATCAGCTATCAAGAAATTGGTTGTTTTGGATACCATCTATCTGCCAGAAGAGCGTTTGATTGACAAGATTGAGCAGATTTCAATTGCTCATTTACTAGGAGATGCTATCGTGCGTATCCATGAAAAACGCCCACTTTCTCCACTTTTCAGTATTGAGAAAAAGATTTAATGACCAAGCCTGAGATAATTCTCAGGTTTTTTCGTCTCTTTTCCGAATAAATAGATAGTAGCGGTGAATCTAATGAGCTTAGATTTAAAAATGTGCTATAATGAAAGGAGAAGAAATATGACTGTACGTCATCCGGGCATTAGCCCGACTAATGATTTGGTTGCTAAGAAAATCTTTAGCAATCCAGAAATCACTTGTCAATTTATTCGCGATATGTTGGATTTACCAGCAAAAAATGTAACCATTTTGGAGGGGAGCAATATTCATGTACTACCTTCCCTGCCTTATTCAGCCCAAGATTTCTACACTAGCATAGATGTCTTGGCGGAGTTGGATAATGGAACTCAAGTAATCATTGAGATTCAAGTTCATCATCAGAATTTTTTCATCAATCGTTTGTGGGCTTATCTATGTAGTCAGGTCAATCAAAATCTAGAGAAAATTCGTCAGCGAGAAGGCGATACTCACCAGAGTTACAAGTATATCGCACCAGTATACGCTATCGCAATTGTAGATAGTAACTACTTCCAAGATGATCAAGCTTTTCATAGCTTTAGCATGCGCGAGGACACGACAGGTGAGGTTTTAACCATCACAAACAATGGACAAGAAAACCATCTAGTCAAGATGGCGTTCTTGGAATTAAAAAAATACAGAGAAACCAGCAAAGACGAGGTTCGCAAACCGTGGTTAGAGTTTTTCGGGAATAAACCCTTTACCCAGCGCCCCGAGCGAGCCATCAGCCAAGCAGATCAACTGCTGGACTACAAGAGCTGGTCCGAGGAGGACAGGAAAATGTTTAGTCAACTACGTATGCGTGAAGAACAAGCCTTGTTAGCACAGGACTATGCTTTGGAACAAGCTGAGGAGAAAGGTTTAGAGCGTGGACGAGCAGAGGGAATTGAACAAGGTTTAGAACAGGGACTGGAGCGTGGAAAAGTTGAAGGAAGTTTGTCTATGTTACTAAATCTAGTCCGTCAAGGTCTTCTAACACCTGAAGTTGCGAGTGAACAATTGGGCATGATTGTCGCTGAGTTTGAGGCGTTGTTGTAAGACCATCACCAATAATGGACAAGAACACCATCTGGTCAAGACGGCATTCTTGGAATTAAAAAAATACAGAGAAACCAGCAAAGACGAGGTTCGCAAGCCGTGGTTGGAGTTTTTCGGGAATAAACCCTTTACTCAGCAACCCGAGCGAGCCATCAGCCAGGCAGACCAACTGCTAGACTACAAGAGCTAGTCCGAGGAGGACAGGAAAATGTTTAGTCAACTACGCATGCGCGAAGAACAAGCATTGTTAGCACAGGACTATGCCTTGGAAAAAGCTGAGGAAAAGGGCTTAGAGCGTGGACTTGAACGTGGTCGTGCAGAAGGAGTTGAACAAGGCCGAGCTGAGGGTATTGAGCAAGGTATTGAACAGGGACTAGAACGTGGGAAACTTTTTGCCTTTCTAGATATGGTTCGCCAAGGTCTTTTGATATCTGAGGTTGCGAGTGAGCAGCTGGGGATGACTCTCGCTGAGTTTGAAGCTTTATTATGAGTTTAATCTCTATATAGTAGAAAGTTTATGAAATGGCAAGTTTTAGTTGAATACTTGCCGTTTTTACTTGACTTTTATGAGGGTTTATAAGATAATACCAAGGAAGTGAGTTCTATCCAACTGTCTATGTGGATTAGATATGAATGATTTTACTCAAGGATGATCAGTTTGTGAGATTTTCACTCAAAAATACAATATTTGACGGGTATTTTTCTCACAAAGATGTTTTTTCACCTTTTTTTGAAAAAATAGGTAAAAACTTTAAAAACTAGAAGAAAACCCTTGACAAATCCTGCAAATATTTATATACTGTATGGTAGTAAGATAGTCTTACGAAAAATATATAATGAAAAACAAAGGAGATAAAACGATGAAAAAAGTTTTATTGACAAGCGCAGTCGCTCTTGCAGCATTTGGTGCTGTTCAAGCTGTTTCAGCTAATGATCTTAGCACTTCTGCTGGTGCTACTAATGGTGGTACAGTATATGGTAAAGTAGATCCTAGAACTGGTAAAATTGTAGGTAACGCATATAGTGCAAATGAACACCCTTCATTCCACCATGCAGTGCCAGATGCTGACCAATACAAACCAGCTGAACCAGCTACAAATCCATATGATGTTGTTAAGGATAAAGATGGAAAAGTTATTAAAGCAGTAAAATTTGGTAACGGTTCACATGTACGTTTCCATGTTCGTGATATCAAAGGTAATGCAGTAGCAGGTGTTAAAGTTGATGTTATGATTTGGGCAAACAAAGCTGACTACTTGAACTACGCTAAAGCAAACGTTGTTTCTGCTGAGTCTGATGCGGCAGGTGATGTTGAACTTGCAGTAGCAAATGGCGGATTGGTTCAATACCGTGTTGCTTATGTACCAAAAGGGTATGTTGTAAAAGGTATTGAGTCAAATAGTGGACTTTACACAGTAAATAGAACTTCAAACGGTGCGGAAATCGGTAGCGTCGCAGAAGGAACATTTGTGTATAGTGGTTCTGCTGATTTAGACCAAGATGGAAAAGCTGATATGTTCACAAACGCAAACGTTGATTTGGTTCTTGAAAAAACTGATTCATACAACGTTGTGAAAGATCAATGGGT
This sequence comes from Streptococcus mitis 17/34, assembly GCA_000430305.1. Taxonomy (GTDB): domain Bacteria; phylum Bacillota; class Bacilli; order Lactobacillales; family Streptococcaceae; genus Streptococcus; species Streptococcus mitis_AW. The sequence continues at coordinate 11,627 of ASZZ01000005.1, forward strand.
ACAAGAAGAAGCTGGATGGAAATACTACGCTTCTAACAAAGCTGTTACAGGTTGGAAACAAGTTGACGGTAAATGGTACTTCTTTAACGCTGAAGGCGTAATGCAAAAATGGTGGGTTAAAGACGGAAACACTTGGTACTACCTAAACGGTTCAGGTGCTATGCAAACTGGTTGGTTGCAAGACGGTGGTAAATGGTACTACCTTGAAGCATCAGGTGCTATGAAAGCTAGCCAATGGTTTGAAGTTTCTGGTAAATGGTACTATGTTGACGGTTCAGGTGCCCTTGCAGTTAACACTACTGTAGGTGGATACACTGTTAACGGAAACGGTGAATGGGTTAAATAATCTAATTCAATAAAAAGTAGGAGAAATCTCCTACTTTTTATTTTTACCATAAAAATCCAGTTTTTCTTAGAATTTTTTTAAAAAATAAGATACAATAAAAACAGGCATAATAGCTAAATTTAAAAAAATGGAGAATGTTCACATGAAAAATAAAAAAGCTTTAGCGCTAGCTCTAGCTAGTGTAACAATGACGGGTGCTGCTGCTTTAACTACTTACTCAGCAATTACTGCTCCTTCTGTACATGCAGAAGAATTTGTTCGTAAAACAGAATGGATAACTGTTGCTAATGATAGTGCCCGTACTCGTACAACTGTCTATTTTGAAGCAGGAGATCAAAAAATTGACAAGCATAAGTACATAGATAAATATGAATATCAAAGTACTTATGTAGAAGGTGGAGTACGTTACTATGTATTTGTATTAAAGGGAACAAAGCTTGCTGAATTGGAAAATGATCCTAATACAGCGTCAGCGGATTTGAATAAACAAGGTTATAAATCTACTGATAAAGGAAATAGCTGGCGTGAAGTATCGGGTAATCGCTATTTCTACTCAAAAGGAAATCCAGTCAAAGGTTGGGCAATCATTGATAACAAAACATACTACTTCAATAGCGAAGGAGTTATGGCTCGTGGTATCATTGAAAATGAGTCTGAACGCTACTATCTAGATAATCAAGGTGTGAAGAGAACTGGTTTTATCAAAGTAGGTGAAAAGACTTATTACTTTGATGGAAATGGTGTCCGTAAGACAGAAGTTGTAACAGATAATGATAAAACTTACTTTGTAAAAGATGGTGTTGTTACAAACGGAGTTCATAAAGTTGGTACAAAATGGTACTTCTTTACTGCAGATGGTAAAGCTCAATCTGGTATTGTAAAAGATAGTGATGGTAAATGGTATTACATCACTGCAGAAGGTGAGCGTAAGACAGGTCTCATCAAAGGGGCTGGCGACAAGTATTACTATGTCACTGAAGAAGGTGAACGTAAGTTCGGTGAAATCACTGTTGATGGAAAAACTTACTTCTTGACAGATGATTCTAATACAAAAGCTGGTTGGAACAAAGTTGATAATCACTGGATTTATGTAAACAAAGAAGGTAAACGTCAAGTTGGATGGCTTAAAGATGGCGGTAAATGGTACTACTTTAATTCAGAAGGTGTGATGCAAAAATGGTGGATCAAAGATGGTAACAAATGGTACTATCTAAATGGTTCAGGTGAAATGCAAACCGGCTGGTTACAAGATGGTGGTACTTGGTACTACCTAAACAGCTCAGGCGCTATGGAAACTGGTTGGGCTAAGGTTGGTGGTACTTGGTACTACCTTAAAGGTTCAGGTGCTATGGTGACAGGTTGGTTCCAAACAGGTGGTAAATGGTACTATGCCTATAGTTCAGGTGCCCTTGCAGTAAGCACTACAGTTGATGGCTATTATCTAAATGCCAACGGTGAATGGGTATAAAATGATAAAGAGAGTGGTTTAAACTACTCTCTTTCTTTTGCTTTAAAATATTTTTACACTTTTTATGTTTTTTATTGCACTAATTATAGAAAAGGGATATAATGAAATAAATTTAATAGGTTAACAAGGGAGGTTTTTCTTATGAAGAAAGCACTTACAGCTATCTTGCTAGCTACATCAGTATTAACTGTAGCTACGATCCAACGAGTACAAGCTACTGACTCAGGAGCAACAACGACTTCTACTACTTCATCATTTAAGGAAATTCGTTTTGTGACATTCCAAAATGGTAGACCAGTTGCTATCAAAGCAGCAGTTACAGGAGCGGCAACATCTGATACAAGTCATCCAGCTATTGATAACTATGTGTATACTACTAGTAGAGTAGAAGATGGTATTCTTTACCATATGTATGCTCCAACTAATACTACAGGTAATACAGGCAATACCTCACAAACAAATCCATATCAAAGAGATAATAACCAAACGAATGGTAGTAATGCTAATCAAAACAATGGTAGTGCTACTACTAACAATAGCATAAGTAGTGGTCAGTTCAAAACCGAAGGTGGTAAAATCTATTATATCAAGGACGGTAAAAAAGTTACTGGTTGGCAAAAAATCGATAATAAGACTTACTACTTTGAAGCTGATGGGGCTATGAAGAAAGGTCTATTGACTGTAGGTGATAAGCAATACTATCTAGATGAAAAAGATGGTGTTAAAAAGTTAGGTTTTGTAAAAGTTGCTGATAAGGTTTACTATTTTGTTGAAAATGGTGAAAAGAAAACTGGTTTTATCAAAATTGATGATAAAACTTACTATCTAAAAGATGGTGTTCGTTTAACAGGGAATATTACAGTAGATGGGAAACATTACCTCTTAGATGAGGAAGGTGTCCTTAAACCAGGTATTGTTTTAATTGATGGTAAAAAATTCTTCATTGATGATGAGGGAAATCGTCATGTTGGATGGAAGAAAATTGGGCTTGATTGGTATTATTTCTCTAAAGAAGATGGGATGAAGACTGGTTGGCTGAAAGATGGCTCATGGTATTACTTGGATGAAACTGGTGTGATGAGAACTGGTTGGAAACAAGTTGATGGCAATTGGTACTATCTCAATGATTTAGGTGCCATGCAAACTGGCTGGAAACTTATAAATGGTAGTTGGTACCATCTTGACAGTTTAGGTAAGATGAGTACTAGATGGATAAAAGAAAATGGTACATGGTATTATCTAGATGGCTCAGGTGCTATGCAGACAGGTTGGAAACTTGTAGATGGTAAGTGGTATTATCTTAATAATTCAGGTGCCATGAAAACTGGCTGGTTGAAACAAGGTGGTACATGGTATTATCTAGATGGTTCAGGCGCTATGAAGACAGGCTGGTTCAAAGTAGATGGTAAGTGGTACTATGCTTATAGCTCAGGTGCCCTGGCTGTCAGCACTACGATCAATGGTTACACAGTAAACGCCAACGGTGAGTGGGTGTAGTTTGAATTTGTTTATGTTACTAGGAGTTTTTTCTCCTAGTTTTTATAACAGATACTTGCTTAAGATAATACTGCAGTTAAATAATTAGTATCTCTAGGTGCTCTTCAATTTGTCAAATGTAAAATCTAATTAGTTAAAAGATATGAAAGAGAAGGATTTTTTGCCTTCTCTTTTGAGGTTGGGATGAATCTGAATTGTCTCGAGTAAATGAAAGAAGTGAACAGGATAATATTTCAGTCCTGTTCACTTTTATGTTATTCATTATTCTAGGGTCTTATAGTAGTGCCTCAAACTCAGCGACGATCATGCCCAATTGTTCACTCGCAAATTCGGAAGTTAAAACATGTTGACGAACCATGTCTAAGAAGGCAAAAAGTTTTCCACGTTCTAAACCCTGTTCAAGCCCCTCAGATCGTCCTCGTTCAAGTCCTTGTTCAATCCCTTCAGCACGACCGCGTTCAAGATCTCGCTCTAAACCTTTCTCCTCAGCTTGTTCCAAGGCATAGTCCTGCGCTAACAAGGCTTGTTCTTCGCGCATACGTAGTTGGCTAAACATTTTCCTGTCCTTCTCGGCCCAGCTCTTGTAGTCTAGCAATTGATCTGCTTGGCTGATGGCTCACTCGGGTTGTTTAGTAAAGGACTTGTTCCCAAAAAACTCCAACCACTGCTTGCGAATGCTATCTTTGCTGGTTTCTCTGTATTTTTTAAGTTCTTATTTGCGATGCTCTTTCAATAGTTCTTCAAACTCAGCGACAGTCATACCTAACTGCTGGCTAGCAACCTCTGAAGTCAGAAGGCCTTGATGAACGAGATTTACTAGACCTACTTTTAATCCCTCTTCGATACCCTCTGCTCGTCCTCGTTCCAGTCCTTGTTCCAGACCCTCAGCTCGCCCACGTTCAAGACCTCGTTCTAAGCCTTTTTCTTCAGCTTGTTCCAAGGCATAGTCCTGTGCTAGCAAGGCTTGTTCTTCGCGCATACGTAGTTGGCTAAACATTTTCCTGTCCTCCTCGGCCCAGCTCTTATAGTCTAGCAGTTGGTCTGCCTGACTGATGGCTCGCTCAGGTTGCTGGGTAAAGGGTTTGTTCCCGAAAAACTCCAACCACGGCTTGCGAATGCTATCCTTGCTGGTTTCTCTATATTTTTTTAGTTCCAAGAATGCCATCTTGACCAGATGGTTTTCTTGACCGTTATTTGTTATGGTTAAAACCTCACCTGTCGTGTCCTCGCGCATGCTAAAGCTATGAAAAGCTTGATCATCTTGGAAGTAGTTACTATCTACAATTGCGATAGCGTATACTGGTGCGATATACTTGTAACTCTGGTGTGTATCACCTTCTCGCTGACGAATTTTTTCTAGGTTTTGATTGACCTGACTGCACAGGTAAGCCCACAAACGATTGATGAAAAAATTCTGATGATGTACCTGAATCTCGATAATAACCTGTGTCCCATTATCCAACTCCGCCAAGACATCTATACTGGTATAGAAATCTTGGGCTGAATAAGGCAGGGAAGGTAGTACATGAATATTGCTCCCCTCCAGAATGGTTACATTTTTAGCTGGTAAATCCAGCATATCGCGAATAAATTGACAAGTGATTTCTGGATTGCTGAAAATCTTCTTAGCTACCAAATCATTGGTCGGGCTGATGCCCGGATGACGTACAGTCATATTTCTTCTCCTTTCATTATAGCACATTTTTAAATCTAATTTTACTAGATTCTCTGGCTCTATCTATTTATTCGGAAAAAGTTTGAAAAATACTTGGTCTGGCTCTTTCCAATGGTATTTTTTGGTGCTTTCCTTTATAATGGGTGTATGGATAAGAAAAAATTATTATTGATTGATGGGTCTTCTGTTGCTTTTCGGGCGTTTTTTGCGCTCTATCAGCAGTTGGACCGTTTTAAGAATGCGGCTGGTTTGCATACCAATGCCATTTATGGCTTTCAGTTGATGTTGAGTCATTTATTGGAACGGGTTGAGCCGAGTCATATTTTGGTGGCTTTTGATGCGGGAAAGACGACCTTCCGTACAGAGATGTATGCGGACTATAAGGGTGGTCGTGCTAAGACTCCTGATGAGTTTCGTGAGCAATTTCCTTTCATTCGTGAGTTGCTGGATCATATGGGGATTCGCCACTATGAGTTGGCTCAATATGAGGCAGATGATATCATCGGGACGCTGGATAAACTAGCTGAGCAGGATGGTTTTGATATTACCATTGTCAGTGGGGACAAGGACTTGATTCAGCTGACGGATGAGCATACGGTGGTTGAGATTTCCAAGAAAGGTGTTGCTGAGTTTGAGGCCTTTACACCAGATTATCTCATGGAAAAGATGGGGCTCACACCGACTCAGTTTATCGATCTAAAGGCGCTTATGGGTGATAAGTCGGATAATATCCCTGGGGTGACCAAAATCGGAGAAAAGACGGGTATCAAGCTCTTGCTGGAGCATGGTTCGCTTGAGGGGATTTATGAAAATATCGATGAGATGAAGGCTTCTAAGATGAAGGAAAATCTCATCAATGATAAGGAACAGGCTTTTTTGTCGAAAACACTAGCGACCATTGATACCAAGGCACCGATTGAGATTGGTTTGGAGGATTTGGTTTATAGTGGTCCAGATGTTGAAAATCTTGGGAAATTCTATGATGAGATGGGCTTCAAACAGCTCAAGCAGGCTTTAAATGCATCGTCAGCTGATGTGGCTGAGAGTTTGGACTTTACTATCGTTGACCAAGTCCGTCAAGATATGCTGAGTGAAGAATCTATCTTCCATTTTGAGCTTTTTGGTGAGAATTACCATACGGATGATTTGGTTGGTTTTGCTTGGTCTTGTGGGGATAAGCTTTATGCTACAGACAAGCTTGAACTTTTGGAAGACCCGATTTTCAAGGATTTTCTAGAAAAAACACCTCTGAGAGTGTATGACTTTAAAAAGGCTAAAGTTCTCTTGAATCGTTTTGATGTGAATTTGCAGGCGCCTGCTTTTGACAGCCGTTTGGCTAAATACCTCCTTTCGACTGTGGAGGACAATGAAATTGCGACTATTGCTAGTCTTTATGGTCAGACTTACTTGGTCGATGATGAGACTTTCTATGGTAAGGGTGTCAAAAAGGCCATTCCTGAACGCAAGAAATTCTTGGAACATTTGGCTCGTAAGCTTGCTGTTTTGGTTGAGACTGAGCCTGTTTTACTTGAAAAACTTAGCGAAAATGGGCAATTAGAGCTTCTTTATGATATAGAGCAACCTCTGGCCTTTGTTCTTTCTAAGATGGAAATTGCTGGGATTAAGGTCAAAAAAGAAACCCTTCTTGAGATGCAGGCAGAAAATGAGCTTGTCATTGAAAAACTGACTCAAGAGATTTACGAACTGGCTGGTGAGGAGTTTAATATCAACTCGCCTAAGCAGTTGGGTGTGCTTCTCTTTGAAAAGTTGGGCCTTCCTCTAGAATACACTAAGAAAACCAAGACTGGTTACTCAACAGCGGTGGATGTGTTGGAGCGTCTGGCTCCTATTGCTCCGATTGTGAAGAAAATCCTGGATTACCGTCAGATTTCTAAGATTCAATCCACTTATGTGATTGGCTTGCAGGACTGGATTTTGGCTGATGGTAAGATTCATACTCGCTATGTGCAGGATTTGACCCAGACTGGGCGTCTGTCTAGTGTGGATCCAAACTTGCAAAATATCCCTGTGCGTTTGGAGCAAGGCCGTCTTATTCGTAAGGCTTTTGTGCCTGAGTGGGAGGATAGCGTGCTGCTCAGCTCCGACTATTCACAGATTGAATTGCGCGTTTTGGCGCATATTTCTAAGGATGAGCACTTGATCAAGGCCTTCCAAGAGGGGGCAGATATCCATACTTCGACAGCTATGCGGGTCTTTGGCATTGAGCGTCCCGAGGATGTGACTCCAAACGACCGTCGTAATGCCAAGGCGGTGAACTTTGGAGTGGTTTACGGAATTTCAGATTTTGGTTTGTCTAATAATCTGGGCATTAGCCGTAAGGAGGCCAAAGCCTACATTGATACCTACTTTGAACGCTTCCCAGGTATTAAAAACTACATGGATGAAGTGGTGCGTGAGGCGCGTGATAAGGGCTATGTAGAGACACTTTTCAAGCGTCGTCGTGAGCTGCCAGATATCAATTCGCGTAACTTTAACATTCGTGGTTTTGCGGAGCGTACTGCTATCAACTCCCCTATTCAGGGTTCGGCAGCAGATATTCTCAAGATTGCCATGATTCAGCTAGACAAGGCTCTGGTTGAAGGTGGTTACCAGACCAAGATGCTGTTACAAGTGCACGATGAAATTGTCCTTGAAGTTCCGAAATCGGAACTGGCAGAGATGAAAAAATTGGTCAAACAAACCATGGAAGAAGCTATTCAACTCAGTGTTCCCCTCATTGCAGACGAAAATGAAGGGGCAACCTGGTACGAGGCTAAATAAAAAGGGGGCTAGTCCTCCTTTTTGTAGTAGAATTATGCAAGCCTTTTCAAAATATGCTATACTGATGAAAAAGGAGGATTTCTATGAGTCAAGAATTTATCAATCCAAGTGATGGGGTGATTCGTCAGTATCTCGCAACGAGTAAAACCCTTGCTGTTGTGGGTTTGTCAGACCGTGAGGAAACAACTAGCAATCGAGTGACCAAGGAAATGCAGGCTAGGGGTTATAAAATTATCCCTGTCAATCCCAAGGCTGCAGGTGGGGAAATCTTGGGAGAAAAGGTTTATGCGAGTCTAGCTGAGATTCCTTTTCCTGTAGATATTGTCAATGTTTACCGTCGCAGTGAGTTTCTGCCCGATGTGGCGCGTGATTTTCTCAAGGCTGATGCTAAAATTTTTTGGGCACAGCTAGGACTTGAAAGTCTAGAAGCGGAAGAAATCTTGCGTGCTGGTGGATGCGATGATATCGTGATGAATCGTTGCATCAAGAGAGAACATACACGCTTGATTGAGGAAGAATAAGAAAAAGGTAGCTGACGGGCTACCTTTTGTGTTAGAAAATGCCGATAAGGGTCTGCACACCAAGACTAGTGAGGATGATGGCAATCCAGCAAATGGCTCCGAGAACAATGGATTTTCCGCTGGATTTGATCATAGTGACAAGATTTGTTTTGAGGCCGATAGCACTCATGGCCATGACAATAAGGAATTTGGAGAGTTCTTTGAGAGGGGTAAAGAAACTACTGGACACACCAAGAGAGGTTAGGAGGGTAGTTAGGAGAGATGCAAGGATAAAGTAAAGGATAAAAAGTGGGAAGACTTTTTTCAGTTGTAATCCTTGCTTATTTTTTTGCTCACGACTTTGCCAGTAGGAGAGAAAGAGAGTGATGGGGATGATAGCCAGAGTACGTGTGAGTTTAACAATGGTTGCAGACTCGAGGGTATTGCTTTGGTAAAGACTGTCCCAAGCGCTGGCGGCAGCCGTTACAGAGGAAGTATCGTTGACCGCAGTCCCTGCAAAGAGGGCGAAGCCGTCATTGGATAGATGAAGCCAGGTTCCGAGGGTTGGAAAGATGAGCGCAGCCAAGACATTGAAGAAAAAGATAACGGAAATGGATTGGGCTACTTCCTTTTCCTTGGCATGGATAACGGGCGCTGTCGCAGCAATGGCAGAACCACCACAGATTGAAGAACCTACTCCAACCAAGGTAGCCAGTTTTGTATCCAGTGCAAAGAAGCGCTGGAAGAAGTAGGCAATAATCAGAGCTATTGAGATAGTGGACAGGATGACAGGGAGTGAAGATTGGCCAACTGCGAAGACCTGCGAGATATTGAGACCAAAACCAAGCAAGACAACGGCATATTGGAGCAATTTTTTAGAACTAAAGGTCAACCCAGCATCCAGTTGTTTATAGGACGAGAGAAAGGGATGTAGGAGCATGCCTATGAAAATGGCAAAAACGGGCGCGCCAATGACAGGGAAGAATCCTCCTAAGTACCAAGATACGATAGAAATGAGAAGGCAGGCCAAGATACCTGCTCCATTTTTGATAGAAATGACATAAAAACCTCCGAAAATAAATACCCCTTATTATAATCTTATTTATCAGAAAAGTAAAATAGAAAGTGGAGCTAACAATTATTTGACAAGTAGTGCTAATTATGTAATAATAATCCTACAAGAACTGTAACGAAGTCTTGGCAAAAACAAAAATACCAGAGCTCCACCTCTGGTATTTCTTTTTGTCCAGTTACATTAAAACTAAACTCAGGTTATATTTTTTGTCGCGCTTATCTAACCACTTTCTGACTATCCACTCAGAAATGACATTACCGGTAATAGTAATCAGTAATGGTGCTAGAATAACTGTAACGAAGATTAGCAAAACCTCAATACTCGTCGAAAATCTCATGATACGTTGTCATCTGCGACTTACCTAACTTTAGTTATGCTTTCACCTTGATTCCTAGTCTCATGAGATTTTAATTGAGTATTCTAAAAACATAGTGTTGTAATCAATTTAAATTAACATACTTCAATTTGTTATGCTTGTGTTATTCTATCATGTATTTTTGCGGTCGGGGGGCTTTTGTAGTATAATAGAGATACGTTTTGAAAGTAGGAGGTATCTATGGACTTAACTAAGCGCTTTAATAAACAGTTAGATAAGATTCAAGTTTCGTTGATTCGTCAGTTTGACCAGGCTATTTCGGAGATTCCTGGGGTCTTGCGTTTGACCTTAGGGGAACCTGATTTTACAACGCCAGACCATGTCAAGGAAGCGGCCAAGCGAGCGATTGATCAGAACCAATCCTACTATACAGGGATGAGTGGCCTGCTGACTCTACGTCAGGCGGCCAGTGACTTTGTTAAGGAAAAGTACCAACTGGACTATGCTCCTGAAAATGAAATCTTGGTTACAATTGGGGCGACAGAGGCTTTATCTGCTACTTTGACAGCTATTTTGGAAGAGGGAGACAAGGTGCTCTTGCCAGCTCCTGCTTATCCGGGTTATGAGCCAATTGTCAATCTAGTTGGGGCAGAGGTTGTCGAGATTGATACAACTGAAAATGGCTTTGTTTTGACTCCTGAGATGTTGGAAAAGGCCATTTTGGAGCAGGGTGATAAGCTCAAGGCGGTTATTCTTAACTATCCAGCTAATCCGACAGGAATTACCTATAGTCGGGAGCAGTTGGAAGCCTTGGCAGCTGTTTTACGCAAGTATGAAATTTTCGTTGTCTGTGATGAGGTTTACTCAGAGTTGACCTACACAGGGGAAGCCCATGTGTCTCTAGGAACGATGTTGAGAGACCAGGCTATCATTATCAATGGTTTGTCGAAATCGCATGCAATGACAGGTTGGCGTTTGGGGCTGATTTTCGCTCCTGCGACCTTCACAGCCCAGTTAATCAAGAGTCACCAGTATTTGGTTACTGCTGCAAACACCATGGCTCAACACGCTGCGGTGGAGGCCTTGACGGCTGGTAAAAACGATGCGGAGCCTATGAAGAAGGAATACATCCAGCGTCGGGACTATATTATAGAGAAAATGACTGCTCTTGGTTTTGAGATTATCAAACCAGACGGTGCCTTCTATATCTTTGCTAAGATTCCAGAGGGCTACAATCAAGACTCCTTTGCTTTTCTCAAGGATTTTGCTCAGAAGAAGGCCGTTGCCTTTATCCCTGGAGCTGCCTTTGGGCGTTACGGAGAAGGCTATGTGCGTCTGTCTTATGCAGCCAGCATGGATACGATCAAAGAAGCCATGAAACGACTGGAGGAGTACATGAGAGAAGCATGATTCAGTCTATCACGAGTCAAGGATTGGTGCTCTACAATCGTAACTTTCGTGAGGATGATAAGCTAGTCAAGATTTTTACAGAGCAGGCTGGCAAGCGCATGTTTTTTGTCAAACACGCTGGTCAGTCCAAACTGGCTCCTGTTATTCAACCTTGGTGCTGGCACGATTTCTCTTGCGAATCAATGATGACGGGCTCAGTTACATAGAGGACTATCACGAGGTCATGACCTTTCCCAAGATTAATAGTGATCTCTTTGTCATGGCCTATGCGACCTATGTGGCAGCTCTTGCAGATGCTAGTTTGCAGGATAATCAGCAGGATGCTCCCTTATTTGCTTTTTTGCAAAAGACTTTGGAGTTGATGGAAGCGGGCTTGGATTATCAGGTTTTGACCAATATCTTTGAAATTCAAATCTTGACTCGGTTTGGAATTAGTCTCAATTTTAATGAGTGTGTCTTTTGTCATCGGGTTGGTCAGGCTTTTGACTTTTCTTTCAAATATGGAGCCTGTCTTTGCCCAGAGCATTATCATGAGGATGAGAGACGTTGCCATCTCAATCCCAACATCCCTTATCTGCTTAATCAATTTCAAGCCATTGATTTTGAGACCTTGGAGACCATTTCGCTCAAGCCTGAAATCAAGCAAGAGCTACGTCAATTTATGGATCAACTCTACGAAGAGTACGTGGGAATTCACCTAAAATCAAAGAAATTTATTGATTCCCTAGCAGACTGGGGTCAATTACTAAAAGAGGAAAACAAAATGAAAAAAATCGCAGTAGATGCTATGGGGGGCGATTATGCACCTCAGGCCATCGTTGAGGGTGTCAATCAAGCCCTGGCTGACTTTTCAGATATTGAGGTTCAACTCTACGGAGATGAAAGCAAAATCAAGCAATATCTGACAGCGACAGAGCGCGTCAGCATTATCCATACGGATGAAAAGATTGATTCAGACGATGAACCTACGAGAGCTATTCGGAAGAAGAAAAATGCCAGTATGGTCTTGGCGGCCAAGGCTGTCAAAGAGGGTGAAGCAGACGCTGTCCTCTCGGCTGGGAATACAGGTGCTTTGTTGGCTGCTGGATTCTTCATCGTGGGTCGTATCAAGAATATCGACCGTCCTGGGCTTATGTCAACCTTGCCGACTGTAGATGGGAAGGGGTTTGATATGCTGGACCTCGGTGCCAATGCGGAAAATACAGCCCAGCACCTCCATCAATACGCGGTTCTAGGTTCCTTTTATGCTAAAAATGTCCGCGGTATTGCGCAACCACGTGTTGGCTTGCTTAACAATGGAACAGAAAGTAGTAAGGGTGACCCACTTCGTAAGGAGACTTATGAATTACTAGCAGCTGATGAAAGTTTAAACTTTATCGGAAATGTGGAAGCGCGTGATTTGATGAATGGCGTTGCGGATGTTGTTGTGGCAGATGGTTTCACGGGAAACGCTGTGCTCAAATCCATTGAAGGGACAGCCATGGGAATTATGGGTTTGCTCAAGACAGCTATTACAGGTGGTGGTCTTCGAGCGAAATTAGGCGCCCTCCTTCTCAAGGATAGCCTCAGAGGTTTGAAAAAACAGCTCAACTATTCAGATGTTGGTGGAGCGGTCTTGTTTGGTGTCAAGGCACCGGTTGTCAAGACTCATGGTTCAAGCGATGCCAAGGCTGTTTATAGTACAATCCGCCAGATTCGTACCATGCTAGAAACAGACGTAGTTGCCCAGACTGCGCGTGAATTTTCAGGAGAATAAAAGAGATGACAGAAAAAGAAATTTTTGACCGTATTGTGACTATTATCCAAGAGCGACAGGGAGAAGACTTTGTTGTGACAGAGTCCTTGAGTCTGAAAGACGACTTGGATGCTGACTCAGTTGACTTGATGGAGTTTATCTTGACACTGGAAGATGAATTTAGTATCGAAATCAGTGACGAAGAGATTGATCAACTGCAAAGTGTAGGAGATGTGGTTAAAATCATTCAAGCAAAATAGAAATCGAAGTTCCAAGGCATTTGCTTTGGAATTTTTTCTTTGGTTCAAGTGACCGTTTAGGAACAGATTTAGTCTTTCTAGGGACAGGAGAGATATGGGGACAAATAAGAGATATAATGAAATCAGAAAAATCAATCTCCAAAAGGAGATAAGAAATGAAGATCAAAAGAAGAGATAGATTTATTTTTGTAGAACAAAAATGTTAATATAATCACAATTTTAATTGACTTTCCTTTTTTCCAGGACTATAATGTAGATATAAAAAAGGATTTATTTTATAGTTGGGAGAAGGTGATGGATATGTACTTTTGATAAACTAGTCTTTATCTTATATCCATGGAAATTTTAGGAGGTCTTAGTGGTTCAAGTTCATGAACCTGGTATCTCTTTTGGCTTCGTTTCTATTGGATTTTCTTGCTTTGGATTTATCTATTTTAGGAGGAAATGGCTATGAAAAAATCTAAACTACTCACTCTTGGTTTGCTTGCAGGTGCTGGTCTGCTTTTATCTATCAACCAAGCACAGGCTGCAGATACTTGGGTTAAAAATGGTTCTGACTGGAATCTTTCTCAAGATGGCAGTCTAGCTAAAAATAAATGGGTACAAAATGCTGGTTCTTGGTACCATTTTGACGGTTCTGGTAAAATGCAGACAGGCTGGCTCAAAGACGGCAATACATGGTATTCACTAGCAGATAGTGGCGCTATGCGTATTGGCTGGTACAAGGAAGGTAGCACATGGTACTCACTAGCAGATAGTGGAGCTATGCGTACTGGTTGGTACAAAGAAGGATCTACTTGGTACTACCTCAAAGGAAGTGGCGCTATGGCAACAGGATGGGCGACTGCAAATGGCAAATGGTCTTACTTTGAAAAATCAGGTGCAATGGTCGCAGACAGAGCTGTTCCAGCCAGCGATGGAGAAAGTTATGTCATTGGTAAGGATGGCTATATGTTGACCAAACTCCCAAGTCAGGTTGAACAATCTCAAGCGGATGATACAATTATCACAAATATTGTTACTTTGTCTGATGGATATGATTATCATCTTATTCATGGAAAAGATGGAGTCATTGTTGAAAAGAATGCCTGGTATATCAAACCAGAGTTTAAAAAGTTTTCTAATAAATATGGGGATCACGTTTCAAATACGATGTTGGCTTTAACAGATAATAAAGACCAAGGACAGGAAATTGATCCTAAAGCTGTTATAAAGAATTTCCAAAACTTACCAAACAGGTATTACTTTGGGGCAGATGGTCGTCGAGTAACAAATTTACCAGAAATGACTACCTATTCAGAGATTAAAAAAGTTGGAAATGATGTCTATCTAGAAAATCCAGGTGCACGACTTTTTCTTGGAGCTACCAGCTTCACAATCAATAATAATAAACTATATTACTTAGATGGTGCTAATGACAAACTCAAAACAGGTTATTTTGCATTGATTGATGATAGACCAAACTATCATCACTATCATATTCTTGTTTATGCAGACCAATCTGGTGAAATTCTTAAAATGAAACGATTGCCAACAGGAATTTCAGATTATCTTAATAAAGAAATTGACGGTTTCTACGGTCAAACTGTTAAAATCGATAGTAAGACAGGAAATGTTTCTGTTGTGAAATAAGACGTCTGACATAGTAAAACGAAAAAGCGAACAGCTTTGTATACTAGGAAGTCATGTTCGCTTTTATTCATAAAATAATAGTTACTATTAGCCCTCTGTTTCAAAAAAATCTGCTTGATAATAATCACTAACTTCTCTTTTCATTTCCCTTAGTAATCGACTTTCATCTGTTGATTCGAGTAAGGATAATCCCTTATTAATCATAGCATGATCTTCATTAACGATTCCCAGACGTACTTGAGCTACACCTAATAAATCGTATCGTTTCATTTTTTTGATAAATCAAGACATTCTTGAATTAAGCATAGACAGGCATCTTTCTTCCCTGCTTCAAGATACATTCGTGTCATATTGGCTAGAATGGAGTAATGAATACTTTGAATTGGACGATAATCTGTGTATTTATTTAGGGATTTTACAAGCCTTTGACGTAGCATTTCTAGTGAATCAACAGGGAAATGGAAAATAATCATCACTAACAACCGTAAATCTGAGAGGAACCACTGATCCCTTTTTTCCAATTCTTTCCATAACTCTTCAGCTAAAGCTTTGGCTTTTTCGGAAAACTGATTTTCAATCACTTCTATAAAAATGGTTAATTCTTTCACAGCATGTTCTATTGGGATATCATTCTGCACTTCATCTAGATAAATTTGACATTTTGATAGCAGTGTCTTCATTTCTTCTAGATTAGGCGAAGAAATAACTTGATAATATTCTGAAAATAATTTCTTACGAGAATCCGTTTGGTAATGTTGACAAATATAATGAAATTCATCGAAACTCATATCAATTTGCCTCAAAAGTAATTCCATAGTATCATACCTAGGAGTAGAGTGATTATTTTCAAACTTCGACAAGTTAGAATGAGTAATGTAGTCACCACAGACCTCATTTTGTGTGATCCCTTTTGACTTACGAATGTATTTATAAACTGAACCAATATCCCACCGCATATTTTTGCCTCCAAAAATGTTCCAAAAGTAGAAGTTTTAAGAAAATATTTATATTTAGTATATCATAAAGGTGTGGGGTGGGCAATGATGATAGAAAGAAGGTGTTGGTTGACTCTTAAGGATTATTAGGAGTTATGTAGAATGTTTATGATGGAAAAATATCTTTTTATAACTATTCAATAAAGGAGGAAATGGCTATGAAAAAATCTAAACTACTCACACTTGGTTTGCTTGCAGGTGCTGCTCTACTTTTGTCTATCAACCAAGCACAAGCTGCAGATACTTGGGTTAAAAATGGTGCTGACTGGAATCTTTCACAAGATGGCAGTCTAGCTAAGGATAAATGGGTACAAAATGCTGGCTCATGGTATCACTTCGACGGCACTGGTAAAATGCAGACAGGCTGGCTCAAAGACGGAAATACATGGTATTCCCTAGCAGATAGTGGCGCTATGCGTACTGGCTGGTACAAGGAAGGTAACACATGGTACTCACTCGCAAATAGTGGTGCTATGCGCACAGGTTGGTACAAAGAAGGGTCTACTTGGTACTACCTAAAAGGCAGTGGCGCTATGGCAACAGGATGGGCGACTGCCAATGGTAAATGGTCTTACTTTGAAAAATCAGGTGCTATGGTCGCAGATAGAGCTGTTCCAGCCAGTGATGGGGAAAGTTATGTCATTGGTAAGGATGGCTATCTAGCAAATAGAAAAGATGCTGGATACAATATTCATGATATTGTCAAACTTGGAGATGGGCAAGAATATTTGCTAAATGTTAAAGGTGACGATGTTATTATTGAAAAAAACACTTGGTATATCAAGCCTGAAATCAAGAAGTTTTCCGACAAATATGGGGATGAGGTTGCAAATACTACCTTAGCTTTAGTGGATAATAAAGAAGAAGGACAAGAAATTGATTCTAAGGCGGTTGTACAGAACTTCCAAAACTTACCAAATCGCTACTACTTTGATGAAAATGGACATCGTGTGGTTAATATCCCCGCAATGACAACCTATTCAGAGATTAAAAAAGTTGGCAATGATGTCTATTTAGAAAATCCAGGTGCACGACTTCGTCTTGGAGCTACCAATTTTACAATCAATAACAATAAACTATACTATTTAGAAAATGAGCAAGGTAAGCTCAAAACAGGTTACTTTGTATTAATTGATGATGGAGCAACCACTACACACCATCATATCCTAGCCTATGCGGGTCAATCTGGTGAAATTCTTAAGATGAAACGCTTGCCATCAGGAGTTTCAAATTTCCTTGATAAAGAAATTGATGGTTTATATGGTGAAAAAATTAAAATTGAATCTCCACACTCAAACGAATATTATAAAGTGGTCGTGGTTAAATAAAAATAATATCTTCACAACTAATTGTTAACACTCTAACCAATATACCATTTTCAGGAGGCTTTAGATTTCTTGTATTTTAAAAGGAAACTAAAGCCTTTTGTAGATGGAGAAGGGGATAGAGTTATCTATAAAATAATGAAAAGGAGTCTGTCATGGAAATGAAAAATACATTTGTAGAATTAGAACAATTTGAAGAGTTAACTCCAGAAGTTTTGGAGGAAGTGAATGGTGGAGGGAATTTCTTTTGTTCTTTGTTTGGGCTTTGCCAACCTCGGTATTGTAGTCCAGCACCAACTAAAACTATGATTGGATAGTATGGTTTTGACTTTTATTAAGGAAATTCTATTTGCTTTATTGTTGATAGTTTCTATTATAATTCCTCCAATTTATCTAGGTTACCAAATTACACCGGAATTTCGTAAAAAGAGATACGTAGTCTATTTACTAATGATGCAAGCAATAGCTGGTAAAACTTTTTTTGAAATCATGTATTTGGAAGTTTTAATCTTTTTTTACCTTATTTTCTATATGAATAGGAAGAAAAAGGGGGAATCGTTATTTCTTTCACTCTATCTTTTTAGTTTTTATCAGAGTATTCGCTATTTATTGGTATTGTTCTATATTCGGATGTTAGATATCGATATGCTATCAGAAGTAGGAAATGGTATTGTTAACTCTTCTTTTTCCCTATTAGCTATCGTACTAACAGTAGTTATGATGAAGCGTTGGTCTTTGGATTTGGATTTATTCTTTTCAGATGCTTTCAAAACCCACTATCATAAGAGTTTTTTCATTATCCTACCTCTGACTGTATTTAGGATATTCTCTTCGTTTATGACCAATAGAAATAGTTCTTTCTACGTTCGTTTTGACACGACTATTTCTCTCCTGATTTTCATTCTCTTTTTCTCTTGGCTCTTTTACATCAAGCATTTGGAGCAGGTTTATCGTGATGAGCAGACCATTCAGAGACAGGAAGAAGAAAATCGTTCCTTGCAAGGAATGGTGGATAAGCTGGGCCATCTCTATGATGAAGTTCGAGGTTTCCGTCATGATTTTGCAGGGATTGTCGCTAGCATGGAGCCTGCAATAGCGAATCAAGACATGGCTGAGGTGTCTACCATTTATCAAGATGTCTTTCTAAAGACAAATGAAAAGCTGAGGAAAGCGGACTACACAGCCTTTAATCTTCACAATATCCACGACATAGCCATTCGCAATACATTGGCAAAAGCATGATTGTGGCTGATAAGCAAGGAATTCATTTTAGTTTGGAGACGGTGGGGGTCGTAGAAGAGCTGGCATTGCCAATGTTGGAGGCTATCCGTATTCTTTCTATTCTTACTACAAATGCCTTAGAGGCAGCCAGTGAGGCTGAAAATCCGCAGATTCGGGTTGCTTTATTGGCAAGCGATAGGAGTGTCCGTTTTATCATTGAAAACACTCGTAAGAAAGAAGAACTGAATCCCAGTATTCTCAGTCAAAAGGGTTATTCGACCAAGGGTAACCACAGTGGACTGGGCTTAGCGACCTTGGAGGATATGGTTTTTCATTATGATTTGAACTTAGATACCCAACTAGGAGAGACGACCTTTAAACAAGATTTAGAATTGCCATTTAAGGATGAGAAACGAGGGGGAGAGGAATGAGAATTTTAGTTTTGGAAGACGATAGAGTCCAGCAGGGACGGATAGAGCAGACTTTGCTAGATATCGGTCGCTCTCGCAATTTAAGATTGGAAATTGATATTGCCAAAAACTATGGGGAAGTTGAAAAGTATTCTCAGTATTTTGACCATTACCAACTCTATTTATTGGATTTAGAGATTGATGGAGAGCGTGAACGGGGCTTTCAGGTTGCTCAACAGGTTCGGGAGCGGGATCCTTTTACAAGCATTGTCTTTGTGTCCACGCACTCGGAGGCCTTGCCTCTAGCTTTTCGCTACCACTTGTCTGCCTTGGATTTTATTTCCAAGGATCAGCCTGAGGAGGATTACCGTCATCAGCTGGAGCGCTGTCTAGACTATGTACTGGCAGTGGATAAGAGGGAAAATATGCGTCTCTTTACCTATAGTTTTGAGGGAAGACGGGGTTTTACTCTGCCTTACCATGAGATTTTAGCCTTTGAAACCTCAGTGGAATCCCATCGTATCAAGGTCTACTATGCCAATCATTCTATCAAGACTATTTATGGTAGTCTCAAGGATATCGCTGCCAAGGCTGAAAAAGATTACTTTGTCTATGCCAATCGCAATACGTTGGTCAGTTTACAAGCCATTGAAGAGATGACTGCGACAGAGGTGACCCTGTTAGAAGGCTTGCACTTCCCCGTATCACGAACAGCCAGAAGAACTCTTAAAAAACATCTCAATGTCTAATATCTGTTAGATTTGAATGAATTTATCAATAAGAATGTCGGAAAATTTTCTGATATTCTTATTTTTTGAATTCTTTTTCGAATAGATAAGTAAGAGGAAAAGGAAAGGAGTGTGGTTTATGTATCTACCAATCTTGTATCCGCGGTTTATTAAGTTATTTTTTAAATAAAATTTGATTTGGTTGTTTATTTTCGAAATTTTTTTCGAATAGATAGGTAAGAGGAAAAGGAAAGGAGTCTAGTTCATGTATCTACCAATCTTGTATCCGCGGTTTATTAAGTTATTTTTTAAATAAAATTTAATTTAGTTGTACATTTTCGAAAATTTTTTTCGAATAGATAAATAAGAGGGAAAAGAAAGGAGCCTGGTTTATGTATCTACCAATTTTCTATCCATGGTTTACTAAATTATTTTTCAAATAAATTTAATTTAGTTGTACATTTTCGAAAATTTTTTTCGAATAGATAAGTAAGAAGAAAAAGAAAGGAGATTAGAAATGATTATTTCAGTTATTTATCCAATCTGGCTATTTAAGTGGCTTAGAGTATAAACATTAAACATATACAAATTGAGGAGAAAAAAGATGACAAATTTTGACAAAATGGAACAGAACTTTGTAGCTCTTACAGAAGAAGAGTTAATGAATGTAGATGGGGGAATTGCTTGGGAGGTAGTCTCTGTGGGTATTGCAATTGGTTGGGGGATTTACCAAGTTGGTGAAGCTGCTGGTAAAACGTTCTACTATATTACTCATCCGTAGTTTTTGATAAATATGAGCAAGAAAACATTTTGGATTATATTACTCGTTATTACAATTGTGGTGACTGCCGTTGGTTTAGGATTATCTGCATATAATTATTATGTTTTTGATAGACCTTTTTTCAATAGTACTACTAAAGGATTGTTGTCTGCGTTTGTTATGAGTGTATTGATGATTGTTATTGGTGTATTAAAAGAAAACTAATTTTTATTATTAAAATGGAGGATAAATATGTCAAATTTACAAACTATTGAACAAAATTATACTACGTTAAGTGATATTGAATTGCAAGAAGTTGATGGTGGAGGAGTGTTACTTTTGGTTGGTGGTGGTATTTTGGCTGTCGGACTGTTAGCTTGGGGTGCGTATAATGGTTATCAGTCGGCATCACGAGGTGGATAAAAATGGTAGAACGTTTTTTAGTAAAATAGGGGTCTACCATGAAACAATTTTTATTAGGTTTTGCTGAGGGGTATTTTATCGTATCGCTCATAATCTACATCGCAACGTATTTGATTTTGAAAAATCCGATCAATACCCTATTTTATCCAGAAATTTACCCTGTTTTATTTGGGCTCTTTTATCTAGGATATAAGGTCAATAAAAAGCAAGTAGAGTGAGCAGTTAAGAATGACTTGTTAGTCTGTGCTAAAATGACTAGAGTATAGTCTCAGAATGCATCACGTTGGAGTTTAAAAGTAGTAACTATGAATCGTAATTTAGAACGGTGTTATCTATTCTGACTAGGAATGGATCATACCAGAGGTGGCTTAGAAATAACGGGGACATTGGAAATTGAAGTAACTTTAAATAGGATGTCGTAAATGTTGCTGTCAATGATTTATTTGTCCCAAGCTTGCCTAGGGTGTCAGTAAAAAATCAATTTCCTTTCAATAGCATATTTTTAGTAGGTAGGACGTTTGTTCTGCCTATTTTTTTATCCCAAAAGTGCATTTGGGAGGTGGATAGGCACATTTGGGAAGGAAGTCCAGTTTTTGTTTGGGAATTGGGGTAAGATAGTTGTTATCAGATGAGTTTAGGAAAAGGAGATGAATATGAAATTTGGGAAACGTCACTATCGTCCGCAGGTGGATCAGATGGACTGCGGTGTAGCTTCATTAGCCATGGTTTTTGGCTACTATGGTAGTTACTATTCTTTGGCTCACTTGCGAGAATTGGCCAAGACGACCATGGATGGGACGACGGCTTTGGGCTTGGTCAAGGTGGCAGAGGAGATTGGTTTTGAGACGCGAGCTATCAAGGCAGATATGACGCTTTTTGACTTGCCAGATTTGACTTTTCCTTTTGTTGCCCATGTGCTTAAGGAAGGAAAATTGCTCCACTACTATGTGGTGACTGGGCAGGACAAGGATAGCATTCATATTGCCGATCCAGATCCTGGGGTGAAATTGACCAAACTGCCACGTGAGCGTTTTGAGGAAGAATGGACAGGAGTGACTCTGTTTATGGCACCTAGTCCAGACTATAACCCCCATAAGGATCAAAAGAATGGCTTGCTCTCTTTTATCCCTATATTAGTGAAACAACGTGGCTTGATTGCCAATATCGTTTTGGCAACACTCTTGGTAACCTTGATTAACATTGTGGGTTCTTATTATCTGCAGTCTATCATTGATACCTATGTGCCAGATCAGATGCGTTCGACACTGGGGATTATTTCTATTGGGCTGGTGATTGTCTATATCCTCCAGCAAATCTTGTCTTACGCTCAGGAGTATCTCTTACTTGTTTTGGGGCAACGCTTGTCGATTGATGTGATTTTGTCCTATATCAAGCATGTTTTTCACCTACCTATGTCCTTTTTTGCGACACGTAGGACAGGGGAAATCGTGTCTCGTTTCACAGATGCTAACAGTATCATCGATGCGCTGGCTTCGACCATTCTTTCGATTTTCCTAGATGTGTCAACGGTTGTCATTATTTCTCTTGTTTTATTTTCACAAAATACCAATCTCTTTTTCATGACTTTATTGGCGCTTCCTATCTATACAGTGATTATCTTTGCCTTTATGAAGCCGTTTGAAAAGATGAATCGGGATACCATGGAAGCCAATGCGGTTCTGTCTTCTTCTATCATTGAGGACATTAATGGTATTGAGACAATCAAGTCTTTGACAAGTGAAAGTCAGCGTTACCAAAAGATTGACAAGGAATTTGTGGATTATCTGAAGAAATCCTTTACCTATAGTCGGGCAGAGAGTCAGCAAAAGGCTCTGAAAAAGGTTGCCCATCTCTTGCTCAATGTCGGCATTCTCTGGATGGGGGCTGTTCTAGTCATGGATGGCAAGATGAGTTTGGGGCAGTTGATTACCTATAATACCTTGCTGGTTTACTTTACCAATCCTTTGGAAAATATCATCAACCTGCAAACCAAGCTTCAGACAGCGCAGGTTGCTAATAACCGTCTAAATGAGGTTTATCTAGTAGCTTCGGAGTTTGAGGAGAAGAAAACGGTTGAGGATTTGAGCTTGATGAAGGGAGAGATGTCCTTCAAGCAGGTTCATTACAAGTATGGCTATGGTCGAGACGTCTTGTCAGACATCAATTTGACCATTCCACAGGGTTCTAAGGTGGCTTTTGTGGGGATTTCAGGGTCAGGTAAGACGACCTTGGCCAAGATGATGGTTAATTTTTACGACCCAAGTCAAGGGGAGATTAGTCTGGGTGGTGTCAATCTCAATCAGATTGATAAAAAGGCTCTGCGTCAGTATATCAACTATCTGCCTCAACAGCCCTATGTTTTTAATGGAACGATCTTGGAGAATCTTCTTCTGGGAGCTAAAGAGGGGGCGACTCAGGAGGATATCTTGCGAGCGGTCGAGTTGGCAGAGATTCGGGAAGATATTGAGCGTATGCCTTTGAATTACCAGACAGAATTGACTTCGGATGGGGCAGGGATTTCAGGTGGGCAACGTCAGAGAATTGCTCTGGCGCGTGCTCTCTTGACAGATGCGCCGGTCTTGATTTTGGATGAGGCGACCAGCAGTTTGGATATTTTGACAGAGAAGCGGATTGTCGATAATCTTATGGCTTTAGACAAGACCTTGATTTTCATTGCTCACCGCTTGACTATTGCTGAGCGGACAGAGAAGGTTGTTGTCTTGGATCAGGGCAAGATTGTCGAAGAAGGAAATCATGCTGATTTGCTTGCACGGGGTGGCTTTTATGCCCATTTGGTCAATAGCTAGAAAGAGGAGAGGATGAAACCAGAATTTTTAGAAAGTGCAGAGTTTTATAATCGTCGTTACCATAATTTTTCCAGTCGGGTGATTGTCCCCATGTCGCTTCTGCTCGTGTTTTTACTTGGATTTGCAACATTTGCAGAGAAGGAGATGAGTTTGTCTACTAGAGCTACTGTCGAGCCTAGTCGTATCCTTGCAAATATCCAGTCAACTAGCAACAATCGTATTCTTGTCAATCATTTGGAAGAAAATAAGCTGGTTAAAAAGGGAGAACTGTTAGTTCAATACCAGGAAGGGGCAGAGGGTGTCCAAGCGGAGGCCTATGCTAGTCAGTTGGACATGCTCAAGGATCAAAAAAAGCAATTGGAGTATTTGCAAAAGAGCCTGCAAGGAGGGGAGAACCACTTTCCAGAGGAGGATAAATTTGGCTACCAAGCCACCTTTCGCGACTACATCAGTCAAGCAGGCAGTCTTAGGGCTAGTACATCGCAACAAAACGAAACCATCGCGTCTCAGAATGCAGCAGCTAGTCAAACCCAAGCCGAAATCGGCAACCTCATCAGTCAAACAGAGGCTAAAATTCGCGATTACCAGACAGCTAAGTCAGCTATTGAAACAGGTGCTTCCTTGACCAGTCAGAATCTAGCCTACTCTCTCTACCAGTCCTACAAGTCTCAGAGTGAGGAAAATCCCCAAGCTAAGGCTCAGGCTGTTGCGCAGGTTGAAGCACAGCTTTCTCAGTTAGAATCTAGTCTTGCTACTTACCGCGTCCAGTATGCAGGTTCAGGTACCCAGCAAGCCTACGCGTCAGGCTTAAGCAGTCAATTGGAATCTCTTAAATCACAACACTTGGCTAAGGTTGGTCAGGAATTGACTCTTTTAGACCAAAAAATCTTGGAGGTGGAGTCAGGCAAGAAGGTACAGGGAAGTCTTTTAGACAAGGGGAAAATTATGGCAAGTGAGGATGGGGTGCTTCATCTTAATACTGAGACCAGTGATTCTACCATGGTAGCAGAAGGTGCCCTACTAGCCCAACTCTATCCGTCCTTAGAAAAAGAAGGGAAAGCCAAACTTACAGCTTATCTAAGTTCCAAAGATGTTGCTAGAGTCAAGGTCGGTGATTCTGTTCGTTATACTACGACTCATGATGCCAAGAATCAAATTTTCCTAGATTCTACTATTACCAATATAGATGCGACAGCTACCAAGACTGAAAAAGGGAATTTCTTTAAAATCGAGGCGGAGACTAATCTAACTTCTGAGCAGGCTGAAAAACTTCGGTACGGGGTGGAAGGTCGCCTACAGATGATTACAGGTAAGAAAAGTTATCTGCGCTATTATTTGGATCAATTTTTGAACAAAGAGTAATGTTCGTGTTTTTAGAGTTAAATGATTTTAAAACTGTGAGAAAGATGCTTCTTGCAGTTTTTTCTTTATTATTTTTGGAATGAATACTCTAATTATTCGGTTAAATTCTTGTAATCTTAGGTTTTTTATGGTAGAATGTGCTCAAGTAATACGAAAGGCGAACTTTAAAATGTCAAAACAATTGATCTATTCGGGAAAAGCTAAAGATATCTATACAACTGAGGATGAAAATCTTATTATTTCAACTTACAAGGACCAGGCGACTGCTTTCAATGGTGTCAAGAAGGAGCAGATTGCAGGTAAGGGAGTGTTGAATAATCAGATTTCATCTTTTATTTTTGAGAAATTAAATGCGGCTGGTGTGGCGACTCACTTTGTGGAGAAAATTTCGGACACGGAACAGCTCAATAAAAAGGTTAAGATTATTCCTTTGGAAGTCGTGCTCCGCAACTACACGGCTGGTTCCTTTTCAAAACGTTTTGGCGTAGATGAAGGTATCGTCTTGGATACTCCGATTGTCGAATTTTACTACAAAAATGATGATTTGGATGATCCATTTATCAATGACGAACATGTGAAATTCCTACAGATTTCGGATGACCAGCAGATTGCCTACTTGAAGGAAGAAACGCGTCGTATCAATGAGCTCTTGAAAGCTTGGTTTGCTGAGATTGGTCTTAAGTTGATTGACTTTAAGCTAGAGTTCGGTTTTGACAAGGATGGCAAGATTATCTTGGCAGATGAATTTTCACCAGATAACTGCCGTTTGTGGGATACAGATGGTAACCACATGGACAAGGATGTTTTTCGTCGTGGCTTAGGTGAATTGACTGATGTTTACGAGATTGTTTGGGAGAAGTTGCAAGAACTAAAATAACAACCTAGAGGTCGTTTGGGAACATTGCAAGAGCTGAAATAAAGGAATAAGAATTGATGGATAAACGTATTTTTGTTGAAAAAAAGGCTGATTTTCAGATCAAGTCAGAGAGCTTGGTTAGAGAACTCCAGCATAATTTGGGACTTTCAAGCTTGAAAAGTATTCGCATTGTGCAAGTTTATGATGTCTTTGATTTGGCAGAGGATTTGTTTGCGCGTGCGGAAAAACACATTTTCTCTGAGCAGGTAACAGACCATGTTTTGGACGAAGCTACTGTGCAAGCGGATCTTGCTGACTATGCTTTCTTTGCCATTGAAAGTCTGCCAGGGCAGTTTGACCAGCGTGCGGCTTCTTCACAGGAAGCCTTGCTTTTGCTTGGAAGTTCTAGTGATGTGACAGTCAATACAGCCCAACTTTACTTGGTCAATAAAGATATTGATGCGACGGAGTTGGAAGCAGTCAAAAACTACCTGCTTAATCCAGTTGATTCTCGTTTCAAGGATATCATGACAGGGATCGCCAAGCAGGAATTTTCAGAGTCAGACAAGACCATTCCAAAATTGACTTTCTTTGAAAGCTATAGGGCAGAAGACTTTGCCCGCTACAAGGCCGAGCAAGGGATGGCTATGGAAGTGGATGATTTGCTCTTTATCCAAGACTACTTTAAGTCAATAGGGCGCGTGCCGACGGAAACAGAGCTCAAGGTTTTGGATACTTACTGGTCTGACCACTGCCGTCATACAACATTCGAGACTGAGTTGAAACATATTGATTTTTCAGCTTCTAAATTCCAAAAGCAATTGCAGTCAACATATGACAAGTATATTGCCATGCGTGATGAGTTGGGACGTACGGAAAAACCGCAAACCTTGATGGATATGGCCACTATTTTCGGTCGATATGAGCGTGCTAATGGACGTTTGGATGATATGGAAGTGTCAGATGAAATCAATGCTTGCTCAGTAGAAATCGAAGTGGACGTTAATGGTGTGAAAGAACCTTGGCTCCTCATGTTTAAAAATGAAACCCACAACCACCCAACTGAGATTGAACCATTTGGCGGTGCTGCTACCTGTATCGGTGGAGCCATTCGTGACCCGTTGTCAGGTCGTTCATATGTTTACCAAGCCATGCGTATCTCGGGTGCAGGTGATATTACAGCACCAATCTCTGAAACGCGTACTGGTAAATTGCCACAACAGGTCATTTCTAAGACAGCTGCTCATGGTTATTCTTCGTATGGGAACCAGATTGGTCTAGCGACGACTTACGTTCGTGAATATTTCCACCCAGGCTTTGTAGCTAAACGCATGGAGCTAGGTGCAGTTGTCGGTGCTGCTCCCAAGGGAAATGTTGTTCGTGAAAAACCGGAAGCTGGTGATGTTATTATCCTCCTTGGAGGTAAGACTGGACGTGATGGTGTCGGTGGTGCGACAGGTTCTTCTAAGGTTCAAACAGTTGAGTCCGTGGAAACTGCTGGAGCTGAAGTTCAAAAAGGGAATGCTATCGAAGAACGCAAGATTCAACGACTTTTCCGTAATGGCGATGTGACTCGTCTTATCAAAAAATCAAATGATTTTGGCGCTGGTGGTGTCTGTGTAGCTATTGGTGAATTAGCAGACGGTCTTGAAATTGATCTTAACAAGGTACCTCTTAAATACCAGGGCTTGAATGGTACCGAAATTGCCATCTCTGAATCACAAGAACGGATGGCAGTTGTGGTGCGTCCTGAGGATGTAGATGCCTTCGTTGCCGAATGTAACAAAGAAAATATTGATGCTATTGTGGTGGCGACAGTCACTGAAAAACCAAATCTAGTCATGCACTGGAATGGTGAAACAATCGTGGACTTGGAACGTCGTTTCCTTGATACAAATGGTGTGCGTGTCGTTGTTGATGCCAAGGTTGTGGACAAGGATGTCAAACTTCCAGAAGAACGCACAACAAGCGCTGACACACTTGAAGCTGATACCCTTGCGGTTCTGTCTGATCTCAACCATGCGAGTCAAAAAGGCTTGCAAACCATTTTTGACTGTTCGGTCGGTCGCTCAACGGTCAATCACCCACTTGGCGGTCGTTACCAACTCACACCAACTGAGGCTTCTGTACAAAAATTGCCAGTTCAGCATGGTGTGACTCATACCGCGTCTGTCATGGCCCAAGGATTCAATCCATATGTGGCAGAATGGTCTCCATATTACGGTGCTGCTTATGCGGTTATCGAAGCAACTGCTCGTTTGGTAGCCACTGGTGCCAACTGGTCCAAGGCTCGTTTCTCTTACCAAGAATATTTTGAGCGCATGGATAAACAAGCTGAGCGTTTTGGTCAGCCGGTAGCCGCCCTTCTAGGTTCTATCGAAGCACAAATTCAACTTGGTTTGCCATCGATTGGCGGTAAGGACTCCATGTCTGGTACTTTTGAAGAATTGACCGTACCACCAACCTTGGTTGCCTTTGGGGTGACGACGGCAGATAGCCGCACGGTGCTCTCTCCTGAGTTCAAAGCTGCTGGTGAAAACATCTACTATATCCCAGGTCAAGCCCTCTCTGCAGAGATTGATTTTGACTTGATTAAGTCTAACTTTGCTCAATTTGAAGCAATCCAAGCTGGCCACAAAGTAACATCTGCATCAGCTGTCAAATATGGTGGTGTCGTTGAAAGTTTGGCTCTTGCTACCTTTGGGAACCATATCGGTGCAGAGGTAACCTTGCCTGAACTTGAGACAGCTTTGACAGCACAATTGGGCGGATTTGTCTTCACATCGCCTCAAGAAATCGCTGGAGTAGAGAAGATTGGCCAAACGAAAGCAGCCTTTACACTGACTGTCAACGGTGTGAAGCTAGATGGACAAAAACTTGACAGTGCTTTCCAAGGAAAATTAGAAGAAGTTTACCCAACGGAATTTGTCCAATCTAAAGAATTGGCTGAAGTGCCAGCTGTCGTTTCTAACGCAGTCATCAAATCCAAAGAAATCATTGAAAAACCGGTGGTTTACATCCCAGTCTTCCCAGGAACCAACTCAGAATATGACTCAGCTAAGGCTTTCGAAAAAGAAGGTGCAGAGGTCAACTTAGTGCCATTTGTGACCTTGAATGAAGAAGCCATTGTCAATTCAGTTGAAACTATGGTTGATAACATCGGCAAGGCTAACATTCTCTTCTTTGCAGGTGGTTTCTCAGCTGCGGACGAGCCAGATGGTTCCGCTAAGTTTATCGTCAATATCCTTCTCAATGAAAAAGTCCGTGTGGCTATTGATAGCTTTATCGCCCGTGGTGGCTTGATTATCGGTATCTGTAATGGATTCCAGGCCTTGGTCAAATCAGGTCTTCTTCCATACGGAAACTTTGAGGATGCCAGCAGTACGAGTCCAACCCTCTTCTACAATGATGCCAACCAACACGTGGCCAAGATGGTGGAAACTCGGATTGCCAATACCAACTCACCATGGCTTGCTGGAGTGGAAGTTGGTGAGATTCATGCCATTCCTGTTTCGCACGGTGAAGGGAAATTTGTCGTGACTGCTGAGGAATTTGCAGAGCTCCGTGACAATGGACAAATTTTCAGCCAATACGTTGACTTTGACGGCAAACCAAGCATGGATTCTAAGTATAATCCGAATGGTTCTGTCCATGCCATCGAAGGAATTACCAGCAAGAACGGCCAAATCATCGGTAAGATGGGGCATTCAGAACGTTATGAAGACGGTCTTTTCCAAAACATCCCAGGAAATAAAGACCAGCACCTGTTCGCGTCGGCTGTGCGTTATTTCACAAGGAAATAAAAGGTATAAAAAATGACATACGAAGTAAAATCTCTTAATGAAGAATGTGGTGTTTTCGGTATCTGGGGGCATCCAGATGCTGCTAAATTGACCTATTTTGGTCTCCATAGTCTTCAGCACCGTGGTCAGGAGGGGGCAGGAATCCTCTCCAATGATCAGGGACAATTGAAGCGCCATCGTGACATGGGACTTTTATCAGAAGTCTTCAGAAATCCTGCTAATTTGGATAAATTGACAGGAACTGGTGCGATTGGGCATGTTCGTTACGCGACTGCTGGCGAAGCTTCTGTAGATAACATCCAGCCTTCCTCTTCCGTTTTCACGATATGCAGTTTGGGTTGGCTCATAATGGAAACTTGACTAATGCGGCCTCTCTCAAGAAAGAATTGGAAGATAGAGGAGCGATTTTCAGCGCGACTTCGGACTCGGAAATCTTGGCTCACCTCATTCGTCGTAGTCACAATCCTAGTCTGATGGGCAAAATCAAGGAGGCACTCAGCCTTGTCAAAGGTGGCTTTGCTTATATCTTGATATTTGAAGATAAGTTGATTGCGGCTCTTGACCCAAATGGTTTCCGTCCACTTTCTATCGGGAAAATGGCTAATGGAGCGGTGGTTGTTTCCTCTGAAACCTGTGCTTTTGAAGTCATTGGTGCAGAATGGATTCGTGATTTGAAGCCAGGTGAGATTGTCATCATTGATGACAAGGGCATCCAGTATGATAGCTATACGGATGATACTCAGCTCGCGATTTGTTCTATGGAGTATATCTATTTTGCCCGCCCTGACTCCAATATCCACGGTGTCAATGTCCATACGGCACGTAAACGTATGGGTGCCCAATTGGCGCGTGAATTTAAGCATGAGGCAGATATTGTGGTCGGTGTGCCAAATTCCTCGCTCAGCGCAGCTATGGGATTTGCAGAAGAATCTGGTTTGCCAAACGAAATGGGACTTATTAAGAATCAATACACTCAACGTACCTTTATCCAACCGACTCAAGAATTGCGGGAGCAAGGGGTGCGGATGAAACTGTCTGCGGTTTCGGGCGTTGTTAAAGGCAAACGTGTGGTAATGGTGGATGATTCCATTGTTCGTGGGACAACCTCTCGCCGTATCGTTCAGCTTTTGAAAGAAGCAGGTGCGACTGAGGTTCACGTTGCCATTGGCAGTCCAGCGCTAGCTTATCCGTGCTTCTACGGGATTGATATCCAGACCCGTCAGGAACTGATTGCGGCCAATCATACGGTCGAAGAAACTCGCCAAATTATTGGTGCAGATAGTCTGACCTATCTTTCTGTTGAGGGGTTGATTGATTCGATTGGGATTGAAACAGATGCACCAAATGGTGGTCTCTGTGTCGCTTACTTTGACGGTGACTACCCAACACCTCTCTACGACTATGAAGAAGACTATCGTAGAAGTTTGGAAGAAAAGACCAGTTTTACAAGTAGCCGACTGAAGATTCTTCATAAAAGAAAAGGATTAAAAAATGACAAATAAGAATGCATACGTTCAATCTGGTGTGGATGTTGAAGCGGGTTATGAAGTTGTTGAACGGATCAAAAAGCATGTGGCTCGTACGGAGCGTGCAGGTGTCATGGGAGCTCTTGGTGGTTTTGGTGGCATGTTTGACCTTTCAAAGACAGGGGTTAAAGAGCCCGTCTTGATTTCAGGAACTGATGGTGTCGGAACCAAGCTCATGCTGGCTATCAAGTACGATAAGCACGATACCATTGGTCAAGACTGTGTGGCCATGTGTGTCAATGATATCATTGCTGCGGGTGCGGAACCCCTCTATTTTCTCGACTATGTGGCAACAGGTAAGAATGAACCAGCTAAGCTAGAGCAAGTTGTTGCTGGTGTGGCAGAAGGTTGTGTGCAGGCTGGTGCTGCCCTCATCGGTGGGGAAACTGCTGAAATGCCTGGCATGTACGGCGAAGATGACTATGACTTGGCTGGTTTTGCGGTCGGTGTGGCTGAAAAATCTCAAATCATTGACGGTTCGAAGGTGGCAGAAGGAGATATTCTTCTCGGACTTGCTTCAAGTGGAATCCACTCAAATGGTTACTCACTCGTGCGTCGTGTTTTTGCCGACTACACAGGTGAGGAAGTCTTGCCAGAATTGGAAGGCAAGAAACTCAAGGAAGTCCTTCTTGAGCCGACTCGTATCTATGTCAAGGCTGTCTTGCCCATCATCAAGGAAGAGTTGGTCAACGGCATTGCCCACATCACTGGTGGAGGCTTTATCGAAAATATCCCTCGTATGTTTGCAGATGACCTAGCTGCAGAGATTGAGGAAAGCAAGGTTCCAGTGCTTCCTATTTTCAAAGCTCTTGAGAAATACGGTCAAATCAAGCATGAAGAAATGTTTGAAATCTTCAATATGGGTGTGGGGCTCATGCTGGCAGTTAGCCCTGAAAATGTAGATCGTGTCAAGGAATTGTTGGATGAACCAGTCTATGAAATTGGTCGCATCGTCAAGAAAGAAAACGAAAGTGTCATCATCAAATGAAAAAAATAGCGGTTTTTGCCTCTGGTAATGGCTCAAATTTTCAGGTGATTGCCGAAGAGTTTCCGGTGGAGTTTGTCTTTTCAGACCATCGTGATGCCTATGTGCTCGAACGTGCAGACAAGCTCGGCGTTCTGTCCTATGCTTTTGAACTCAAGGAGTTTGAGAGCAAGGCAGACTACGAAGCATCCCTTGTCGAACTTTTGGAAGAACACCAGATTGACTTGGTTTGTCTAGCAGGCTACATGAAAATCGTTGGGCCAACCTTATTGGCAGCTTATGAAGGTCGAATCATCAATATCCATCCAGCCTACCTGCCAGAATTTCCAGGAGCTCATGGGATTGAGGATGCTTGGAATGTAGGTGTTGCTGAGAGTGGTGTTACCATTCACTGGGTGGACTCAGGTGTGGATACAGGAAAAGTTATCAAACAAGTGCGTGTGCCACGACTAGCTGATGATACGATTGATAGCTTTGAAGCTCGGATTCATGAGGCAGAGTATAAGCTGTATCCGGAGGTTATTAGAGAATTGTTGGACAAATAAATGAAAAAATGGTTGGAAACATTTGCTTTGATTAGCTTGGTAATCGTTCTACGTTTACTGGTAAATTTCTTCTTCCCAGAGTTTCCCTATTGGGGGAGATTTTTACTGACAGTAATTTTGGGAGTCTTGGTAATCGTCTCCCTACACTTTATGAATCGAAAAATTCGTAGGTAGAGAGTTTAAAAATGAAAGGAAAAAAGATGACTAAACGCGCTTTAATCAGCGTCTCAGACAAAGCGGGCATTGTTGAATTTGCCCAAGAACTCAAAAAACTTGGTTGGGAGATTATCTCGACAGGTGGAACCAAGGTTACCCTTGATAATGCTGGGGTAAATACCATTGCGATTGATGATGTGACCGGTTTTCCAGAGATGATGGACGGTCGTGTTAAGACCCTTCATCCAAATATACACGGTGGACTCCTCGCTCGTCGTGACTTGGATAGTCACCTGGAAGCGGCCAAAGACAATCAAATCGAGCTCATTGACCTTGTAGTGGTCAATCTCTATCCCTTTAAAGAAACGATTCTCAAACCAGACGTAACTTACGCTGATGCAGTTGAAAACATCGATATCGGTGGGCCATCTATGCTTCGCTCGGCAGCGAAGAATCATGCCAGTGTTACAGTTGTGGTAGACCCTGCTGACTATGCAGTGATTTTGGACGAATTGTCAGCAAATAGAGAAACTACTTATGAAACTCGCCAACGTTTAGCAGCCAAGGTTTTCCGTCACACAGCAGCTTATGATGCCTTGATTGCGGAATATTTCACAGTTCAAGTAGGTGAAAGCAAACCAGAAAAGCTCACTTTGACCTATGATCTCAAACAAGCCATGCGTTACGGTGAGAACCCTCAACAAGACGCGGACTTTTACCAGAAAGCTTTGCCGACTGATTACTCCATTGCTTCAGCCAAACAGCTCAACGGGAAAGAATTGTCCTTCAACAATATCCGCGATGCGGATGCTGCCATTCGTATTATCCGTGACTTCAAAGACCGTCCAGCCGTTGTGGCCCTCAAACACATGAACCCATGTGGAATCGGTCAAGCTGACGACATCGAAACTGCTTGGGACTATGCTTATGAGTCTGATCCAGTCTCAATTTTCGGTGGTATTGTCGTTCTCAACCGTGAGGTGGACGCTGCGACTGCTGAGAAGATGCACGGCGTTTTCCTTGAAATCATCATCGCACCAAGCTATACGGATGAAGCGCTAGCCATTTTGACCAACAAAAAGAAAAACTTGCGCATCCTTGCCTTGCCATTTGACGCTCAAGAGGCTAGTGAAGTGGAGGCAGAATACACAGGTGTGGTTGGTGGGCTTCTCGTACAAAACCAAGACGTGGTCAAAGAAAGTCCAGCTGACTGGCAAGTGGTGACCAAACGCCAGCCGACCGAGACAGAAGCAACAGCCCTTGAGTTCGCTTGGAAGGCTATCAAGTACGTTAAATCAAACGGTATCATTGTGACCAATGACCACATGACACTTGGTGTGGGACCAGGACAAACTAACCGTGTAGCTTCTGTTCGTATCGCCATCGAACAAGCCAAAGACCGTCTTGACGGTGCCGTCCTTGCTTCAGATGCCTTCTTCCCATTTGCGGATAACGTGGAAGAAATCGCCAAAGCAGGAATCAAGCTATCATCCAGCCTGGAGGCTCAGTCCGTGACCAAGAGTCTATCGAAGCTGCGGATAAATACGGCTTGACTATGGTCTTCACAGGCGTGAGACATTTTAGACATTAAGAAGATGAAAGGGAAGAAAACAGTTTCTTTCCTTTTTTTGGTTTAAAATGCTAAGTGAAACAAGATTAAAGCGAACATTTATGGTATAATGTTAGTAAATAATTCGCAAAAGAGGTTGGAAGATGAAGCTGTTAGTTGTCGGTTCGGGTGGTCGTGAACATGCGATTGCTAAGAAGTTGCTTGAATCAAAAGACGTTGAAAAGGTCTTTGTAGCTCCTGGGAATGACGGGATGACTCTGGATGGTCTGGAATTAGTAAATATCTCTATTTCCGAACATTCTGCATTGATTGAATTTGCAAAAGCTAACGACATCGCTTGGACCTTCATTGGGCCAGATGATGCCCTTGCTGCTGGAATCGTGGATGATTTTAACCAAGCTGGGCTCAAGGCTTTTGGTCCGACCAAGGCTGCGGCTGAGCTGGAGTGGTCCAAGGAGTTTGCTAAGGAAATCATGATCAAATACGGTGTTCCGACAGCAGCCTATGGCACATTTTCAGATTTCGAGGAAGCCAAGGCATACATAGAGGAGAAAGGCGCTCCAATCGTGGTCAAGGCAGACGGATTAGCTCTTGGAAAAGGTGTCGTCGTTGCTGAGACGGTTGAGCAAGCAGTCGAAGTCGCTCACGAGATGCTTTTGGACAATAAATTCGGGGACTCAGGTGCGCGTGTGGTTATTGAGGAATTCCTTGAAGGAGAGGAATTTTCACTTTTTGCCTTTGTCAATGGGGACAAATTCTACATCATGCCAACAGCTCAGGACCACAAACGTGCTTACGATGGCGACAAGGGTCCTAACACGGGCGGGATGGGTGCCTATGCGCCAGTTCCACACTTTCCAGAGAGTGTAGTTGATACAGCGGTGGAGACTATTGTCAAGCCAGTACTAGAAGGCATGATTCAGGAAGGTCGCCTTTATCTGGGTGTCCTTTACGCAGGTCTTATCTTGACAGCTGATGGGCCTAAGGTTATCGAGTTTAACGCTCGCTTTGGAGATCCTGAAACTCAGATTATCTTGCCTCGTTTGACATCTGACTTTGCACAAAATATCACAGATATCCTAGATGGCAAGGAGCCTAGGATCACGTGGCTGGAAAAGGGTGTGACTCTGGGTGTGGTTGTCGCATCCAAGGGCTACCCGTTAGACTATAAAAAGGGTGTGGAATTGCCAGCTAAAACCGATGGCGGCATCATCACCTACTATGCAGGGGCTAAGTTTGCGGAAAATAGCAGAGCACTGCTATCCAACGGCGGACGTGTCTATATGCTGGTTACCACAGCCGACACCGTCAAAGAAGCCCAAGATACCATCTACCAAGAACTCGCCCAACAAAAAACAGAAGGCCTCTTTTACCGAACAGATATCGGAAGCAAGGCAATTGATAAAGATATAAGAAAAAGCGACGCAGTCGCCAAACACGATAATGGTCGCCGTTGTGAAAAGACCAGACCATTATCAAAAAAGAAGAAAAGGAAAAATTATGATTAAACCAGTAATTTCCATTATTATGGGCTCAAAATCAGATTGGGCAACCATGCAAAAAACAGCTGAAGTTTTAGACCGCTTCGGTGTAGCCTACGAAAAGAAAGTTGTTTCTGCCCACCGGACACCAGACCTCATGTTCAGACATGCGGAGGAGGCTCGTAGCCGTGGCATCAAGGTCATTATCGCAGGTGCTGGTGGCGCAGCCCATTTGCCAGGAATGGTCGCAGCCAAAACAACCCTTCCTGTCATCGGTGTACCTGTCAAATCGCGCGCTCTTAGTGGCGTGGATTCGCTCTACTCTATCGTACAGATGCCAGGTGGTGTGCCTGTTGCGACGATGGCTATCGGTGAAGCAGGAGCGACAAATGCGGCCCTCTTTGCCCTCCGTCTCCTTTCAGTAGAGGACCAGGCTATTGCTACAGCATTAGCAGATTTCGCAGAAGAGCAAGGAAAAATCGCAGAGGAGTCTACCAATGAGCTCATCTAAAACAATCGGAATTATCGGTGGCGGTCAGCTGGGGCAGATGATGGCCATTTCTGCTATCTACATGGGGCACAAGGTCATCGCGCTGGATCCTGCAGCGGATTGCCCGGCCTCCCGTGTAGCGGAAATCATCGTGGCTCCTTATAACGATGTGGATGCCCTCCGTCAGTTGGCTGAGCGATGTGATGTCCTCACCTATGAGTTTGAAAATGTCGATGCTGACGGTTTGGATGCTGTTATCAAGGATGGGCAGCTCCCTCAAGGAACAAACCTGCTCCGCATTTCACAAAACCGTATCTTTGAGAAGGACTTCCTCTCAAACAAGGCACAAGTCACTGTGGCACCCTACAAGGTTGTGACTTCGAGCCAAGACTTGGCAGACATTGATCTATCTAAAAACTATGTCCTCAAGACTGCGACAGGTGGCTATGATGGACATGGGCAAAAGGTTATTCGCTCGGAAGCAGACTTGGTAGAAGCCTATGCGCTAGCAGATTCAGCAGACTGTGTCTTGGAAGAATTTGTCAATTTCGACTTGGAGATTTCTGTCATCGTATCTGGGAATGGCAAGGATGTGACGGTTTTCCCAGTTCAGGAAAATATCCACCGCAACAATATCCTGTCTAAGACCATTGTCCCTGCTCGCATTTCAGAAAGTTTAGCTGAAAAAGCCAAAGCTATGGCAGTGCGAATCGCAGAACAGCTTAATCTGTCTGGAACCCTTTGCGTGGAAATGTTTGCGACGGCAGATGACATCATTGTCAATGAAATCGCCCCACGCCCACACAACTCTGGTCACTACTCTATCGAAGCCTGCGACTTCTCTCAGTTTGATACCCATATCTTGGGCGTTCTCGGAGCACCATTACCAGCTATCCACCTGCATGCACCAGCCGTCATGCTCAACGTACTCGGCCAACACGTCGAAACCGCTGAAAAGTATGTTGCAGAAAATCCAAGCGCCCACCTCCACATGTATGGTAAAATAGAAGCGAAGCACAACCGCAAGATGGGGCATGTGACTTTGTTTAGTGATGTGCCAGATGAGGTAGAGGAGTTTTAGAAATGGAAGAAATCGCACAAGTTCTTTGTAATGTTACTGATGAATTGAAAAGTAGTGAAGTATTTATTGAATTACATCATTATTTAGAAAGTCAGAAGGAGATTCCAGTAGACTCTATTTATTTAATTAGTAAGCCGATAATGGAGTCAAATGAGTATGAATATGATTATAAAAATGGTTTTTTACTCTTAATTAAGAACCATAAAGTGATGTTCTTTACTACAGATTCTTTAGATAATGATGATTTTATTACATTTAAAGAGGATTTTTTGGAGGATACAGGAGCTCTTGCTAGGAAATTCGAATATGTTGGTTTAATAGGTAGAAGTAGAGACTGGAAATCAAAAGGGATTATTTCAAGTATTTGCTTGGATGAAGAAACTGATTTTACTCACCTTCTTCAAGAGAATAAATTAGATGAAGTTAATTCCAGAGTATCTAATTTAATTATTTCTCTATTAACAGGTAGTATAAATAATGTCTCAGAGTTGGATAAGGAACTGTTTTCGCAAGAACAAACCTTATTAGAATCTATTAAGAATAGAATTATGCTTTTTGATACTAATCAAACAAAGTTTGTTTACAATGAAGATAGTAAGTCACCTATTATTAGGATACAGGGACTAGCAGGCTCAGGAAAAACAGAGTTGTTGTTGCATAAATTGAAAAAATTATATGTTGAAGATAAGGGAAGTCGTATAGCGTTTACTTGTTTTAACAAGGTATTAGCGGATAAATTAAGAGGCCGTGTGCCAGAATTTTTTAACTATATGAAGGTTGATGAGCAAATAAATTATCAGAGATTATTTATTGCTTCTAGCTGGGGTTCTGGTCGTTATCCTGATGCTGGATTATATTCAAAGATTTGTGCAAATTATGGTTTAAAATTTCATCCTTTTTCTAGGACAAAGGATAAGAGTGAAATTTGGAAAGAAGCAATTTCAGAATTAACTTCTTTGACTAATTTTGAGCCAATGTTTGACTATATTTTAATAGATGAAAGTCAAGATTTTGAAAAAGAATATATTGAACTTTGCCAGTTAGTTACTGCAAAAAAAATATATGTTGCTGGAGATATTTTACAAGATATATTCTCAATTAATAAAGAGACTGAAACAGACTTTCTATTAAACAAAGTTTACCGAACGGATCCTCGGACAGTACTTTTTTCGCATGTCTTAGGCTTCGGACTATATGAGAACAGAGCGGTTCGATGGTTGAGTGAGGAAGAATGGGTAATGTCAGGATATTCTATTGAGGAAGAATCTGCAGATGAGTATGAAATTAGTCGCTCCCCACTAAAAAGATTTGGAGAGGAATTGGATGAAGCGTCGTATAAATCAATTGTTGTAAAAGAAGAAAATGATTACATCAATGGGGTCATTAATACTGTGAAAGAGTTAAGAGGTCAGTATGAAGGTATACAACCATCTGATATTGCTATAATATACATGAACTATGATAGGGAAGCGAGTTCACAAGCTGAGGAAGTCAGTCGACGCTTGTATAAGGAGTTTAATTGGTATTCAGTCATAGCTCCTCATGAGAAAAGGGTTAATGATAATGATGAAGTACTAATAACAAATGTTAATAATGTGAAAGGACTCGAATTTTCATTTGTTATTATTGTGAACAATCATCGAATTGAAGAAATTCAAGATTCTAATATAGAACGGGAAGTTAGGCATAGAAATGCGTTGTATATGACTTTAACGAGATCTTTTATATCATCGACATTGATTATATCTGAAAGATACGCTACTAGAGAGTATATTGATCAGATAAAACAATTATCTAATGACTTATATGAACGTGGACCAAGTACAATTGTTCATAAGCCGATTGAAATTATAGATGAGAATGAATTATATCATGTAACTCATCAGGAAGTGAAATCTCAGTTTGATATTATTGAAGAATGCTTCGTTGAGCGATCTATAGTTGGGAAGACCCGAGAAGATATGCTACCAATGCTTATGACAATTCCGGCGATTAAAGACGGAACAACCGAGAAACAAGAGATATTAAAATTGATTATTCAATTAGAACCTATATTTAAAATAAAAAAATGACAAGATACTATTTAGCGGATGAAAGATTTATAAGAAGTCCATTGAAAGAGACTGCTCAAACATTTGGAGTTAAGAGTAAATTAGATAAAATGAATAATCTTCATTTTAAAGAAAAAATTGTAATAATTGATTTTCTTCTGTATGTTTATATTCAAGTACTAGAAAAAAAGTTACAACAAAGTAGAGCCCAGAACAAATTTAGTTTTGAAATTTTAAAGAAACAACATAGATTAGTGCTTTTTTCAGAAGAAAAATTTTTTTCTGTTGCCTTACCCTTTAATATACTATCAAATAATGGTGACTTTTATTTAAAATCATCAAAATATAAAGAAGAAATTACAATAGAAGCCTTGCGAATTTTAAAAATTTTATTCGATAGAATCATAATTGAGGACTTGTCATTATCCCTCTTAGATTATGCGATGCTTGCTGAAGATATTTATAAAGATTATTGTGAAGATAATGGAATAATTACAACAAATAAAGATGTAATAGAAAAATTGTTGTTAGAATTACTAGAGTATGAGTCTTCCTATATTCGATTTGATATTGATTTTAAGAACTGTCGAGATGAAAAGGGAAGAATGACTGATGCAAGAATTGGCGTACATCCGCCTTATCATTTTGATACAGATTTTCGAGATTCTGTAAGTTTTAAAATTGGTATGGACTATCAGTTGGTGGAGGAGGACTTTAAGAATATATTTTTTGCAGATGAGGATTGTTTATTTATAAAAAAAGGGTATAAACCCAATGTTTCATATTTTAGGAGAAAATAAAAAATGATTATACGTTACTCTCGCCCTGAGATGGCGAACATTTGGAGTGAAGAAAATAAATACCGTGCTTGGCTTGAGGTGGAAATCTTGGCTGACGAGGCATGGCTGAGTTGGGGGAAATCCCTAAGGAAGATGTGGCTTTGATTCGCGAGAAAGCGGACTTTGACATCGACCGTATTTTGGAAATCGAGCAAGAGACTCGTCACGATGTGGTTGCCTTCACGCGTGCGGTTTCTGAGACTCTTGGTGAAGAGCGTAAGTGGGTCCACTATGGTTTGACATCTACCGACGTGGTGGATACGGCTTACGGTTACCTCTACAAGCAGGCTAACGACATCATCCGTCGTGATCTTGAAAACTTCACCAATATCATCGCTGATAAGGCTAAGGAGCACAAGTTCACCATCATGATGGGTCGTACCCACGGTGTGCATGCGGAACCTACAACCTTTGGTTTGAAATTGGCGACTTGGTATAGCGAAATGAAGCGCAACATCGAGCGTTTCGAGCATGCGGCTGCTGGAGTGGAAGCTGGTAAGATTTCTGGTGCGGTTGGGAACTTTGCCAACATCCCACCATTCGTAGAGCAATACGTCTGTGACAAACTGGGTATCCGTGCTCAAGAAATCTCTACACAGGTGCTTCCTCGTGACCTTCACGCTGAGTACTTTGCAGTTCTTGCTAGCATTGCGACTTCAATCGAGCGTATGGCGACTGAGATTCGTGGCCTGCAAAAGTCTGAACAGCGCGAAGTGGAAGAGTTCTTTGCCAAAGGTCAAAAAGGATCTTCAGCAATGCCTCACAAACGCAACCCAATCGGTTCTGAAAACATGACAGGTTTGGCACGTGTTATCCGTGGTCACATGATTACGGCTTATGAAAACGTAGCTCTCTGGCACGAACGTGATATCTCTCACTCATCAGCTGAGCGTATCATCACACCAGATACGACTATTCTGATCGACTACATGCTCAACCGTTTTGGAAACATCGTTAAGAACTTGACAGTCTTCCCGGAAAACATGATCCGCAACATGAACTCGACTTTTGGTCTTATCTTTAGCCAACGTGCTATGTTGACCTTGATTGAAAAAGGCATGACTCGTGAGCAAGCCTATGACTTGGTGCAACCAAAAACAGCCTACTCTTGGGACAATCAAGTAGACTTTAAACCACTTCTTGAGGCAGATCCAGAGGTGACATTACGCCTGACTCAAGAGGAAATCGATGAGATCTTCAACCCTCTTTATTACACCAAACGAGTGGATGATATCTTTGAACGTCTTGGACTTGGTGATTAATTAAAAAAATAAACAGCGAGGTTCACAATCTCGCTGTTTATTTTTTATCCAAAAGACTTAGTCTTCTTTTCTTTTAGTGAGTCCATAGGCTGCTAGTGTGGTCATGAGTCCTGCGACTACTAGTCTTGCAGAATGGTGACTTACTGTTTCAGGAAGTTTTTTCTCTGTTGCCACAGGAGCTGGACCTTGAGGAAGAGTTTTGTTTTCCTCAGTAGGAACAGTTGTTGGAGCCGATTCGCCTGGAATCTCTAGTACTGATTTTTCTTCTGTCGCAGGAGTTGGCACACTTGGGATTTCTTTTGCTGGTTTTTCTTCTTTGACAGCGGCTTGTCCGTTTTCATCGCCTACATGTGTTACCAGAGTTCCGACTTCGACTACTTGTGTAACAGCTTCCTGCGCTACGACACTGGTAACCAATGTTCTAACTTCAGTTCCGTCTGCAGCCGTAGTTACAGAATAGAAGTGACTTATACGACCGTTTACACCTTCTGTTACGACACGAGATTGTCCTTTAGTCAATTGATCAGTTTCACGAGTGATGGTGGTGAATGGAATTACTTCCTCTTGGACATCTAGTCTAAGTTTTGCATCACTAGTTGGTGCAAGACCACTTTCATCACCCTTGTGAGTTACAGGAGCACCAACTTCGACAACTTGGTTCACAGCTTCTTTGGTTACCTGGCTATCAAGAACGGTTTCTGTTGATTTCCCATTTTCTGTAAGAACAGAGATGTAAGAAGTACGTTCACCTAGAACTCCAGCTTTGACAACTTTTTCTTGTCCAGCTGGGAGATTTGGATTGTCTTTCTTGATAACTTCAAACGGGATTTCTTCTGTCTTCACAAGAAGTTCTGGTCGGTTTTCAACGTTAGCAGCCAGTTCATTTTCATCTAGGCTTCCTAAGTGAGTGGCAGCTGGTTTTAGACCTTTAAGGGCAGTCTTTAGTTTATCTACTAGTGCGTCTAGTTCAGCTTGTTTGCTGCGGTTGAGGTTAAGGTTGAGTCCATCTTTTGCTGCCTTAAGGGCTGCTAGGCTTTCTGCGCTGTATCCGTCTAAGTTTGTAGGAATTTTAGATAATAATTCACGGAGAGCATTATAATTAGCTCGGAAGTAGTCTTTGTTATGGTCTGCAAAGGCAGTCATGAGTTTAAAGATTTCTTCTTCCTTGTATTCAGCGCTTGGTTTATCTGCCCAGATAGCAAGCATACTTCCGACTGTTGGAAGGTCTACTTCAGGATATTTGGTAGAAGCAAGTTGATTGAATGGAACTTTTCCAGAATTTTCAATTGCCTTTGAAAGAGGATAAGCTTCGTCTGGTTTGTGATTGCCTAAAACATAGTACCAATCCCCATTTGTATTCAAGAACTTATAGCCCTTGCTTGCGAGGTATTGAGGTGATGCAAGATTGTAGCCCCACCAGCCTTTAGACCAGTAAGAAATCAAGACATCTTTGTCAAACTGAACATCGTCCTTGTCTTCATAGTAGAAGCCATCGTTGAAGGCCATTGGTTGTAGCCCTCTTTCCTTGGCCATAGCAGCTAGGCTGTTAGAATAATCTGCGAACTTGTTATAGAGTCCATACCATTTGAGGTAGTACCAACCTTGGGCATTTGTCGCATCATTGGCATATTCATCGGTACCATAGTTGAAAATCTTTGATTTATCAGCAAAGTAATCCATGTATTTACCAATAAGGGCTTTGGTAAAGTTAAGGGCTTCTTGATTTTCAAGGTCCATGGTTGTTTTTGAAACTTTATCAAAGTTGGCTTGAGGATTCTTGATGCCAAGTTTTTCCATGGCAACGAGCATAGCGTCCATATGTCCAGGACTATTGATAGCTGGAATCAGGCCAATACCTTTTTCCTTAGCGTATTGAACAAGTTCTGTCACTTCTGCCTGTGTCAACGCAGTACCGTTTGGATCGTCGTAGTAAGCTTTCGTTCCTTCGATAATAGCTTTTTTAACATCATCACTAGCATAGGTTTTTCCGTTGGCAGTAATGGTCATATCATCGAGTAGGAAACGAAGACCATCATTTCCTAGAAGGAGATGAGCATCAGAGTAGCCGAGTTCGCTAGCCTTATCTACGATACGTTTGAGTTGATCTAGAGAGAAGTATTTGCGACCTGCATCGATGGAAATGACTTTATTCTTATTAAGTTTTTCAAGTTCGCGTTTAGCATCTTCTTCTTTTTGAGCTTCTGGGGTGAAGATTAGCTGACTAATAGCTTCTTGAAGTTTTGCGATTGCTTGATCAATCGTGTCTTGTTGAGCACGGCTGAGGTTGCTATCAAGTGAACGGATGGCTTTTTCAGCTTCTTTGACAGCAGTAACGCTTTCTGTTGTGTAGCGCTTGAGATCTGCTGGAATTTCTTTCAGTGCTTGTTCAGCAGACTGGTAGTCTGCTGCGAAGTATTCAGCGTTGGCATTTGCAAAATGACGCATGAGTTTGAAGAGGCGAGATGGGGAATAACGTGCAGATGGTGTATCAGCCCAAGCAGCTACCATACCACCGATGAATGGAACATCAGCTCCTTCTGTTTTTGGAACAGACGTGATTGGTGTATTTTTAATACCATTGAGTCCCTGATCGAGATTGTACCAACCTTGGCCGTCAGCATTTCGTCCGAGGACGTAGTACCAAGCATCGTTGGTATTAAGGATTTGGTGGCCCTTTTCAGCCAGTAGTTTGGAAGAAGCAACATCGTAGCCACCCCAACCACCAGTCCACATGGAAACGATGATGTCTTTGTCAAAACTACCAAAGCTTGTATCGCTATTGTAGTAGATACCATCGTTAAAGGCCATTGGTTTAAGACCGTGTGATTTTACAATACGAGCAAGGTCATTGGCGTAAGAGATGAATTTCTCATATCCTTTTTCAGGGTAACCTTCATTTGGATAATATTTATCCGCTTGAAGCACGCTCCAACCTTTAGCATTTGTTGCATCATTAGCATATTCATCTAGTCCAAT
The DNA here is from genome assembly GCA_000430305.1 of Streptococcus mitis 17/34. Lineage (GTDB taxonomy): Bacteria > Bacillota > Bacilli > Lactobacillales > Streptococcaceae > Streptococcus > Streptococcus mitis_AW. The sequence goes on from ASZZ01000005.1 coordinate 55,974, forward strand.
ATTGAAGATTTCAGACTTATTAGAGAAGTAGTTAGCGTATTTGTCAATCAGAGTTTTAGTAAAATCGACTGCTTGTTTATTATTTAAGTCAACAGTTCGTTCAGATTTTTTACCAAAATAATCGAAGTGAGGATTTTCAATACCCAGTTCTTTCATGGCATTGAGAATGGCATCCATATGTCCAGGACTATTGACAGTTGGAATCACTCCGATACCCTTGTCTTTGGCATAATTGATCAAATCTGTCATCTGACTTTCAGTGAGATGGTTACCATTTGGATCATTGTAATAAGAGTTTGTTCCATGTTCAATAGCACGTTTGACATCATCACTTGAGTAGGTTTTATCGCCCACTTTCATAGACATATCATCCAACATGAAACGGAGCCCATCGTTACCTACTAAGAGATGGAGGTCTGTATAACCATATTCTTTGGCCTTATCGATGATTTCTTTGAGCTGCTCAGGTGAGAAATATTTACGTCCAGCGTCAATTGAAACAATTTTTCGTTTAGCTAATTTTTCATTTTGAGTTGCAGCGCGTTCCTTTCCTGCCTCTGTTGCTGGTTTATCAGCTTCTGCTTTCGTCTCATCTTTTTTCGCTGGTTTATCCTTGTCAGCTTCTGGTTGATCAGTCTTGTCTATGTTAGACTCTTTGGAATCAGCCTCTTCTAGCTCTTCCTTTTTAGGAGTAACTTCCTCTGACTTTTTATCAGAAATTTCTTTTTCAGCAGTAGCAGAAGTTAGCACTTTTTCTTTATCACTAGGAGTGAAGCCTTCTTCCTCTTGTGATTTTTCTTCTGTTTTTGAAAGACTAGCTACCTTATCAGTAGATGGAGTTTCTGCTTCCACAGTTTTTGGGGCTTCTGGTTGAAGCTCGGTTTTAGGTGTTTCCTCTGTCTGATTTTCGAATGGTTGAGGGGAATCGGAAACCGTATGGATGGTCGGTTGGTTTTCTGTAGTAGGAGTAACTCCATCGGCTGCAACAGCTTGTGCTTGGAAAGCAAATCCTATTAGAACAGAAGCTGCTCCTACCGCGTATTTACGGATGGAAAAACGCTGTTGTTTTTCTTGTTTCATTGCAAAACCTCCTGATTGTAGTTTGTTATTGATAACGTTTACACAATTCAACAATTTTATTTTATTTGTTATGTTAACAGGAGTCAAGTGCTATTGTTTTAAAACTATAATAAGTATAAAAACTAATAAAAATTAAGTATATAATTCTATTTATTAACATATGTATATGTAGTGTAATTCAATCCTATTTCTATAAAATATTCTACAAAATATAGAAGATCACAAAAAAGTAAGCGTTTTCTTTTGATTGTGGTATAATATGTATAGAAAAAGCCTAAGCGGCGCTCAGGCTTTCTTCTTAGTGATCACGGTCACATGAAATGAATTTGATTTTGTAGTAATCCGCTCGTTTATATGTTTCGCTGTATGCGAGAACTTGACCAGTAGACTCTAGTTTAGTAGTCTTGGTTTGTAAAACAGTTGGGAATTGTTTATCGACTCCGAGGACGGAAGCCGCATGTTCTGGAGTTGGAAATGCTATTTCATTGATTTCTTCAAAATGTTCATCATTCATGTGAATGTGGTAATCCAATTTGAAACGGTTATAGATAGAACTATAATATTCAAGATTTGGATAATTTGCGTTGATGTATTGTTCTGGAATATAGGATGTGTGGTAGATGTATACAACACCATTTGTTTCGCGGATACGTTCAATCTTGTAGTAGAACTGATCACCACGTAACCCAAGTTTCTCTAAGTAGTTTAGTTTATTCCCGCGTTCAATAGAAAGGACGGTAACCTTATCATCTTTAGTTTCAAAAACTTCTACATCTGAAAACTCTACGAGTTTGTGTTTGCGTGCGCGTGAAACGAATGTACCCTTTCCTTGTTGGCGGACAATATAACCGTCTTTGGCAAGGTCGTTTAAGGCGCGGACAACTGTGATAGAACTAACATCATACATTGCAATCAATTCAGCTTCAGTGTAAAATTTATCTCCACTTGCAAATTGCCCAGAGATGATTTTGTTCTTTAATTCATCTTTTATATATTGATATTTTGGAATTGCCATAATTTCACCTCGATTTTCCTTCTCCGTTAAAGATTTTACCATAAAAATGGAAAGAATAGTAGTCTTTTGAATAAAAAAATTAGAATAATAGGCTATAAGGTTAAATTACATATAAAAAAGGAGATTTTATACATTTTTATACATGCTAACTACTTGAAGCTCTATGTCTGTAAAATCTATATCTTTATAAGTTTTTTGTGTAAAAGTTGGTAAAAAATGAAAAAAATTGTGAAAACCTATTGACAAATGCAGGATATTGAGATATATTTACTATATCAACAAATGAAAGCGTGAACTTTAATTGTCAGAAGGTAATAACATGACACGATTTGAGATTAGGGACGATTTCTATTTAGATGGGAAACCGTTCAAGATTTTGTCCGGCGCCATTCATTATTTTAGGATTCCGCCAGAAGATTGGTATCATTCTCTCTATAACTTGAAGGCTCTTGGTTTTAATACGGTAGAGACTTACGTTGCTTGGAATCTACACGAACCCAGTGAGGGTGAGTTTAACTTTGAAGGAGCTCTGGATTTGGAGAAATTTCTCCAAACAGCACAAGATTTAGGCCTCTATGCTATTGTACGTCCGTCACCATTTATCTGTGCGGAGTGGGAATTTGGTGGTTTACCGGCTTGGCTCTTAACCAAAGATATGAGGATTCGTTCATCAGACCCAGCCTATATTGAGGCTGTTGGTCGCTACTATGATCAGCTCTTGGTACGATTGGTCCCACATTTGTTGGACAATGGTGGCAATATCCTCATGATGCAGGTTGAAAATGAGTATGGTTCTTATGGAGAAGACAAGGCTTACCTGAGAGCGATTCGACAGTTGATGGAAGAGCGTGGCGTAACCTGTCCACTCTTTACATCAGATGGTCCATGGAGAGCAACTCTGAAAGCTGGAACCTTAATCGAAGATGATCTCTTTGTAACAGGGAACTTTGGTTCTAAGGCACCTTACAACTTTTCACAGATGCAGGAATTCTTTGATGAGCATGGCAAGAAATGGCCACTTATGTGTATGGAGTTCTGGGATGGCTGGTTCAATCGTTGGAAAGAACCGATTATCACACGGGATCCGAAAGAATTAGCAGAAGCTGTTCGTGAGGTATTGGAGCAAGGCTCTATCAATCTTTACATGTTCCACGGTGGTACAAACTTTGGCTTCATGAATGGATGCTCGGCTCGAGGGACTTTGGACTTGCCACAAGTTACATCATATGATTACGATGCTCTTCTTGATGAAGAAGGAAATCCAACTGCTAAATATTTAGCAGTCAAGAAGATGATGGCAACACATTTCCCAGAGTATCCGCAGTTAGAACCATTATACAAAGAGAGTATGGAGTTGGATGCTATTCCACTAGTTGAAAAAGTTTCCTTGTTTGAAACCTTGGATAGTCTGTCAAGTCCTGTAGAAAGTCTCTATCCTAAAAAGATGGAGGAATTGGGACAAAGTTATGGCTACCTACTCTATCGAACAGAAACAAACTGGGATGCAGAAGAAGAAAGACTTCGTATCATTGACGGTCGAGATAGGGCCCAGCTTTATGTCGATGGTCAGTGGGTTGAAACCCAATATCAGACAGAAATTGGGGAAGATATTTTCTATCAAGGCGAAAAGAAAGCGCTGTCCAGATTGGATATCCTGGTAGAAAATATGGGGCGTGTCAACTATGGACATAAGTTCTTAGCAGATACGCAACGTAAGGGAATTCGGACAGGGGTTTGTAAGGATTTGCACTTCTTACTAAACTGGAAACACTATCCACTTCCACTAGATAATCCTGAGAAAATTGATTTTTCAAAAGGATGGGCAGAAGGACAACCAGCCTTTTACGCTTATGACTTTACAGTCCAAGAGCCAAAAGATACTTACCTAGACTTATCTGAGTTTGGTAAGGGAGTTGCCTTTGTCAATGGGCAGAATCTAGGACGTTTTTGGAACGTCGGCCCAACCCTCTCGCTTTATATCCCTCATAGCTATCTTAAGGAGGGTGCCAACCGCATCATTATCTTTGAGACAGAGGGTGAATATAAAGAAGAGATTCATTTAACTCGTAAACCTACACTAAAACATATAAAGGGGGAAAATTTATGACAATTGTAGGATGCCGTATCGATGGACGTTTGATCCACGGACAAGTAGCCAATCTTTGGGCAGGGAAACTAAATGTTTCACGTATTATGGTTGTAGACGACGAAGTTGTCAACAACGATGTTGAAAAGAGTGGTTTGAAACTTGCGACACCACCAGGTGTGAAATTGAGTATTTTGCCAATTGAAAAAGCAGCAGCCAATATTCTTGCTGGAAAATACGATAGCCAACGTCTCTTTATCGTGGCTCGTAAACCAGACCGCTTCCTTGGTTTGGTAGAAGCAGGTGTACCACTTGAAACCCTTAATGTTGGGAATATGTCTCAAACACCAGAAACTCGTTCTATTACACGTTCTATCAACGTAGTAGACAAGGATGTGGAAGATTTCCACAAACTAGCAGAAAAAGGTGTTAAATTAACTGCTCAAATGGTTCCAAATGATCCAGTTTCAGACTTTTTGAGTTTATTAAAATAGGAAAAAATTTTTAGGAGGTCATTGTTATGATACAATGGTGGCAAATTTTACTTCTCACTTTGTACTCAGCTTATCAAATCTGTGATGAGTTGACGATCGTTTCATCTGCAGGTTCCCCTGTATTTGCTGGTTTCATTACTGGTTTAATTATGGGAGATGTGACTACTGGTCTGCTTATCGGTGGTAACTTGCAACTGTTCGTTCTTGGGGTTGGTACCTTCGGTGGTGCTTCTCGTATCGACGCAACTTCTGGTGCGGTTCTTGCGACAGCCTTCTCTGTTTCACAAGGAATTGATACAGCACTTGCGATTACAACAATCGCTGTGCCAGTAGCAGCTCTCTTGACTTACTTTGACGTTCTTGGACGTATGACTACTACCTTCTTCGCTCACCGTGTGGATGCTGCAATCGAACGCTTTGACTATAAAGGCATTGAACGCAACTACCTACTTGGTGCGATTCCTTGGGCTTTATCTCGTGCCCTCCCAGTCTTCTTCGCGCTTGCCTTTGGTGGTGCCTTCGTACAATCAGTGGTAGACTTAGTTGAAGCCTACAAATGGGTTGCAGATGGTTTGACACTCGCAGGACGTATGCTTCCAGGTCTTGGATTTGCAATCTTGCTTCGTTACCTTCCAGTTAAACGTAACCTTCACTACCTTGCTATGGGATTTGGTTTGACAGCTATGTTGACTGTTCTTTACTCATATGTAACAGGTCTTGGTGGCGCTGTTGCTGGTATCGTAGGTACTCTACCTAAAGATGTTGCTGAAAAAATTGGTTTCGTGAACAACTTCAAAGGATTGTCTATGATTGGTATCTCTATCATAGGTATCTTCCTTGCAGTGCTTCACTTCAAAAATAGCCAAAAAGTAGCTGTGGTAGCACCTTCTACACCATCAGAAAGTGGGGAAATCGAAGATGACGAATTCTAATTACAAACTTACAAAAGAAGATTTTAATCAAATCAACAAACGTAGCTTGTTTACTTTCCAATTGGGTTGGAACTACGAACGTATGCAAGCTTCTGGTTACCTTTACATGATTTTACCTCAATTGCGTAAAATGTATGGGGATGGAACTCCTGAATTGAAAGAAATGATGAAAGTTCATACTCAATTCTTCAATACTTCACCATTCTTCCACACTATTATCGCTGGTTTTGACCTCGCTATGGAAGAAAAAGATGGTGTAGGTTCAAAAGATGCCGTTAACGGTATCAAGACAGGTTTGATGGGACCATTCGCTCCTCTTGGAGATACTATCTTTGGTTCACTTGTACCTGCTATCATGGGATCTATCGCAGCAACTATGGCTATCGCTGGCCAACCATGGGGTATCTTCCTTTGGATTGCAGTTGCAGTTGCTTATGACATCTTCCGTTGGAAACAGTTGGAATTTGCCTACAAAGAAGGGGTTAACCTTATTAACAACATGCAAAGTACTTTGACAGCTTTGATTGACGCTGCATCTGTACTTGGTGTCTTCATGATGGGTGCTCTTGTAGCAACAATGATCAACTTTGAAATTTCTTACAAATGGGCAATCGGTGAGAAGATGATTGACTTCCAAGACATCTTGAACTCAATCTTCCCACGCTTGCTTCCAGCAATCTTTACTGCCTTTATTTTCTGGTTGCTTGGTAAGAAAGGTATGAACTCTACTAAAGCTATCGGTATTATTATCGCACTTGCTTTGGCTCTTTCTGCCTTTGGTAAATTTGTACTTGGAATGGGTGCATAATTTATGACGAAATCATTAATTTTGGTGAGTCATGGTCGCTTCTGTGAGGAACTTAAAGGTAGCACAGAAATGATTATGGGTCCACAAGACAATATTCATGCGATAGCTCTTCTTCCAGAAGATGGACCAGAAGACTTTACTGCAAAATTTGAAGCTGCTATTGAAGGATTGGATGATTTCCTAGTCTTTGCGGATCTTCTTGGCGGAACACCTTGTAACGTGGTAAGCCGTTTGATCATGGAAGGTCGTGATATTGACCTTTACGCGGGGATGAATCTTCCAATGGTGATTGAATTTATCAATGCGAGCCTTACAGGCGCAGATGCGGACTACAAGAGCCGTGCTACAGAAAGCATTGTGAAAGTTAATGACCTGTTAGCAGGCTTCGATGATGACGAAGATGAATAAGATGTGACAACGTGAAAATCATAGGGAAAATAGGCGATAGGAGGATAGAGCGATGCTCCGACGATAATCGATCTTTTTCCCAAAGATTTTAGTTGGAACTCAATTCAATAAGATGTGACAATGTGAAAATCGTTAGAGCATTTCATATAGAATATACATGGGAATGGGGCTTACTCCCATTCCCATATTTAATAGAAAAAGAGGAACTCAATGTTACATTATACAAAAGAAGACTTGATCGAATTGGGTGCAGAAATCACTACACGTGAAATCTACCAACAACCAGATGTATGGAAAGAAGCTTTTGAATCTTATCAAGCAAAACGTGAAGAAATTTCAGATTTCCTAAAAGGGATTGCTGATAAACATGACTATATCAAGGTTATCTTGACAGGTGCTGGGACTTCTGCTTATGTGGGAGATACTTTGGTACCTTACTTTAAGGAAGTCTACGACGAACGCAAATGGAATTTCAATTCTATTGCGACAACAGATATCGTTGCCAATCCAGAAACTTATTTGAAAAAAGATGTGGCGACTGTCCTTGTATCTTTTGCTCGTAGTGGGAATTCGCCTGAAAGTGTGGCAACTGTTGATTTGGCCAAAGCCTTGGTGGATGAGCTTTATCAAGTGACGATTACTTGTGCAGCGGACGGGAAATTGGCTCTTCAAGCCCACGGTGATGACCGTAATCTCTTGCTCTTGCAACCAGCTGCTTCTAATGACGCTGGATTTGCCATGACTTCTAGCTTTACGTCTATGATGTTAACAGCTCTCTTGGTCTTTGATCCTGCAGAATTTGCTGTGAAATCTGAATGTTTTGAAGTTGTGTCTAGCCTTGCTCGCAAAGTTCTAGACAATGTAGCAGATGTCAAAGAGCTTGTTGATTTAGACTTTAACCGTGTCATCTACCTGGGCGCTGGTCCTTTCTTTGGGCTTGCTCATGAAGCTCAGCTCAAGATTTTGGAATTAACAGCTGGTCAAGTGGCGACCATGTATGAAAGCCCAGTCGGCTTCCGTCATGGTCCAAAATCATTGATCAACGAAGATACCGTTGTTTTGGTCTTTGGTACAACAACAGACTACACTCGCAAGTACGACTTGGACTTGGTTCGTGAAGTTGCTGGTGATCACATTGCTCGTCGTGTCGTGCTTTTGAGTGATCAAGCCTTTGGTCTTGAAAATGTCAAAGAAGTGGCCCTTGGTTGTGGCGGTGTCTTGAATGATATTTATCGCGTCTTCCCTTACATCGTTTATGCTCAACTCTTTGCCCTATTGACTTCACTCAAGGTAGAAAATAAACCAGATACACCGTCTCCTACAGGTACCGTAAACCGTGTGGTACAAGGTGTTATCATTCACGAATATCAAAAGTAATACTCTTCGAAAATCAAATTCAAACCACGTCAGCGTCGCCTTGCCGTACTCAAGTACAGCCTGTGGCTAGCTTCCTAGTTTGCTCTTTGATTTTCATTGAGTATAAGGCAATGTTTATGAATTCTTGAAAGAGGATTTGTAAATTATCAGATAAACCATAGATTGTCAGTAGGCTTTCTATGGTTTGTTTGCTTGAGAGAAATAGTAAAAGGAGAACAGAATGAAAGCATACACAGAGCGTGTATTTGGAAATGTTGAGGGCAAGGATGTCTTGGCCTATCGCTTTGAGACTGAGGCAGGTTATCAGCTAGAGGTCATGACTTATGGTGCGACCATCTTGCGCTATGTCACACCTGACAAGACTGGAAATTTTGCCAACGTTATCTTGGGATTTGATGATTTTGATAGCTATGTAGGCAATAGTCCCAAGCATGGAGCGAGTGTAGGTCCTGTAGCAGGACGTATCGCAGGTGCGACCTTTGAGCTTAATGGCAAGACCTATGACCTTGAAGTCAACAATGCTAGCAACTGTAACCACAGTGGTTCAACTGGTTGGGATTCGAGCTTGTTTGAACTAGTTGAAGTGAGCGACCATGGCTTGACTCTCTATACAGAGCGTACAGATGGGACAGGAGGATTTCCTGGAAATCTCAAGATTTGGATCAGTTATCACTTGGAAGAAAATGGAGCTTACGAGGTTATCTATAAAGTAACAACTGATCAAGATACCTTGGTCAACCCAACCAACCACAGCTATTTCAACTTGTCTGGTGATTTCACGCAGACGATTGACCGCCATGTCTTCCAACTAAACACAGAAGGCATTTATCCAATCGCTCCCGACGGTGTTCCGTCCAAAACTCCAGATGCCAATCGTGACGTAGTAAAACACATCTACAATGGTGCCTTGTTGAAAGACATCTTTGCAGAAGAAGATGAGCAAATCCAACTGGTATCTGGTTTGGATCATCCATTTGCCCTTCCTGCAGGTCATGACAATGCTGGATTTCTTTATGACCAAAACTCAGGTCGCTTCCTGCTTTTCAAGACAGAGGCCCCTTGTTTTGTGGTCTACACAGCAAACTTTGTGGATGAAAGTGTCATCATAGGAGGCCAGCCAATGTTACAGCACAATGGGATTGCCCTTGAAGCACAAGCTTTACCAGACGCCATTCATAGTGCCCTCAAAGACCAAGTCATTCTTAAAGCTGGTCAAACCTTCACCAGTAAGACACGTTATGAGCTTGTTGTGAAATAAAAGAATGAAAGCTTCTACTTTGCGGGGTGAATAGCATTTGCCTCATGATATTAGTAGAAACGGGCAAAGAGTAGGGAAATATGATATAATTTAATATTGAAAATACCTATCCTATCTAAGGGATAAAAGGAGAAAAAGATGAAGAAAATTGTATTTGTTAGCGCCTTGGCTTTGACCTTGGCTGGAGCAGTTTTGACAACTGATGTTTTTGCTAATGACAGATTGGTGGCAACACAATCTGCTGATGGTAAAAATGAAAATGTTTTGAGTTCAGAAGTGTTAAATCCTTCTAGTGGCAACGTTTTAGTTGGGATTAAGGGAGAATTTTTGACTCCAAATAAACAAGCTATTTTGGATGCGATTAATAAGATTCGTAAGGAAGCAGCTGATGAAGGTTTGGTAGATAAGTATGTCCCTATTAAATGGTCTACTGATCTTGAGAAAACTGCTTTTGTACGCGCTACTGAGGTGTCAGTAGCTTTGAAACCTGAGCGTCTTTCTACTAAAGAAATCTGGACTGCTTTTCCATCTAGTAATAGTATAAGAGGAGAAGCTTTAGATGTAAACTATGAAGGTTTTCTAAAAGCAATTGAAAACTGGCATGCTGAGAAGGCGAATTATGTAGCGAAAAAGAAGGGTGGAACATCTAAAGAATTTACAGGTTATTATGAGGTTCTGATCAATTCTAAATTTACCTATGTGGGGCTTGCGGCTTTTAGAAATGCAGCTAGTTCTCAGCAAGTGGCAACGATTTCTATAGCTTTAGGTGATGATGCTTCTTCAGAGGAATTAGCTGGTGGATATGGTTCTGCTATTCAGTATACAGAAGTGACTGCATCAAATCTTTCAACAGTTAAAAGTAAAGCTACGGTTGTAGAAAAACCGCTGAAAGATTTTAGAACATCTACATCTAGTCAGTCTGGCTGGGTGAAGTCTAATGGAAAATGGTATTTTTATGAGTCTGGTGATGTGAAGACAGGCTGGGTGAAAACGGGTGGTAAATGGTACTACTTGAATGATTTAGGTGTCATGCAGACTGGATTTGTAGAAGTTGATGGAACATGGTATTTCCTTGATAGTTCAGGCGCGATGTTTACAGGCTGGGGAACAGATGGTAGCAGATGGTTCTACTTTGATGGCTCAGGAGCTATGAAGACAGGCTGGTACAAGGAAAATGGTACTTGGTATTATCTTGATCAATCAGGTATCATGAAGACAGGTTGGTTTAAAGTAGGCAAGTACTGGTACTATGCATATGGTTCAGGAGCTTTGGCAGTCAGCACAACAACACCTGACGGTTATAAAGTAAATGGCAATGGTGAATGGGTAAACTAGGCTGAAAATAGCAAGTCATAGGTAAAATATTCACCTTACTTAGCAAAAAGAATGAACGATAAGAAAGAGGTTGATGGCGAACATTGACCTCTTTCTTGTTAGAATAGAGGCATCAAGTTGTCTGGCTTGACTTTCTTGATGGAGATTATATAATAGTTGTAATAACACAAATTACAACATGAAAAGAGGACCATTTATGACCTATGAATACAAGAGCCACATTTATTTAGCAGAGACAGTTTTAAATGTCAAGGACTTGGCAAGTCAAACAGCCTTTTATCAGCAAATTATTGGTTTAGAAATCTTATCTCAAACTGAGACAGAGGCCATTCTAGGACTTGGAGGAAAAGCCTTGGTACACTTGATTCAAGTACGAGAGAGTGGAGAAGTAAGGGAACATTATGGCCTTTACCATCTGGCTATTCTCTTGCCGACACGCAAGGCTTTGGCGGATGTCTTGAAATACCTGACAGATTTACAGATTCCTCTTGTCGGCGGTGCAGACCACGGTTACAGTGAGGCCCTTTACTTGGAAGATTTGGAGGGAAATGGCATCGAGCTCTATCGAGATAAGCCAGTTTCCACATGGGATATTCGAGAAGATGGACGCATTGTTGGGGTGACGGAGGCCCTTGCGGCGCAGGATATCTATGAGTTGGGAGAAAGGGTAGAGCCTTTTATCCTAGCAGAAGGTACGAGAATGGGGCATATTCATCTTTCTGTCAAGGACAGTCGAAAGTCCAGCCAGTTTTATCAAAAGGTGTTAGGACTAGAGGACAAATTCAGTGTACCTAGCGCTAGTTGGATCGCAGCTGGGGACTACCATCATCATTTGGCAGTCAACGAATGGGGAGGAAAGGGTCTGGCCCCGCGTAAGCAAGGCTTGCCAGGTTTGGCCTATTATGTCATTGAAGTCGAACATAAAGAAGAACTGTTAACGATTGCCCAGCGAGCAAAAGAAGTTGATGCACCAATCAAATGGCTGACATCTAGCCAGCTGGAAATAACAGACCCAGACGGAATTGTGACTCGTATCCGTTTAGCAAGATAAAACTAGGGATTTCTAATAAGTTATAAGTATTGCTAGTTTGCTTTTTGAACGGTCTTTGCTAACAGAACTGCGTGAGACGGATGGGCGAGAATTTTGACAAAGGAGCTGATTAGAGATATAATGAAGAAAAATCGAGCAAGGAAAAAGAAATGACAAACTCAAAGTATATTACTCGTTTGAAACGTTCAGAGGGTCAGTTGCGTGGAATTCAAAAGATGATTGAAGAAGATCGTGACTGTGCTGATATTGTGACGCAACTGACAGCTGTGAAATCTAGTGTGGAGCGCGTGATTGAGATGATAATTACCGAAAACCTTACTGAATGTATCAATCAACCGCTAGATGATCCTGAAGCTCAAAAGGAACGTCTAGAAAAGGCTATCCGATACTTGATTAAACGGAAATAAAGAGAGGAGAGTTGCAAAGATCTCTGCTAATAGAATAGTTTAATGTGAATCAAGAGAGGCTGGAAAAAGTCTTTAAAATAAAAGAACGCATAATATCAGGTGTTGAAAAACCTTGATAGTATGCGTTTTATTGTGGGGAAATTTATACTCTTCGAAAATCTCTTCAAACCACGTCAACGTCGCCTTGCCGTATATATGTTCCTGACTTTGTCAGTCTTATCTACAATCTCAAAACAGTGTTTTGAGCAGTCTGCAGCGAGCTTCCTAGTTTGCACTTTGATTTTCATTGAGTATTACTTCACTTTCTCCTGAAATTGAGTTTTTGCCCAGCTTCTTTTGATTATTCTACTTGACCTGGCCAAGCACTCATGCCACCTTCTACATTGGTAACGGAGAGGCCTTGGGCGCTGAGAAATTGGCAGGCAGAGGCAGAACGTACTCCTCCTTGACAGATGACATGGTATGTACGGTTAGGATTGAGTTCTTTGTAGTCCTGCTCCAAGGTACTTAACGGAAGATTTTTGGCACCTGGTGCATGTCCTGCTTGGAATTCATGTGCTTCACGGACATCGATAAGCTCTAGATTTTCATTTTGATATTTTCCATAAAAGTCAACCATGCTGATACTAGTTTCCATATTCTACTCCTTCTGGGTTAGCCATTTTGTATAGTGAATAAGCGCCGTCAAGGTTTTGGACGGTAAATCCTGCTTGTTTGAGGATACGCTCTGCGATATAGCTGCGTAAACCACTGTGGCAGCTAACGATGTAGGCTTGGTTCTTGTCCAGTTCGTCCAAGCGTTCCCGTAGTTCGTTTAGGGGGATGTGGATGGTGTCGACTTTGAGTCTACCACTTTGGAATTCGCCACTTGTCCGTACATCTAGAAATTTCTTACCTTTAGCCAGTTCGTCTTCGAGCTGGTACCATTGAACATTGTCGCTGAGACCTTCTATAAGGTTCAAGGCTGCGTAGCCCAGCATATTGACGGGATCCTTGGCAGAGCCAAATGGTGGCGCATAGGTGAACTCCAATTCTGGTAAGTCAAAGACGGTGAGATTTCCCTTGATAGCAGTTGCTAGGATATCGATTCGCTTGTCAACACCTTTCTTCCCGACTCCTTGGGCACCGTAGATTTTTCCAGTGGTCGGGTCAAAGAGGAGCTTTAAGGTCATATCAGTAGCGCCTGGATAATAACCAGCGTGGTCTTTCCCACTGACATGAAGTGCCTTGTAAGGAAGTTGATTCATGCTAAGGATACGTTCGCTGAGACCAGTCGAAGCAGCTGTCATATCAAAGGCACGAACGATAGCAGTGCCGATACTTCCCTTGTTTGTACGTTCTAGTCCTGCGATGACGTCGGCCACTTGGCGTCCCTGACGATTGGCAGGAGAAGCTAGAGAGATGAGAGCGTCTTGGCCAGTAATCTCTTGCTTGACGACGATGGCATCCCCAACTGCAAAAATATCTTTTTGACTGGTTTCATAATGTTCATCAACCAGGATCCCACCACGAAGTCCCAGTTCAACCCCCGCAGCTTTTGCCAGTCTGTTTTCAGGTTCAACACCGACAGAAAGGATGGTGAGGTCAGAAGTGATCTTTTGACCGTTTTCGAGAACGATGACTTTTCCTTGGTCTTCAAATCGAGTCGCAGATTGAGAAGTGATAACGCGAACGCCGTTTTTAACCAATTCTGCTTGGACAAAGGCTGCCATTTCTTGATCTAATGATGGTAAGACATGGGGTGCTTTCTCAACGATAGTAACTTGCAATCCACATTTCGCTAGGTTTTCAGCCATTTCAAGCCCGATAAAGCCTGCACCGATAACGACAGCTTCTTTTGGATGATTGTCCAAGGCTGCCATAATTTCATCGAGATCGGGAACATTGCGGAGCGTGTAGGCATTCTTAGCTTCTGCCAAGCCATCAATGGCAGGAACAAATGGTTTAGCTCCTGGGGAGAGAATCAACTTGTCGTAGCTTTCTGTGAATTCCTGTCCATCGTGTCGCACAGTCACAGTGTGTTCTTCTGGCGAAATCTGGATGACCTCATGGAAAGGACGAACATTCAGATTAAAACGTGCTTTGAGACTTTCAGGAGTTTGGACCAATAAACTATCTCGGTTTGCGATTTCTCCTGAAACATAGTAAGGAAGTCCGCAGTTTGCAAAGGAAACAAAGGGACCTTTCTCAAAAATAGTGATTTCAGCGTCTTCCATGAGACGTCTGAGACGGGTTGCTGCTGACATTCCGCCTGCAACTCCTCCGACAATGATAATTTTCATTGAATTTCTCCTTCATGCTTCTATATGACTTTTCCTGTCCAAGCGCTCATACCGCCTCGGACATTGATGACATCATAGCCTTTTTTCTTTAGCTTCTTCGCAGCTAGTTTGCTTCGCACACCAGAATGACAAATGACATAAAGTGTTTCATTTGTCGCTGGTGTGTAGGAACCAATTTCGGTTAGAGGGACATTCTTGGCATTTTTGATATGACCTCTACGAAATTCCATCGGCGTCCGAACATCCAGTAGCTGAATCGGTTCTCTGAGTTTAGCTTCTAACTCGCTGGTAGAAATACTGTCAATTTTTGTAAATAAGTGAAACATAGGCACCTCCAAATATACTTATGGGGTATATTAAACCATGAAGTCAAGCTTTTGTCAAGCAAGTTGTTTTGACTTGGTGGAGATTGGTTTTGAGAGTTTAGAAAGCAGGCTATTCTTGACCTTTCAAAGGCTTTTTGATATGATGGGTCCAAATTAAGTGTGAGGTGTTAAGATGACAAGCGAATACCAGAAAATGATAGCAGGCGAGTTTTATCGTCCATCAGACCCAGAACTGAGAGCCTTAGCTCAAGCTTCTCGCCAAAAACAGGCTACTTTTAACAAGGAAGAGGATCCTTGAAGGGAGCCGAAATCATTAAGACTTGGTTTGGGTCAACTGGGAAAAATCTTTATGTCAATCCACGCCTGGAGGTCGATTATGGGGTCAATATTTATCTAGGGGAAAATTTTTATTCTAATTGGAACTTGACCATGCTGGATGTTTGTCCGATTCGCATCGGGGACAATGCTATGATTGGTCCCAATTGTCAGTTCTTGACTCCCCTCCATCCACTAGATCCGCAGGAGCGAAATTCAGGTATCGAGTACGGAAAGCCTATCACAATCGGAGATAATTTCTGGGCTGGTGGTGGCGTTATTGTCCTTCCTGGAGTGACACTGGGAAATAATGTCGTTGCAGGAGCAGGGGCTGTAATCACCAAGTCCTTCGGTGACAATGTTGTCCTAGCTGGTAATCCTGCGCGCGTGATTAAGGAAATACCTGTGAAATAAAAGTAGAAAGAAACAGCGGAAGTTGTTTCTTTTTTGTAAGTTTCATCATTTTTTATCCAGCACACATTTATTTGCTCTATATCTTAGCAAGTCTGTTTCATTAAGCAAGTTCTAAGCATCTCGTAAGTGGGATGCTTTTTTCTCCTCGGTTCCTCAGCTCCCTCCTTGACATTCGGTCCGCTTTTGATACAATAGTACAAAATTAGAGGAGGTATTCTATGATTCAAAAACACGCTATTCCTATTTTAGAGTTTGATGATAATCCTGAGGCAGTCATTATGCCGAATCATGAAGGCTTGGATTTAAAGTTACCAATGAAGTGCATCTATGCATTTTTGGAAGAGGAGATTGACCGCTATGCTCAGGAAGTAGGGGCGGACTGTGTCGGCGAATTCGTTTCTGCCACTAAGACCTATCCAGTCTATGTCGTGAACTACAAGGGCGAGAAGATCTGTCTGGCTCAGGCACCTGTCGGCTCCGCTCCAGCGGCCCAGTTTATGGATTGGTTGATTGGATATGGTGTGGAGCAGATTATTTCAACCGGTACCTGTGGTGTGCTGGCTGATATAGAAGAAAATGCCTTTCTAGTCCCTGTTCGGGCTTTACGAGATGAGGGTGCCAGTTACCACTATGTGGCCCCTTCTCGTTATATGGAAATTCAGCCTGAGGCTATTGCTGCCATTGAGCGAGTTTTGGAAGCCAGAGAGATTCCCTATGAAGAAGTCATGACTTGGTCTACAGATGGTTTTTACCGAGAAACGGCTGAAAAGGTGGCTTATCGTAAGGAAGAAGGCTGTGCTGTTGTGGAGATGGAGTGTTCTGCGCTTGCGGCAGTAGCTCAATTGCGTGGCGTTCTATGGGGAGAGTTGTTGTTTACAGCGGATTCTCTAGCCGATTTGGACCAGTACGATAGTCGTGACTGGGGTTCAGAAGCTTTCGAAAAGGCCTTGGGACTCTGCCTTGAGATAGCCTTTCAGATCTAACTCCTCTCCTACTTTTTATGGTACAATGGATGTATGTTATTCAAATTATTTGTGAAAAAACTTGAAAGGGTCTTTGGCGGACTTTCGCCAGCTCGTCGGATTTTTCTGAGTTTCGCTGGAGTTATTTTTATAGGTTCTCTTCTTTTGAGTTTGCCTTTTGTTCAGGCAAGTGGTTCTCAGGCCACTTATTTTGATCATCTCTTTACGACGGTGTCCATGGTCTGTGTGACTGGCCTTTTTACGCAACCAGTGGCTACTACCTATAATGTTTGGGGTCAGCTGATTTGTATGCTCTTGATCCAGATTGGTGGTCTGGGGCTTATGACCTTTATCGGGGTCTTTTATATGCAGGGGAAGCAAAAACTCAGTCTTCGCAGTCGTGAAACCATTCAGGAGAGCTTTAGTTACGGGGAAACTCGGTCGTTGAGGGCTTTTATACGGTCTATCTTTTTGACGACTTTTCTGGTGGAGGGCTTGGGTGCCTTTCTGCTAAGTTTCCGTTTTATTCCTGAGTTTGGCTGGGGACGAGGCATTTTTACCTCTATCTTTTTAGCTATTTCAGCCTTTTGTAATGCTGGTTTTGATAATTTTGGCAGTAGCAGTTTAGTGGCTTTTCAGACAGATCCCATGATCAATCTGGTCATTGCTGGTTTGATTATCACGGGTGGTCTCGGTTTTATGGTCTGGTTTGACTTGGCCACCCAGCTAGGCAAGAAGAAAAAACGTCGACTACGTTTCCACACCAAGTTGGTCCTCTTCTTGACTGCAGGGATTTTGCTGTTTGGGACAGTATCCACACTCTTTACAGAGTGGCACAATCCTGGGACCATTGGTAATCTTAGTGTCCCAGAGAAGGTGCTAGTCAGCTTTTTCCAAACTGTCAGCATGAGAACGGCCGGTTTTGCCTCTATTGATTACACCCAAGCTCGGCCTGTGACTTTGTTTATCTACATCCTACAGATGTTTCTCGGCGGGGCGCCTGGAGGGACGGCTGGAGGGCTCAAGATTACGACTTTCTTTGTCTTGTTGGTTTTTGCGCGTAGTGAATTGCTGGGCTTGCCTCATGCCAATGTTGCGCAGAGAACCATTGAAGCTCGAACAGTCCAAAAATCCTTTAGTGTCTTCATTATCTTTTTGATGACCTTCTTGTTGGGTCTGATGTTGCTGGGAATTACGGCAGAAGGAACACCGAGATTTATCTATCTCATGTTTGAGACCATTTCAGCTCTTGCGACAGTTGGGGTCACGGCAAATCTGACACCAGAATTGGGCAAGCTAGCCCTCAGCATTGTCATGGTGCTCATGTTTATCGGCCGTATCGGTCCCTTGACCTTGCTGGTTAGTCTAGCGGATTACCAGCCTGATAAGAAAGATTTGATTCAGTATATGAAAGCAGATATTAGTATTGGATAAGAAAGGAAGAACGATGTCAGATCGTACGATTGGAATTTTAGGCTTGGGGATTTTCGGGAGTAGTGTCCTGACGGCCCTCGCCAAGCAAGATATGAATATCATTGCCATTGATGATCATGCTGAGCACATCAATCAATTTGAGCCAGTTTTGGCGCGTGGAGTTGTTGGCGATATCACAGATGAGGAACTCCTCAGAACTGCGGGAATTGATACCTGTGATACGGTTGTGGTCGCAACAGGGGAAAATCTGGAATCGAGTGTGCTTGCAGTGATGCATTGTAAGAGTTTGGGTGTACCAAGGGTTATTGCCAAGGTCAAAAGCCAGACAGCTAAGAAGGTGCTAGAAAAAATCGGTGCTGACTCGGTGATTTCACCAGAGTATGAAATGGGGCAGTCTCTAGCGCAGACCATTCTCTTTCATAACAATGTTGATGTCTTTCAGCTGGATAAAAATGTGTCTATCGTGGAGATGAAGATTCCGAGTGTTTGGGCAGGTCAAAGCCTGAGCCAGCTAGATTTACGTGGCAAATATAACCTCAATGTCTTAGGATTTCGTGAACAGGAAAATTCACCACTGGACGTCCAGTTTGGTCCCAATGACCTCTTGAAAGAAGATTCCTATATCTTGGCAGTTATTAACAACCAGTATCTAGATGACTTAGCAGAGTTAAATTCGTAAGGAGGGGAATCCCTTCTTTTTTGATGTCCAAGATAGGAAATAGAGACCGGAAACCCTTGTATTCCAGTAAAAATCCTTCAGAAGCTGGACTTTATGGTAGAATAGAAAGAAATGACAAGAGAGAGTAATACTCTTCGAAAATCTCTTCAAACGACGTCAACGTCGCCTTGCCGTATATATGTTACTGACTTCGTCAGTTCTATCTGCAACCTCAAAGCAGTGCTTTGAGCAACCTGCGGCTAGTTTCCTAGTTTGCTCTTTGATTTTCATTGAGTATAAGAAAAAAATCAATCCCCTAAAGGAGTAGATTATGAAGTTATTGTCTATCGCCATTCCTAGCTATAATGCCGCAGCCTATCTTCATTACTGTGTGGAGTCGCTAGTGATTGGTGGTGAGCAAGTTGAGATTTTGATTATCAATGATGGGTCTCAGGACCAGACTCAGGAAATCGCTGAGCGTTTAGCCAGCAAGTATCCTAACATCGTTAGAGCCATTTATCAGGAAAATAAAGGCCATGGCGGTGCGGTCAATCGTGGCTTGGTAGAGGCTTCTGGTCGTTATTTTAAAGTAGTTGATAGTGATGACTGGGTGGATCCCCGTGCTTACCTGAAAATTTTGGAAATATTGCAGGAACTAGAGAGTGAAGGTCAAGAGGTGGACGCCTTTGTGACCAATTTTGTCTATGAAAAGGAAGGTCAGTCTCGTAAGAAGAGTATGAGTTATGAGTCAGTCTTGCCTGTCCAGAAGATTTTTGGCTGGGACCAGGTCGGAAATTTCTCCAAAGGCCAGTATATCATGATGCACTCGCTGATTTATCGGACAGATTTGTTGCGAGCCAGCCAGTTCCAACTGCCTGAGCATACTTTTTATGTAGATAATCTCTTTGTCTTTACCCCCCTTCAGCAGGTCAAGACCATGTACTATCTGCCTGTTGATTTCTATCGCTATTTGATTGGGCGTGAGGATCAGTCTGTCAATGAGAAGGTGATGATTAAGCGTATTGACCAGCAACTCAAGGTCAATCGACTCTTGGTAGACCAGCTTGACTTGTCCAAAGTGAGTCATCCCAAAATGCGAGAATATCTGCTGAATCATATTGAGATTACGACGGTGATTTCCAGTGCCCTGCTCAACCGAGCTGGAACAGCAGAGCATCTTGCCAAAAAACGGGAGCTGTGGACCTATATTCAACAGGAAAATCCAGAGGTCTTTCAGGCCATTCGCAAGACCATGCTCAGCCGTTTGACCAAACATTCCGTCTTGCCAGCTCGCAAACTTTCCAATGTCGTCTATCAAATCACCAAATCTGTTTACGGATTTAATTAATATAAGTATTTTATAAGAGGGATTTAAGAAAAATTTTAACTTTTTCTTAATCCTTTTTAATTTTAGGAGATTATACTGGAGTCATCAAATAAAGAAAAACTCTAAGGAGAATCCTATGAAATTCAATCCAAATCAAAGATATACTCGTTGGTCTATTCGCCGTCTGAGTGTCGGTGTTGCCTCAGTTGTTGTGGCTAGTGGCTTCTTTGTCCTAGTTGGTCAACCAAGTTCGGTGCGTGCCGATGTGGTCAATCCGACCCCTGCCCAAGTCTTGCCAGATGCAGCTTCGGTGAGTGAAAAGAGTGACTTACCAGCAGAACTTCTCAAAGAAGCAGTCGATACAGCTCTTCCTTCAGAACAGGCAGACTCAGCACCCAAAGCAAGCTTGGATACTACAAACTCTCCAGAAAAAGCGGGTGTGACTGCTAAAGACCAAGTAGTAGCACCCAAAGAAGAAGTGCAAGTAAAACCAGAATCTAAGAAAGAAACAGAAGATGCGGTTAAACCTGCGACAAATCCTGCTCCTGCAGTCTCTGGACAAGACCGTGAAGCAAGTGAGACTCAACCAGCAACTACTCCAGCTGAAGTTCAAAAAGGTGTAGCCGACAACACTAAAGACACAGTAGATGTTCCAGCTACATACTTGGACAAGGCTAACTTCCCTGGTCCATTCACAGCCGGTGTCAACCAAGTTATTCCATACGAATTCTTCGCCGGAGATGGTATGTTGACTCGCCTTATCTTGAAAGCTTCTGATAAAGCTCCATGGTCAGACAACGGCTCAGCTAAAAATCCTGCCCTTCCACCAGTAGAAAAATTGGGCAAAGGCCTCTACTTCTATGAAGTAGATTTGGCAGGTACTCAAGGAAAATCTGACAAAGAGCTACTTGATTTGTTAAAACAAAACGGTACGCAAAGCTACAAGGCAACCATTAAAGTGTACGGTGCGAAAGATGGCAAGGCTGATTTGAGCAGCCTTGTAGCGACTAAGGATCTAGATGTCAACTTGAACGGCTTGACCACTCCAGCTGAAGTTCAAAAAGGTGTGGCTGACAACACCAAAGATACAGTGGATGTTCCAGCTACATACTTGGACAAGGCCAACTTCCCTGGTCCATTCACAGCTGGTGTCAACCAAGTTATTCCATATGAATTCTTCGCTGGTGACGGTATGTTGACTCGTCTTATCTTGAAAGCTTCTGACAAAGCTCCATGGTCAGACAACGGCTCAGCTAAAAATCCAGCTCTCCCACCAGTAGAGAAATTAGGCAAAGGTCTCTACTTCTACGAAGTAGATTTGGCAGGCACTCAAGGCAAATCAGATAAAGAGCTTCTTGACCTCTTGAAACAAAACGGTACTCAAAGTTACAAGGCAACTATCAAAGTGTACGGTGCGAAAGATGGCAAGGCTGATTTGAGTAATCTTGTAGCGACAAAAGAATTGGATGTCAACTTGAATGGCTTGACTACTCCAGCTGAAGTTCAAAAAGGTGTTGCCGATAATACTAAAGATACAGTGGATGTCCCAGCTTCTTACTTGGACAAGGCCAACTTCCCAGGCCCATTTACAGCCGGTGTTAACCAAGTCATTCCATATGAATTCTTCGCAGGTGACGGTATGTTGACTCGTCTTATCTTGAAAGCTTCTGACAAAGCTCCATGGTCAGACAACGGCTCAGCTAAAAATCCAGCTCTCCCACCAGTAGAGAAATTAGGCAAAGGTCTCTACTTCTACGAAGTAGATTTGGCAGGTACTCAAGGAAAATCTGACAAAGAGCTACTTGATTTGTTAAAACAAAACGGTACGCAAAGCTACAAGGCAACCATTAAAGTGTACGGTGCGAAAGATGGCAAGGCTGATTTGAGCAACCTCGTAGCGACAAAAGAATTGGATGTCAATTTGAACGGCTTGACTACTCCAGCTGAGGTCCAAAAAGGTGTGGCTGACAATACCAAAGACACAGTGGATGTTCCAGCTACATACTTGGACAAGGCTAACTTCCCTGGCCCATTCACAGCCGGTGTTAACCAAGTTATTCCATACGAATTCTTCGCAGGTGACGGCATGTTGACACGCCTTATCTTGAAAGCCTCAGACAAGGCCCCATGGTCAGACAACGGTTCAGCTAAAAATCCTGCCCTTCCGCCAGTAGAGAAATTGGGCAAAGGTCTTTACTTCTATGAAGTGGATTTGGCCGGCACTCAAGGCAAATCAGATAAAGAGCTTCTAGACCTCTTGAAACAAAACGGCACTCAAAGCTATAAAGCAACTATCAAAGTGTACGGTGCCAAAGACGGTAAGGCCGATTTGACAAATCTCGTAGCGACTAAAGATTTGGATGTCAACTTGAACGGTTTAACTACCCCAGCTGAAGTGCAAAAAGGCGTGGCTGACAACACTAAAGACACAGTAGATGTTCCAGCTTCTTACTTGGACAAAGCCAATTTCCCAGGTCCATTCACAGCTGGTGTCAATCAAGTCATTCCATACGAATTCTTCGCAGGTGACGGTATGTTGACTCGCCTTATCTTGAAAGCTTCTGACAAGGCTCCATGGTCAGACAACGGTTCAGCTAAAAATCCCGCACTCCCACCAGTAGAGAAATTGGGCAAAGGCCTCTACTTCTATGAAGTGGATTTGGCAGGCACTCAAGGTAAATCTGACAAAGACCTTCTTGACCTCTTGAAACAAAACGGCACTCAAAGCTACAAGGCAACCATCAAAGTGTACGGTGCAAAAGATGGTAAGGCTGATTTGAGCAATCTCGTAGCGACTAAGGATTTGACAGTAAACTTGAATGGACATCAGTCTCTTACTCCGATGCAATCAGGCTTCGTCCCATCTTCTAATGGTTCAGCTATGCCGGCTCCAATGATGAATAGTCATCAAGATGCGTCTAAGATGAACGCTCAAATGCCAAGTGCCCATCAAGATGAGATGAAATCTCAAATGCCAGCTGCTAGCCAGGATAAGATGATGCCTAACAAAGAGCAGGATAAAACCATGGATGCTAGCCAGCCAATGGCAACACCAAGCATGAAACAAGACCAAGCTCCAGCAGCCTCAAGCAAAATGTCTGATGAAGGCAAGATGGCATCTAATAACAAGGTGTCAAGTCCAATGATGGCTGATCAAATGAAAGAGCAAAAAGACATGCTTCCATATACTGGTGAAGCTCAAACATCAATGGCTACTATTGGATTCTTTGGACTCGCCTTGGCAGGACTATTAGGTGGCCTCGGTTTGAAAGCTAAAAAAGAGGAAAATGACTAGTCTAACTACAGACTTTCTACCTAGGATTTGAAAAATCCAGATATCGTTTAGAATGTTCGTAAAGTGATTAAAATAGTGTTATACTATTGTGGTATAGCACTGTTTTTTCAAAGGAGAGACAGATGGGAAAGACAATTTTACTCGTTGACGACGAGGTAGAAATCACAGATATTCATCAACGCTATCTGGTTCAGGCAGGTTATCAGGTTTTGGTAGCTCATGATGGAGTAGAGGCCTTGGAAATCTTCAAGCGAAAAGCGATTGATTTGATTATTACAGATATCATGATGCCTCGGATGGATGGTTATGATTTGATTAGTGAGGTTCAGTATCAATCTCCAGATCAGCCTTTTCTCTTTATCACGGCTAAGACTAGCGAGCAGGATAAGATTTACGGTCTGAGTTTGGGGGCAGATGACTTTATTGCCAAGCCCTTTAGCCCACGTGAGCTGGTTTTGCGTGTTCATAATATCTTGCGTCGCCTTCATCGTGGAGGTGAGACAGAAGTCGTCAGTCTCGGAGATTTACGGATGAATCATGCTAGCCATGAGGTCCAAGTCGGAGATGTGGTGCTTGATTTGACAGTCAAATCCTTCGAACTTCTATGGCTTTTAGCTAGCAATCCAGAGCGGGTTTTCTCTAAGACAGACCTCTATGAAAAGGTCTGGCAAGAAGACTATGTGGATGATACCAATACCTTGAATGTTCATATTCATGCTCTTCGACAGGAGTTGGCTAAACATGCTAGTGCAGAAACGCTACTATCAAAACTGTCTGGGGCTTGGGCTACAAAATTGAGAAAGCACGAGGTAGTCAATGAAATTAAAAAGTTATATTTTAGTGGGGTATATCATTTCAACACTCCTAACGATTATCGTGGTTTTTTGGGCCATCCAGCGCATGTTAATTGAGCAAAGAGAAATTTATTTCCTGATTGGCATGACTTTAATCGCAAGTTTTGTCGGTGCTGGGATTAGTCTCTTTCTCCTATCGCCAGTCTTTACATCATTGGCCAAACTTAAGGAACATGCCAAGCGAGTAGCGGACAAGGACTTCCCTGCAAATCTGGAGGTTCAAGGTCCTATGGAATTTCAGCAGTTAGGCCAAGCCTTCAATGAAATGTCCCATGATTTGCAGGCGACCTTTGCTTCCTTAGAGGAAAGCGAACGAGAAAAGGGTTTGATGATTGCCCAGTTATCGCATGATATCAAGACTCCCATTACTTCGATTCAAGCGACGGTAGAAGGGATTTTGGATGGGGTTATCAAGGAGTCGGAGCAAGCTCATTATCTAGCAACCATTGGACGCCAGACAGAAAGACTTAATAAACTGGTTGAAGAATTGAATTTTTTGACCCTAAACACAGCTAGAAATCAGGCGGAGACGACTAGTAAAGACAGTATTTTTCTGGATCAGCTCTTGATTGAGTGCATGAGTGAATTTCAGTTCTTGATTGAGCAGGAGGAGAGAGATGTCCACTTGCAGGTGATCCCAGAGTCTGCCCGGATTGAGGGAGATTATGCCAAACTTTCTCGCATCTTGGTGAATCTGGTCAATAACGCTTTTAAATACTCAGCTCCAGGAACCAAGCTGGAAGTGGTGGCTAAGCTGGAAAATAACCAGCTTTCAATCAGTGTGACCGATGAAGGGCAGGGCATTGCCCCGGAGGACTTGGAGAATATTTTTAAACGCCTTTACCGTGTAGAGACTTCGCGCAATATGAAAACAGGTGGTCATGGCTTAGGGCTTGCGATTGCGCGTGAATTGGCCCATCAATTGGGTGGAGAAATCACAGTTACCAGCCAGTACGGCCTCGGAAGCACCTTTACCCTCCTTCTTAACCTCTCTGGCAATGAAAATAAAGCCTAAAACCCCTTTACAAATCCAGCTATTCATGGTAAAATGGATTTTGTGTGAAATATCAGCAGGAAAGCATGAAGCTCGTCAACAGGTGTCTTATGATAAGTAACCTTGGCTGTTTAGGCGAAGGGCATCTGCACGAATCAGGGCTTTCTAAGTGACTATTTCCACCGAAATATTATTTATATCAGGAGGACATTCACATGTCACGTTATACAGGACCATCTTGGAAACAAGCTCGTCGCCTTGGCCTTTCACTTACAGGTACAGGTAAAGAATTGGCACGTCGTAACTACGTACCAGGACAACACGGACCAAACAACCGTTCTAAATTGTCAGAATACGGTTTGCAATTGGCTGAAAAACAAAAACTTCGTTTCACTTACGGTGTAGGTGAAAAACAATTCCGTAACTTGTTCGTACAAGCTACAAAAATCAAAGGCGGAATCCTAGGTTTCAACTTCATGCTTCTTTTAGAACGTCGTTTGGATAACGTTGTTTACCGTCTTGGTCTTGCGACTACTCGTCGTCAAGCACGTCAATTCGTAAACCACGGTCACATCCTTGTTGACGGAAAACGCGTTGATATCCCATCATACCGCGTAACTCCAGGTCAAGTGATTTCAGTTCGTGAAAAATCATTGAAAGTTCCAGCTATCCTTGAAGCAGTAGAAGCTACTCTTGGACGTCCAGCATTCGTATCATTCGACGCTGAAAAATTGGAAGGTTCATTGACTCGCTTGCCAGAACGCGACGAAATCAACCCAGAAATCAACGAAGCACTTGTCGTTGAATTCTACAACAAAATGCTTTAATTTTAAGAAATATCTTACAGAAAGCCTACAACAGTGGGCTTTTTGCTTTGTCTTAAAATGTTGATTTCTGGGTTTGTCCCCCTTTTTGTCCTCTTCACAAAGAACTAATAGCTTTCTCATAAAATGAGACGGCTATTTTTGCTTTTTCTTTGGAGAGATGACTGTAAGTGTCCATAGTCATAGCTAGTGTAGAATGACCTAATTCCTTACCAAATGGTATGGAGAATGGACTTGAACCAAGAGCGAACGCCGAGAAAATGCAAAAAAGCACTTAGAATAGTCTAAGCGCTCAAGAGTAGTGGACGGTGTGCCTGTCCCGTCATCTCATACTATGAAGTTGCGTAGCGACACTATCATTTCTACCTCACTTCTCTTTAAACTAATTATATCATAAAGGAGTAGCAGCTTGACCACTGACGAAGTAGAAAAGAAGCTAAAAAGCTATTGTAATGGTGTCCTGTGGATTGAATATTAGGATAGGAAAGTTTATAATGAAGTTAAAGTAAAGGAGGTTTCGTTTTAGATTTGATGATACCACCAAGCAAAGAGTTATTGATTTTTTATAATCAAATTGATGAGTGGGTTGACCAAGTTTATCCAGACCAAGATAAACCTTCTTTATTGTTTAAGAAAGACACTTCCTAATCTATTTTAGATTTATTTTATAGCATTAAACCGAAAATTGGTTTTGATTCCCTAGAACGCAAGTATTGAAATAATAATTATGGACAAATTAATCATGAAAAATAAGATAATTGATGTTTATAAAATTGCGAATCGTCTTGTTTCTATTACTGTTGAGAATCCTGATTTTTCAGATTTGAAAATCAATCAGTTTGTTAGAATTGGAGAAAAAGAGTATAGGGTACGTAGTGTCCCTATGATTCATTTAACTCCACCTAAATCGATCTTTGAAATAGATACATTTACAATTGACTACACTGAGGATGACTTGATGAATAAAGAGGCGGTATTTACAGATGATTAAAATTTCAATCAGTTTGTTGCTAGATGCGATTGAAGATAACATCAACGACGAAGAACTTCAATCTATCGATTTCGAGAGTCATATTAGAAAAATTACAAAAGAATTCCAGGGAGAAAATGGTGAATTCTTAGTAAAAGAAGAAGCGTTTGAAACACTCCCTTTGGACAGAGATAAAAAGGATAAAATCATTGAGCAAATAAAACAGAATAGTCAAAATGTTTTCGAAGACGATTTCGATACCTTGTTGCAATTATATTTTTGAGAGTCAAGAATAATTCCAGTGTCTTATTTTACACTAAATAGAAAATGATAAAGATTGATAAACAAATTATTACAATGTACAAAATAGAAGATAGCTCGTCTAAGAGGCAGTATTCTATTGTGAGTGGAGGTTGTAAAGGTATTGCAACTATCGATAAAATTACTTTGGAATATAGCTATGTTGGAGATGATATAGGACAATTCGCTTCGTTTGTAAAAGATACTTTAAGTAAAAGCATTAAGTTAGGAAAAGAATTGCCAGATAAGTTTTCGTATGGCTTTGGATAAGCTACGGAATATTTTATATAGGAGAATCAAGATATATTATGGTGATATTAGATGATTTACGAACATTGTATGACAATGGTTGGGACGCTTCTTTTGATTATAAGGGTCAAGCATGTGGGATTTTCCCTAATTCTGTTTATGACATTGTAGTCGTCCTTGAAGATAATGAATTTAAAGTGTCATCTTTTGATGAGTTAATTTCTTTACAGATTAAAGGGAAAACTTTGCTGGAAATCATGAGTGAGGTTGAAGTACAATATGGTTGAAGGACACTAGAGAAAAAGATAGACAATAAATTCAGATGCACAGATTGAAAGTTGAGAAAAAAGTGCTATAATGAAGATATGAAGGATAGAGGTTGAGAATCTGTCACCAACGCGCCACTTATAGTGGGTCGAGAAATGCAGGAGCCCCGACAGTCCTGCCTATCCTTGCAAATAAATCAGTCCTTAGCTATGAATCTAGGGGCTTTTTGCTTTGTCTTAAAATGTTGATTTCTGGGTTTGTATAGAGATTTGCTAGTAAGATTATTTGCGTATCTAAGTCTATCTATTCCAAGAATGACGCGATGTTGATGATATAAATCTGGTATGATATAATATTTTGGCCCCCTCACTTTAAGGAAGGGAGGTGTTATATATGCTAGAGTTACTTTCCCTTTTTCTAGCTCCGTTACTTGTTAACGTACTATCTGAGCTTTTCAAGCTATGGATAAAGAAACGTAGCAAGTAGCTTTTAACCCTTTAAGAGGGTAGCAAAAAACCCCATCGGTGGCACGGTGGGGCTTTTTTAGTTACATATGCTAGAAGCATTGTTTTCCCTTTATGTTTTCATTCTAACACACAACCCCCGATATTTCAAGCCTTTGTTTTGATATTTCCCCAGAGTGTGTTTGTGGTTTGAATCAGCTTCACTGAAATTAGCACACGCGCTACCAAGTTCCATTCTACAGCAAAGAAATCAACTCTTTTCTAGGGGATTTCCGCCCTCATTTTTGTCTTTTGTGCTAAAATAGACTTATAAATTGAAAATAAGGAATGTTTATGAAATCGGGTAATGGTTTTTGGAAAGGCTGTCTCTATTTTTGGGGCTTCTTGTTCTTACTGGGCCTGTTGGTTCAATATGCTCTTCCACTTGCAGCTTGTGTTCTGCTAGGCTATGGTGGTTACCGTCTCTACAAACGTTGGCGCTATCCTCTTTTGCAGGATCGTTCGCTCGATGATCGGATTGAGCTTTTAAAAGCTCGGATTCGCCAGGCGGACAAAGATATTCAGCAGTTAGAGGGAGTCTTGGTAGAGAAAGGCTCAGAGTCCTATAAGAGTCTGGCCAATCAAGTATTAATCGAACTGCGGGAAATTCATCAGGAGGCGGATCATCTCAAGTCCTATATCGATGCTGATGTTTACAACCGTATTGATAAAAAGGTTCGTACAGTACGGGCAAATATCGATGTTCAGCTAGAACGTTTGGATAGAGAAAGTCAGGTAGATCTTGAAAATGCGGAGCCAGAGGAACTAGCTCCAGAATTATCCCAGACCTTGGCCAATATTGCCATTGACCATCAGACTATTTTAGACAAGATTGCTACCTCGGCTGAAGGTGATAAGGAAGAATTGACTGCCATTCATAGTTTGAAGATGGAGAAGTTCCAAACGATTCTAGAAGGCTATTTAAAGATTAAGGCCAATCCTAAAAACTATAATCGAGCAGAAGAACGTTTGCAACAAGCTAAAGCAGCCATCGAACAATTTGACCTTGAGCTGGACCAAGTCCTGAGAGAACTCAATGAAACAGATATGCGTGATTTTGATATCAGTCTGCGTATCCTAGAAAAAGATCGTAAAGAATAGGTTAGAAATAAAGGAGTAACCATGACAGAATTTAATTTTGATATTGACCAGATTGCTAATAATACGGTAGCTAAGGTGGATAAAACAACCCAAATCATCGAGACCAATACTGGCTCAGATAAGACCTTGACCTTCCTTGAAAAGTTGAGCCCTGAGCAGCAAGAAGGAATCAAGCGCACGTGCCCCAGTTGGTAGACCAGTTTGTTACCAATCAAAATGCTCTCTTAGATTTTGGACAATCTGCTGTCGAAGGTGTGAACAATACGGTCAATCGTATCTTGTCAGAACAAAAGAAACTGCAGATTCCCCAAGTGGATGATCTACTCAAGAATACCAACCGTGAGTTGCAAGGCTTTGTAGTCAAATACAAGAACGCTGAAATTGCTGAGTTAGAAGAGAAGCCAAACTTTTTGCAACGACTGTTTAACAAGAGCAAGAATACGTTGCAGGAATTTTACTTTGACTCAAAAACAGTGGAGCAAAAACTCGATGGCATGGCTGCCGCAGTGGTCAAGCAAGAAGATGTGCTAGCTCGAAATATCGTCTCTGCTGAGATGTTGATTGAGGACAATACCAAATCCATTGAAAATCTAGTAGGAGTGATTTCCTTTATCGAAGCCAGCCAGACAGAAGCTGGTAATCGCGCTGCCGAACTAAAGGCCCAAGTTGACCAACTAGATACAAGTACGGTAGAATACCAGACGAAGTCTCAAGAATTGGCTCGTATGGCAGAAGTGGTCAATACACTGGAACAACAACATACTGAGTATGTCAGCCGTCTCTATGTTGCTTGGGCAACAACACCTCAGATGCGCAATCTTGTGAAGGTGTCATCTGATATGCGCCAAAAATTGGATATGCTTCGTCGCAATACGATTCCAACAATGAAGCTTTCCATTGCCCAACTTGGTATTTTGCAACAATCAATGAAATCAGGTGTCGTGGCAGATGCCATTGTTAATGCCAACAATGCTGCCCTTCAGATGCTAGCTGAAACCAGCAAGGAAGTGATTCCTCAGATGGAACGAATTGCCCAAAGCCCGACAGTCGCTGTCGAATCGGTTACCAAACTGGCTGAAAGTCTGGTCGCTCAAAACCAAGGTATCGTCGCAGCTATTGAATTGGGACGCCAGAAACGTGCCCAACTAGAAACCACTATCGTTAAGTCCGCAGAAATGATCAACGATTCTGTCAAGCTACGCGATGAGAAAATTGTCCAAGCCTTTCTAGACCAAGGAAAGGCCGCTCAGAAAGAAGTACAAGAATAATACACAAGTCCCCTGTAATGTAGATTTGCAGGGGATTTTGGATTTTTCTATATATCCGAACATCTAATTTATTTCACAAAAAATGTAGTCATTCGGTTGATTTTTATTGTAATGTACTGAAATTAATAAAAAGAAAAAACGCTTGAATGCGTTTTTCTTCTGTATTGATTCGTATTGAATGCTTACTTAACTTCTGTAAGGAGTAGACAGAGTTCTATATAACCCCTCAAAACCTTTATTTTAAAGGCTTTGTAATTTATTGAAGAAAAAATGTAGAGACAAATGTAGAGACGATTAAGTAGATAGTTCAGCTATTTTATCTAAATAAATATTTACTGCCTCTAATTTCTTCTTCGGTGCTAACTCGGCGTATGTATCCATAGTTGTGTTGATAGATTTATGTCCCATACGAACTTGTAGTTCTTTCCAGTTTGCCCCAGCATTTAACATCATTGAAGCATGAGTATGTCTGAAAATATGGAAACCGTAATCAGGTAAACCAAGAGAAGTTAGTCGTTTTTTTAAAGTAGCACGTTCGTTTCTATCGCACATATAATTTCCATAAATCGTTGGAAAGATTAACTTGGATTGAGGTAGACCTTGATTTTTGAAATAGTTATTCATTTCTGTGTAGAAATCCCTAAGGTCAGTGAGAGTAGAGGTTGGAACGGGAACCTGACGATTACCAGAATCGGTTTTTGCGGTTGGTTTACAAATCATACATCCTTTAGTACCAAGTTTCTTATTGGCACTTTTCCACATCAATGTTTTATTTACAATAATTTCATTGTTTGTGAAATCCAAGTCATTTATTTCTAATGCTAGAAGTTCATTGATTCGCAATGCAGAAGCGAGTAAGGAATTGCAGATGGTAATAAATCGTCGATTAGCTCTGTTATTAGGTAAAGTTTTTAAGAATGCTAACCATGTTTTTAATTCTTCATCATGTAAGACCATAGTTCTACGAGAAGCTAATTTAGGCTTTGGAGGGATTTTAATAGTTTTCACTGGGTTTTTAGTTAATCCAAAATGTGTGATGCCAAAATCGAAAATATCACTAAGTTTGTGAGTGACTGCTCCAAAGTCTTTTGCACTACCTTTTTCAGCACGTTTTTTCCCTGATTCAATCGATGTTCTAGCTTTTTGGGCGAGATTGTTAACCCATCTTTGAATATCGGCAGATGTAATTTTTTCAGGAATGTAATCCCCGAATGCAGGGATGATGTAATTATATACGTATCCCTTCACTCTATTGATTGTATTATGAGAAGTAACCCAAACTTGATAATTATTGAACCATTCTTCTGCAAGTTCAGAAAAAGTGGATAATCGTTTATCTTCTTTCCTCGTTCCACCTGCTTTTTCAAAATTAACTCTAGCCGTTAGGATTTTACGGTCAAGTTGCCGTAGTGTTTTAGCTGTTATAGACGTTGTTACTTGTTTGCCTGTCTTTTCATCGATACCTAAGTAAAGGCCTCGTAAAATATAACTAACCTCTCCGTTTGAATTTGTTTTTTTAATAACTTTTTTGTTATTGTAAGTTATAGTTTCAGATGTCATAATGCCCTTTCATTATACGGATATAAAATAAAAAGGCTAAAATAGAACATTTTCTATACATAACAGACAGTTCTATTTTAGCATAATTCATGTTATTTCTCTAAGAATTGGAGAACATTTTCAAGTTTATAGTAAACAGTTCTGGTTCCTTCTATAGGTGGTTCCAGTCGTTTTAGTCCTTTTTCTTCCCAAGATTTCAATGTATTCGGAGAAATTTGAAGGAGATTCAATAGGTCTTTTTGGGTATATAGACCACAATAATTGAAGATGTGGGTTTCCTGTTGTAGGATTTGTAAGAGACTTAGTAGTAGGTTTTTAATTTCAAATAGTTCTGAGTTCATTATTGTTATTCCTTTCTTTGAATAGTTGTTTCAAACTGTGTGAAGAAGCTATTAGCGCGATGTATTGGCTGAGATTCAAAGGGGTTCGTGAAAAAGTTGCTGTCATCTTTTTCGTATTCCCGACTCTCATAGTTATAGTGTGTATAAAAGATATTATCCTTTTCAACTAGTATGGCTGTTTGGATTCGTCGTTCTAGCTGGTCGAAACGGTCAATTCGTTTACTGGTTTGAAAATTATCATACAACTCCTTTGGTGAGTAAGGGCTAGTTATGAAGATTAGTTCAGCGGTTAATGCTTTATCTATATATCTAGAAGGTAAGAAAACATCGAAATTATAAGGGTCTAGAATTTTCAAAAGGTCATCATATCGAAAGCTATCTGGTCGCAGTTCGTCAATAATGATAGTTTCCTGGTTTTGATAACTCTGAAAAGGATCGCGACTTGAGCCTGTTACAAAATAAGAGGTATTTTTATTTTCTGCATAAGTCTTAGCCAGTCTTGTCTTACCAAGTCCCGACTCACCATAGATATAGACTACTTGTTTTGTCTTTTGTTCATACTTCATACGATTCAGGAATTCTCTCCCTAATCTTTCTTGCCTTTTTTCGGCAACAGCTTTAAGTCGCGTACTTGCTTTTGCATATTGACTTCCCGTTAGCTCAGATTCAATCTCTTCTAGAGTTAATAAACCGTCATAAAGCATATCTAGATATTCTCGTATTAGTTCCCCTTCTTTTTTACTTTGGTTTCGCTCTACTTGTTTTCGAATGTTTTCTAATTTTTTAGCAAAATCAAAGTTACTTATTACTTCCGAAATAGGGTACTGATATTTATTTTGAGCATCTTTAGTTTGGTGAACAAGATAACTAAAACCATTATTAGGATGCTTGAAGAATTCTAATCGTTCGATTTGAGAATCTTCACGTTTACCATTTCGTTCATTAATTTCCCAAGCTATGCTATGTGGGCTACGAGCATGTTTGAAATACATCATGAGATGAATATGGGGTTCTACAGTTTCTCCATCTTCATTAACATCTTTATCATGTAAAATTCCTGCCCAGAGTAATGGCTCTAATAACTTAACGATTCTATCAATTTCTTTTTTCCAATCAGATAAAATAGCTAGTCGCATTTGTTGTGTATACATGATTGCACGCTGTTTAGGGATTTTTTTATTTGTTTTTTTCTCTGAAGACATTTCAAGAATTTCCTTTCGTTTTGTTTTTGGCACATTGGCACAGTTTGAATGCGAGACAATGCCAAGACCAGTCTCGCAGTATTGTTAGTATTAAGGATATTTAGAGTAAGTAGTATCATTGGCACAGTTTTGTAATATAAAAAAATGGTGGAAGGACTTTTTGTCTTTGACAAAGTCCTTCCACCGATTTTATAGTCTATTTGTTCATATTTTATTTCAATCTACTATGATTGTAAGAGCCTGTTGCTTGATACCAACGACCATCACTAGGCGCTATATTGGTAAAGAACAAGTCGGGTTCCATAGTGTGTAATTTTGTTTTAATAGCAGGGAATATTTCTTGTACTTTCAAGAAACTTTCATGATTGTTTGGAACTTTCCACCGTAATATAGCCCCATCTTTTGTATAAATCATCGATAAGGTTAACAAAGAACGATTGGCCTTGTTGACGATTGATTTTTGAGTAGAAATCTGTTTATTTTGAGTATCGAGAATAGAATCGGACTCAAAATGGGCAAATTTTCTCAGTTCGTAGGTTGCTCGTAATCCTTTGAGCATGTATTTTATATCACTTTTAAACCAGTGATAAAGGAAAAGAGAGAAAAGTAGGATTGAAAAAATTATCAAAGGATAGAAAAGAAAAATAACATTTTGATAATTAATTTCAATGTTCAGATTCTGTTGAATCAAGATAAGTATAAATATAGGAAAACAGCTTACTACAGTTCCTATACATAAGATTTTGAATAGATTATACTTGTTTATCATAAGCACCTCTTGTTATAGTATGGGGTGAGGAGTGGCATGATGTTGCTGTCATGCTTTCCATCACTAAATTTGACAATTCCTGTCCCTATTCCGCTAGGAACAACAATATTTTCAATATGAGCGTTTGGCAATAAAAACTGAGTGGTGTTAGTATTTATCTCTCCCAAAATAATAGAACAGTTAATTTGTTCTCTAACTGCTAGATTTCCTCCAAATGCGGTAGCATCAAAACGTTGGGAAACTAGGATAAGTGAAACTTTAGTAGCTCTACCTAGGAGAGCCACAGTTCCTAATAGTTGTGCAAACGTATCTCGTGCTTGTTTTGAAGAACCCTGAACAAGAGCAAGTAGCTCATCTATGATAATGTATTTGCGTTTTAATGTAGCTTTTGGGTTTTCTAAAAGTATTTCTTGACGTTCGTAAATCTTATTGATAGCATCCCCCAGAATTTCATTTACTTCTGTGATAAAACTATTTAAGTTAGCCCCTCTTTTCGGAGACAGGACAGACAGATTTAATTCACGACCTAGAGAATAAATATCGGCACGTTTAGGGTCTACGGCTACAATATCGTCAGTTATTTTACGAATACACCTAATAAGGTATTCTAGGAAATAACTTTTTCCTGAACCAGATGAACCACTGATAGCTAAATGAACAACATCATTTAGATTGATACTAACTTGGTTTGACATGAGCGGAATCCTAATCTCACTAACTTCTTGATTTATAAAATGTTGGATATCAGGAATAGTTAGTCGAGTTGGAATACCATTTACCCAAGGGAAGAAAAAACCTCTAGCAAGATTAGGGTCACCTGTCTTGTATGGGATGAAAATTGCATTACTTTGTAACATAAGCGTTTTATACGGGTAAAGGATGCCAGAACAGATATCTGCTATCTTAAAATACAGGCTTTTATCTAAAACATAGGAAACAGGAAGATTGGGAATGAAAAACATTCCCTTATCTTCTGCCTCTAAAGAAATGGAGAAAGAGTTTGTAAAGCTCGTTTCTCCGTTGATATCTAGTGTATTGTTGAGATTACTTGTAATGAATTTAGCTAATTCATTTTCAGACATAGGCATTTTAATAGGGATAGTCATAAACTACCCCCTAAGCTTTGTGAATGCCTGTGGCACGGAAATACGCATTTGATTTAATCTGAATTGCTTCTAATTTATCAAATGCTATTTTCTCACCAATGTTAAATTCAGATAAATCTGGTTTGTCATCCGGAAGGAACTTCACTTTAAAAGGATTATGAGTATCCGTAGCAATCCAAATCTGATAACCAATAACTTTATCTGTCCGTTTATCGTCTTTATATTCATACTGTGTTTCTATTTGCAGTCCTACAATATAAGTTGATTCATTTCTAAGAAGTTTCTCAGCATTTTCTGAGCTATAATAGCTTGATGATTTGACTGTGAATGCCATATTTTTGACCTTTCTTATTAAGGAGGAGAATAATTTTTATTCTACAGGAGTAATAGTTGTATTTAACAACTATAAGTTGATTTATCTCATAGTGCCCATCTCTTATATATATATATATTTTTTTTTTTTTTTTTGAAATGCCACGCGTGGCTAAAGGGAGTTAAGGTCAAGTGATTTTATGTCATCAAAAATTAACAAAAATGTAACATAAAAACACTTGACAGAGTGTTAATTTTTAGGTTATACTCCTTTAGGGAATTAAGATAAGAGATGGGCAAGAGATAAGAAAAAATTTTTCATAAAGAAAAAGGGGAGGTCGGGGCGTAGCCCCGTTGAGATAAGTTAGTTTCGGTACCGAAACTAACTAGAATGGGGCAGTGCATAAAAATTTATGCATTATTAAAAATGTAAACAGTTGAGCTTTTCTTGGCTGTTTTTTTGTTTTCTAAAAGAAAAAATGAGAGTTTCTTCAACTTATAATTTATAGTAAAGTTCGGGAAAAATAAATTATAAAATCCTCGGAAATGGCTTGACAAAAGCATTTCGGGGGGGGTATAATATAGTAGGAATATTTTAAATGAGTCTATAAATCGAATGAGGAAGCGCTTGCTTCTTGGTTTTGTTAACGACTTTTATAAAGGAGACAATATGAATAAAAAAGATATTTTATTAAGCGCTGGCTTAACAACTATTCTTGTTGGGACTGGTGTTGCAAATACAACTGTCCAAGCAGAAGAGGTTGATTCTGGTCAACCCAAGCCTACGGTGAAGACGACTCCTGTTCATGTTACAGAACAAGACGTGAACACGGCAAAAGCTAATGTGAACAGCGCCCAAGCTGATGTCAACGCAAAACAAGGCACAGTCGACCAAGCAAAAGCTGACAAGGTAAAAGCTGATGACAAAATTGACTCAATCAATAAAGACATCGACACTGCTAATAACGCAAACAAAATTATCAATGCTCAAAACGATATTATCACTAGCAAAACAGCGGACAAGACAAACGCAACAAACGATTTGAATACCGCTAAAGATGCCGAACGTGATGCGCATACAGCACTAGACAATGCTAACACCGCAAAAACAGAGGCTGATAATGCCCGTGACACTAAGAAAGCTGATGTGGATACGAAACAAGCAGACCTTGACGCAATCACAGACGCTAATGTACGTAAAAACATCACAAACACAACTAGCAAAATTTCAAACGTTGATAATGATTTGAACGCTAAAGGTGCACAAATCACAGCTACAGACACTAAAATTGCTGCTAAACAAGGGGAAATCGATAACTATAGAGTTAAAGTTATTTCGACAGATTTAAATCCTGATGAACGTAATCATACCGCTCATGATAATCTTGATGATTATGTACATAACCACGGTCCGTATCGCAATAAACAAATGGAACCGGTTAATTTCCAAGGTGTTGACATCAAAGAAATTGATGCAACTAAAGACATGATTGATTTCACAGAGGCTTTAGCGGATTATAAGAAAGAACCGTTTGACCGTGTTACCAGAAGATTAAAAGAACGCCCAGCATATCGCTACAAGGTAGATAACAAAGGTATTTCAGATGCATTTGTAAAATTAATTAACCAACTACGTGTTAATAACAACTTGAAGGGTGATATGGTGGTTGACGATGAGTACCTTGCATACGCACAAAAACGTGCTGATGAAATGCAGAAAACAGGCCTATTGTCACACCGTACAAGTTTAACCGACAAACCTGGCTATATTGAAAGAGTTCAACCAGGGGAAAACGTTGAAAACATCCTTGGTGGTGCATATGGTCAACTTATTGACCGTGATGGTGAATATTTAATGTTTGACCACATTGTAACTAACGAAACATTAGCCTACGAAATGTTGTTGGGTTGGTATGATGACTACAATAACGTGCGAGGTTTAGATTATGGACACCGTAAAAACCTATTGACACCAACAGGTGGTAAAATGGGTGTTGCTCTATCTACAATCAATGGTGTAGAAAAAACAACTTATTTCGGTTCATTCAATGCTAGCGCTTTCAAGGATTCAACTTATGAATGGGACGAAGAATACAACGAATTCTTTCAGTTAAACCGAAGTCAGAGTGAGAAGGATTATTGGAACAATAACAATAACTTCAAACAAGATGACCCAATGAACCCAACATTATACGGCAAAAAGATGAAGTTTATCGCGGATACTCATTATGTGTTTGTTAAACGTCAAATCATCGATGACAGACCAAAAATGCAAGCCGAGTTAGATGCATTGAAAGAACAAAAAGCGACACAAGAGCGCGAACGTGATGCATTGGTTGCGAAGAAAGCTGATTTGACTCAAGAGTTGGATGCTTTGAACGCGCAATTGAATGATATTGCTACAGCACATACGAATGCGACAACAGCTCTAAATCAAGCAAAATCTGATTTAGCTACACTTACAGCGACCGCTCAAGACAAAGCAGATGCTGTTATTCAAAAACAAAAAGAGTTGGATAAAGCAACTGCTCGTGTAAACGATGTAACTGCACGTATCAACACAATTCAAAGTGAAATTGATGCGGCAACAAGCAAACGTGATAATGCTATGCGTGTCCACGCGCAATTACCACAATTGCGTGCGAGTTTAACACAAGCAGAAGCTGATAGAACAAACGTGGAACAACGCATCACAGTTGCAGAGCAAGACTTAGCGGATGCCAAAGCTCGTTTGACACAAGCTCAAGCTGACCACAAATACAAATCAGATATCTTTTCAATCGATAAGATGCTAAATGTATATACGGATGGTAACCGTGTTATTTCAGCAACACCGAAAGTTGCCCCAACAGTAGATGAATTACCAGAATTGGATATCACAGCTGACATCCCTAGTGATTTGAATACAAAACAAAACCCTGACGGTATCGGAGCAACACCAAAAGTAGCTCCAACTGTAGATGAATTGCCAGAATTGGATATCACAGCTGACATTCCAAGTGATTTGAATACAAAACAAAATCCGGATGGTATTGGTGCAACACCAAAAATTGCACCAACAGCAGATGAATTGCCAGAGTTGGATCCAAGTGCTATCATTGACAAGCCGGCAGATAAACCAGCGGACAAGCCAGCGAATAAGCCAGCAGATAAACCAGTGGATAAGCCAGCGGATAAGCTAGCGAATAAGCCAGCGAATAAGCCAGCGGATAAGCCAGCGAATAAGCCAGCGGATAAGCCAGCGGATAAGCCAGCGGATAAGCCAGCGGATAAACCAGCGGATAAGCCAGCAGATAAGCCAGCAGACAAGTCAGCAGATAAACCAGCAGATAAGTCAGCAGACAAGCCGGCAGATAAATCAGCAGAACAATATGCGTTACCAAGTACAGGAGAAAATCCTAGGGTAGCAAATTCAATTGTTACAGTTGGCTACGGATTGTTAGCAATGATTGGCTTGGCAGGGTTCTTTACTAAGCGGAAAGAGACTAAGTAATTATATAGAACTATCTAGTGTCATGCTGGATAGTTTATTTTAAAAAGGAGAAGTAATGGCAGTAGAAGATAAGATTAAAAATCTATTAGATATGTTAGACGGTTATGGTTACCAGTATAAGTTATTTGACGATAAAGTTGTTGTTGAGAATCATTCATCGGATATAATACGAGCAGTAGAGATATTGGAAGAATTTTCTAAATATAATTTGATTCCAATGTACCGAACCACTTCGTTTAAAAACGTACCGAAATTAGTTTATTATTCCTTTATGACAAAACTAGAAGAGATTTATAAAGAAGAAGCAAATAGAATAGGGATAGAATTTAAAGATTTCTATTTAAAGGAAAGATACAAATTAAAGGAATATCCTGAGTATATGCATGCTAGTTTTTCTGATTATGGAACATTTATAATAGATTACTATGATACAGAAAGCTTAGTTATTAAAGGTTGGCCAGAGAATTCTGCGGTGAGTTTGGCTAGTAATGATAGAATAAAACAATATATAAATAAAGACACTTTTACCATAGATTTTAATCGTGTGAAAAATGTGGATAATCAAGCTAATCTGATGTATGGTTATTTAGAGATGATTGATGAAGAGCCTGAATTTTTAGAAGAACTAATTAGAAATCATAGCTCTAGTTTTTAAGTAGGTTTGTTGAGTACACACACGAGGTATTAAATGAGAAATATAAATTATTCAGCATTTTTAAGTGCTAAAGATGCTCTAACTTTTGAAGAATGTCAAAACATTCATCAGACAATTCTAAACAATATTGGTAACGATGAGGAAATTTTAAAAGTATGGTCTG
Organism: Streptococcus mitis 17/34; assembly: GCA_000430305.1. GTDB lineage: Bacteria > Bacillota > Bacilli > Lactobacillales > Streptococcaceae > Streptococcus > Streptococcus mitis_AW. The sequence continues at coordinate 96,169 of ASZZ01000005.1, forward strand.
AGTTTTTGCAAGCTAGTATAAGCTATGCTCATATTCGTAGCCAGTGGTTGCTATGGGAACGTGAAGAGCGTCAACAAAAAGATGAAGGTAGAACAGCAAAGCATGAGCGAGTAATATATTGTCTAAAGCTTCTTAGTCGTTATCTAGGGCAAGAAGGTGTGGACGTTTCATGGTTTGATGCTATAGAGGATAACAGGAAGCAAATAGGAGATTTTGCTTGTTATATAGCTTATATCTACTCTATAAATGCTAGATAGAAAATGCAGGCTGATTAATGCCTGCATTTTGGACTTCAATTATTCATTCAAAAGATTTTACTATTTTCATGAATAAATTGAAGTGAAAGAATAAAAAAAGAAGAGCTACTCATCTGTGAAGTAGCTCTTCTCTTATATCCGTAATCTCTTTTTATTTATCTGAAAATGTAGAGAAAAATGTAGAGATTCGGCTGATTTGTATTGCAATACATTGAAATTTGAAATCTCAAGAATCGCTTAAAATCAGGGATTCTCACGCCTGCTGACGTGTAGTGAATCTCTATTTAACCTCTGTAAACACAACGTGTTTGCGAAGTTTTGGTGAGTATTTCTTCAATTGAAGACGGTCTGGAGTGTTACGTTTGTTTTTAGAAGTAAGGTACAAGCGTTCACCAGATTCTTTGTGTTCAAGTGTAATATTTACGCGCATGGTATCTCCCTTCTATTATTCAGCTGATGCAGCTTTAGCGATTTTACGTCCTTTGTAGTATCCTTTAAGTGATACACGGTGAGAACGTGAGTAATCTCCAGTAGTTTCGTCAAAGTTTACAGATGGAGCTGTTACTTTGTAGTGTGTACGACGTTTGTTTTTCTTCGCTTTTGAAGTGCGACGTGCAGGTACTGCCATTTTGATTTCTCCTTTAGGTATTTATATTCGATTCAATCTACTGATTTTCATCAACCATACTAGGATAACACATTTTTTTGTAAAGTAAAGTTACTTGACAAAAAAAGATGAAAAAATTCTCCTGTCCGACCTAGCAGACAGGAGAAGGTGTTAAATATCAATCTCAAATGGTTCGTCAATGGTTTCTGATACGTATTTTCCGTCTTTCTTCCGTTGTTTGACACATTCTGTGAGGAGATATTCGATTTGCCCATTGACTGAACGAAAGTCGTCTTCTGCCCATGATGCGAGTGCAGCGTATAACTTTGTTGAGAGTCTAAGGGGGATCTGCTTTTTTTTAGCTTCAGCCATCTTTAGTAAAGACTTCCTGTGTTGACAATTGGTTGTGCATCATGATTGCCACAGAGGACGACTAGGAGATTTGAAACCATAGCAGCTTTTCGTTCTTCATCAAGCTCTACCAATTCCCCTTCATTGAGACGTTCCAGGGCCATTTCAACCATACCCACAGCGCCATCGACAATCATCTTACGGGCATCAATAATGGCTGATGCTTGTTGACGTTGAAGCATAACAGCAGCAATTTCTGGAGCGTAAGCTAGGTAAGTAATACGTGCTTCAAGGATTTCCAAGCCAGCATCCTCAACACGACTTTGGATTTCTTCACGAATACGGTTAGCCACAATTTCGCTAGAGCCACGGAGACTACCTTCATCTGCTTGGCCGTCACCCGTAGTATCCACGTTAGGAGACACATCGTAAGGATAGATGCGGACAATATTACGGAGGGCGCTATCACATTGCAATGAAAGATATTCTTTGTAGTTGTCAACGTTGAAAACTGCCTTAGCAGTATCGACTACACGCCAAGTAACGGCAATTCCTATTTCTACAGGATTTCCTAGACAATCATTGATTTTTTGGCGAGAATTGCTCAAGGTCATGATCTTGAGGGAAATCTGTTTCTTGCCAATTTCAATATTTACATCATTGCCATTTGATGATTTCATCCCTGAAAAAGGAGATTTCGTGCTAACGTCACCACTTTGTCCAAGTCGAGTGTGGTTTGCAGGGTTAACTGCTACGCTGAAGGGATTGACAAAGTAAAAACCAGGTTCTTTGATGGTACCTGTATAGTTACCAAAGAGTGTCAGAACCAGAGCTTCCTGAGGTTTGACAACTTTTAAACCAGCATGAGCTAGGCCTGCAATTAAGATTAATAAAAGTCCGATAATAATTCCAAAAATGTTTTCCGAACCAGCACCCATTATAAGTATAAAGACACCAAGTACGAGTGTCAACTCAATGAGAATCAATGCGAATACACCATTTGGTTTTGAATTGATGAGTTTTTCAGTCATAAGAATGACCTCCTGTTTTATGATATCTAAATGATATCACTTTGATTTATAAAGTCAAGAAATAAATGTAACATTTTTAAAGAAAATATTGCTGTATAGAATTTTCTGAAAATTCAAGAATTTTCTTCTGTTCATTGCTTTTAAAATGTGCTATAATAGTAAAAACTGAAATGGGAGGGATAAGATGACTGAATTAGATAAACGTCACCGCAGTAGCATTTATGACAGCATGGTTAAATCGCCAAACCGTGCTATGCTTCGTGCGACTGGTATGACAGATAAGGACTTTGAAACACCGATTGTGGGAGTGATTTCGACTTGGGCAGAAAATACGCCATGTAACATCCACTTGCATGATTTTGGGAAATTGGCTAAAGAGGGTGTCAAATCGGCAGGTGCTTGGCCTGTGCAGTTTGGGACTATCACTGTAGCGGACGGGATTGCCATGGGAACGCCTGGTATGCGTTTCTCTTTGACATCTCGTGATATCATCGCGGACTCCATCGAGGCGGCTATGGGTGGTCACAACGTGGATGCCTTCGTTGCTATCGGTGGCTGTGACAAAAATATGCCTGGTTCTATGATTGCCATTGCCAATATGGATATCCCAGCTATTTTCGCCTATGGTGGTACTATTGCACCGGGAAATCTTGATGGTAAAGACATTGACTTGGTTTCTGTCTTTGAGGGTATCGGAAAATGGAACCACGGTGACATGACAGCTGAGGACGTGAAACGTCTCGAATGTAATGCCTGTCCTGGCCCTGGTGGTTGTGGTGGTATGTATACAGCTAATACCATGGCGACTGCTATCGAAGTTCTCGGTATGAGTTTGCCAGGATCTTCATCTCACCCAGCTGAATCAGCTGATAAGAAAGAAGATATCGAAGCAGCAGGACGTGCTGTTGTTAAGATGCTGGAACTTGGTCTCAAACCATCAGATATCTTGACTCGTGAAGCCTTTGAAGATGCCATCACTGTAACCATGGCTCTTGGTGGTTCTACAAATGCTACTCTTCACTTGCTTGCCATTGCCCATGCGGCTAATGTTGACTTGTCACTTGAGGACTTCAATACGATTCAAGAACGTGTGCCTCACTTGGCCGACTTGAAACCTTCTGGTCAGTATGTCTTCCAAGATCTCTACGAAGTCGGTGGTGTGCCTGCGGTTATGAAATATCTCTTGGCAAATGGCTTCCTTCATGGAGATCGCATCACATGTACTGGTAAGACAGTTGCTGAAAACTTGGCTGACTTTGCAGACCTTACACCAGGTCAAAAAGTCATCATGCCACTTGAAAATCCGAAACGTGCAGATGGTCCGCTTATCATCTTGAACGGGAACCTTGCTCCTGACGGTGCGGTTGCCAAGGTATCAGGTGTTAAAGTGCGTCGTCACGTTGGACCAGCTAAGGTATTTGACTCAGAAGAAGATGCTATTCAGGCTGTTCTGACAGATGAAATCGTTGATGGCGATGTAGTCGTTGTTCGTTTCGTTGGACCTAAGGGTGGTCCTGGTATGCCTGAGATGCTGTCACTTTCTTCAATGATCGTTGGTAAAGGTCAAGGAGACAAGGTTGCCCTCTTGACGGACGGACGCTTCTCTGGTGGTACTTATGGTTTGGTTGTTGGACATATCGCTCCTGAAGCTCAGGATGGTGGACCGATTGCTTACCTTCGTACAGGCGATATCGTTACGGTTGACCAAGATACTAAAGAAATTTCCATGGCCGTATCGGAAGAAGAACTTGAAAAACGTAAGGCAGAAACAACCTTACCACCACTTTACAGCCGTGGTGTTCTTGGTAAATATGCCCATATCGTATCATCTGCTTCTCGTGGAGCCGTGACAGACTTCTGGAATATGGACAAGTCAGGTAAAAAATAAACTCAAAAAGCAAGCCGATTTCGGCTTGCTTCTTTTTATCTTCAAAAGTGATTTGCCTGCTTATACTCAATAAAAATCAAAGAGCAAATTAGAAAGCTAGGCGCAGGTTGCTCAAAGCACAGCTTTGAGGTTGGAGATAAAGCTGACGTGGTTTGAAGAGATTTTTGAAGAGTATTAACGGGGTGGCAGTCCAAGGGCAATGCGGCCGTAGCGACTGATTCGTGTAATCTTCCAAGCAGGCGACCAGGTAACTTCAACCTTTACATCTTCGATCCCCTCGATTTGTTTGAGACCTGCGACGATTTCGATAGGCAAACTTTCGGCGCAATCGCAGGCGGTGTCAGTGAAGGTCATGACAATCTTGCAGAGACCCGTTTCGTCCAGATTGATTTCATAAATCAATCCTAGATTGTAAACATCCAATTCCACATCTGTATCAAAAACCTTCTCTAGTTTTTCAATAATTTGGTCTTGCAAGGCCAAAGCGCGGTCATTGATTTTGATATCCTCTCTCATAGCAGTCCCTCCACCTGATAAATATCCTCTATTTTCTCATAATTCTGACAATTTGGCAAGTTTTTGATGAATTTTCTGAAAAATATGATAAAATGAAGAAAATACTCAATCAAGGGGAAGTCTATGGAGCAGATTGGAAAAGTCTTTAGACAATTACGAGAGTCAAGAAATATCTCGCTGAGACAGGCGACTGGGGGACAATTTTCGCCGTCTATGTTGTCCCGATTTGAAACTGGTCAAAGTGAGCTTTCGGTGGAAAAGTTTCTATTTGCACTAGAAAATATATCTGCCAGTGTGGAGGAAATTCTCTTTCTGGCAAGAGGTTTTCAGTATGATACTGATTCTGAGTTGAGAAAAGAAATCCTAGATGTCTTGGACTTAAAGAATATAGCACCTCTTGAAGACCTGTATCGCCAGGAGTATCAAAAGCATGCCCATTCTCAAAACAAACAGAAACATATTCTAAATGCCATTATTATCAAGTCTTATATGAAGAGCATGGATGAAACGGTTGAGTTAACGGCAGAGGAAGCGAAAGTCCTTCATGACTACTTGTTTTCTACTGAGATTTGGGGAATCTATGAACTCAATTTGTTCTCAGTCAGTTCTCCGTTCTTGTCTGTTTCTCTTTTTACTAGATATGTACGAGAAATGGTCCGCAAATCCGATTTTCTAATGGAAATGTCTGGAAACCGAAACCTTTTTCATACTATGCTATTGAATGGTTTTTTAGCTAGTATTGAGTGTGAAGAATTTACCAATGCCTCTTATTTTAAACGTGTCATCAAAGAGCATTTCTACAAGGAAAATGAGACCTATTTCCGAATTGTCTATTTGTGGGCGGAAGGTCTCCTTGATAGCAAGCAAGGTAGAGTCAAGGAAGGTCAGAAAAAGATGGAAGATGCTGTCCGTATTTTTGAGATGCTTGGCTGTAACAAATCTGCTGAATACTACAGAAATACAACCGATTGTTGAATATCTGCAAACTAAGAAAATAATTTGAAATTTTAAGCGATAGAACTCTGTATCTCTCTCAGGTCATTACAAAAGTTCTATCGTTTTTTTGCTTATTTTGTGTGTTGCATATATTCAAAAGTTTTCCCTTTCGATTTCTAAGTGCTATACTGTAGTCATACTTCATATAGAACTTCGAACAAGAAGGGAGATTACCTATGAAACTATTGTTTAGAAATCAAGCTTATCGACTCTTGACTTTGTCACGCTTCTTCAATGCCTTTGGTGCTTCGATTTTTAATCTGGTATTTATCGTCTATGCATCGACCCTGCCACAAGCCTCTTTTGCGGTTGCTATGGCGAATATTGTCATGATTCTTCCGACTCTCTTTACAGTTTTTGTAGGGATTCGGGCAGATTACACGAGGGATAAGGTCAAATGGATGACTTACAGCGGTTTGTTTCAGGCGGTTTTATTTTTTCTGGCAGCCCTAGTTGTTCAGCAAGCTAGTCTCTTTGCCTTTTCTAGCCTGTGTTTGATCAATGTCATCAGTGATGTGATCAGTGATTTTGCTGGTGGTTTGCGAATGCCTCTCGTTAAGGAAAAAGTAGCTGAAGAGGATTTAATGGAAGCTTATTCTTTTTCCCAGTTCATCACCTATATTTCAGCCATTGGTGGTCAAGCTTTCGGAGTCTGGCTCTTAGGGCTATCGGTCAATAATTTTTCTCTCGTTGCGGGAATCAATGCCTGTTTTTTCCTAGTATCAGCCGTTATCCTCTTTTTAGGGAAAAGCAAATTGAGCCTGTCACTTTCAGCTGCTGATGGTGAAATCCTAAAAAATGAGAAGCTTTCTATCAAAGAGCAGTTCCTAACAATTTACCGAAATTTACGTCTCGTTTTTCTTAAAGGTGGACAGAAAAACTTTGGTTTTATGCTCTGTGCTGTCTTGCTTATCAATGCCTTGGGTGGCGCTTTAGGAAGCATCTATAACATCTTCTTTTTGAGCCATTCTCTTTTGGACTTTTCTTACACAGAGGCATTATTTATCAGTCAATTCTGTGCTTTGTTAGCAATCATCATCAGTAGCCTTACGGGCAATGATTATTTTGGGCAGCAGTCCTTGCCTAGATTGATGATGTGGGTGACCGTAGGACTCAGTCTAGTTGGTCTAGCTAATTTATTCAATCAAGTCGTACTTGGTTTACTATTTCTCTGTTCAACTCTGTATGTGTCTGGTAAAGTTCAACCAAAGATTAGTGCCTTGCTCCTGAAAAATCTAGCTCCAGAGGTTTTAGCTCGTACCAGTAATTTTTTAGGTTTATTGTTTACCTTATCCATACCTGTGGGAACAGCTTGTTTTTCACTTATAGCTGTATGGAATATACAGTTGACTTGGATGCTATTTGTTGGTCTTTCCTTGCTAGCTATTCTTTTGACAGGTCTTAATCTCAAAAATGATATCTAAATCCTAATTTTATTCTTACTGTTTTAATCCCTCTATTTGTGGTAAAATAAGACTATTAAGTTTAAAGAGGATTCCCTATGAAATTACAAAAACCAAAAGGAACGCAGGATATTTTACCTGCTGAGTCTGCCAAGTGGCAGTACGTTGAAGGCTTTGCCCGTGAGATTTTCAAGCGCTACAACTATGCAGAAGTTCGCACGCCTATTTTTGAGCATTATGAGGTTATCAGTCGCTCTGTCGGAGATACGACCGATATCGTAACCAAGGAAATGTACGACTTCTATGACAAGGGTGACCGTCATATCACCCTCCGTCCAGAAGGAACTGCGCCCGTTGTCCGTTCCTATGTGGAAAATAAACTCTTCGCTCCCGAAGTGCAAAAGCCAAGCAAGTTCTATTACATGGGCCCAATGTTCCGTTATGAGCGTCCACAGGCAGGGCGTTTGCGCCAGTTCCACCAGATTGGTGTTGAGTGTTTTGGCTCTAGTAATCCAGCTACCGATGTGGAAACGATTGCGATGGCAGCCCATTTCTTGAAAGAAATCGGCATTCAAGGTGTCAAATTGCACCTTAATACGCTTGGAAATCCTGAGAGCCGTTCGGCTTATCGTCATGCCTTGATTGACTATTTGACACCGCTCAAGGAGACCTTGTCTAAGGATAGCCAGCGTCGCTTGGAGGAAAATCCTCTCCGTGTCTTGGACTCTAAGGAGAAAGAAGACAAGGTAGCAGTGGAGAATGCACCGTCTATCTTGGACTTCCTTGATGAAGAAAGTCAAGCTCATTTTGATGCTGTGCGTCAGATGTTGGAAAATCTTGGAGTAGACTATATCATCGATACCAATATGGTGCGTGGTCTGGACTACTACAACCATACCATTTTCGAGTTCATTACTGAGATTGAGGGCAATGACCTGACAGTCTGTGCGGGTGGTCGTTACGATGGCTTGGTTGCCTACTTTGGTGGCCCTGAAACCGCTGGATTTGGTTTTGGCCTTGGTGTAGAGCGCCTGCTTCTCATTCTTGAAAAGCAAGGTGTGACCCTTCCTATTGAAAACGCCCTAGATGTCTATATCGCAGTCTTGGGTGAAGGAGCAAATGTTAAGGCCTTGGAATTGGTACAGGCTCTTCGCCAACAAGGATTCAAAGCGGAGCGTGATTACCTTAACCGTAAACTAAAAGCTCAGTTCAAGTCAGCCGATGTCTTTGCGGCTAAGACCCTCATCACCCTAGGAGAGAGTGAAGTCGAAAGCGGACAGGTGACAGTCAAGAACAACCAAACCCGAGAAGAAGTGCAAGTATCACTTGATGCTATCAGCCAAAACTTCTCAGAAATCTTTGAAAAACTAGGATTTTAATGATAGATAAACCGGTCAGGAACCTACTCCTGACCTTTTTCTTTTTCAAAATGACAAAAATCATAAACTTTTTGACAAATATACTTGTCAAAAAGAAAAAGATGTGTTACAATAAATTCAAGTTAAGAGAAAAGTAGAAAGGAACGATTATGTGGGCATTAGGATTTGTACCTCTTGTGATTATGTATTATATCTACCATTCCCAAAAGGTCAAGAAACTGGAGAATAAAATCAAAAGAATTGAGCAAAAACAGAAAGGAAATAAAGAAATGTCAAGATTATTAAAAGAATTGATTGGGAAAACACCGACAATCGTTGGACAAGTTTTTGGAACAGATAACTGGGAAGTTGTGGATGTTGATGAGGAATGGGTCAAGCTACGCCGTGTTAATAAAAAAGGAAAAGAAAAATTCAAACTACAACGCATTGAGGATATCCAGACAGTTGAATTTGACGGAGAGTAGGTGTGTAACATGCAACTAAAAAATCGTCTAAAAGAGCTGCGGGCTCGAGATGGCCTCAATCAAACTGAACTAGCCAAGCTAGCAGAAGTTTCCAGACAGACCATTAGCCTACTAGAACGGGACGAATACACCCCGTCCATTATCATTGCCTTGAAAATATCTCAGATTTTCAACGAAACAGTCGAATCGGTATTTCGCTTGGAGGAGGATGAGTGATGAACATGTATAGAGTGGTTTATTATATGAGTGTTCTTGCTCTTATTGTGAATGCCTTGGCTATGATTGGAACATTACTGGGGTGGTTCTATTTTGTTGAAAGTAAGTATTTGTTTTGGATTAACTTAGTCCTCTTGTCCATTTTCAATCGGTTGAAGAAGAAGGAGAAAAATGATGAACAAGTATAGAGTGATTTATTATGTAGTTGCCATAGCTCTATTAGTTAGCGTGTGTTTACTAATTGGAACAAATCTAGGATGGTTTGATCTCTATTACAGCGACCAATTTATTTGGGCCTACTTTGTTCTTATCCCAGTCGTTGACTGGATTGAAAAGAAAGCAAACAATATAGCAAGTGAAAAAGGAGAATGAATATGAAAAAGAAACGTGGATTGTTGTTATTTTTGATGTCTGTCGTCTCGGGAGCTTTCTTGTACATATTTGTAGATATGTTGAAGGCTGGTGCCGAACCCCATGGAATTATGTTAGATGTAAAAGTCTTGCTACCCTGGATATCAGCTATTGGTTTACTATTAGGTTTTGTTGGTATTCTTTTGACGTTCAATTTCTTAAAGAAAAGCAGAAAATTTCACTCCTTGTATCAAGAGGAAATAGATGATGATCTGAATGAAACCTATTATGTGCAGATGTATCGTAATCTCGAGTTTGGAACCATTACTTCTAATATTACAAGTGTAGCGATTTTATTGGCTCTTGTCATCTCAGGTAGTGAAGTAATTGTACTCGATGTAAGTCGTATAACATTTTCCCTTTCCTTTTTGGCATTAGTGCTGTTCTTGCAGAGTCAAAAATATCTTTCTAAAACAATTGCGATTGTTCGTCAGTTTGATTTGGCTCTTTTCTCTACACCAAAGGATATCTTGAACTATATTAATTCTTATGATGAAGGGGAGCGTCAGGCTAATTTGGAACAGAGTTTTCGGATTTTATTCCAATTAAATCAGTATGTCTTACCAGTCTTATATATTTTTCTTTTTTTCATTTCTGTCTTGACAGGAGAGATTCAGTTACTAGCCTTCTTGCTTGTAGGAGCAATCCATATTTATATCAATGTGATGCAGTTACCTATGGTAAAACGCTATTTCAAATAAAGGAGTTTCTATGATTCGTGTTGAAAATGTAAGCAAAAGTTTTGGGAGCAAGAAAGCTCTTCATCAGATTTCTTTTGAGATTAAGGAAGGTGAAATCTTTGGTTTTCTTGGACCTTCTGGCTCAGGTAAAACAACCATGATTAACGTCTTAACAGGTCAGTTGACTGCAGATCAAGGTAACACAATTTTGTTAGGTAAGAATTCTCAAGATTTAACCTCAAATGATTTGGAACAAATTGGTATAGTTAGTGATGGCAGTGGTTTTTATGAAAAGATGAGTCTTTACAAAAATCTGCTCATTTACGCTAAGTTATATGGTCTCAAGTCAGATAGAGTAGTTCAGGTGCTCCAACAGGTTGGATTGGCAGATGCTAAAGATGTTATCGCAGAAAAGTTATCTACTGGAATGAAACAACGAATGTTCTTGGCTCGTGCCCTTCTGAATGCTCCTAAGATTCTCTTCCTAGATGAACCAACTAGTGGCTTAGACCCTACAACATCTAAGATGATTCATACCCTACTTCAAGAATTAAAGCAGGCGGGGACAACTATCTTTCTGACCACGCATGATATGCATGAAGCAACTCTGCTTTGTGATCGCTTATCTCTTTTGAATAAGGGAAATTTAATAGAGTATGGAAGTCCGCAAGATATTATCCAGAAGTATCATGTGGATAAGAAAGTACGTGTAGTTTATAAAGATGGACGAGAACAGATAGTTCCATTTGAAGAATTGCCACAATTAGACACGACAGATTTGATGGTGGTTCACTCTTGTGAGCCAACTTTAGAAGAAATCTTTATCAGATTGACAGGAGAAAAGTTAGATGTTTAGAAAATTAAATGCCCTACTATGGTTAAGAGTGCAAGTTCTTATTAGCAATTCAACTTTGTTAGCGACTCTATTGATGCCTTTTGGTATTGCTGTTTTATATAATGAATTGTCAAATAAGAATGGACAATTGAGCCTATTTTTACTATCTGCTAGCTTGACGATGGTCTTGAGCATGGGAAGTGGTTATATGGTATCGATTATGATGGCGGAAGATAAGGAAAAGCGCAATCTTAAATCACTCATTCTAAGTGGTGTGACAGCAACAGAATATACTTTCAGTATGCTCGTTCTCCCTATTTTGATAATGTTGGTTGCTATGATTGTACTTCCCATCTATCTTAAAGTAGATCTATCTGGTTATTTATTTGCCTATGCTATCTATTTGCTCCTGGCAACTATTTGTATTATTTTTCTCAACCTTCTAATCGGTGCGGTATCAGATACTCAGTCTAAAGCGCAAGTCTATAGTATCTTTCCTATGCTAATCGTATCTTTTTTACCTATGATTGCTCTTCAAAATGATACGGCTCAGAAAGTGTTAGATTACTCGTTCGTCGGCCCTATTGTAAATCTTTTAAATCAAAAAGGTGGAGAAATATCTTTTTCTAACATCGGTATGTTACTTGCCTGGGTACTTGTGTTAGGAATAGCAAACCTCTTTGTATTGAAAAACAGCTATAAAGCAAGATAGGAGAACTTTATGAAATTACTTAAAAACCTTGGCTGGTTTCTTCTAGCCATTTTATCCTTTTTATTCATCTATGGCTTCATTCAGGGGCTCGCGACTACGTCGCTTGCCTTAGGCGCTTCACCCTATGCTGTTACCCTACTCTATGTGGCCTTGGCTGGAGTTTATGTGTACGGTATTTACAAATGGTATCAGAAAGCTCCTGTTCATATTGAGAAGAGTGGCTTTAACCGATTTATTTGGCTTCCTGCCTTGGTTTGGTTCTTATCTCTTGTTGTCCAGTTTTTCTTGCCAAATGATCCTTCAGTAAATCAGCAAATAGCGACAGACTTGACCTTGTCTCAACCACTCTTCTCCTTCTTTGCGGTCGTTATTTTTGCTCCTTTGACGGAAGAACTTATCTTTAGAGGGATGTTAGCACGCTACCTCTTTCCTAAGCAGGACAATAGTAAACAAACTCTGATTTTTCTTCTGGTATCCAGTGTTCTGTTTACCTTGATTCATTTCCCAGGCGATGTGCAACAATTTTTTGTCTATTTTAGCCTTGGTTTTAGTTTGGGCTTGGCTTATATTAGCAGAAAAGGTCTGGTCTACAGTATTTCTCTCCACGCTTTGAATAATTTAGTCGGCTTTTTGATGATTCTCATGCTATAATAGAGTCAGGAGGTCACATGAAACGAGTAATTTTATTAGCAGTGATTCAAGCAGTCGTTCTATTTTTCATCATTGGGGGACTAGCTTATGCCTTTAAGGGAGATTTCTTCTATAGCCATCTAGCAGTGGTCTTTGCCCCTATTGCCGGTATCTGGCGTTTTGGGACAGCTTACACAACGGAAATCGTCTTGCCGAGAAAGGCAGCCGAAATTGCTGAAAAGCGTAAAGCAGGCAAAAATTCAAAATAAAAGAGTCCGATGAAGTTCATCGGATTTTTGTATTAGCGCTAATTTTTAGGGCTTTCACCTGATTTTTAAAGACTGGCAAACTTTTCTGATGATTTTCATGAAGAGCCTGCGCTTTTATGGTAAAATAGTAACAGAATAAAAGAGGAGAGAAACAATGAAACGTAGTATGTATGCTGGTCGTGTTCGTGAGGAACACATCGGACAAGAAATTACCTTGAAAGGATGGGTTGGTCGTCGTCGTGACCTTGGTGGTTTGATCTTTATCGATCTTCGTGACCGTGAAGGAATCATGCAGTTGGTTATCAACCCTGAAAAAGTATCTGCAGAGGTCATGGCAACAGCTGAAAGCCTTCGTAGCGAATTTGTCATCGAGGTGACTGGACAGGTCGTAGCGCGTGAGCAAGCCAATGATAAGTTGCCAACAGGTGCAGTTGAGTTAAACGTGACAGCTCTGACAGTGCTGAATACAGCTAAGACAACACCATTTGAGATTAAGGATGGAATTGAGGCCAATGACGATACGCGTTTGCGTTACCGTTACCTTGACCTTCGTCGTCCAGAAATGTTGGAAAATCTTAAACTTCGTGCTAAAGTGACCCACTCTATCCGTAATTACTTGGATGAGTTGGAGTTTATCGACGTGGAGACACCATTCCTTTCTAAGTCAACACCAGAAGGGGCGCGTGACTATTTGGTGCCATCTCGTGTCAATAAAGGGCATTTTTACGCGCTTCCTCAAAGTCCACAAATCACGAAACAGCTCTTGATGAATGCTGGTTTTGACCGTTATTACCAAATCGTTAAATGTTTCCGTGATGAGGACTTGCGTGGTGATCGTCAGCCTGAGTTCACTCAGGTCGACTTGGAAACGTCTTTCCTTACGGAGCAAGAAATCCAAGATATCACAGAAGGCTTGATTGCGCGCGTGATGAAAGAAACCAAAGGCATCGAAGTAACGCTTCCATTCCCTCGTATGAAGTATGACGATGCTATGGCTCTTTATGGTTCTGACAAACCTGATACGCGTTTTGACATGTTGCTTCAGGACTTGACAGAAGTGGTCAAAGGTGTTGATTTCAAAGTCTTCTCAGAAGCACCTGCTGTTAAAGCCATTGTGGTCAAAGGGGCTGCGGACAACTATTCACGTAAAGACATCGACAAGATGACCGAAGTAGCCAAACAGTACGGTGCCAAAGGTCTTGCTTGGGTCAAGGTAGTTGACGGAGAATTAAACGGACCAGTTGCTAAGTTCTTGACGGACATCCAAGCAGAATTGACAGCAGCGCTTGCTCTTGAAGATAAGGACTTGGTTCTCTTTGTGGCAGATACGCTTGAGGTAGCCAATGCAACACTCGGTGCCCTTCGTGGACGTATTGCCAAAGAGCTTGGCTTGATTGATAACGATAAATTTAACTTCCTTTGGGTGGTTGACTGGCCAATGTTTGAATGGTCTGAAGAAGAAGGCCGTTACATGAGCGCCCACCATCCATTCACACTTCCACAGGAAGAGACTGCTCACGAATTAGAAGGTGATTTGGCTAAGGTTCGTGCCATTGCTTACGATATCGTCTTGAACGGTTATGAACTTGGTGGTGGTAGCCTTCGTATCAACCAAAAAGACCTTCAAGAACGTATGTTCAAGGCTCTTGGTTTCTCATCCGAAGAAGCAAATGACCAGTTTGGTTTCCTTCTTGAAGCCATGGACTATGGTTTCCCACCACACGGTGGCTTGGCTATCGGGCTTGACCGATTTGTCATGCTCTTAGCAGGAGAAGAAAATATCCGTGAAGTTATTGCCTTCCCTAAGAACAACAAGGCAACTGACCCAATGACACAAGCTCCTTCAACAGTAGCTCTCAAACAACTAGAGGAACTCAGCTTACAAGTAGAAGAAGATGAAACAAGCAAAACGAATTAAGCGGTGGCGCTATTATCTGCGCCGCTTTGCTTATCAGATAAAAATTTTACGTGTCTTACAAAGCATCTCTCGAGAAAAATATGATGAGAAGATTTCGGCCTCTCTGGTCTATGGATTTTTATCAGCAGTAGCGGTCAATTTCTTTTTCCAACCAGGGCATGTGTATTCGAGTGGTGCGACAGGTCTGGCACAGATTATTTCTGCTTTGAGTAATCACTGGTTTGGTTTTCACATTCCGATTTCACTGACCTTCTACGCCATTAATTTTCCTTTGATGGTCTTGGCTTGGTATCAGATTGGCCATAAGTTCACCGTCTTTACCTTTATCACGGTATCCATGAGTTCCTTCTTTATCCAGTTTGTCCCTGTGGCGACCTTGACGGAGGATCCTATTATCAATGCCCTTTTTGGGGGTGTTGTCATGGGTTTGGGGATTGGTTTTGCTCTTCGTAATAATATCTCCAGTGGTGGGACGGATATCGTCAGTCTGACCATTCGCAAGAAAACGGGTAAGAATGTCGGCAGTATTTCCTTCTTGGTAAATGGGACTATCATGCTGATAGCCGGTTTGACCTTTGGTTGGAAATACGCCCTCTACTCTATGATTACCATCTTTGTCTCTAGCCGTGTGACAGATGCGGTCTTTACCAAGCAAAAACGGATGCAGGCCATGATTGTGACCAATCATCCAGACAAGGTAATTGAAAAAATCCATAAAAAATTGCACCGTGGAGCAACCATGATCCACGATGCAGAAGGAACCTATAATCACGAGAGAAAGGCAGTTTTAATCACTGTCATTACACGTGCAGAGTTTAATGAATTTAAACAGATTATGAAACAGGTGGATCCAGGTGCCTTTGTCTCTGTATCTGAGAATGTTCATATTCTGGGACGGTTCGTTGAAACAGATAATTAGTAATCAAAAAACCAGCGTGAGCTGGTTTTTATTTTTCTATAATTTTGTGGGCAATTAACTGACGATAACAAATTTGCTTATTGCTTTT
This sequence comes from Streptococcus mitis 17/34, assembly GCA_000430305.1. Taxonomy (GTDB): domain Bacteria; phylum Bacillota; class Bacilli; order Lactobacillales; family Streptococcaceae; genus Streptococcus; species Streptococcus mitis_AW. The sequence goes on from ASZZ01000005.1 coordinate 111,739, forward strand.
AGCATCATTGATAATCTGGAGGATAGTTTCAAGAGAAACACGACCAAGTTCTAGGCTATTGATATCAACATAGGCCGCCAAGTTGAGCTTGGGATTGACCGAGTCAAAGCTGAGAACAGGGACATCCAGTTGGTACTTAGCAATATAGTCACAGACCCCTTCGGCTAGGAGACTATCGATTGTGATGATAGCATCGATTTGTGGGTCATGCTGAAAGAGAAGCTGACTAAATTGATATCCTTTTTCCTCTAGAAATTCATTTGCAAAGTAGGTCAGATTGTCATCAAGAGGCAGTTTGTATTGCTTGAGCGCGGATTCGTAACCAGTTAGACGGTCTTGTGTAACGAAGAGTTTCTTAGCACCTCCGATAAAGGCAATTCGTTTACATCCTTTTTTGATGAAATATTCGGTTGCATCAAAACCAGCCTGGACATTGTCATTATCGACAAGAGGGATAAAGGGTGAAATGGATTTTCCTAGAATGAGGAAGGGGAACTGCTCTTCAGCCACCAATTTGACCAAGGGATCTTCCTCTTCGGCATAAAGGAAGATTAAACCATCCACACGTTTGCCATAGACCATCTGGGAAATAGCTTTGAGTCGCTCTTTTTCATCTTTACCTGTTGCAATCTGAATGGCGTAGTGGTTTTCAGAGGCAACTTGGGCAATACCACGGAGGACAGATGGGAAGAAAGGATTTTGATAGAAGGCATCTGAGTCGTCAGGAAGCACCAAGCCGATAACCTGAGTATAGCTACTTACCAAGCTACGAGCATTAAGGTTAGGGTGGTAATTGAGTTCCTTCATAGCCTTGCGAACGCGTTTTTTTGTTTCGTCGCTAATGGTTGATTTGTTTTGAATAACACGGGTTACGGTTGAAGGTGAAACACCAGCAGCCTTGGCCACATCTTTAATCGTAACGGGCATAAAAATCTCCTATTTATGGTAATCTGGATCACGGAAATGCGTTTTATAAAAGATAGTGACCAGATACAGAACAAAAAGAATGTTTTGTACAGTAATGAGAGTTGTCATATTTTGGCCAAATAGTCCCAAAATAAGCGTAATCAGAGTTGGTAATCCTAAACAGTTCAAGATAAAATGGTAGCACTCTTTAAAGGTCCTAAATGAAAAGAGGCGTGATTTCTTAGTGATATAAAGGAGAAGACTCGCTCCTAGAGAGACGATAAAGAAATTCAAACCAAAGAGGAAGCTAGCACCGAGAACTAGGAAGAGACTGATATAGACACGATTCTGCTGGTACCAGTCTTTAGAAATTGCTTGGGTCAAGCTATCTTTACTTTTGAAACTCTCAGTATCAATCGCTCGGTAAGAGACACGGGTCAGTTCTTTACTTTCCTTGCTGATGACTAGCTCATTCGTATCGAAATGCAGTTGCAGGTCCTTAGGTAATTCCTTGCTTTGACTTGGACCGATTACAATAGAAGGCGCTTGACTAGCTGTTCCTGTATAAGTAAATTTACCATCAACAATTTTAGCATGTTCAGAGAGATCCTGGACAACCTCATCTGTCAATGGTTCATAGACATTATCGATAAAGGTTTCTAGCGGATAAGTATCCTGGGAGCTGTTTTGAATAGCAATGGGTACCATAGACAAGCTGATAAGGAAGATACTGGTAAAGAGAAGCTGAAACCAGTTGAGTCCGAAACGTTTGGATAGGGGCTTACGAAATCCCCAAATACTTGAAAAATAGGAAAATGGATATGGAAGCATTTGTATCTTTCTAAAAGGTGTTTTCTATATGAGTATTATTATATAGAGAAATGTGCTTTATTTCAAGTCTAGGAGATAAATTGCTTGCTGTAAGGATATTACTTACAGTAACAATCGCTAATACTCAATGAAAATCAAAGAGCAAACTAGGAAGCTAGCCGTAGACTGCTCAAAGAACAGCTTTGAGGTTGTAGATAAAAGCTGATGTGGTTTGAAGAGATTTTCGAAGAGTATAAAATGAAAAAGGGTGGCGGGGATATACTATCCCTTGTCGCCACCACTTGTAAGTCCTGAAACAAAGTTCTTTTGTAGGAAGAAGAAGAGAATACAGATTGGAAGGGCGATGAGGATAGCACCTGCTGAGAAGTAGGCAATCTTCATGTTTTTCACATTGCTAACGAAGGTTTGGAGACCTACGGCAACAGTAAAGTATTCTTTCTCACGAAGCAAGAAACTAGAGAGGATGTAGTCCCCGAAAGGTCCCATGAAGGCCCAGAGAGCTTGTACGGCAACCATTGGGCGAACAAGTGGAAGAACAATTTGCCAGAAGCGACGGAAATGTCCTGCACCGTCTAGTTTTGCAGATTCGTCTAGAGACATTGGCACTGTATCGAAGTAACCTTTCATCAACCAAGCATTCATCGGGATACCTCCACCAACGTAGAGGAAGATGAGGAACCAGCTGTGGTTAAGGGCATTCAACATAAGTGCCATAACGAAGAAGGCTGTCAAAGCGGCCATTGTTGGCACCATCTGGATAATCAAGAAGAAGACCAAACTTTGTTTACGAGCCAAGAAGTTGTAACGGCTGTAGGCATAACCAGCAAGTACGATGATACTTGTTTGAACAACCATGGTAATCAAGGCGATAATCAAAGTATTGAGGTACCAAGTACCGTACAAGGTTTCAGTGAAGAGGCCTTGGAAGTTAGCAAAACTAAAGTCGACGTTGCTGTCTAGTTTAAAGGCTGAGATGTTACCTGCTTTAAAGGCTGACATGATAGTAATCAAAAGTGGATAGATAATCACGATTGATAGGCCAATTAAGTAGAGGTAAGTAAGGGTTTGAGTCAGTCTACGTTTGAGTTTAATTGAGTTATTCATCTTAGACATCCTCCATATCAAATGCGTGTAGTTTCTTGAATGCGATCATAGAGATTGAGATGACAATGATAGAGATAATCAAGGTAACAGCTGCCGCCATTGAGTATTGAGGAGATGTACCTGTTGTCAAACGGTAAATCCATGAGATCAAGATATCCGTTGAACCAGCTCCACCTCCGACACTACCAGGTCCTCCACCATTGAAGAGGTACATGATAGAGAAGTTGTTAAAGTTGAAGGTGTATTGGCTAATCAAAGTAGGTGCTGCAACAGCCAAGATCATTGGGAAAGTGATGTTGCGGAATTTTTGCCAAGCATTGGCACCGTCAATATAAGCTGCTTCGTAAAGGTCGTTAGGAATAGATTGTAAGATACCTAAAGTCAAAACGTAGATGTATGGGAATCCAAGCCAACCTTGCATCATAATCAAGGCAACCTTAGTCCAAGTTGGGTCTGTTTTCCAAGGAATAAGAGCCCCATCAAGGAAAGGAAGGAATTTAGCAAAGATCGGCAAGACTTGAGTGTTGATAGCACCGACACTATCATTAAACATGTTTGAGAATGTCAAGATAGTGATGAAGGCTGGGACAGCCCAAGGAAGAAGGAAAATAACACCAAAGATACGTTTTCCTTTGATAAATGGTTGGTTAGCAATGATAGCTGTGAAGATACCGATTACGATTTGTAAAGTTGAGGCAGCCAAAGCCCAGATGATGGTCCAAGAAAGAACGGAACCGAAGGCAGAACGGAAGGTACTCAAACTCCAAATGTTTGTAAAGTTTGTCAAACCAACCCAGTCCAACAATTTGTTTGGTGGCAAGTGTTGGAAGTCGTAGTTGGTAAAGGCAATCATCAAGGTTACGATAACTGGGAAGATGATCGCAAAAGTCATGGCAACATAAGATGGAATGATCAAGAGGTAAGGGAAGCCATTTTCATAGATTCCTTTGACCATTTCTTTAAAGGTAAGTGCTACTGGTATGCCATTGTTAATGTGTTTAGCAGTTGTATGTGCATCTTTGATATTTGCGAAATAAAAGAGTACATAAACAACTACAAAGATTAAATGGAAGGCACCGCGAATCAGCATGAAGAGGGAATTATCACGACCTGGCTTGTCACCAAGAGTGATGAGGTTGCTCAATTCAGGGGCTGCAAGTGCTAGGAAATAAAGGACAAATACGATGGTTACACCAAGGAAGATAAAACCTTTGGCTTTTTGTTTATTGTAAATCTGTCCTAACCCAGGAATGATAGACAGCAGGGCTGCTTTACTAGGTTGTTGCTTTTCCATAATAACTCCTTTCATAGGATACTGGTTTCTAGATAAAACCTAAACTATTTGTGTTTTTGTTGATAAATTCAAAGGGGGATTTGATTTCCACCCCCCTTGAACAAATTTTTTATTCACCAAATTTTTGTTTGATTGTTTCTTTGATCAATGTTACAGCATCGTTTGCAGCTGTCTTAGCATCTTTCTTACCGCTTACAGCTTCAAACAACATTGTTTTAGCTGGGTCCCAAACAGCTGACATTTGAGAGATGTTTGGCATTGGTTGAGCGTTCTTGAACTGTTTGATAACAGCTGTTGTCAACTCATCGTTTTTACCTTCAGCGTATGAACGAGCTTCAGTGTTAGCTGGGATTTCATTAGTTTTATCGTAGAAGGCTTTTTGTTGTTCAGTTGAAACAAGGAAGTCTACAAATTTTTGAGCAGCTTCAAGGTTCTTAGTGCTTGATGGGATGATCCAAGCTTTACCACCACCAAATGCTGCGTAGTCTTTTCCGTTTGGAAGAGTTGGGATAGTTGCAACACCGTAGTTTACTTTAGCGTCTTTGAAGGCTTGAGCTTTCCAAGGTCCATCGATGATAGCAGCTGTTTTACCTTCTTGGAATTGAGTTTGGATTAGGTTTCCAGCTCCTTCAGTATCTTGCATACCTTTAGGCCATTTTTCATACCAAGTTTTAGCGTATTCTACACCTTTGATAGCGCCGTCGTTTGCAAGACCGATGTCTTTAGCGTCTTTACCGTTTTGTCCGAATACGTAACCGCCGTTACCAGCAAGAAGTCCGTATGCAAAGTAGAAGTTTGTCCAGTCAGCTAGGAAAGCAGAAGTTTTTCCATCTTCTCCAGCGAATGCGTATTTGCTATCTTTAGCAAGGTTTTCCAAGTCAGCAAATGTTTTTGGAGCTTCTTTTACCAAGTCTTTGTTGTAGTACATAACAAGTGACTCGATAACGGCAGGAGCACCGTAAACTTTACCGTCAGCAGCTGTTACAAGAGATTTAGTTTTATCATCTGTTTTAGCACCGTCGCTCAATTTCACTTCTGAAAGTTGTCCGTCAGTACCAAGCTACCTACACGGTCGTATGGAGCCATCATAACGTCAGGAGCTTGACCTGATTGGTTGTCAAGAGAAAGTTTGTCAAGCCCACCCATTTGGTCACCAGATTTGATGTTAACTGTTGTTCCTGATTGTTCTTTATAAGCTTTAGCTACTGTTTCAGCATAAGCTTTGTATTGGTCCTCAACGTAAAGAGTGATTTCTTTCGCTTCAGATGAACCAGTATCAGCAGCTTTTTCAGCAGGTTTGCTTCCACAAGCTACCAAAAGTAAGCTAGCAAGTGTAACAGTTCCAAGCGCAGTAGCGCTCTTCATGAATTTAGATGACATAGTGTATTCCTCCTAAAGAATAACAAATTTTATAATGAGGAAACGCAAACGTTTTCCTTTATGGGACTAGTATAACACAATCAGAAAGCGGTTGCAAGTGTTTTTTATAAAAAAAATAAAAAAAATTGTAGAAAATGGTAAACGCTTAATCGTCTTATATATAGTAGAAAATCCCAAAAATCGGTTTTGTTTCAAATTTAAAAAAGTTGAGAAAACGATTGCCTAATTTACAAATGAAAAGCAGAGAGGATTCTCACTTTATTTTTGCTTAAGTTTGCTTAAGTAAGATAAGTGAAATCCTTATTCCTATTTTGTTTGTTTCCTGAAAGGATATATATACGAGTAAGAAGAAAAAAATTTTAAAAAATAATCAAAAAAGTTATTTAAAACCGCTTGCATTTATCAAGAAAATGAGATATACTAATCATAGCGCAAACGTTTGCGTTCGTAAAAATGTAATATCTAACTATAAACACATGAGGTGCTTATTATGAAAAAACGTCAAAGTGGTGTGTTGATGCACATTTCTTCTCTTCCAGGAGCATACGGAATCGGATCATTTGGTAAAAGTGCTTACGACTTCGTTGATTTTTTGGTTCGCACAAAACAACGTTACTGGCAAATCCTTCCATTAGGAACAACTAGTTATGGAGACTCTCCTTACCAATCTTTCTCAGCCTTCGCAGGGAACACTCATTTTATCGATTTAGATATCTTGGTGGAACAAGGTTTGCTGCAAGCAAGTGACCTTGAAGGGGTTGACTTTGGTAGCGATGCGTCTGAAGTTGATTATGCGAAAATCTACTATGCACGTCGTCCTCTTTTAGAAAAAGCGGTAAAACGTTTCTTGGAAGTAGGAGATGTTAAAGATTTTGAGAAATTTGCTCAAGACAACCAATCATGGCTTGAACTCTTTGCAGAGTATATGGCTATTAAAGAGAATTTTGACAATCTTGCTTGGACTGAATGGCCAGATGCAGATGTTCGTGCTCGTAAAGCTTCAGCACTTGAAAGCTACCGTGAGCAATTGGCAGACAAGTTGGTTTACCACCGTGTGACTCAATACTTCTTCTTCCAACAATGGTTGAAATTGAAAGCTTACGCTAACGACAACCACATCGAAATCGTTGGGGACATGCCAATCTACGTAGCGGAAGATTCAAGCGATATGTGGGCAAATCCACATCTCTTCAAGACAGATGTCAACGGTAAGGCTACTTGCATCGCAGGATGCCCACCAGATGAATTTTCTGCAACTGGTCAGCTTTGGGGTAACCCAATCTATGACTGGGAAGCAATGGACAAAGACGGCTACAAATGGTGGATTGAACGCTTGCGTGAAAGCTTCAAAATCTACGACATCGTTCGTATCGACCACTTCCGTGGCTTCGAATCTTACTGGGAAATCCCTGCTGGTTCCGATACAGCAGCACCTGGTGAGTGGGTGAAAGGTCCTGGCTACAAGCTTTTTGCAGCTGTTAAGGAAGAGCTTGGTGAGCTAAACATCATCGCAGAAGACCTTGGTTTCATGACAGACGAAGTTATCGAATTGCGTGAACGTACTGGCTTCCCAGGAATGAAAATTCTTCAATTTGCCTTCAACCCAGAAGACGAAAGCATCGATAGCCCACACTTGGCACCTGCTAACTCAGTTATGTACACAGGAACACACGATAACAATACGGTTCTTGGTTGGTACCGTAACGAGATCGATGATGCGACTCGTGAATACATGGCTCGCTACACTAACCGTAAAGAATATGAAACAGTGCCACATGCTATGCTTCGTACCGTCTTTTCATCAGTTAGCTTCATGGCAATTGCGACTATGCAAGATTTGCTAGAATTGGATGAGACAGCTCGTATGAACTTCCCATCTACTCTTGGTGGAAACTGGTCTTGGCGTATGACTGAAGATCAATTGACACCAGCTGTCGAGGAAGGCTTGCTTGACTTGACAACAATCTATCGCCGAATCAATGAAAATTTGGTAGAATTAAAGAAATAATACAATATCAGGAGACACCTTAAACATGTTATCACTACAAGAATTTGTACAAAATCGTTACAATAAAACCATTGCAGAATGTAGCAATGAAGAGCTTTACCTGGCTCTTCTTAACTACAGCAAGCTTGCAAGTAGCAAAAAACCAGTTAATACTGGTAAGAAAAAAGTTTACTACATCTCAGCTGAGTTCTTGATTGGTAAACTTTTGTCAAACAACTTGATCAACCTTGGTCTTTACGACGATGTCAAAAAAGAACTTGCAGCTGCAGGTAAAGACTTGATTGAAGTTGAAGAAGTTGAATTGGAACCATCTCTTGGTAATGGTGGTTTGGGACGTTTGGCTGCCTGCTTTATCGACTCAATTGCGACTCTTGGTTTGAACGGTGACGGTGTTGGTCTTAACTACCACTATGGTCTTTTCCAACAAGTTCTTAAAAACAACCAACAAGAAACAATTCCAAACGCATGGTTGACAGAGCAAAACTGGTTAGTTCGCTCAAGCCGTAGCTACCAAGTACCATTTGCTCACTTCACATTGACATCAACTCTTTACGATATTGATGTACCTGGTTACAAGACAGAAACTAAGAACCGCTTGCGTTTGTTTGACTTGGATTCAGTTGATTCTTCAATCATTAAAGACGGTATTAACTTTGACAAGACAGATATCGCTCGCAACTTGACTCTTTTCCTTTACCCAGATGATAGTGACCGTCAAGGTGAATTGCTCCGTATCTTCCAACAATACTTCATGGTTTCAAACGGTGCACAATTGATCATCGACGAAGCAATTGAAAAAGGAAGCAATTTGCATGACCTTGCTGACTACGCAGTTGTACAAATCAATGATACTCACCCATCAATGGTTATCCCTGAATTGATCCGTCTTTTGACTGCTCGTGGTATCGAACTTGACGAGGCAATCTCAATTGTTCGTAGCATGACTGCCTACACTAACCACACAATCCTTGCTGAAGCCCTTGAAAAATGGCCTCTTGAATTCTTGCAAGAAGTGGTTCCTCACTTGGTACCAATCATCGAAGAATTGGATCGTCGCGTGAAAGCAGAATACAAAGATCCAGCTGTTCAAATTATCGATGAGAGCGGACGTGTTCATATGGCCCACATGGATATCCACTACGGATACAGCGTTAACGGGGTTGCAGCACTTCACACTGAAATCTTGAAGAACTCTGAGTTGAAAGCTTTCTACGACCTTTACCCAGAAAAATTCAACAACAAAACAAACGGTATCACATTCCGTCGCTGGCTCATGCATGCCAACCCAAGACTGTCTCACTACTTGGATGAGGTTATTGGAGAAGGTTGGCACCATGAAGCAGATGAGCTTGAAAAACTCTTGTCTTATGAAGACAAAGCAGCGGTCAAAGAAAAATTGGAAAGCATCAAAGCTCACAACAAACGTAAATTGGCTCGTCATTTGAAAGAACACCAAGGTGTGGAAATCAATACAAACTCTATCTTTGATATCCAAATCAAACGTCTTCACGAGTACAAACGCCAACAAATGAACGCTTTGTACGTGATCCACAAATACCTTGATATCAAAGCTGGTAACATCCCTGCTCGCCCAATCACAATCTTCTTTGGTGGTAAAGCAGCTCCAGCCTACACAATTGCTCAAGACATCATCCACTTGATTCTTTGCATGTCAGAAGTTATTGCTAACGATCCAGCAGTAGCTCCACACTTGCAAGTAGTTATGGTTGAAAACTACAACGTTACTGCAGCAAGCTTCCTTATCCCAGCATGTGATATCTCAGAACAAATCTCACTTGCTTCTAAAGAAGCTTCAGGTACTGGTAACATGAAATTCATGTTGAACGGAGCTTTGACTCTTGGTACTATGGACGGTGCTAACGTGGAAATCGCTGAGTTGGTTGGAGACGAAAACATTTACATCTTCGGTGAAGATTCAGAAACTGTTATCGATCTTTACGCTAAAGCAGCTTACAAATCAAGCGAATTCTACGCTCGTGAAGCTATCAAACCATTGGTTGACTTCATCGTTAGCGATGCAGTTCTTGCAGCTGGAAACAAAGAACGCTTGGAACGTCTTTACAATGAATTGATCAACAAAGACTGGTTCATGACTCTTCTTGACTTGGAAGATTACATCAAAGTGAAAGAGCAAATGCTTGCTGACTACGAAAACCGTGACGCATGGTTGGATAAAGTCATCGTCAACATTGCTAAAGCAGGATTCTTCTCATCTGACCGTACAATCGCTCAGTACAACGAAGATATCTGGCACTTGAACTAATACTCTTCGAAAATCTCTTCAAACCACGTCAGCTTTATCTGCAACCTCAAAGCGGTGCTTTGAGCAACCTGCGGCTAGCTTCCTAGTTTGCTCTTTGATTTTCATTGAGTATAAGATACAAATTCATACTAATACATTTTGTAAAAAAGCGGATTTCGATTGAAATTCGCTTTTTTAATGATGTAGATTTGGGTCAATCTTGTCTAAAAATAGGGAAATCATAGATACAGTGAAGGCTTTAAATGCTGGTTTTCACTGTCTTCAGCCTTATATTTCTTCGTAGTTGATTACCTCATATTCCTTGTATTCGCTTACACAAAGTATTATAATATGATTGTAGGAAAGAAGGTGTTTTTATGTGGAAAAAATATTTTTCAAAATATAGATGGACTGATTTATTTTGGATTTTATTTATCATTTTGACCTGCCTCTATATTGGTAACCATGATTTGTTTCCTCTCAATCATCAAGAATTCTCTTTTCGTGGTAGCGTTTGGGGTCTGGTACTGGCCTTATATCACTTATTGTTCATTGATAAGTTTGTAATTTCGAATCGAAAATAAAGATTAGAACTATGCTTGACTGCCTACTTTTATGATTGATTTTTGGGGGAAGATTTTGTCTCTGTTATTTATTATTTTAAATTTATCTATTTTGTATAAGATCTATTCTTTGAGGCGGGAGAAATCGAAATACTTGATTTATACGGCCTATATCATATTTGGGGTAAATGTAATATATGGTATTCAATGGTTATTGAAAGAACTGGTTTCAAAGATTTCCACTTAATGTGTATAGAAACTCCAGTGATTTTTGCATAACAAAACGCATAAGATTAAGGTTTTGACCACCTGTTCTTATGCGTTTTTGTAATATTGAAGATTTTCGGTAAGTTTTGTACCTTTGGGAAGTCTAGTTTAGAATGCTTTCCCAACCAGAATCTCTGCTTCAATGGTAATCTCTGTCAGTTGGCTCCAGTCAATCTTGCTCTGGTCAATGTGAAAGAGTAAGGGGGTCATACTGAGTAGGGATTGGAGCTGCTCTGCTGTGATAGGCTTGGTTAGTGAGGCAGTTTTACTGGATAAGATAGTGAAGTTGTTTTGGAAATGATTTTTGATATCTTGGTTAGAATAATCCTTGTTTGTCAGCTGGTCTTGTACCTTCTGACGGATTTCCTTGAGGTGATTTTCAGTTGGAATAACCTTTATCAAGATGCCGTCTTTGGATAAAACGCGACGAAATTCTCCATAATTGGCAGGGGAAAAGATATCAAGTAAGATATCCATGCTGGCGTCTTTTATAGGAAGACGAGCTAAGTCACCAACGAACCAATTGACTGCCCAGTTGGGTTCGCTCTTGGCAGCGATTTGGACAGAATCTTTGGAAATATCAAAGGCATAGAAGGTTTTGTCAGGATGACTTTCTTGTAGTTTGCGAGAATAGAATCCTTCACCACAACCGATATCTAAGACTGTGGTGCTAGTTTCTGAATTTGCTAACAAGTCAGATACAGCCTCTAAGATAGCGTGGTAAAAGCCAGATTCTAGGATTTGTTGGCGGTTTTGAAAGTTTTCCTTGTCGTAGTTGGCAGATTGCTTGATTTGAGGTGCCAGATTGACATAGCCAAATTTAGCCAAGTCAAAAGAATGGCGATTGCTACATTTGAGGCTGCTCTCTACCATAGCTAGATTTTCTTGGCAGATAGGACAGGCAAAGGCAGTCGCAGAAGCAAAACGCTGGAGTTTAGGTTTGAGATTTGTATTCATAGTTTAAGTGTATCAAAAGAGGCAAATGAAAGCAACTTTAGGAATAAGTAGATGGGAGATTCAGTAGAAATAAAACTAATTCTCCAATTTATAGAATGAAATTGCTTTTATATCTAAATTGCTATATAATAATGATAAGGAGGAAATAAGTATGTTAAAAGAAGTACTAACCGTTGCAAAAGTTGCGAAAAAATCATCACTCTTTTTGGGTGGTGTCGCATTTGGTACCCTTGGTTTGAAAATCTTGGCAAGTAAGGAAGCTAAAAAAGGTTATTCTAAAGCTTTAGCTAAGGCTTACAAGTTGAAAGACGGGCTAGATGCATCTGTTTCTGTTGTGAAACAACATGGAGACGATGTTTTGCAAGATGCCAAATATTTGTACGAGCAAGAGAAAAAAGAAGAGCAATTAGATAGCCTTATAGGAGAATAATATGTCTTTTAAAGTGCTACATAGAGGATACCAACATATCCGACTATCATCTTCTTTTTCACTCACCTTGGATATTCAAGACTATCTTCGTTCCTTGGCGAGAGATGAAAAGGGGATTGAGTCTATCCAGTTTTACATGGATCAACAGCACTTTACTCTACGTATAAAAGAAGGCTTTTCTGTATTAGATAATGCAGAAGCCTTTTTAAAAAGAATTGATAAAGGGAAAGTTTCTGAGTTGATGACTCTTCCCATTCGTAGAGAAGAGAGTGCTTATTCTATTGTTTCAGGTGCAGCGATTAAGCGTATACTTTTTCGTAGTTTTGTTCCGTATCCTATTCGCTATATATGGACTTGTTATCAGGCTTTTGGCTATATTAGAGAAGCCTATCAAACACTAGCGCGTAAGGAACTAACGATGGAGGTCTTGGACTGTTCGGCTATTTTATTGTCTTTGTTCATGAACCAATCCAAGACTGCTAGCAACATCATGTTTATGCTTGATTTGGGGAATCATTTAGATCAATGGTCCTTGAAAAAAACTGCAACAGATTTAGAACAAAGCCTTCTTGCAAAAGAGAGCGACGTATTCTTAGTACAGGGGGATACGATTGTTAGTATCAAGAGTTCCGATGTTCAAATAGGAGATGTTTTGGTCCTATCTCAAGGAAATGAAATTCTGTTTGATGGACAAGTAGTTTCAGGTTTAGGTATGGTCAACGAAAGTTCTTTGACGGGAGAGAGTTTTCCAGTTGAAAAAAGAGAGTCTGATTTGGTTTGTGCAAATACAGTATTAGAAACTGGAGAGTTGCGCATTCGTGTAACCGATAATCAGATGAACAGCCGTATTTTACAACTGATTGAGTTGATGAAGAAATCTGAAGAAAACAAGAAAACGAAACAACGCTATTTCATCAAAATGGCGGACAAGGTCGTCAAATATAATTTCTTGGGGGCTGGGCTAACTTACCTATTGACAGGTTCTTTTTCTAAGGCTATTTCTTTCCTATTAGTCGATTTCTCCTGCGCTTTGAAAATTTCTACTCCGGTAGCTTATTTGGCAGCTATCAAGGAGGGGTTGAACCGTGAAATGGTGATTAAGGATGGAGATGTTCTGGAGAAATATTTGGAAGTTGATACCTTCTTATTTGATAAGACTGGGACAATCACAACTAGCTATCCTATAGTTGAAAAGGTGTTGCCTTTTGGGGACTACAGTGAGGAAGATATTCTCAGAATCAGTGCCTGTCTTGAGGAACACATTTATCATCCTATTGCTAATGCCATCGTCAAGCAAGCTGAGATAGAGGGGATTGAACATGAGGAAATGCATGGGAAACTCCAATATATCGCAAGTAAGGGGATCAAATCTCATATAGATGGCCAACCAGTTCTTATTGGGAATTATGTCTTGATGCAGGATGAGCAGATTCATATCAGTTCAGAACAAAATGCTTTAATTGAAGAGTACAAGAGTCACTACAATCTCTTATTCTTAGCCTACCAGAATGAATTAATTGGAATGTTCTGCATTCATACTCCTTTGAGAAAAGAAGCAAAAGCAGCCTTGGAGAAACTTAAGGCACAAGGGAAAAAATTGATTCTGGCAACAGGGGACACCCTGGTTAGGACAGAGGAATTAGTCAAAGATTTGCCCTTTGATCAGGTCTATACAGACTTGAAACCTGATGGAAAATTTGAGTTAGTAGAGGAACTGCAGAAAGCAGGTCACACTATTTTGATGGTTGGGGATGGATTGAATGACTCAGCTGCTCTAACCCTATCAGATATCGGTGTGGTGATGAATGAGAGTGCAGATATTTCTAAGCAGATGAGTGATATCTTATTGTTAGATAATCGCTTGGATTTCTTCCAAGAGTTGGATTCGCTATCATCATCTTTGCAAACACTCATCAAGAAGAATATTCAAGATACCGTTGTCGTAAATAGTAGTTTGATTGGCTTTGGCTTGTTTAACTGGCTCAGCCCTTCAAATCTTTCTATCTTACATAATCTAACAACCTTACGCATTGTACTGCGTAGCCTGTCTATTAAGGCTAGATAGATGTGCTTATCAACAACAAAAAGGAGTTACCTTTCTTGAGGTTAACTCCTTTATTTATAGGTAAATGTTGAACAATTTAGTAAGTCAATACAAAGTATTTTTTCTTACCACGACGGATAACAGTCAGTTCGTTTTCTAACTTATCTGCATCACTCAAGACATAGTCAAGGTCTTGGATACGGTCGCCATTTACGTAGATAGCTCCATTTTGGACATCTTCACGGGCTTGGCGTTTTGAGTTAACCACACCAGATGAAACAAGGAGTTCCACGATATTGTGGTTTTCATCTGCTTGAACTTGGTAGTTTGGTACTCCACGAAGTCCTTGTTTGAGTTCTTTGACAGAAAGGTTTTTGATGTTTCCTGCAAAGAGTTGCTCAGTGATGTTGAGGGCTTCTTTGTAGCTTCTTCGCCGTGAACAAGAGTGACGACTTCACGAGCCAAGACTTTTTGAGCCAAACGCTCATGTGGAGCTGCTTCAAATTGTTTGCGGATGTCTTCAATCTCTTCAAGTGACAAGAAAGTAAAGATTTTCAAGAAGCGAACAGCGTCAGCGTCCATCACATTCATCCAGAATTGGTACATTTCGTATGGAGAAGTCTTTTCAGGATTGAGCCAGACTGCGTTTCCTTCTGATTTACCAAATTTCTTACCAGTTGCATCTGTAATCAATGGAACAGTGATAACGTGACCGGTCTTGTCAGCTTTACGACGAAGCAATTCGGTACCAGCAGTCATATTTCCCCACTGGTCAGAACCACCGATTTGTAGCGTTACATTGTGGTCCTGGTTAAGGACGAAGAAGTCGTAACCTTGCATGATTTGGTAAGCAAACTCAGTGTAAGAAATTCCTGTTTCGATCCGTTTTTTCACAGACTCTTTGCTCATCATATAGTTGACAGTGAAGTATTTGCCGATATCACGGAGGAAGTCAATGAAGCTGATGCTGCCAAACCAGTCGTAGTTGTTGACCATGACAGCTTTATTTTCACCATTTTCAAAGTCAAGAAAACGAGAAAGTTGTCCTTGGATAGACTTGACCCAGCCATTTACTGTGTCTTTTGTTTGGAGACTACGTTCAGCATCTTTGAAGGACGGATCTCCGATGAGACCTGTAGCACCGCCAACGAGCGCATAAGGTTTGTGACCTGCTAGCTGCAAGCGACGACTTGTCAAGATTGCGACAAGGTGGCCTAGGTGAAGGCTGTCAGCAGTTGGATCGTAGCCAGTATAATAAGAAACTTGACCTTCTTCTAGGGCTTTACGCAAAGCTTCTTCATCAGTCGTTTGAAAAATCAAACCACGCTCTTTTAGCTCATCAAAAATGTGCATATGTCTTTTCTCCTTTTTAAAATTATTGTTTCTAACTATTGTATCACAAACTTGGGCAATAGCCTAGTAGAATAGGGAAGAAAGTGGCTATTTTATTGAAAGTGTACCTTTTATGGTATAATGAATAGAGTGAGGAAATCCATGCAAAATCAATTAAAGAGAAAAGTGCTGGCATTTTTCCAGCAAGTAAAATTAAACATAAATCATAAAAAATCAGAGAAAGTCTTAGAAGCGAAGAAGTCGGATGGAACAGGTGGGAAGTTCCTGCCTATCTTAGGTAGCATTTTGGCTGCTATCAAGGGAGTTTTGAATACCCTCTTTATTCTAGGCTTTATTGGTGGGCTTTTTGGTGCTGGTGTAGCTCTTGGTTATGGAGTTGCCTTGTTTGATAAGGCTAAGGTTCCGCCAGCGGAGGATTTGGTAAAGCAGGTTAAGAATGTTTCTTCAATCTCAGAAATTGTTTATGCAGATGGGAGTGTCATTGCTTCTATAGAGAGTGACTTACTGAGAACTTCTGTTTCATCTGAGGAAATATCGGACAATCTCAAAAAGGCTATCGTTGCAACTGAGGACGAACATTTTCTTGAACATAAAGGGGTTGTGCCTAAGGCTGTGATTCGGGCGACTTTGGGGACCTTTGCAGGTTTGGGTTCATCTAGTGGAGGCTCTACCTTAACCCAACAGTTAATCAAGCAGCAAGTCGTTGGAGATGCTCCGACTTTGGCTCGTAAGGCTACAGAAATTGTGGATGCACTTGCGCTAGAACGAACGATGAGTAAGGATGAAATTTTGGTTACTTATCTTAATATTGCTCCTTTTGGCCGAAATAATAAGGGACAGAATATTGCAGGTGCTCAGCAGGCAGCAGAGGGTATTTTTGGTGTAGATGCTAGTCAGTTGACTGTTCCTCAAGCAGCATTTTTAGCAGGACTACCGCAAAGTCCTATTACCTATTCTCCCTATGAAAATACGGGTGCTATTAAGAGCGATGAAGATTTAGAACTAGGCTTGAAGCGGGCCAAGGATGTTCTTTATAATATGTATCGTACGGGATCTTTAACAAAGGAAGAATACAATCAGTATAAGGATTACAATATCAAACAAGATTTTTTGCCATCAGGTTCTGTTAATGTTGTTTCAAGAGATTACCTTTACTATACTGCTATGGCTGAAGCGATAGACCGGATGTACGATTATTTGGTCCAACAAGATAATGTTCCCAGTCAAGAGCTGAAAAATGAAGCTATTCAGAAGGCGTATCGTAAACGAGCTGAGCAAGAATTAAGTACAGGTGGTTATAAGATTATGACTACTATTAATAAAAAAGTTCATACTGCCATGCAGAATGCAGTAGCCAGATATGGGTCTCTACTAGATGATGGAACAGGTCGTGTAGAAGTAGGGAATGTCTTGATGGACAACCAAACAGGTGCTATCCTAGGCTTTGTAGGTGGTCGCAATTATCAAGAAAATCAAAACAATCATGCCTTTGACACCAAGCGCTCACCAGCTTCTACTACCAAGCCCTTGCTGGCTTACGGGATCGCTATTGACCAGGGCTTGATGGGAAGTGAGACGATTCTGTCTAACTATCCAACAAACTTTGCCAATGGCAACCCGATTATGTATGCTAATAGCAAGGGGACAGGAATGATGACCTTGGGAGAAGCCTTGAACTATTCATGGAATATCCCGGCTTACTGGACCTATCGTATGCTCCGTGAAAAGGGTGTTGATGTCAAAGGTTATATGGAAAAGATGGGTTACGAGATTCCTGAGTACGATATTGAGAGCCTGCCAATGGGTGGTGGTATTGAAGTCACAGTTGCCCAGCATACCAATGGCTATCAAACCTTGGCAAATAACGGAGTTTATCATCAGAAACATGTGATTTCTAAAATTGAAGCATCAGATGGTAGAGTGGTATATGAGTATCAAGATAAACCGGTTCAAGTCTACTCAAAAGCTACTGCGACAATTATGCAGGGCTTGTTGCGAGAAGTTCTATCCTCTCGTGTGACAACAACCTTTAAACCGAATTTAACTTCTTTAAATTCGACATTAGCTAATGCAGATTGGATTGGGAAGACTGGTACAACCAACCAAGACGAAAATATGTGGCTTATGCTTTCTACTCCTAAATTAACTTTAGGTGGTTGGATTGGGCATGATGATAATCATTCATTATCTCGTAGAGCAGGCTATTCCAATAATTCTAATTATATGGCTCACTTGGTTAATGCCATCCAAGAGTCTGAACCTGGAATTTGGGGGAACGAGCGCTTCGCTTTAGATTCTAGTGTAGTAAAATCCGAAGTCTTGAAATCAACAGGTCAAAAACCAGGTAAGGTTTCTGTTGAAGGAAAAGAGGTAGATGTCACAGGTTCGACTGTTACCAGCTATTGGGCTAATAAGGCAGGAGCGCCAGAGACCAGTTATCGCTTTGCTATTGGTGGAAGTGATGCGGATTATAAGAATGCTTGGTCTAGTATCGTGGGGAGTCTACCAACTCCATCAAGCTCCAGCAGTTCAAGTAATAGCTCTAGTGACAGTAGTAACTCAAGTGCTACACGATCTTCTTCAAGGACAAGACGATAAGTTCTATGAACTATGCTAAATGAAGTGGCCAATCAATGGATTGCCACTTTTTTCTTTTTCCCTTTCGTGTTACAATAAAGGTATGAATCAGTATCAGAAAAAGATTGTTAAAGGAACCATTTACTCGCTCCTATCCGGCTTAATTTGGGGAATCTGTGGGATTTTAGGAGAGTATTTCTTTACTCATTATCAGGTATCTTCTGGTTGGATTACCTCTATGCGTTTGACATTGGCAGGGAGTCTTGTTCTCATTTGGTCTGCAATGCAATTAAAATCACAAGTGCTAGATATCTGGCGAGACAAGAAAAATTACCTGCCTTTTTGGCCTATGCTATTTTGGGAATTTTCTCAGTTCAGTATTTTTTCTATCTCTGTGTAGAATATTCAAATGCTGCGACAGCGACTATTTTACAGTTCATTAGTCCTGTCTTTATCCTCTTTTACAATCGTTTGGTTTATCAAAAACGAGCGTCAAAAAGCGCTATTTTCTATGTTCTGATTGCTATGCTGGGTGTGTGCTTGATGGCGACAAAGGGAGATCTCTCTCAGTTATCCATGACGCCACTAGCCTTATAACAGGTCTGTTGAGTGCTATGGGGGTTATGTTTAATGTTATCCTGCCCCAACCTTTCGCGAAGCGCTATGGTTTTGTACCCACGGTTGGGTGGGGGATGATTTTGGCAGGTTTATTTAGCAATGTCCTTTCGCCGGTTTATCAGCTTTCCTTTACTCTTGATATTTGGAGTATCTTGATTTGCCTCATTATTGCTTTCTTTGGGACGGCTTTTGCATTTTTCATTTCCATGAAGGCTGTGTCCTTGGTTTCTCCCTTGGTGGTTTCTGTTATTAGTGCCAGTGAACCTCTCTCTTCTGCCTTTTGAGTGTTTTATTTTTAGAGTTGGTGGTGGATTGGTCCCTTCTTCTAGCAATGGCCTTGATTATTTTACCTATGATATTCCTATCGATAGAAGAAGCGAAAGAAAGTAAATAAAAAGTCTTTTCTTAATTCTAAAAGTGTGCTATACTAGAATAGTCAATAAAACACGGGGAGATAGTTGTGAAGAGTGTTTTTAGGTTGTATCGGTAGAGGCTTGCTTTTACCGACAGCACGTTTTATCTCACATCCCTAAAAATCATACCTAAAAACAAACAAAAAGGCTTCAAATTTGAGGCCTTTTTTGGTAGAATAGGTATCATTAAAATGAACTAGGAGGCGCCTATGACTGCTACAAAAATGAACGCACAAGAAATTATCCAATTTATCGCCAATGCTGAAAAGAAAACCAGTGTCAAAGTAACCTTTGAGGGAGAACTTGCAACTGCTGTACCAAGTGCTGTTGTCAAATTAGGAAATGTTTTATTCGGAGACTGGAAGGATGTCGCTCCGCTTCTCGATGGTTTGGTAGAAAATCAAGACTATGTTGTTGAGCAAGATGCTCGCAATTCTGCAGTTCCTTTGCTAGATAAACGTGCTATCAACGCTCGTATCGAGCCAGGTGCGATTATCCGTGATCAGGTTGAAATTGGTGATAATGCTGTTATCATGATGGGAGCAGTTATCAATATCGGCGCTGAAATTGGCGCAGGAACCATGATTGATATGGGTGCCATCCTTGGTGGCCGTGCCATCGTTGGGAAAAACAGCCACGTTGGTGCAGGTGCAGTTTTGGCAGGTGTGATTGAGCCAGCTAGTGCTGAACCAGTCCGTGTCGGAGACAATGTTCTTATCGGTGCCAATGCAGTGGTTATCGAAGGAGTCCAAATCGGTAGTGGCTCAGTTGTCGCAGCAGGAGCTATCGTTACCCAAGATGTCCCAGAAAATGTGGTAGTAGCAGGTGTTCCAGCTCGCATTATCAAAGAGATTGATGCCCAAACTCAACAAAAAACAGCGCTAGAAGATGCGCTTCGTACCTTGTAATTGTAAATGAAAAATAGAGGCGGAACTCTTTTTCCAGCCTCTTTCTGCTATATAGGAGGACAGATAGATGTTAGATTTGATTCAGACTAGACGAGATTTACACCAGATTCCGGAGATTGGCTTGGAGGAGTTCAAGACTCATGCTTATTTGCTGGATGTTATTGAGAAATTGGTCGCGGGCAAGGATTTTGTCCAAGTTCGTACTTGGCAGACAGGTATTTTGGTTTATTTGCAGGGAAGTCAGCCAGAGCGGACCATTGGTTGGCGGACAGATATTGATGGTCTGCCTATCGTCGAACAAACAGGCCTTCCTTTCGCCTCTCAGTACCAAGGTCGTATGCACGCTTGTGGACATGATTTTCATATGACCATTGCCTTGGGTTGTCTTGAGCGTGCACTTGAGGAGCAACCAAAGAACAATCTGCTCTTCCTATTTCAGCCTGCTGAAGAAAATGAAGCTGGAGGCATGCTCATGTATGAGGATAGTGCTTTTGGAGACTGGTTGCCAGACCAATTTTATGGTCTCCATGTCCGTCCAGATTTGAAAGTCGGCCAGATCGCGACCAATACTCATACACTTTTCGCAGGGACCTGTGAGGTGAAGATTCGCTTCAAAGGAAAAGGCGGACACGCAGCCTTTCCACATGAAGCCAATGACGCTTTGGTAGCGGCTAGTTACTTTGTTACCCAGGTGCAGTCAGTGGTCAGCCGCAATGTCAACCCAATCGAGGGAGCAGTGGTGACCTTTGGTCTTTTCCAAGCTGGAACAACCAACAATGTCATCACAGACACAGCCTTTTTGCATGGAACTATTCGAGCTTTGACACAGGACATGAGTCTCTTGGTTCAAAAGAGGGTCAAAACAGTTGCAGAAGGAGTTGCAGCTGCCTTTGATATGGAAGTCGAAGTCGAACTCAAACAAGGGGGCTACCTGCCTGTTGAGAACAATCCAGTCTTGGCGCGTGAACTGATGGACTTCTTTGAAGAGAAAGACGGAATCGAGTTGATTGATATCGAGCCTGCTATGACAGGTGAGGACTTTGGTTATCTCCTTTCGAAGGTTGATGGTGTTATGTTTTGGCTGGGTATCGATAGTCCCTACGCTCTTCATCACCCTCAGATGACTCCTAAGGAAGAGGCACTAGCCATTGGGGTGGATGCGGTCTCTAGTTTCCTGAAAAAGAAGGCAGCAGAGTAGAGGAATTATCTATGAAATCGGAATTACGCAAGCAAGTCTTGCAGGACATGAAGGCTATCCCTCGAGAGCAAAAACAGGCTATGGATCAAACTTTAACCGAGCGATTTTTAAAGCATCCCTTTTACCAAGAAGCTAAGGTCATCGCAACCTATCTCTCTTTTCCTCATGAGTTTCAAACGCAGGAACTGATTGAGCAGGCTCTGAGGGATGGTAAGAAGGTTCTGATACCAAAAACCTATCCCAAGGGGCGCATGGACTTTGTGGTCTATGATGCGCAGCAGTTGGTAAAAACTTCCTTTGGCTTACTGGAACCACAGGGGAATTTGGAAGTTGTGGCTGCCTCTCAGATTGATTTGATTCATGTTCCAGGGCTGGCTTTTACGACGGAAGGATATCGGATTGGCTATGGCGGAGGTTATTATGACCGCTATCTGGAACATTTTACTGGCCATACTTTGAGTACGGTTTATCATTATCAAGTTCAGGACTTTTTCCCTGAAAACCATGATATTCCTGTTCAGGAGGTATTGATTGATGAAGGAAATCTTTGATAGGCGTTACCCTGTGACGAGTTTCTTCCTATTAGTGACGGCCTTGGTATTTCTACTAATGTTGGTGATCACAGGAGGAAACTTTTACAGGCAGATACCTTATTTCGATTTGGGGCAATGTATGGTCCTGCCATTCGCCTCTTTCCTGAGCAGATTTGGCGTCTCTTTTCGGCTATTTTTGTTCATATTGGGTGGGAGCATTTCATAGTTAATATGCTTTCCCTTTATTATCTTGGTAGGCAGGTAGAGGAGATTTTTGGTTCAAAGCAGTTTTTCTTTCTCTATCTCTTATCAGGAATGATGGGTAATCTCTTTGTTTTTGAGTTTAGTCCCAAATCTTTAGCAGCAGGAGCATCCACCTCTCTTTACGGACTATTTGCCGCGATTATCATTCTTCGTTATGCTACGCGTAATCCTTATATACAACAGCTAGGACAGTCTTATTTGACACTTTTTGTGGTTAACATTATTGGAAGTGTTCTGATTCCAGGAATCAGTCTAGCAGGCCATATCGGTGGTGCAGTTGGTGGCGCATTTCTAGCAGTTATCTTTCCAGTCCGAGGTGAAAGACGGATGTATAGCTCTAGTCAGAGACTGGTAGCGTTAGTCTTGTTTGTAGGACTCGCAGTCTTGCTTTTCTACAAGGGAATGGGGTTGTGACGAAGTTGGAAGAAAATTTGTGTAATGAAAAAAGATAAGGCATTTTTTGAACCTTATCTTTTTATTTTATTCCTTCTCAGCCAATTCTTTTCCAAGTTGGATGAGGTATTCTTTCAAGTCATCTTTGACTTGTGGATGTTTGAGGGCGTAGTCAATAGATGTTTTCATAAAGCCAAACTTATCCCCAACGTCGTAACGAGCTCCTGTAAATTCACGGGCGAAAACACGTTGTGTTTTATTAAGCGTATCAATAGCGTCGGTAAGCTGGATTTCATTTCCAGCACCAGGAGTTTGATTTTCTAAGATATCAAAAATTTCAGGTGTGAGTAGATAGCGACCGATGATTGCTAAATCACTTGGTGCATCTTCGGGAGCTGGTTTTTCAACGAAAGTTTCGACACTGTAGAGACCATTGATTCCTTCGCCTTGAGGAGCAATGACTCCATATGATGAAACATCTTCGTGTGGTACAGGCATGACAGCAATGGTTGATGCGTGTGTCTTTTCGTAATCATTCATCAGTTGTTTTGTCAAAGGAACGGCATTCTCATTTGTGATGTCCATAAGGTCATCACCCAGCATAACAACGAAGGGCTCATTCCCTACAAAAGCTTTGGCTTGTAGGACAGCGTCTCCAAGACCGCGAGGGTGAGTTTGGCGAATGAAATGGAGGCGCATACCAGTTGCTTCGTCTACCAATTTCAATAGATCTGTTTTGCCTTTTTCCTTAAGGTTGTATTCAAGCTCAAAGTTTGAGTCAAAGTGGTCTTCAATAGAACGTTTTGATTTACCAGTGACAACCAGAATATCTTCAATACCTGATTTGAGAGCTTCTTCGACGATAAATTGGATAGTTGGTTTGTCTACAATTGGCAACATTTCTTTAGCAAGTGCTTTAGTTGCTGGTAAAAATCGAGTTCCAAGTCCAGCGGCAGGGATGACAGCTTTTCTAACTTTTGATGTCATAAGAATCCTTTCTTTAGAGGGTTAAGACCACTCATTTTCTGCTTTAAATTCATTGTTCATGATGTCATAAATAGCATCTTTGATGTTGGTTCCGTGGTAAATAACTTGGTAAATGGCCTGTGTAATGGGCATATAGACTCCAAGTTCTTGCGCTAGTTCATAGGCTGCTCGAGTCGTTGAAATTCCTTCAATCACCATGCCCATATTGGCTTCGATATCAGCTAGGGATTCTCCACGACCAAGAGCATCTCCGGCTCTCCAGTTACGAGAGTGGATGGAGGTTCCTGTTACGATCAAATCTCCCACACCAGATAAACCACTATAGGTCAATGGACTGGCACCGAGTGCTACCCCTAGGCGGGTAATTTCTGCCAGGCCTCGAGCGATGATAGCTGCCTTAGCATTGTCACCAAATCCCAAACCATGTAAAGCTCCTGCACCGACAGCGATAATATTTTTGAGAGCACCGGCAGTTTCGACTCCAATAACATCCGTATTGGTATAAAGTCGGAAGTAGTGATTGCTAAAGAGTTCCTGAACGTATTGAGCTGTTTGCAAATCTTTAGAAGCAGCTGTGATTAAAGTCAGGTCACGCACAATGGTCTCTTCTGCATGGCTAGGCCCTGAGACAACGACAATATCACTGCGGAGCTCTTCAGGAATCTCTTCTTCAAGGATGGTTGATAATCGTTTATGGCTATCAGGCTCCAATCCTTTTGATGCGTGCATGATGATAGCCTTATGATCCAAGGTTTGTGCAACTTGTTGGGCAACAAGTCGTGTCACTTTTGTTGGGACAACAAACAAAATCGCATCCACATCTTTCAGTGCTTCAGCTAAGTCAGTGTAGGCGATAATATTTTCATCTAGAACGACATCTTTAAAGTAGTGCTTGTTAGTATGATAGGTATTAATTTCATTGATTTGCTCGGGAATATTTCCCCAGATACGTACCTCGTGTCCATTGTCATTTAAGACTTGTGAAAGGGCAGTTCCCCAAGAACCAGGCCCCAAGACGGCGATGGTTTGTTTTTCCATGATTTCCTCCTTAATAGAGTCCTTTTCATTATTCTATCATATTCTAGAGGATTTTGCACTTGCATTGCTGGGGGAGTGGTGGCTTTGTTACTTGAAAAATACATAAAAAACCGAGACGAAGTATTAAACTCTTAGTCTCGGTTTTGATATTTCTTAAAGAATAGCTAGGTTTATTTCAATTGATCTGTAATGTCTTTTGATAGCAACATTCCCAGATGATAAGTTTTATTGATGTAAGCAATGACATCATTGATATTTTCAGTTGTGTGAATTTTCTCTTTGATGTCAGCCCTAAAGGTTTCATCCTTCAAAAGTTGTTCTTGGTAGAGCCTTTGAAGTCTCTCCTTCTCGTACTTATTGAGTAGAAAAAGGAACACCAAGCTAATCACAACGAGGATATAAGCATATTGGCTCATAGGAAATCTCCCTGTATGATAAAGAAGTAGTAGTGAATAAATTGATTCAGTGGGCCTAAAATAGCAGAATCAGTCAGCAAAACTTGATAAGATTTTTGATAGGCCTCTAAACCTAATTACGTATAGGATTTGGTCTTAGTTACTTAAACTGCTTTACAATCAAGTAATTAAAAGCTTACGACATGAGCCTAACCAAATCAATATTATTTGGATTGGTGAATTAGTAAAGCGTTTAGGCAAATATCTCTGGTTACGACGTTCTGGGACATAAATCGATAATATTTATGTCCCAGAACTAGTGAAGCGCTTGGCCAAACACCTGATAGGATTTGGCGTTAGTTACTTAGACTACTTTACAATAAAGTGATTAAAAGATTACGACATGAACCAAACCAAATCGATATTATTTGGTTAGATGAATTAGTAAAACATTTAGACAAGTGTCTCTGATTACGACGTCATGGCTCCTAAATCGATTATATTTAGGAGCCATGGCTAGTGAAGCAGTTAGCTAGTCCGCATATAAGCGGCTAGCGTCTAACAATTAGGAACTTTAGTTCCAATAACTTTAAGATTACGACGTTTTAGGACATAAATCGATCATATTTATGTCCTAAAACTAGTGAAGCGTTTAGGCAATTCGCCATATAGCGATTGCCGTCAAGAGACTAGGAACTTTAGTTCCAGTCTCTTGTAACGATTTACATCTTCTCTGGCGCTTCTACTCCGAGCAAGCGAAGGGATTCTTTGAGAACGACTGCAGTTGCGTAGCTGAGGGCTAGACGGCTGTCGCGTTCTGGACTTTCATCCAAGATACGTGTATGTGCATAGTACTTGTTGAAGGCTTGAGCCAGGCTAATTGCAAATTTAGCAATGATAGAAGGTTCAAAGTTATCAGCCGCACGGTTGATAATACGTGGGAAGTCTTGGATGAGTTTGATGATTTCCCAGCTTTCAGTATCATTCAAGCTATAGTTGCCAGTTGTTTCTGGTTTGAAATCGGCTTTGCGTAAGATAGATTGGATACGAGCGTAGGCGTATTGAACGTAAGGTCCAGTTTCACCCTCGAAGGATACCATGGCCTCTAGGTCAAAGTCATATCCGTTTGTACGGTCAGTCTTGAGGTCATAGAATTTAATGGCTCCAACCCCAACAGCATGCGCCACCTGGTCTTTATTTTCAAGTTCAGGATTTTTAGCCTCGATTTGGGCTTTGGCACGACTAACAGCCTCTGCAATTGTAGGTTCTAGCAAGATGACATTCCCTTTACGAGTAGAGAGTTTTTTCCCTTCTTTTGTAACCAAACCAAAAGGAACGTGAGTAATGTCTTCACTCCAATCGTAGCCCATCTCTTGCAAGACAGCTTTGAGTTGTTTAAAGTGGGCAGATTGCTCTTGACCAACGACGTAGATAGATTTAGCAAATTGGTATTCGTTTTTACGGTAAAGAGCTGCAGCCAAGTCACGTGTGATATAGAGAGTTGCACCATCAGATTTTTTGATGAGGCTGGATGTTCAATTCCATATTTCTCAAGATTCACAACTTGGGCACCTTCTGATTCAACAAGAAGGCCTTTTTCAGAAAGAATGTCTACAACTGCATCCATCTTATCGTTGTAGAAGGCTTCTCCGTTGTAGCTGTCAAATTCAACCTTCAGTTCATTGTAAAGGCGGTTAAATTCCACCAAACTTTCATCACGGAACCATTGCCAAAGAGCGAGAGCTTCCTCATCTCCATTTTCAAGTTTACGGAACCATTCGCGCGCTTCTTCATCCAAGCTAGGGTCATTTTCAGCTTCAGCATTGATGCGGACATAGAGTTTAAGAAGTTCATCGATTGGATGAGCTTTTACAGCTTCTTCGTTGCCCCATTTTTTGTAGGCAACAATCAGCATCCCAAACTGTTTACCCCAGTCTCCCAAATGATTGACCTTGACCGTTTGATAACCGATTTTTGGAAAATATGTGACAAGCTATCTCCGATAACAGTTGAGCGCAGGTGACCGATAGAAAATGGTTTAGCGATATTAGGACTAGACATGTCGATCACAACATTTTCTTGTTTGCCAATATGTTGGTCAGCATAGTGTTCTTTTTCAGTGATAACAGCTTGCAATACTTGAGCAGAAATGGCAGATTTATCAAGGAAAAAGTTAACGTAAGGTCCTGTTGCGACAACCTTTTCAAAGGCTTGACTGTTAATTTTTTCAGCTAGTTCAGCTGCAATCATTTGTGGCGCTTTACGTTCGACTTTTGCAAGAGAAAAAGCAGGGAAAGCGATGTCTCCCATTTCTGAGTTTTTAGGGGTTTCCAGTAAATTTAAAATAGCCTCTTGGTCCAGGCTATCAATGATGCTAGCCAATTCGCTAGCAATCAATTCTTTTGTATTCATTAAGAGCTCCTTTTTGGACTTTTCTACTATTTTATCACAATTTTAAAGAAAGAAGAAAAAATTTTTGAAATCTCCTATTTTTTTGGTATAATATAGTTATAAAATTAGTTATAAATATTCACATAAGAGGATTTTATGAGAAAAAGAGATCGTCATCAGTTAATAAAAAAAATGATTACTGAGGAGAAATTAAGTACACAAAAAGAAATTCAAGATCGGTTGGAGGCGCACAATGTCTTTGTGACGCAGACAACCCTGTCTCGTGATTTGCGCGAAATCGGCTTGACCAAGGTCAAGAAAAATGATATGGTGTATTATGTACTAGCAAATGAGACAGAAAAGATTGATTTGGTGGAATTTTTGTCTCATCATTTAGAAGGTGTTGCAAGAGCAGAGTTTACCTTGGTACTTCATACCAAATTGGGCGAAGCCTCTGTTTTGGCAAATATTGTAGATGCAAACAAGGATGAATGGATTTTAGGAACAGTTGCTGGTGCCAATACCTTATTGGTCATTTGTCGAGACCAGCACGTTGCCAAACTCATGGAAGATCGTTTGCTAGATTTGATGAAAGATAAGTAAGGTCTTGGGAGTTGCTCTCAAGACTTATTTTTGACAAGGAGAGACGGAAAATGGCGACAGAAAAGCTATCACCCGGCATGCAACAGTATGTGGATATTAAAAAGCAATATCCAGATGCTTTTTTGCTCTTTCGGATGGGTGATTTTTATGAATTATTTTATGAGGATGCGGTCAATGCTGCGCAGATTCTGGAAATTTCCTTAACGAGTCGCAACAAGAATGCGGATAATCCGATTCCTATGGCGGGTGTTCCCTATCATTCTGCTCAGCAGTATATCGATGTGTTGATTGAGCAGGGCTATAAGGTAGCTATTGCAGAGCAGATGGAAGATCCTAAGCAAGCAGTTGGGGTTGTTAAACGAGAGGTTGTTCAGGTCATTACACCTGGGACAGTAGTCGATAGCACTAAGCCGGACAGTCAGAACAATTTCTTGGTTGCCCTAGACCGTGATGGCAGTCAGTTTGGCCTGGCTTATATGGACCTGGTGACCGGTGACTTTTATGTGACCGGTCTATTGGATTTCACGCTGGTTTGTGGGGAAATTCGTAATCTCAAGGCTCGAGAAGTGGTGCTGGGTTATGATTTGTCTGAGGCAGAAGAACAGATTCTCAGTCGCCAGATGAATTTGGTGCTTTCCTATGAAAAAGAAGGATTTGAGGATCTTCATTTACTGGATTCACGATTAGCAGCGGTGGAGCAAGCGGCAACTAGTAAGCTGCTCCAGTATGTTCACCGTACCCAGATGCGGGAATTGAACCACCTCAAACCAGTTATCCGCTATGAAATCAAAGATTTCTTACAGATGGACTATGCGACTAAAGCTAGTCTGGATTTGGTTGAGAATGCCCGTTCAGGTAAGAAGCAGGGCAGTCTTTTCTGGCTTTTAGATGAAACCAAAACAGCTATGGGCATGCGTCTCTTGCGTTCTTGGATCCATCGTCCCCTGATTGATAAGGAGCGAATCGTCCAACGTCAAGAGGTGGTGCAGGTCTTTCTTGACCACTTCTTTGAGCGCAGTGATTTGACAGACAGTCTCAAGGGTGTTTATGATATCGAACGTTTGGCTAGTCGGGTTTCTTTTGGCAAGACCAATCCCAAGGATCTCTTGCAGCTGGCGACTACCTTATCCAGTGTGCCACGGATTCGAGCGATTTTAGAAGGGATGGAGCAACCTGCTCTGGCCTATCTCATCGAACAATTGGATGGAATCCCTGAGTTGGAGAGCTTGATTAGTGCTGCCATTGCTCCTGAAGCTCCTCATGTGATTACCGATGGGGGGATTATCCGGACGGGATTTGATGAGACTTTGGATAAATACCGCCGAGTGCTCAGAGAAGGGACTAGCTGGATTGCTGAGATTGAGGCTAAGGAGAGAGAAAATTCTGGGATCAGTACCCTCAAGATTGACTACAATAAAAAGGATGGCTACTATTTCCATGTGACCAATTCGCAATTGGGAAATGTTCCAGCTCACTTTTTCCGCAAGGCGACGCTGAAAAACTCAGAACGCTTCGGTACCGAGGAATTAGCCGTATCGAGGGAGATATGCTGGAGGCGCGTGAGAAGTCAGCCAATCTAGAATACGAAATCTTTATGCGTATTCGTGAAGAGGTCAGCAAGTACATTCAGCGTTTGCAGGCTCTAGCTCAAGGAATTGCGACGGTTGATGTTTTACAAAGCTTGGCAGTTGTAGCTGAAACCCAGCATTTGATTCGACCTGAATTCGGAGACGATTCACAGATCGATATCCAGAAAGGGCGCCATGCTGTCGTTGAAAAGGTCATGGGGGCTCAGACCTATATTCCTAATACGATTCAGATGGCAGAAGATACCAGTATTCAACTGATTACAGGGCCAAACATGAGTGGGAAGTCAACCTACATGCGTCAGTTAGCCATGACGGCGGTTATGGCTCAGTTGGGTTCTTATGTGCCAGCAGAAAGTGCCCATTTGCCAATTTTTGATGCAATCTTTACCCGTATTGGAGCAGCAGATGACTTGGTTTCAGGTCAATCAACCTTTATGGTGGAGATGATGGAGGCCAACAATGCCATTTCGCATGCGACTAAGAATTCTTTGATTCTTTTTGATGAGTTAGGTCGGGGAACTGCTACTTATGACGGGATGGCTCTTGCACAGTCCATCATTGAATACATCCATGAGCATATCGGAGCCAAGACTCTCTTTGCGACCCACTACCATGAGTTGACCAGTCTAGAGTCTAGCTTGGAACACTTGGTCAATGTCCACGTGGCAACCTTGGAGCAGGATGGGCAAGTTACCTTCCTTCACAAGCTTGAACCAGGTCCAGCTGATAAATCCTACGGTATTCATGTTGCCAAGATTGCTGGTTTGCCAGCAGACCTTTTAGCAAGGGCGGATAAGATTTTGACCCAACTAGAGAGTCAAGGGCAAGAAAGTCTTGCTCCAATGAGGCAAACAAGTGCCGTCACTGAACAAATTTCACTTTTTGATGCACCTGAAGAGCATCTTATCCTAGCAGAATTAGCTAAACTGGATGTTTACAACATGACACCTATGCAGGCTATGAATGTCTTGGTTGAGTTAAAACAAAAATTATAAAGCCAGAAATGACTAGTCATTCTAGCTGTATCAAGGAGACTTCTTTGACAAGTTCCCACTTTTTTGCTAGAATAACATCACACAAACAGAATGAGAAGGAGCTGACACATTGTCGCTCCCTTTTGTCTATTTTTTAAGGAGAAAGTATGCTGATTCAGAAAATAAAAACCTACAAGTGGCAGGCCTTGGCTTCGCTCCTGATGACAGGCTTGATGGTTGCTAGTTCACTTCTGCAACCACGTTATCTGCAGGAAGTGTTAGACGCCCTCCTTGCTGGGAAATATGAAGCCATTTATAGTATCGGGGCTTGGTTGATTGGTGTGGCCTTGGTCGGTCTGGTTGCTG
Organism: Streptococcus mitis 17/34; assembly: GCA_000430305.1. Classification (GTDB taxonomy): domain Bacteria; phylum Bacillota; class Bacilli; order Lactobacillales; family Streptococcaceae; genus Streptococcus; species Streptococcus mitis_AW. The sequence continues at coordinate 142,386 of ASZZ01000005.1, forward strand.
GTGGACTCAATGTTGTCCTCGCAGCCTATATTGCCCAAGGAGTTTCATCTGACCTTCGGGAGGATGCCTTCCGTAAAATCCAAACCTTTTCTTATGCCAATATTGAACAATTTAATGCGGGAAATCTAGTCGTTCGAATGACAAATGATATCAACCAGATTCAGAACGTCGTCATGATGACCTTCCAAATTCTTTTCAGACTCCCCCTCTTGTTCATCGGTTCGTTTATCCTTGCGGTTCAAACTCTCCCTTCTCTCTGGTGGGTAATTGTTCTCATGGTGGTCTTAATTTTTAGTTTGACTGCTGTCATGATGGGGATGATGGGGCCACGTTTTGCCAAGTTTCAAACCCTTCTTGAGCGCATCAATGCCATTGCTAAGGAAAATCTGCGCGGTGTTCGTGTGGTCAAGTCCTTTGTCCAAGAAAAAGAGCAGTTCGCGAAGTTTACAGAGGTCTCAGACGAGCTTCTTGGTCAAAACCTTTACATTGGTTATGCCTTTTCAGTAGTGGAACCCTTTATGATGTTAGTTGGCTATGGAGCGGTATTCCTCTCTATTTGGCTGGTCGCAGGAATGGTTCAGTCGGATCCGTCAGTTGTTGGTTCCATTGCTTCCTTTGTCAATTACCTAAGCCAGATTATCTTTACCATTGTTATGGTTGGATTTTTAGGAAATTCTGTCAGCCGTGCCATGATTTCCATGCGTCGTGTTCGAGAAATTCTTGACGCAGAGCCAGCTATGACCTTCAAGGATGTCCCAGATGAAGAGTTGGTTGGAAGTCTTAGCTTTGAAAATGTAACCTTTACCTATCCAATGGATAAGGAACCGATGCTGAAAGATGTGAGCTTTACCATCGAACCTGGTCAAATGGTTGGAGTAGTTGGAGCGACTGGTGCAGGGAAGTCAACTTTGGCTCAATTGATTCCACGTCTCTTTGACCCACAGGAAGGCTCTATCAAAATCGGAGGCAAGGATATTCGAGAAGTGAGTGAAGGAACCCTACGTAAAACTGTTTCTATCGTTCTCCAACGTGCCATTCTCTTTAGTGGAACGATTGCTGATAACTTGAGACAGGGTAAGGGAGATGCCACTCTATTTGAAATGGAGCGCGCAGCTAATATTGCCCAGGCTAGTGAATTCATTCATCGTATGGAGAAAACCTTTGAAAGTCCAGTTGAGGAACGGGGAACCAATTTTTCAGGTGGGCAAAAACAAAGGATGTCGATTGCGCGTGGGATTGTCAGCAATCCGCGTATTCTGATTTTTGACGATTCGACCTCAGCCTTGGATGCCAAGTCAGAGCGCCTGGTGCAAGAAGCCTTGAATAAGGATCTGAAGGGGACGACAACAATTATCATCGCTCAAAAGATTAGCTCGGTTGTCCATGCAGATAAGATATTGGTGCTGGATCAAGGACGATTGATTGGTCAAGGGACGCATGCAGATTTGGTTGCCAACAATGCCGTTTACCGTGAGATCTATGAAACACAGAAAGGGAAGGAGGAGTAACATGAAGACAGTTCAATTTTTTTGGAATTATTTTAAAGTTTATAAGTTATCATTTGTAGTTGTCATTCTGATGATTGTTCTAGCGACTCTTGCCCAAGCCCTCTTTCCAGTCTTTTCTGGACAAGCGGTAACAGAGCTAGCTAATTTAGTTCAAGCTTATCAAGATGGCAATCCAGAACTTGTTTGGCAGAGTCTATCAGGAATCATGGTCAATCTTGGTCTACTGGTTTTGGTTCTCTTTATCTCCAGTGTCATATACATGTGTCTTATGACGCGCGTGATTGCAGAATCGACCAACGAGATGCGCAAAGGCCTCTTTGGTAAGCTTGCGCGATTGACGGTTTCTTTCTTTGACCGTCGACAAGATGGCGATATCCTGTCTCGTTTTACCAGTGATTTGGATAATATCCTCCAAGCCTTTAACGAGAGCTTGATTCAGGTCATGAGCAATATTGTTTTATACATTGGTCTGATTCTTGTTATGTTTTCGAGAAATGTAACGCTGGCCCTCATCACCATTGCCAGCACACCAGTGGCCTTTCTTATGCTGATTTTCATCGTGAAAATGGCACGCAAATACACCAACCTCCAGCAAAAAGAGGTTGGGAAACTCAACGCCTATATGGATGAGAGTATCTCAGGCCAAAAAGCTGTCATTGTCCAAGGAATTCAAGAAGATATGATGGCAGGATTTCTTGAACAAAATGAGCGCGTTCGCAAGGCAACCTTTAAAGGAAGAATGTTCTCAGGAATTCTTTTCCCTGTCATGAATGGGATGAGTCTGGTTAATACAGCCATCGTCATCTTTGCGGGTTCAGCTGTACTTTTAAATGATAAGAATATTGAAACAAGTACAGCCCTCGGTTTGATTGTTATGTTTGCCCAATTTTCTCAGCAATACTACCAGCCTATTATTCAAGTTGCGGCTAGTTGGGGAAGTCTTCAGTTGGCATTTACTGGTGCTGAACGGATTCAGGAAATGTTTGATGCAGAGGAAGAAATCCGACCTGAAAAGGCTCCAATCTTCACTAAGTTGCAAGAAAGTGTTGAAATTAGTCACATTGATTTCTCATATTTGCCTGACAAGCCGATTTTGAAAGATGTCAGCATTTCCGCTCCGAAAGGCCAGATGACTGCGGTTGTTGGTCCGACAGGTTCAGGGAAAACGACTATTATGAACCTCATCAATCGCTTTTATGATGTTGATGCTGGCGGTATTTATTTTGACGGTAAAGACATTCGTGACTATGACTTAGATAGTCTCAGAAGTAAGGTGGGAATTGTCTTGCAAGATTCGGTTTTATTTAGCGGAACCATTCGAGACAATATCCGTTTTGGGGTACCAGATGCCAGTCAGGAAATGGTTGAGGCAGCAGCTAAGGCAACCCACATTCACGACTATATCGAAGGCTTGCCTGATAAATACGATACCCTCATCGATGATGACCAGAGTATCTTCTCAACAGGGCAAAAGCAATTGATTTCCATTGCTCGAACGCTGATGACAGATCCAGAAGTTCTCATTCTCGATGAAGCAACTTCAAATGTAGATACGGTGACAGAAAGCAAGATTCAGCATGCCATGGAGGCAGTTGTAGCAGGCAGAACCAGTTTCGTTATTGCCCACCGTTTGAAAACCATTCTCAATGCAGATCAGATTATTGTTCTTAAAGATGGCGAAGTCATTGAACGTGGTAACCACCATGAACTCTTGAAACTAGGTGGCTTCTACTCAGAACTCTATCACAATCAATTTGTTTTTGAATAAGAAAAAAGTTGTCCTATGTGGGCAGCTTTTTCTTGTCCATAAAAAATATTTATCACGGCCTTTAAAAAAACATATTAGACGAAAGTCATTTTGAGTGATATGATAGGACTATCGTTAACATTCGAAAGGAGAGACATCATGGCTAGAACGGTTGTAGGAGTTGCTGCAAATCTATGTCCTGTAGACGGAGAAGGAAAAAACATTCATTCATCTGTATCTTGTAGATTCGCAGAGAGCATTCGTCAAGTCGGTGGTCTCCCTTTAGTCATTCCTGTTGGTGATGAGTCAGTTGTGCGCGATTATGTGGAAATGATTGACAAATTGATTTTGACAGGTGGTCAAAATGTCCATCCTCAGTTTTATGGAGAGAAAAAGACCATCGAGAGCGATGATTACAACCTAGTGCGCGATGAGTTTGAATTGGCACTCTTGAAAGAAGCGCTCCGTCAGAACAAACCAATTATGGCAATCTGCCGTGGTGTCCAACTTGTTAATGTTGCCTTTGGTGGAACCCTCAATCAAGAAATCGAAGGTCACTGGCAAGGACTGCCTTTCGGAACATCTCACTCTATTGAGACAGTGGAAGGAAGCGTGGTGGCTAAGCTATTTGGAAAAGAAAGTCAGGTCAACTCCGTACATCGTCAGAGTATCAAAGATTTGGCACCTAATTTCCGTGTAACTGCTATTGATCCAAGAGACCAGACCATCGAAGCGATTGAGTCTATCGACGAGCACCGCATTATCGGTTTACAGTGGCATCCAGAGTTTCTGGTTAATGAAGAAGATGGTAATTTAGAATTATTTGAGTATTTATTGAATGAACTGTAACGACTGGGAATCTGGTCGTTCTTTCTTTTATTATTTCAAAATTTTTGGAATGTGATATTTTTACGCAAACGTTTGAATTCTGATAAAAATTGGAGAAATTCGACAAAAAAAACTTGAAAAAAACGAGGGTAAGCGTTATGATAGAAAAGAAGAAATATTGGAGGAATAACATGTCACATATTAAATTTGATTATTCAAAAGTTTTAGACAAATTTGTTGCACCACATGAAGTGGAATACATGCAATCACAAGTAACAGCAGCAGATGAATTGATCCGTAAAGGAACTGGTGCTGGTAGCGACTTCTTGGGATGGTTGGACCTTCCTGAAAACTATGACCGCGAAGAATTTGACCGCATCTTGAAAGCTGCTGAGCAAATCAAATCAGACAGCGATGTTTTGGTTGTGATCGGTATTGGTGGATCTTACCTTGGTGCCAAAGCAGCAATCGATTTCTTGAACCACCACTTTGCTAACTTGCAAACAAAAGAAGAACGTAAGGCTCCACAAATCCTTTACGCAGGGAACTCAATCTCATCTACTTACCTTGCTGACTTGGTAGAGTATGTTGCAGACAAAGACTTCTCAGTAAACGTAATTTCTAAATCAGGTACAACAACTGAGCCAGCTATCGCTTTCCGTGTCTTCAAAGAACTTTTGGTTAAGAAATACGGACAAGAAGAAGCCAACAAACGTATCTATGCAACAACTGACCGCCAAAAAGGTGCTGTTAAGGTTGAAGCAGACGCTAACGGTTGGGAAACATTTGTTGTTCCAGACGACATCGGTGGACGCTTCTCAGTATTGACAGCAGTTGGTTTGCTTCCAATCGCAGCATCAGGAGCTGATATCAAAGCCTTATGGAAGGTGCTAACGCAGCTCGCAAAGATTACACTTCAGATAAAATCTCTGAAAACGAAGCTTACCAATACGCAGCAGTTCGTAACATCCTTTACCGTAAAGGCTATGCAACTGAAATCTTGGTAAACTATGAGCCATCACTTCAATACTTCTCAGAGTGGTGGAAACAATTGGCTGGTGAATCAGAAGGGAAAGACCAAAAAGGTATCTACCCAACTTCAGCAAACTTCTCAACTGACTTGCACTCACTTGGTCAATTTATCCAAGAGGGAACTCGTATCATGTTTGAAACAGTTGTTCGTGTTGACAAACCTCGTAAGAACGTGATTATCCCTACCTTGGAAGAAGACCTTGATGGGCTTGGTTACCTTCAAGGAAAAGACGTTGACTTTGTAAACAAAAAAGCAACTGACGGTGTTCTTCTTGCTCACACAGATGGTGATGTACCAAACATGTACGTGACTCTTCCAGAGCAAGACGCCTTCACTCTTGGTTACACTATCTATTTCTTCGAATTGGCTATCGCCCTTTCAGGTTACTTGAATGCCATCAACCCATTTGACCAACCAGGTGTTGAAGCTTATAAACGTAACATGTTTGCCCTGCTTGGAAAACCAGGATTTGAAGAATTGAGCAAAGAACTTAACGCACGTCTATAATAGAAGAAAAGAGTGGTTTGTCCACTCTTTTTACTCTCTTTATCCATAGAAATTGGACTCAGCCAAGACTTGTGATATAATATAGAGAGTAAAAAGGCAGACGCCTAGAGACTTTATAGGAGAAACTATGTCAAAAGATATCCGCGTACGTTACGCACCAAGTCCAACAGGACTACTACACATCGGGAATGCCCGTACAGCATTGTTCAACTATCTTTACGCACGTCATCATGGTGGAACTTTTATTATCCGTATTGAAGATACTGACCGTAAACGTCATGTCGAAGATGGTGAACGTTCACAGCTTGAAAACCTTCGTTGGTTGGGCATGGATTGGGATGAAAGCCCAGAAACACATGAAAACTACCGCCAGTCTGAACGTTTGGACTTGTATCAAAAATACATCGACCAATTGCTAGCTGAAGGAAAAGCCTACAAATCTTATGTTACAGAAGAAGAATTGGCGGCTGAACGCGAACGCCAAGAAGCGGCTGGTGAAACACCACGCTACATCAACGAATACCTTGGTATGAGTGAAGAGGAAAAAGCGGCTTACATCGCACAACGTGAAGCAGCTGGTATCATTCCAACAGTTCGTTTGGCTGTCAATGAGTCAGGTATCTACAAATGGCATGACATGGTCAAAGGCGATATCGAATTTGAAGGTGGCAATATCGGTGGTGACTGGGTTATTCAAAAGAAAGACGGTTACCCAACTTACAACTTTGCCGTTGTTATCGATGACTACGATATGCAAATCTCCCATGTTATCCGTGGAGATGACCACATTGCTAATACACCAAAACAGCTTATGGTTTATGAAGCGCTTGGTTGGGAAGCGCCAGAGTTTGGTCACATGACCTTGATCATCAACTCTGAAACTGGGAAAAAATTGTCTAAACGTGACACCAATACCCTTCAGTTTATCGAAGACTACCGTAAAAAAGGTTATTTACCAGAAGCAGTCTTTAACTTTATTGCTCTTCTTGGTTGGAACCCAGGTGGAGAAGATGAAATCTTCTCTCGTGAAGAACTCATTAAACTTTTCGATGAAAACCGCCTGAGCAAGTCTCCAGCAGCCTTTGATCAGAAGAAACTCGACTGGATGAGTAATGATTATATCAAGAATGCAGACCTAGAAACTATCTTTGAAATGGCAAAACCATTCTTAGAGGAAGCAGGCCGATTGACTGATAAGGCTGAAAAATTAGTTGAACTCTATAAACCACAAATGAAATCAGTAGATGAGATTATTCCATTGACAGATCTCTTCTTCTCAGATTTCCCAGAATTGACAGAAGCAGAGCGCGAAGTCATGGCAGGGGAAACAGTCCCAACAGTTCTTGAAGCCTTCAAAGCAAAACTCGAAGCGATGACAGATGATGAATTTGTAACAGAGAATATCTTCCCACAAATTAAAGCAGTCCAAAAAGAAACAGGTATTAAAGGGAAAAATCTTTTCATGCCTATTCGTATCGCTGTTTCAGGTGAAATGCATGGACCAGAATTGCCAGATACTATCTTCTTGTTAGGCCGTGAAAAATCAATCCAGCATATTGAAAATATGTTAAAAGAAATCTCTAAATAAGAAGGGTACAATAATGGACATCTGGGAAAAGATGTACGAAGAAGCACAGAAATTATATAATCCATATGAAGTATCTGATTTTGTTTACGCTAACCATGTCGTAGCCGCAGTAGAAGCAGAAGATGGACAAATATTTACAGGTTTCTGTATGGAGGGAACCTGTGGTGTATTCCATCTCTGCGCAGAACGGGCGGCACTCTTCAATATGTACCAATTTTCAGGACAAACAAAGGTTAAAAAAGTCTTAGCCTTTCGAGACAAACCGCCGTATGGTGGAAGTTCGGGTATGCCTTGTGGCGCTTGCAGAGAATTTCTATTAGAGTTGAACGCTGAAAATAAAGATGCAGAATTCATGATGGACTACGATAGAAGAAAGATAGTGAAAGTAGCAGAACTAATGCCCTATTGGTGGGGAGAAGAACGTGCTTCTAAATTTAATGAACAATAGAAGAGTCAGTATAATTCTGGCTCTTTTTACTTTATTTGAAAAAAATTAGAAAAAGTTA
>ASZZ01000006.1 GCA_000430305.1 Streptococcus mitis 17/34
GTTTTGTGCAAGTTGCACAGAACTTTTTTGTTTTTTTGGTCACCTTGCCATAGAAATGTAAAGCGTTTTCATCTATAATGAAACTATCAAAAGACAAAAGGAGTTCACCTCATGGTAGAATTGAATCTTAAAAATATTTACAAAAAATATCCAAACAGCGAACACTATTCAGTTGAAGACTTCAACTTGGACATCAAAGACAAAGAATTTATCGTTTTCGTAGGTCCTTCAGGATGTGGTAAATCAACAACTCTTCGTATGATCGCAGGTCTTGAAGATATTACAGAAGGAACTGCATCTATCGATGGCGTGGTTGTCAACGATGTGGCTCCAAAAGACCGTGACATCGCCATGGTATTCCAAAACTACGCTCTTTACCCACACATGACTGTTTATGACAACATGGCTTTCGGTTTGAAATTGCGTAAATATAGCAAGGAAGACATCGACAAACGTGTACAAGAAGCAGCTGAAATCCTTGGATTGAAAGAGTTCTTGGAACGTAAACCCGCTGACCTTTCTGGTGGTCAACGACAACGTGTTGCCATGGGGCGTGCGATTGTCCGTGATGCAAAAGTATTCTTGATGGACGAACCTTTGTCAAACTTGGATGCCAAACTTCGTGTATCTATGCGTGCTGAAATTGCGAAAATCCACCGCCGTATCGGAGCTACAACTATCTACGTAACTCACGACCAAACAGAAGCGATGACACTTGCAGACCGTATCGTTATCATGTCAGCAACTAAGAACCCTGCTGGTACAGGTACTATCGGACGTGTTGAACAAATCGGTACTCCTCAAGAAGTTTACAAAAACCCAGTTAATAAATTCGTTGCAGGATTTATCGGAAGCCCAGCAATGAACTTCATCAACGTGAAATTGGTTGGTAGCGAAATTGTTTCAGATGGTTTCCGCTTGAAAGTGCCAGAAGGAGCATTGAAAGTTCTTCGTGAAAAAGGCTACGAAGGTAAAGAATTGATCTTCGGTATCCGTCCAGAAGACGTGAATGCAGAACCTGCTTTCCTTGAAACATTCCCAGAATCAGTTGTAAAAGCAACTATTTCTGTATCTGAATTGCTTGGTTCAGAATCTCACCTTTACTGCCAAGTTGGTAAAGACGAATTTGTTGCCAAAGTGGATGCTCGTGACTATTTGCAAACAGGTGCAACAGTTGAACTTGGATTTGACTTGAACAAAGCACACTTCTTCGATGTAGAAACTGAAAGAACAGTTTACTAAGATAAATGAAACTCAAAACACTGCTAGAGAAATCTGGCAGTGTTTTTAAGTATTTGCGTAGAAAAAAACTCCTGATACTCAATGAAAATCAAAAAGCAAACTAGGAAGCTAGCCGTAGGCTGTACTTAAGTACGGTAAGGCGACGCTGATGTGGTTTGAAGAGATTTTCGAAGAGTATGAGAAATCCCTGGAGAATGTGATTGATTATTTGAACTTGAATCCTTCGTAAATAAGCTCTGCTTTTGGATTTTGTTTCTTAATCTGTTTGGCCAGTGACTTCATCATGGAAAGAGGACCACACATATAGACGGTTGCATGTTCAGTTACTTCTTCTTGATCAAAATTAAGATAGCCGTCTTTTATACTGTCTACTAGATGGAGTTCAAAATTAGGATTTTTCTGAGCATAGTCACGGAGCAAATCCAGATAGACTGCATTTTCCTCTCCACGGAAGCTATAGTAGAAGTGGACCTGTTTATCCAAAATAGGATGTTCACGGATGTAAGAGATGAAAGGGGTAATCCCAATACCTCCAGCAATCCAAACCTGATTTTCTTGTACTTCTTCTATAATCATGTGTCCATAAGCTCTGTCTACGCTTACTTTGCTGCCGACTTGAAGATTATCATAGATGTTCTTGGTATGGTCACCTGAATTTTTGACAGTAAAGTAAAGAGTTTGGCCGTGACCGCCTGAGACAGAAAAAGGATGTGGAGCACTTTCAAAGCCTTCTTGGAAAATCTTTAGAAAGGCAAATTGGCCTGATTGATAGTTGAAAGGTCTGCTAAGATGGATTTGAATTTCTATAGTATCGTGATTCAAGCGTTTGAGATTGGTGATTTTCCCTAGATAGGGGAAGCCAATCTTTTGATATAGAAAAATGATATAAAAACCAGCTAGCAAGCCTAAAAGGGCATAGCTACCAACAAGGAAACTTAGAAGATTAAATGTAAGGAGACGATTGCCCATGATCATGTAGACGTGAAAGAGTCCAAAAATATAAGCTAGATAAACCAGGCGGTGAATCCATCGCCAAGCTTCGTATTGGATGTATTTGCCTAAATAGGCGACAAGGATGATGCTGATAAAGATATAGATTGCAAGATTTCCAAACTGAGTAGCTAATCGAGAGCCCCACAAACCGCCCATACTAAAGTTATGAAAGATTAGTAGGATGATGGAGAGAAAGGCAGTGAATTTGTGGACGGTGTAGACCTTTTCCAAACCGTGAAACCAGCTTTCTATTATCGGGAGACGAGTAGCTAGGATAAAAGTCAGAGATAGGCTTGTTAAAGCTAGTCCTGGGATCATGAATTGGGGAGAAGTGTTCATCCAAGTCAAAATAGTCAAGGCAAAACTAGCTATGATAAAGAGTAGTCCTTTGATTGATTTCATAGAAAATTCCATTTCATTTAGATTTTGATTTGTTGTAAACAAACTTGTTACATTTTATCATAGAAAAACTATGCTGTCAAATTGAGCTCTATAAGTATCTACTATCATCAAAAAACTCTCCAATTGAACTGGAGAGCTGTTTTTTATTCTGCAGCTTGTTGCCAACGTTTTGCTAGCATATGTGACAGGCTAGAGATTGCTAGGTTAAAGCTGAAGTAGATGAGGGCAATCAGGATATAAAGACTGAAGACTTGCTCTGGTTCGAAATAACGGCCCATGAGAATTTGGCTGGCTCCAAAGAGCTCTTGTAGGGCGATAACAGAGTAGAGAAGACTGGTATCCTTAATCACGGTTACAAACTGAGAAATGATGGCTGGCAGCATTTTACGAATAGCTTGTGGAAGAATGATGTGGTAGAGGATTTGGGTTGAGGTAAATCCTTGCGACATTCCCGATTCGTATTGCCCTTTGTCCACAGCGTTGAGACCACCTCGGATAATCTCAGCCAGGGCTGCTGAGGTAAAGAGGGTGAAGGCAGTGATACCTGCTGGTGTGGATTTCATCTTGAACACCAAAAAGATAGTGAAAATCCAGAGAAGATTGGGAACGTTACGTACAAACTCGATGTAAATGCTGGAGATAATGCGCAAGACAGGATTTTTACCATTTCTCATGACAGCTAGAACCGTACCGATAAGGTAGAGAGGATGATGGCAATCAGAGAAATATAGAGGGTCAAGCCAAATCCTTTAAAGATAAAGATTAGGTTATCTGGGGTCAAAACTTCTAAAATAGATTCCATAGTAACCTCCTAAAGTGAATAGGCTTTTTTGTTGGCTTGCTCCATCTTGCGACCAAACTGGGCAACAGGGAAGCATAAAGCAAAGTAGAGCAGTGCAGCGCCTAAAAAGGCTGGGATGTAATTTCCGTTGAGGGCTGACCAAGACTTGGTCACAAACATCAAGTCTACTCCAGAGATGATAGCAACTGTCGAGGTATTCTTGATGAGGTTGACGATTTGGTTGGTCAAAGGAGGGAGAATGATACGAAAGGCCTGAGGCAAGATAATTAAGCGCATGGCACTGATATAGGTAAAACCTTGTGACAAGGCAGCCTCCATTTGACCGCTAGGAATAGACTGAATCCCTGAGCGAATCACCTCGGCGATATAGGCGCCGTGATAGAGTCCCACGCAGAGAACAGCCGTCCAATAAATCGGAATCATGATGATATGATCACTGATAAGAGGTAGGCCATAAAAAACGATAACAAACTGCACCAAGAGGGGAGTATTTTGGTAAAATTCAACAAAGATGCGAGCTAAAATGCGTAAAATTGGACGTTTGCTGGTTGACATGGCTCCGAAGAAGATGCCCAAAACCATGGCTAGGATAAAGGATCCAATCGCTAGAGCAAGGGTGAAGAGGAAACCATTGAAAAATTGGCCAAAATCCTGAAAATAGGCTGTCCAAGATGATAAATCTGTCATAGGGTATCCTCCTTAATCTACGGTATGGCTAGATGGTTTGAGCTTGTAACGATCATAGAGTCTCTGCAAACTACCATCCTTACCCCATTTGGTGACTAAGTTATCAAGATAGTCGTTGAGTTCGGTATTTGATTTCTTGGTAACAATACCGTAATCAGATGGCTTGAAACTATCATTTAGTAGTACTGTGCGTTTGCTGATATAGCCAGATAGAATCGAGCGGTCAACGGAAAAAGCATCAATACGGTGGGCATGAAGGGAGGTAATCAATTCTGGGTAGGAACCAAGTTCGACGAATTTAAAGGTCAAGCCTTTCTTTTTACCCAGTTCAGTAATCAAGCGTTGGGTGATGGAGCCTTGGGCAACTCCGATGGTTTTGCCGTTTAGATCTTCAATACTTTTGATTTTGGCAGATTTATTGACCAAAAAGCCAGAAGCATCCGTGTAGTAGGGACTGGTAAAGTTATAGAGTTTTTTGCGTTCGTCTGTGATGGTAAAGGTCGCGATATCCATATCGACCTGTTCGTTGTCTAGAAGGGGGCCACGAGTTTGTGCGGTAACAGGCACGTAGCGAACCTTGACCTTGAGCTCATCAGCGACCATCTTGGCTAAGTCCGTTTCAATACCAGAATAGGTCCCTGTCTTGGGATCTTTGTAACCGAAATTGGGAACGTCTTGTTTGACACCGACAACTAGTTCGCCTCTTTTTTGAATGTCTACCACACTGGTATTGGCTTGAACTGGTTTTGCAGTAGCAAGGCCGAAAAGGCTAATCAATAATGCGGATAAAAAGAGTTTCTTTTTCATAGGCACCTCCTTATTTGACTTTGTCACTTTCGTGGTTGATGATTTTGCTGAGAAATTGTTGGGCACGAGGTTCGCTTGGATTGTCGAAAAAGTCATCAACATCTGTCGTATCCACCAAAACCTCTCCGTCAGCCATAAAGATGATGCGATCCGCAACTTCACGGGCAAAGCCCATTTCATGAGTAACGATAATCATATTCATACCATCGTGGGCCAATTTTTGCATAACTGCTAGAACATCGCCGATAGTTTCAGGGTCTAGGGCAGATGTTGGCTCATCAAAGAGGAGGAGTTCAGGATGCATAGCGAGTCCACGTGCGATGGCAATCCGTTGTTTTTGTCCACCAGATAGCATGGCTGGATAAGAATCTTTCTTGTCCCACATATTTACAAATTCCAGATATTTTTGGGCTGTTTTTTCAGCTTCTTTTTTATCAATTCCTAGAACTTTTATGGGTGCTAGTGTTACGTTTTCTAACACTGTTTTGTGCGGATAGAGGTTGAAATGTTGGAAAACCATGCCGACTTCCTTGCGAAGGGGCACCAAATCTTTCTGGCTGGCACCAGCAACCTGGTGACCATTTACTAGAAGACTTCCCTTATCAACAGCCTCTAAACCATTAATCGTACGGATAAGAGTTGACTTCCCAGAACCAGAAGGTCCAAGGAGGACAACGACTTGTCCTTTTTCAAAACGGAGATTGATGTCGCGGAGTGCATGGTAGTCTCCGTAATATTTTTCGACGTGTTCAAATTCTACTAAAGCCATAAGGAATCTCCTTTGTGTTAGATTTTATAACATGATTCTACACCAAAAGATTTTTCTTGTCAAATCATATCAGAAAAAAGTTAGTAAAATTTTTGTAGAAAGCAATCTGGATAGAGAAAAAGCCTAAATCATGTTATAATGAAGCAATAGAATTCTTAGAAAGAGTGGATGTCTTTTTGATAACACCTACTTATGAATGGCAATTTGCCCCGCAGGTAGAAGATGCGGATTTTACAAAGATAGCCAAGAAGGCTGGACTGGGTCCTGAGGTGGCTCGGTTATTATTTGAGAGAGGGATTCAGGACGAAGAAAGTCTGAAGAAGTTTTTAGAACCCTCCTTGGAGGACTTGCACGACCCTTATCTGCTCCATGATATGGACAAGGCAGTGGCTCGGATTCGTCAGGCCATTGAAGAAGGGGAAAATATTCTCATCTATGGAGATTACGATGCGGATGGTATGACTTCGGCTTCGATTGTGAAGGAAAGTTTGGAACAACTTGGTGCCGAGTGCCGTGTTTACTTGCCTAATCGTTTTACTGATGGATATGGTCCCAATGCTAGTGTTTATAAATACTTTATCGAGCAAGAGGGAATTTCCTTGATAGTGACAGTGGATAATGGGGTTGCGGGTCACGAAGCCATTGAATTGGCCCAGTCGATGGGAGTGGATGTCATTGTGACTGACCACCATTCCATGCCTGAAACCCTGCCAGATGCTTATGCTATCGTTCATCCTGAGCATCCAGACGCGAGTTATCCTTTCAAATATTTGGCTGGTTGTGGAGTGGCTTTCAAGCTGGCTTGTGCCTTTTAGAAGAAGTGCAAGTGGAACTACTGGACTTGGTTGCTATTGGAACCATTGCTGATATGGTAAGTCTAACGGATGAAAATCGTATCTTGGTGCAATATGGTCTGGAAATGTTGGGGCATACTCAGCGCATTGGTCTACAAGAAATGCTAGACATGGCTGGAATTGCTACAAATGAAGTAACAGAAGAAACGGTTGGCTTCCAGATTGCTCCTCGTTTAAATGCCTTGGGGCGCTTGGATGATCCCAATCCAGCTATTGATTTGTTGACTGGGTTTGATGATGAGGAAGCGCATGAGATTGCCCTTATGATTCACCAGAAAAACGAAGAGCGCAAGGAAATCGTCCAGTCTATCTATGAAGAAGCTAAGACCATGGTGGATTCTGAGAAGAAGGTCCAGGTTTTGGCTAAGGAAGGCTGGAATCCTGGGGTTCTGGGTATCGTGGCTGGTCGTTTGTTGGAAGAACTAGGGCAGACAGTCATCGTTCTTAATATAGAGGACGGTCGTGCCAAGGGTAGCGCTCGTAGTGTTGAAGCGGTCGATATTTTTGAAGCCTTGGATCCTTATCGTGACCTCTTCATTGCATTTGGTGGTCATGCTGGCGCAGCAGGAATGACGCTGGAAATTGAGAAACTCTCAGATTTATCTCAGGTTTTGGAAGACTATGTCTGTGAAAAGGGAGCAGATGCTGGTGGCAAGAATAAGTTAAACCTAGATGAAGAGTTGGATTTGGAGACTTTGAGTCTTGAAACAGTCAAGAACTTTGAGCGCTTGGCACCTTTTGGAATGGATAATCAGAAACCAGTCTTTTATATTAAGGATTTTCAGGTTGAAAGTGCTCGTACTATGGGAGCAGGTAATGCCCATCTCAAACTGAAAATTTCTAAAGGCGAGGCGAGTTTTGAAGTGGTAGCTTTTGGTCAAGGTAGATGGGCAACGGAGTTTGCTCAAACCAAGAATCTAGAGTTAGCAGTCAAATTGTCTGTCAACCAATGGAATGGCCAAACTGCCCTCCAGTTGATGATGGTGGACGCGCGTGTGGAGGGTGTTCAACTCTTTAACATTCGTGGAAAAAATGCAGTCTTGCCAGAAGGAGTTCCAGTCTTGGATTTTGCTGGAGAAGTGCCAGATTTAGCGACTAGTGAAGCTGTGGTCGTAAAAACCGTTCCTGAGGACATTACCCTGCTGAAAACCATTTTTCAGGAACAGAATTTCTCTGCTGTCTATTTCAAAAATGATATTGACAAGGCCTATTATCTGACAGGTTATGGGACTAGAGAACAGTTTGCTAAATTGTACAAGACTATTTACCAGTTCCCAGAGTTTGATATTCGTTACAAGCTCAAGGATTTGGCCGCATATCTCAATATTCAACAAATCTTGCTGGTCAAGATGATTCAAGTATTTGAAGAACTAGGTTTTGTGACGATCACAGATGGTGTGATGACAGTCAATAAAGAGGCACCAAAGCGAGAGATAGGAGAAAGTCAGATTTACCAAAATCTCAAACAAACCGTTAAAGACCAAGAAATGATGGCACTAGGTACCGTGCAAGAAATTTATGACTTTTTAATGGAAAAAGAGTAGAAGTTAGGAAAGAGTTGGGCAACCAGCTCTTTTTTGAAAACAAATCTTCATTTTGAAAATCATCAAAAAAATGGTATAATGGTAGGAAAAGATTCGGCTAAAAGTAATAGTGCTTTTAGAATAAGAGGGAAAGCAACCCTATAATCAAGATAAACTAAGCTTTCGGAGGAAAAATGAGTAATATCAGTCTAACAACACTTGGTGGTGTACGTGAAAACGGGAAAAATATGTATATCGCTGAAATCGATGGGTCTATTTTCGTTTTGGATGCAGGTCTGAAATACCCTGAAAATGAACAACTAGGGGTGGACGTCGTTATTCCAAATATGGACTACCTTTTTGAAAATAGCGATCGTATCGCTGGGGTTTTCTTGACCCACGGACATGCGGATGCCATTGGTGCACTGCCTTATCTCTTGGCTGAAGCCAAGGTACCTGTATTTGGGTCTGAGTTGACCATTGAGTTGGCCAAACTCTTTGTCAAAGGAAATGATGCGGTTAAGAAATTCAATGATTTCCATGTCATTGATGAGAATACGGAGATTGATTTTGGAGGGACTGTGGTTTCCTTCTTCCGTACGACCCACTCTATCCCAGAGAGTCTGGGTGTTGTCTTGAAGACGTCTGAGGGTAGCATTGTTTATACAGGGGACTTCAAATTTGACCAGACAGCTAGCGAATCTTATGCGACAGACTTTGCTCGTTTGGCAGAAATCGGTCGTGACGGAGTTCTGGCTCTTCTCAGTGATTCAGCCAATGCAGACAGTAATGTTCAAGTGGCTAGCGAAAGTGAAGTTGGGGATGAAATCACCCAAACCATTGCGGACTGGGAGGGACGTATTATCGTTGCGGCAGTAGCCAGCAACCTCTCTCGTATCCAGCAGGTGTTTGACGCTGCGGATGCAACAGGTCGTCGTGTGGTTTTGACAGGGTTTGATATTGAAAATATCGTCCGTACTGCTATTCGTCTCAAGAAATTGTCTCTAGCTAACGAAAGTCTTTTGATTAAGCCAAAAGATATGTCTCGTTTTGAAGACCATGAGTTAATTATCCTTGAGACAGGTCGTATGGGTGAGCCAATTAATGGTCTTCGCAAGATGTCGATTGGTCGCCACCGTTATGTGGAAATCAAGGACGGTGACCTGGTCTATATCGTAACGACTCCATCTATCGCCAAAGAAGCAGTCATGGCGCGTGTGGAAAACATGATTTACCAAGCTGGCGGGGTTGTTAAATTGATCACCCAAAGCTTGCGTGTGTCAGGTCATGGAAATGCGCGTGATTTGCAGTTGATGATCAATCTCTTGCAACCCAAGTATCTCTTCCCAATTCAAGGTGAATACCGTGAGTTGGATGCCCATGCCAAGGCTGCTATGGCAGTTGGGATGTTGCCAGAACACATTTTCATTCCTAAAAAGGGAACCAGCATGTCTTATGAGAATGGGGACTTTGTCCCAGCTGGCGCAGTTTCGGCGGGCGATGTCTTGATTGACGGGAACGCCATTGGTGATGTTGGTAATGTAGTCCTTCGTGACCGTAAGGTCTTGTCAGAGGATGGTATTTTCATCGTAGCAATTACCGTTAACCGTCGTGAGAAGAAAATTGTGGCCAAGGCCCGTGTTCACACGCGTGGATTTGTTTATCTCAAGAAGAGCCGCGATATTCTCCGTGAAAGTTCAGAATTGATTAACCAAACGGTAGAAGACTATCTTCAAGGAGATGACTTTGACTGGGCAGATCTCAAAGGGAAGGTTCGTGATACTCTGACCAAGTACCTCTTTGATCAAACTAAACGTCGTCCAGCCGTTTTACCAGTGGTCATGGAAGCAAAATAATCGTTGAAATAAACAGAGAGAAAGTCGAATTTCGGCTTTTTCTTATCGGAAAATAAAAGGAAAAAATTATGGCAGTAATGAAAATCGAGTATTACTCACAGGTATTAGATATGGAGTGGGGGGTGAATGTTCTTTACCCCGATGCCAATCGAGTGGAAGAACCAGATTGCGAAGATATCCCTGTTTTGTATCTTTTACACGGGATGTCTGGCAATCATAACAGTTGGCTCAAGCGAACCAACGTAGAACGCTTGCTTCGAGGAACCAATCTCATCGTTGTCATGCCCAATACCAGCAATGGTTGGTACACTGATACTAAGTATGGTTTTGATTACTACACAGCTCTAGCAGAGGAATTGCCACAGGTTTTGAAACGTTTCTTCCCTAATATGACTAGTAAGCGTGAAAAGACCTTTATCGCTGGTCTTTCTATGGGAGGCTATGGCTGTTTCAAACTGGCTCTTGCAACAAATCGTTTTTCTCACGCAGCTAGTTTTTCAGGCGCCCTTAGCTTTCAAGATTTTTCTCCTGAAAGCCAAAATTTGGGAACACCAGCTTATTGGAGAGGTGTGTTTGGGGAGATTAAAGATTGGACAGCTAGTCCTTATTCTCTTGAAAGTCTGGCTAAAAAATCAGATAAACAGACCAAGCTTTGGGCTTGGTGTGGCGAGCAAGATTTCTTGTACGAAGCCAATAATCTCGCAGTGAAAAATCTCAAAAAACTGGGATTTTATGTGACCTATAGCCATAGCGCTGGAACTCACGAATGGTACTACTGGGAAAAACAATTGGAACGGTTTTTAGCAATTCTACCAATTGATTTCAAATTAGAAGAGAGATTGAGTTAGCTTTTTATAAATGAATCACTATTCATAGTTATTCTTGGCTTAAAAACAATGATGGAAGTCTATTTTCGCTAGACTTTTTAATCGAAAATAGTAAAATAGTAGAGAGATACTAGTTGAAAGAGAGAAAAATATGTATCGTTATCAGCTTGGGATACCATTATCAGAGTATGATGGTTTTGTAAAAGAACATCCCATGGTTAATCTATTACAAAGCAGTGCTTGGGAAAAAGTGAAATCTGATTGGAATCATGAGAGGCTTGGTATCTATGAAGGGGAGAACTTACTGGCTGTGGCTAGTATTCTCATAAAGTCTCTGCCTTTGGGGTATAAAATGTTTTATATTCCAAGAGGTCCTATATTGGATTACAGGGATACAGAACTTTTAAAGTTTGTCCTGCAGTCTATTAAGTCTTATGCTCGCAGTAAGAGAGCGATTTTTGTGACTTTCGATCCAAGCATTTGTCTATCTCAACATTTGGTCAATCAAGATAAAACAGAATATCCTGAAAATCTTGCTATTGTTGATATTTTAGGGCAATTAGGAGTGGAATGGTCTGGGCAGACAATCGAGATGGATGACACCATTCAGCCTCGTATTCAGGCGAAAATATATAAGGAAAATTTTGAAGAAGATAAACTTTCTAAATCAACGAGGCAAGCTATCCGAACAGCACGAAACAAAGGGCTTGAAATTCAATATGGTGGACTGGAACTATTAGATTCATTTTCGGAGTTGATGAAAAAACTGAGAAGCGCAAAGAGATTCATTTAAGAAACGAAGCCTATTATAAAAAAATTATTAGATAACTTCAAAGAAGATTCCTATATCACGCTAACGAGTTTGGATGTTTCTAAGCGTTTAAGAGAATTAGAAGAACAGTTAGAAAAAAATAGAGTAGTTGCAGAAAAATTTAATGATGCAACCAAACCTTCAAAAGTTCAGGAAAATATAAAAGAAAAAGAACGTTTAGAAGAGGAAATAGATTTCTTGCAGGGATATATGAATATGGGAAAATCAAACATTCCTTTAGCGGCTACTTTAAGTTTGGAATTTGGTACTACCTCTGTCAATCTATATGCTGGTATGGATGATGATTTTAAACGTTACAATGCACCAATTTTAACTTGGTATGAAACGGCTCGCTATGCCTTTGAGCGAGGTATGGTGTGGCAAAATTTAGGTGGTGTTGAAAACTCTCTCAATGGTGGACTTTATCATTTTAAGGAAAAATTTAATCCAACGATTGAAGAATACTTGGGTGAATTTACAATGCCCACTCATCCCCTCTATCCTCTGTTAAGACTTGCTCTTGATTTCCGTAAAACATTAAGAAAAAAACATAGAAAGTAAGTATATGGCACTAACTACACTCACGAAAGAAGAGTTTCGTACTTATTCTGATCAGGTTTCTTCTCGTTCCTTTATTCAATCTGTCCAGATGGGGGACTTATTAGAAAAAAGAGGGGCTCGAATTGTTTACCTTGCTTTGAAACAAGAAGGAGAAATTCAAGTTGCAGCTCTGGTTTATAGCTTGCCCATGCTAGGTGGTCTGCATATGGAGCTCAATTCGGGGCCTATTTATACTCAACAAGATGCTCTTCCAGTTTTTTATGCGGAGTTAAAAGAATATGCCAAGCAAAATGGTGTATTAGAGTTGCTTGTAAAACCTTATGAAACGTATCAAACTTTTGATAGTGAAGGTGATCCAATAGATGCTGAGAAAAAAAGTATTATTCAAGATTTGACTAATTTAGGTTATCAATTTGATGGATTGACAACAGGTTATCCAGGTGGAGAACCAGATTGGTTATACTATAAAGATTTGACTGAATTAACTGAAAAGAATTTGCTTAAAAGTTTTAGTAAAAAGGGTAAACCCTTGGTGAAAAAGGCTGAAACGTTTGGCATTCGGTTGAAAAAGTTAAAACGTGAAGAACTATCGATTTTTAAGAATATAACAAAAGAAACCTCTGAACGTAGAGAATATAGTGATAAAAGTTTAGAATATTATGAGCACTTTTATGATTCATTTGGCGAACAAGCGGAGTTTCTCATAGCAAGCTTAAATTTTTCGGAGTATATGAACAAATTGCAAGGTGAACAAAGTAAACTAGAAGAAATCTTGGACAAGTTGCGACTTGATTTGAGTAAAAATCCTCATTCTGAGAAAAAACAAAATCAACTGAGAGAATATTCTAGTCAATTTGAAACTTTTGAAGTTCGAAAAGCAGAAGCGAGAGACTTGATTGAAAAATATGGAGAAGAAGATATTGTTTTAGCCGGGAGTTTATTTGTTTATATGCCTCAGGAAACGACTTACCTCTTTAGTGGTTCCTACACTGAATTTAATAAGTTCTATGCCCCTGCGCTACTTCAAAAATATGTTATGTTGGAAAGTATAAAACGTGGAATACCTAAATACAACTTCCTAGGTATTCAAGGGATTTTTGATGGTAGTGATGGTGTTTTGCGTTTTAAACAAAATTTTAATGGCTATATTGTACGCAAAGCGGGTACTTTCCGTTACCATCCATCACCTTTAAAATACAAAGCTATTCAGTTATTCAAAAAAATATTAGGACGTTAAGATGAAAAAGCCAGTATTTAGCTTTCTTTCAGCTTGTTTTAGTAAAATAGACTTTATTTGCTAGAAAGGTGGAGAGATATGCGTTGGCTTTTTCGTTTGATAGGGGCTTTCTTTTCTTTTGTGTGGCGTTTGTTTTGGCGCCTGGTTTGGATAGTTGTTCTCTTATGCGCTCTTGCTTTTGGTTTTCTCTGGTATCTGAACGGGGATTTTCAAGGAGCGCTAAAGCAAGCAGAGCGGTCGGTAAAAATTGGTCAACAAAGTATCGACCAATGGGAAAGAACAGGGCAACTGCCTAAGTTGAACCAGACTGATAGCCACCAACATTCTGAAGGAAGGTGGTCACAGGCTTCTGCTCGTATTTACTTGGATCCCCAGATGGATTCACGCTTTCAAGAGGCGTATTTAGAAGCGATTCAGAATTGGAATCAAACTGGTGCTTTTAATTTTGAACTCGTGACTGAGGTCAGCAAGGCAGATATTACGGCTACGGAGATGAACGATGGAAACACTCCTGTGGCAGGAGAGGCGGAAAGTCAAACCAACTTCTTAACAGGACAATTCTTGTCTGTCACGGTGCGGTTGAATCATTATTATCTGTCCAATCCTGACTATGGCTATTCCTATGAGCGCCTTGTCCATACGGCAGAACATGAGTTGGGGCATGCGATTGGCTTGGACCATACAGATGAGAAGTCTGTGATGCAACCAGCAGGTTCTTTTTATGGTATCCAGAAAGAGGATGTTGAAAAACTTCGAAAATTATATGAGACCAATGAGTAGGGGACTATCTTTCCCTACTTTTTTGCTATAATGGAACTATGAATAACTTGATTAAATCAAAACTAGAGCTATTGCCTACCAGCCCTGGTTGCTACATTCACAAGGATAAAAACGGTACGATTATCTATGTAGGAAAGGCTAAAAATCTACGTAACCGCGTGAGGTCTTATTTCCGTGGGAGTCACGATACAAAAACAGAGGCCTTGGTGTCTGAGATTGTGGATTTTGAATTTATCGTTACGGAGTCTAATATTGAGGCACTTCTCCTAGAAATCAACCTAATCAAGGAAAACAAGCCCAAATACAATATCATGCTCAAGGATGATAAGTCCTATCCTTTTATCAAAGTTACCAATGAGCGCTATCCTCGTTTGATTATCACCCGTCAGGTCAAGAAGGACGGAGGTCTCTACTTTGGACCTTATCCAGATGTGGGAGCAGCCAATGAAATCAAGCGGTTGCTGGATCGAATTTTTCCTTTTAGAAAGTGTACCAATCCACCGTCTAAGGTCTGTTTTTACTACCATATCGGTCAATGTATGGCCCACACCATCTGTAAGAAAGATGAGGCCTATTTCAAGTCCATGGCTCAGGAGGTTTCTGATTTCCTAAAAGGACAGGATGACAAAATCATCGATGACCTCAAGGGAAAGATGGCAAAGGCAGCTCAAAGTATGGAGTTTGAACGTGCTGCGGAATACCGTGACTTGATTCAGGCCATTGGAACGCTTCGGACCAAGCAAAGGGTTATGGCCAAGGATCTCCAAAATCGGGATGTCTTTGGCTACTATGTGGACAAGGGATGGATGTGTGTTCAGGTTTTCTTTGTTCGTCAGGGAAAACTCATTGAGCGCGATGTCAATCTCTTCCCCTACTACAATGATCCAGATGAGGATTTCTTGACCTATGTGGGACAATTTTATCAAGAAAAATCTCACCTAGTACCCAATGAGGTACTAATTCCGCAGGATATTGACGAAGAAGCTGTCAAGGCTTTGGTGGATACCAAGATTCTCAAACCCCAGCGTGGAGAGAAAAAACAACTGGTTAATCTGGCTATAAAGAATGCCCGTGTCAGCCTAGAGCAGAAATTCAACCTGCTAGAGAAATCTGTTGAAAAGACCCAAGGGGCTATTGAAAATCTTGGTCGCTTACTCCAAATCCCGACTCCAGTCCGTATCGAATCCTTTGATAACTCCAATATCATGGGAACAAGTCCTGTTTCGGCCATGGTGGTCTTTGTCAATGGCAAACCGAGTAAGAAGGATTACCGTAAGTACAAGATAAAAACCGTTGTTGGACCAGACGACTATGCCAGTATGAGAGAAGTCATTCGCAGGCGCTATGGTCGAGTACAGCGTGACGGTTTAACTCCTCCAGATTTGATTGTCATTGATGGGGGACAAGGTCAGGTCAATATCGCCAAGCAAGTCATTCAAGAGGAGCTGGGCTTGGATATCCCCATTGCAGGTCTGCAAAAGAATGATAAGCACCAAACCCATGAATTGCTCTTTGGAGATCCGCTTGAGGTGGTGGAGTTGTCTCGCAATTCTCAGGAGTTTTTCCTCCTCCAACGCATTCAAGATGAGGTCCACCGATTTGCCATTACTTTCCACCGCCAACTGCGCTCCAAAAATTCCTTTTCATCACAACTGGATGGAATTGAAGGGCTGGGACCTAAACGCAAGCAGAATCTCATGAAGCATTTCAAGTCTCTCACTAAAATCAAGGAAGCCAGTGTGGATGAGATTGTCGAAGTTGGAGTACCTAGAGCGGTTGCAGAGGCTGTGCAGAGGAAGTTGAACCCGCAGGAAGAAGTGGAATTAGCTCAAGTGGCGGAAGAAAGAGTAGATTACCAAACGGAAGGAAACCACAATGAAACATAAAATCGCAATTTTATCAGATATTCATGGCAATACAACTGCCCTAGAAGCAGTGATTGCAGATGCTAAAAATCAAGGGGTCAGTGAATACTGGCTTCTGGGAGATATTTTTCTTCCTGGTCCAGGCGCAAATGACTTAGTTGCCCTGCTAAAGGACCTTCCTATCACAGCCAGTGTTCGAGGCAATTGGGATGATCGTGTCCTTGAGGCCTTGGATGGCGAATATGGTTTGGAACATCCGAAAGAAATCCAGTCAATGCGCATGACCCAGTTTTTGATGGAGCGAATGGATCCTGCAACGATTGTCTGGCTACGAAGCTTGCCTTTGCTGGAAAAGAAAGAAATTGACGGATTGCGCTTTTCTATCTCTCATAATTTGCCAAATAAGAACTATGGTGGTGACTTGCTAGTTGAGAATGATACAGAGAAATTTGACAAACTCCTAGATGATGAAGTTGACGTGGCAGTCTATGGTCATGTTCACAAGCAGTTGCTTCGTTATGGCAGTCAAGGGCAACAAATCATCAATCCAGGTTCGATTGGTATGCCTTATTTTAATTGGGAGGCGTTAAAAAATCACCGTGCCCAGTATACCGTGATAGAAGTTGAAGATGGGGAATTGGTAAATATCCTATTTCGTAAAGTCGCTTATGACTATGAAGCGGAGTTGGAATTGGCCAAATCCAAGGGGCTTCCTTTTATCGAAATGTATGAAGAACTAAGACGAGAAGACAACTATCAGGGGCACAATCTGGAATTATTAGCAAGCTTAATAGAAAAGTATGGGTATGTAGAAGATGTGAAGAATTTTTTTGATTTTTTGTAAGAGTTTCCTAAAATAAGCAATGCAAACTAAAAACGATTGGCTGGTCCAATCGCTTTTAGTATATCTTATTGTAACTGAGATTGATCTGGAAGATAAGATCCACCTAGATAAGTATTGCTGAGTTTTTCAAGAGTTCCATCTTGGTAGAGTTCTTTGAGCGCTTTATCAAATTTCTCTTTAAACTTTTTTTGATCGCTTGAGAAAACGATGTAATTGCTGGGACTATCGGCAGAAGGTAAATCAACAAGAGAAAGGTCCAAACCGCGATCCTTGATAATCTTTTGAACGGATACCTTGTCAAAAACTAGGAAATCAAATTCACCGTTAGAGAGGTCTAGGATTCGTTTACCGATATCCTCACCAGAAAAATCAATTGTAGCGGGATTATCAGTGTGTTTTTGATTCCAGTTATTGATGAATTGAGCGTTTGAAGTTCCGGTATCCTCTTGCGTTGTTTTACCAGCAATTTGGTCAAGTGAAGTCAAAGGATTTTTCTTGTTGCTGACAAGGACGAGGGGATTGTTCGAAATTGGAAGTGAGTAGAGGTATTTTTCAGCGCGTTCTTTTGTATAACTCAAGTTATTAGCTGCAGCCTGATAGTGACCAGAATCAAGTCCTGGGAAGATACTCTCCCAAGCAGTTCTTTGGAATTGAATCTCGTAGTCGCTGAGTTTTTCATCCACTGCTTTCAGAACTTCGATATCGAAGCCTGTTAGATTGCCCTTGTCTTCGTAGTCAAATGGTGGCACATCGCCAGCTGTAGCAACGACGATTGTCTTTTGGGAGTTAGTCTCTTTAGGTGTAGCTTGATTTCCACAGGCAACTAAAAGTGGGAGGATGGCTAGTAATAGGCTAAATTTTTTCATAATGTCTCCATTCAAATGTAAAGTTATCTGTTAGTTTATCAGAAACTTTCCCGATGAACCAATATATATTTTTTATGGCTGTGATAAAAAAACTTAATCATGAAAAATCCCTGCAAGCTCTTTCAAATTATGGTAGAATGGAAGCAGTAGAATTAGAAAAGGAAATCGATTATGAAATTTCTTGAATTAAATAAAAAACGTCATGCGACTAAGCATTTCACTGATAAGCCAGTGGATCCTAAAGATGTGCGTACGGCTATCGAAATTGCAACCTTGGCTCCAAGTGCCCACAATAGCCAGCCTTGGAAATTTGTGGTCGTTCGTGAGAAAAATGCTGAATTGGCAAAGTTGGCTTACGGTTCCAACTTTGAGCAGGTATCATCAGCGCCTGTAACTATTGCCCTCTTTACAGATACAGATTTGGCTAAACGTGCTCGTAAGATTGCCCGAGTTGGTGGTGCTAATAACTTTTCTGAAGAACAACTTCAATACTTCATGAAAAATTTGCCAGCTGAATTTGCCCGCTACAATGAACAACAAGTTAGTGACTACCTAGCCCTCAATGCAGGTTTGGTTGCTATGAACTTGATTCTCGCTCTTACAGACCAAGGAATCGGATCAAATATGATTCTTGGATTTGACAAATCAAAAGTCAACGAAGTTTTGGACATTGAAGACCGTTTCCGCCCAGAACTCTTGATTACGGTAGGTTACACAGATGAAAAATTGGAACCAAGCTACCGCTTGCCAGTAGATGAAATCATCGAGAAAAGATAGAAGGAAGATAATATGACAGCAATTGATTTTACAGCAGAAGTAGAAAAACGCAAAGAAGACCTCTTGGCTGACTTGTTTAGCCTTTTGGAAATCAACTCAGAACGTGATGATAGCAAGGTTGATGCTGAGCATCCATTTGGACCTGGGCCGGTAAAAGCCTTGGAAAAATTCCTTGAAATCGCAGACCGTGATGGCTATCCAACTAAGAATGTCGATAACTACGCAGGACATTTCGAGTTTGGTGATGGAGAAGAAGTCCTCGGAATCTTTGCCCACATGGACGTGGTTCCAGCTGGTAGCGGTTGGGACACAGATCCTTACACCCCAACTATCAAAGACGGTCGTCTTTATGCGCGTGGTGCTTCGGACGACAAGGGTCCTACAACAGCTTGTTACTATGGTTTGAAAATCATCAAAGAATTGGGTCTTCCAACTTCTAAAAAAGTTCGTTTCATTGTCGGAACAGACGAAGAATCAGGCTGGGCAGACATGGACTACTACTTCGAGCACGTAGGACTTGCAAAACCAGACTTCGGTTTCTCTCCTGACGCTGAATTCCCTATCATCAATGGTGAAAAAGGAAATATCACGGAATACCTCCACTTTGCAGGTGAAAATACAGGTGCAGCCCGTCTTCACAGCTTCACAGGTGGATTGCGTGAAAACATGGTACCTGAATCAGCAACAGCTGTTGTTTCAGGAGATTTGGCTGATTTGAAAGCTAAACTAGATACTTTTGTTGTAGAACACAAACTTAGAGGAGAACTCCAAGAAGAAAACGGTCAATACAAGGTGACGATTATTGGTAAATCAGCCCATGGTGCTATGCCTGCTTCAGGTGTCAATGGTGCGACTTACCTAGCCCTCTTCCTCAGCCAGTTTAACTTTGCAGGACCTGCAAAAGACTACCTAGATATCGCTGGTAAGATTCTCTTGAACGACCATGAGGGTGAAAATCTCAAGATTGCTCATGTGGATGAAAAGATGGGTGCCCTTTCTATGAATGCCGGTGTCTTCCGCTTCGATGAAACAAGCGCTGACAATACTATTGCCCTTAATATCCGCTATCCAAAAGGAACAAGTCCAGAGCAGATCAAGTCAATCCTTGAAAACTTGCCAGTTGCTTCTGTTAGCCTTTCTGAACACGGTCACACGCCTCACTATGTGCCAATGGAAGATCCACTTGTGCAAACCTTGTTGAATGTTTATGAAAAACAAACTGGTCTTCAAGGTCACGAACAAGTCATTGGTGGTGGTACCTTTGGTCGCTTGCTTGAGCGTGGGGTTGCCTACGGTGCTATGTTCCCAGACTCTATTGACACCATGCACCAGGCCAATGAATTTATCGCCTTGGACGATCTCTTCCGAGCAGCAGCAATCTATGCCGAAGCTATTTACGAATTGATCAAATAAAGCCTTAGAAGTCTGAGATGTAATGCTTGGACTTCTTTTTGGAGGGAAAACAGATGTCTCAAATCGAAAGAATTAAGCAGGCTATCATGGCGGATCCGCAGAATGCTAGCTATACAGAACGCGGTATTGAGCCTCTCTTTGCGGCGCCAAAAACTGCTCGTATCAATATCATTGGTCAGGCACCGGGACTTAAAACTCAAGAAGCAGGTCTTTACTGGAAGGACAAGAGTGGTGACCGCTTGCGGGAGTGGCTAGGTGTGGATGAAGACACCTTTTACAACTCAGGTTATTTCGCAGTTCTGCCCATGGATTTCTACTTTCCAGGGCATGGTAAGTCAGGTGACCTGCCACCGAGAACTGGATTTGCCGAAAAATGGCATCCACAGCTCTTGCAAGAATTACCAGATATTCAGTTAACCCTCTTGATTGGGCAATATGCCCAAGCCTACTATTTACAGGAGAAAGTCAGTGGCAAGGTGACAGAGAGAGTAAAACATTACCAGAACTACTTGCCAACCTATTTTCCGCTAGTTCACCCCTCACCGCGAAACCAAATCTGGATGGCTAAAAATCCTTGGTTTGAGTTAGAAGTAGTGCCAGATTTGAAAAAAAGAATTAAAACGATTTTAGGAGAAAAAGAATGAAAGAAATTACCTTTGACGCATTTTACCAGCTTTATCAAAACGACCAACTTTCTCTAGTGGACGTGCGAGAAGTGGATGAGTTTGAAACACTTCATTTAGAAGGTGCCCACAACCTACCGCTTAGTCAATTGGCTGATACCTTTGATCAGTTGGACAAGGACCAGTTGCATTATGTTATTTGCAAATCTGGAATGAGATCGGCGCGTGCTTGTCAATTCCTAGCTGAACAAGGTTATGAGGTTATCAATGTTCAGGGTGGCATGTTAGCCTTTGAAGAACTTTAAACAGTAGATTTTCTCCTACTCGGTATGGACTGGGTAGGAGAGTTTTATTTTTAGACAATTCTCATTTTTGAGAATCTTGAAAACATTCAATATTTACTTCGTGAAGCTTTTTTCATACTCGTATTCATGATATACTAGGTCAGTATTTTATAAATATGAAGGAGATTTTCATGGCTAAAAAAGGTGCCCTAACAGGTTTGCTCCTGTTTGGAATATTTTTTGGTGCGGGAAACTTGATTTTTCCGCCTTCTCTAGGTGCTTTATCTGGAGAACATTTTCTTCCTGCCATCGCAGGTTTTGTCTTTTCAGGCGTCGGTATCGCAGTCTTGACCCTTATTATTGGAACGCTCAATCCTAAAGGATATATCTACGAGATTTCAACAAAGATAGCGCCTTGGTTTGCGACTCTTTACCTCTCAGTTCTTTACTTGTCAATCGGCCCATTCTTTGCCATCCCACGTACAGCTACAACAGCTTACGAAGTAGGGATTAGCCCCCTTTTGTCGAATGCAAATAAAGGTCTTGGTTTGATTGTCTTTACGGTTCTGTATTTTGCGGCAGCCTATTTAATTTCGCTTAATCCATCAAAAATCTTAGACCGTATCGGCCGTATTTTAACACCAGTCTTTGCGATTTTGATTGTTATCTTGGTTGTGCTAGGAGCTATCAAATATGGTGGGACAAGTCCTCAAGCTGCGTCAGCTGCTTATCAGGCTTCTGCCTTTGGTACAGGTTTCCTAGAAGGTTATAATACCTTGGATGCCCTTGCCTCAGTTGCCTTTAGTGTAATCGCAGTTCAAACCTTGAAACAACTTGGATTTTCAAGTAAGAAAGAATACATTTCAACCATTTGGGTTGTTGGTATCGTTGTTGCCCTTGCTTTCAGCGCCCTTTATATCGGTTTAGGTTTCCTTGGAAATCATTTCCCAGTGCCAGCTGAAGCGATGAAGGGTGGAACACCAGGTGTATACATCTTATCACAAGCGACTCAAGAAATCTTTGGTTCAACAGCTCAACTCTTCCTCGCAGCCATGGTTACTGTAACCTGCTTCACAACAACAGTTGGTCTGATTGTGTCAACAGCTGAGTTCTTTAATGAACGCTTCCCACAAATAAGCTACAAGGTTTATGCGACAGCCTTTACCTTGATTGGATTTGCGATTGCCAATTTGGGTCTTGATGCGATTATCAGGTACTCAATTCCAGTACTGGTTATCTTGTACCCAATCACGATTGCCATCGTTATGATTGTTATTGTGAACAAATTTGTTGCCCTTTCAAAACCAGGTATGCAGTTGACAATTGCTGTGGTTACAGCTATTGCCATTGCAAGCGTACTAGGAAGCTCATTTAAGGTTGAGTTTCTTGCAAATCTTGTTAACGCTCTTCCTTTTGCCAAGGCATCTCTTCCATGGTTGGTGCCAGCCATCGTCGGAATCTTGCTCTCATTGGTTCTACCAGACAAGCAAGAAAGTGATGTTTTTGAAATGGAATAATCACTTAAATCACTTTTGTAGCCAAGTCTACAGGAGTGATTTTCTTTTTTTATCCGATGATAAATGTGTTATAATAGGTAGCAAAAGAGGTGAAGAAATGAATCAAACAGTAGAATATATCAAAGAACTGACAGCCATCGCATCGCCAACGGGCTTCACTCGTGAGATTTCAGACTATTTAGTCAAGACACTAGAAGCTTTTGGTTACCAGCCAGTTCGTACAGCCAAGGGCGGTGTCAATTTGACTATCAAAGGTCAAAATGATGAGCAACAACGCTATGTGACTGCCCATGTGGATACGCTTGGTGCTATTGTCCGTGCTGTAAAACCAGATGGTCGTCTCAAATTGGACCGTATCGGTGGTTTTCCTTGGAACATGATTGAAGGAGAAAACTGTACCGTTCATGTAGCTAGCACAGGTCAAACGGTATCCGGAACCATCCTTATCCACCAGACCTCTTGCCATGTCTACAAGGATGCAGGAACTGCAGAACGCACGCAAGACAATATGGAAGTGCGTTTGGATGCAAAAGTAAGCAATGAAAAAGAAACTCGTGCTCTTGGGATTGAGGTTGGTGATTTTATCAGCTTTGATCCACGAACTGTCGTGACAGAGACAGGTTTTATCAAGTCTCGTCATTTGGATGACAAGGTCAGCGCAGCGATTTTGCTTAACCTGCTTCGTATTTATAAGGAAGAGAAGATTGAATTGCCAGTTACAACCCATTTTGCTTTTTCAGTCTTTGAAGAAGTAGGTCACGGTGCTAACTCTAATATTCCTGCTCAGGTAGTAGAATATCTAGCTGTGGATATGGGCGCTATGGGCGATGACCAGCAAACAGATGAGTACACAGTGTCTATCTGTGTCAAGGATGCTTCAGGCCCTTATCACTATGACTTCCGTCAACACTTGGTTGCCTTGGCGAAAGTACAAGATATTCCATTTAAGCTAGATATCTATCCATTTTATGGTTCGGACGCTTCAGCAGCTATGTCTGCAGGGGCAGAGGTTAAACATGCCCTTCTTGGTGCTGGTATCGAGTCTAGCCATTCTTATGAGCGTACCCATGTTGACTCGGTGGTCGCAACGGAGCGTATGGTTGATGCCTATCTTAAGAGCGCATTGGTAGACTAATATGTGCCTGATTTGCCAGAGAATTGAGCTGATCAAGGCTGGGGAAAATCCTTACTTTGTAAGAGAGTTGGAAACAGGCTATTTTGTGGTTGGAGACCACCAGTATTTTGCAGGATATAGTCTTTTTCTATCCAAAGAACATGTCACCGAATTGCACCATTTAGAAAAGGAAACGAAACTCCGTTTTCTAGAAGAAATGAGTGTGGTCCAAGAGGCAGTTGCCAAGGCTTTTGCTGCTGAGAAAATGAATATCGAACTGCTAGGAAATGGCGATGCCCATCTTCATTGGCATCTTTTTCCTAGACGGACAGGTGATATGAATGGTCACGGTCTCAAGGGACGTGGGCCAGTCTGGTGGGTTCCTTTTGAAGAAATGACAGCAAAAACTTTCCAAGCAAAACCGGATGAGATTAAAAGATTAGTTGAACGTTTATCATTAGAACTAGATAAACTATTAGAATAAAGGAGTAGAAATGAAGAAAAGATACCTTATCTTGCCCGCCTTGCTAGCCTTGAGTCTAGCAGCTTGTTCACAAGAAAAAGCAAAAAATGAAGATGGCGCAGCTAAGACAGAACAAACAGCCAAAGCTGATGGAACAGCCGGCAGTAAATCTCAAGGAGCTGCCCAGAAGAAAGCAGAAGTGGCTAACAAAGGAGACTACTACAGCATACAAGGAAAATACGATGAAATCATCGTAGCCAATAAACACTATCCATTGTCTAAAGACTATAATCCAGGGGAAAATCCAACAGCCAAGGCTGAGTTGGTCAAACTCATAAAAGCTATGCAAGAGGCAGGTTTCCCAATCAGCGATCATTACAGTGGCTTTAGAAGTTATGAAACTCAGACCAAGCTCTATCAAGATTATGTCAATCAAGATGGGAAAGAAGCTGCCGACCGTTATTCTGCTCGTCCTGGCTATAGCGAACACCAGACAGGCTTAGCCTTTGATGTGATTGGGACAAATGGTGATTTGGTGACAGAAGAGAAGGCGGCACAATGGCTCTTGGACCATGCTGCTGATTATGGCTTTGTTGTCCGTTATCTCAAAGGTAAGGAAAAGGAAACAGGCTATATGGCTGAGGAATGGCACCTTCGTTATGTCGGAAAAGAAGCTAAAGAAATTGCTGAGACTGGTCTCAGCTTGGAAGAATACTATGGCTTTGAAGGCGGAGATTACGTCGATTAATACTCTTCGAAAATTAAATTCAAACCACGTCAGCGTCGCCTTACCGTACGTATGTTACTGATTTCGTCAGTTTTATCTGCAACCTCAAAGCTGTACTTTGAGCAGCCTGCGGCTAGCTTCCTAGTTTGCTCTTTGATTTTCATTGAGTATAAAAAATAAACTTTTCTCTTGCAATTCTAGATAAATAGTGTATAATAGATGGGTATGTGAAAAGCATACTTGTGGGAGGTAAAAATCTCTAATTACCGCCAAAACCACAAAGGAGGATTTAAAAATGGCTAAAAAAGTCGAAAAACTTGTAAAATTGCAAATCCCTGCTGGTAAAGCTACACCAGCTCCACCAGTTGGACCAGCTCTTGGTCAAGCTGGTATCAACATCATGGGATTCACAAAAGAGTTCAACGCTCGTACAGCTGACCAAGCTGGTATGATCATTCCAGTTGTTATCTCAGTTTACGAAGATAAATCATTTACTTTCATCACTAAAACACCACCAGCTGCTGTTCTTTTGAAAAAAGCTGCAGGTGTTGAAAAAGGATCAGGTACACCTAACAAAACTAAAGTTGCTACAGTTACTCGTGCACAAGTACAAGAAATTGCAGAAACTAAGATGCCAGATTTGAACGCAGCAAACGTAGAGTCTGCAATGCGTATGATCGAAGGTACTGCTCGTTCTATGGGATTCACTGTTGTTGACTAATCAATAACACCCCCAATATAACCCGCAAGACTTCATCATTTCGAGGAGTGACGTGGGAGATGAAAATCGATTGAACCACTTACAAGGAGAATAGAAAATGGCTAAAAAAAGCAAACAACTTCGTGCTGCTCTTGAGAAAATCGACAGCACAAAAGCATACAGCGTAGAAGAAGCTGTAGCACTTGCAAAAGAAACTAACTTTGCAAAAATTTGACGCAACTGTAGAAGTTGCTTACAACTTGAACATCGACGTTAAAAAAGCTGACCAACAAATCCGTGGAGCAATGGTATTGCCAAACGGTACTGGTAAAACTTCACGCGTTCTTGTTTTCGCACGTGGTGCAAAAGCTGAAGAAGCAAAAGCTGCTGGTGCAGATTTTGTTGGTGAAGATGACCTTGTTGCTAAAATCAACGACGGTTGGTTGGACTTCGACGTAGTTATCGCTACACCTGATATGATGGCTCTTGTTGGACGTCTTGGACGTGTCCTTGGACCACGTAACTTGATGCCAAACCCTAAAACTGGTACTGTAACTATGGATGTTGCTAAAGCAGTTGAAGAGTCTAAAGGTGGTAAAATCACTTACCGTGCTGACCGTGCAGGTAACGTTCAAGCAATTATCGGTAAAGTATCATTTGAAGCTGAAAAATTGGTTGAAAACTTCAAAGCTTTCAACGAAACAATCCAAAAAGCAAAACCAGCTACAGCTAAAGGAACTTACGTAACAAACTTGACTATCACAACTACTCAAGGTGTTGGTATCAAAGTTGACGTAAACTCACTTTAATCAGTTGTTTATACACAAAGGCGAGTACGAAAGTGCTCGTTTTTGTGTGTGAGTTATAGTTTAGATAAAAATAGTTATCTTAATTTAGCTCATAGAGTGAGTAGCAAATGAAATACTGTTTCCTCTTCTTCTTTCACAGAAAATATGGTATAATAGAGAGTAAAAACTTTGAAAGAAAGAAAAAGATGAATTTAAAAGATTACATTGCAACAATTGAAAATTATCCAAAGGAAGGGATTACCTTCCGTGATATTAGTCCTTTGATGGCTGATGGAAATGCCTATAGCTACGCTGTTCGTGAAATCGTTCAGTATGCTACTGACAAGAAAATTGACATGATCGTGGGACCTGAAGCGCGTGGATTTATCGTGGGTTGTCCAGTTGCTTTTGAGTTGGGAATTGGTTTTGCCCCTGTTCGCAAGCCAGGAAAATTGCCACGCGAAGTCATTTCTGCTGACTATGAAAAAGAGTACGGTGTTGATACCTTAACTATGCACGCGGATGCCATCAAGCCAGGTCAACGTGTTCTTATCGTAGACGACCTCTTGGCAACAGGTGGTACTGTTAAAGCAACTATCGAAATGATTGAAAAACTGGGTGGTGTTGTGGCAGGTTGTGCCTTCCTTGTTGAATTGGATGAATTGAACGGCCGTGAAAAATCGGTGACTACGATTACAAAGTTTTGATGCATTATTAATGAAAAACAGTCCCTAGGGCTGTTTTCTCTACATTAGGATATAAAAATAGACTATAGCTAGTTAGAGAAAAACTATAATTGAAAACTATATCTTCTTGCAGTATAATAAAAGGACTAAGTGTTTGAGATTTGACTTCAAACACATTCAATTATTTCTAAAAGAGTACAGTTAGGAGAAGGTTATGCCGATTAGAATTGATAAAAAATTGCCAGCTGTTGAGATTTTACGGACAGAGAATATCTTTGTCATGGATGATCAACGTGCGGCCCACCAAGATATCCGTCCCTTGAAAATTTTGATTTTAAACCTAATGCCCAAAAAAGTGGTCACAGAGACCCAGTTGTTACGGCATTTAGCAAATACTCCTTTGCAATTGGACATAGACTTTCTCTATATGGAGAGCCACCGTTCCAAGACGACTCGTGCAGAGCACATGGAGACCTTTTATAAAACTTTTCCTGAAGTCAAGGACGAGTATTTTGATGGGATGATTATCACAGGGGCTCCGATTGAGCATTTACCATTTGAGGAAGTGGACTATTGGGAGGAATTCAGTCAGGTGCTTGAGTGGTCCAAGACCCATGTCTATTCGACCCTTCATATCTGTTGGGGTGCTCAGGCTGGTCTTTATCTGCGCTATGGAGTGGAAAAATACCAGATGGACAGTAAGCTATCAGGTATTTATCCTCAAGACACCCTAAAAGAGGGTCACCTTCTTTTTAGAGGCTTTGATGATAGCTACGTTTCCCCTCATTCACGGCACACGGAGATTTCTAAGGAAGAGGTCTTAAACAAAACTAATCTCGAGATTTTATCAGAGGGTCCTCAGGTTGGGGTTTCGATTTTGGCCAGTCGGGATTTACGAGAAATTTATAGTTTTGGGCATTTGGAATATGACCGTGATACCTTGGCAAAAGAGTATTTTAGGGATCGTGATGCAGGTTTAGATCCTCATATTCCAGAAAATTACTTTAAGGATGATGATGTCAACCAGACACCTTGTCTTTGTTGGTCTTCATCAGCAGCCCTCTTTTTCAGTAACTGGGTAAACTATGCGGTCTATCAGGAAACACCTTTTGACTGGAGAAAGATAGAAGATGATGCATCTGCATATGGGTATTTATAAGAGGAATTATGACATATTTAGACGCTTTTAAATCAGGGAACTTGGTTTTACCGAGTGCCCTGCTCTTGCATTTTAAGGAACTCTTTCCTTCTAGCGACGATTTTCTGGTTTGGCAATTTTTCTATTTGCAAAATACGACAGACTTAGAAGAAATGTCGCCAAGCCAGATTGCTGACAGGATTGGCAAGGAAATTTCGGATGTCAACCAGTCCATTTCCAATCTAACGGAGAGGGGACTACTTCAGTACCGTACTATCGAGCTAAATGGCGAAATCGAATTGCTTTTTGATACCAGTCTAGCCTTGGAACGTTTGGATGACTTGCTTGGTGCTACTCATTCAAATCAAGACCAGTTGATACCTCAAAATCATCTTAAGGATTTGGTGGAAACCTTCCAGCAGGAGTTGGGACGCTTGTTGACTCCTTTTGAGATTGAGGATTTGACCAAGACTCTAAAAGAAGATGGGACCAGTGCTGACTTGATTAAGGAAGCTCTTCGTGAAGCTGTTTTGAATGGAAAAGCAAACTGGAAGTACATTCAGGCGATTTTGAGAAATTGGCGCCATGAAGGTATCAAAAGTGTGGCTCAAATTGAGGCTAAGCGGGCAGAAAGAGAAGCAAGCAATCCTCAGTTGACACATGTATCTGCAGATTTCAGAAATGCCATGGATCTCTGGAAGGATTAATCCATGCAAGCAGGCTTGAAATCCGAGTAAGATTTGCAAGCTGTGTTTAATTGTGATAAAATAAATAGAAAATAAATTGAAAAAAGAGGTATGTGAAATGTCACGTAAACCATTTATCGCGGGTAACTGGAAAATGAACAAAAATCCAGAAGAAGCTAAAGCATTTGTTGAAGCAGTTGCATCAAAACTTCCTTCATCAGATCTTGTTGAAGCAGGTATCGCTGCTCCAGCTCTTGATTTGACAGCTGTTCTTGCTGCTGCTAAAGGTTCAAACCTTAAAGTTGCTGCTCAAAACTGCTACTTTGAAAATGCAGGTGCTTTCACTGGTGAAACTAGCCCACAAGTTTTGAAAGAAATTGATACTGACTACGTTGTTATCGGTCACTCAGAACGCCGTGACTACTTCCATGAAACTGACGAAGATATCAACAAAAAAGCAAAAGCAATCTTTGAAAATGGTATGCTTCCAATCATCTGTTGTGGTGAATCACTTGAAACTTACGAAGCTGGTAAAGCTGCTGAATTGGTAGGTGCTCAAGTATCTGCTGCATTGGCTGGATTGACAGCTGAACAAGTTGCTGCATCAGTTATCGCTTACGAGCCAATCTGGGCTATCGGTACTGGTAAATCAGCTTCACAAGACGACGCACAAAAAATGTGTAAAGTTGTTCGTGACGTTGTAGCTGCTGACTTTGGTCAAGAAGTCGCAGACAAAGTTCGTGTTCAATACGGTGGTTCTGTTAAACCTGAAAACGTTGCTTCATACATGGCTTGCCCAGACGTTGACGGTGCCCTTGTAGGTGGTGCGTCACTTGAAGCAGAAAGCTTCTTGGCTTTGCTTGACTTTGTAAAATAATTAGTAAGTAGCAAAAGCTAGGTGGAACAGCATTGAGATGTCTGTTCCATTTTTATAGGAGAGGAAAGATTGAAAACAAAGATTGGAAAAATCGGATTAGCAAGTATCTTTTTACTAGGCTTGGCAGTTAGTCATGTTGCTGCAAATGAAACTGAAGTGAAAGCATCTTCGGAAGGAAGTAGCATCCAGACTTCTTCTAGTAAGGCTGAGGAAAAGAAATCAGAAACGACGACAAGTCAAAAAGAGGAAGAGAAAAAGGTTGCAGTTTCTTCTAGTCAACAGGCAGATAAAAAGGAAGAAGTAAAAGAGACGCGCGCTAGTAGTCAAAAATCGGAAAGTAAGCCAACTTCCACATCGGCACACTGGGAAGGCGACTTCTATGTAAAGGCAGATGGGTCAAAAGCTAAGAGTGAGTGGATTTTCGATACTAGCTACAAGGCTTGGTTCTATATAAAAGCAGATGGTCGTTATGCCCAAAAAGAATGGCATGGAAACTACTACCTCAAAGTGGGTGGTTACATGGCTAAAAATGAATGGGTTTACGATAACAATTATAAGAGCTGGTTCTACCTTAAGGCAGACGGTTCATATGCAAATCAAGAATGGCAGAAAATTAATGGCAAATGGTACTATTTCAAGAAATGGGGCTATATGGCCAAAAGTCAGTGGCAAGGAAATTATTTCTTGAATGGTCAAGGTGCATGATGCAAAACGAATGGCTTTACGATAAGCATTATAAGAGTTGGTTCTATCTTAAGGCAGATGGTTCTTACGCTAATGAGCAGTGGCAAAAGATAGATGGTAAGTGGTACTATTTCAAGAAGTGGGGCTACATGGCTCAAGATGAGTGGCAAGGTAATTACTATCTTACTGAAAGTGGTGCCGTGGCAACAGGTGAGTTAATTATGGACGATACTCGCTATACTTTTGCTGATTCAGGGGAACTGAAAGAAAAGAAAGCCTTGAATGTTGGTTGGGTTTATCGAAACGGCCACCGTTATTTCTTTAACCATCGTGAAGAACAGGTTGGAACAGATCGTGCTAAGAAGGTTATTGATGTCAGTGAACATAATGGCCGCATTAGTGATTGGAAAAAGGTTATCCAGGAAAATGGAGTTGATGGAGTCATTGTTCGTTTGGGATATAGTGGTGTAGAAGATAAGGAATTGGCTTATAATATTCAAGAATTGAATCGACTAGGCATTCCTTATGGTGTTTATCTTTATACCTATGCCGAAAATGAGACCGATGCTGAGAACGATGCCAAGCAGACTGTGGAGCTCTTGAAGAAATACAAGATGAATCTGTCTTATCCTATCTACTATGATGTTGAGAACTGGGAGTATGTCAATAAAACCAAGAGAGCACCAAGTGATACTGGAATCTGGGTCAAGATCATCAATAAGTATATGGCAACAATGAAGCAGACTGGTTATCAAAATGTGAAAGTTTATAGCTATCGTCAACTTTTGCAAACTCGTTTGAATCATCCTGATATTCTGCAACATGTCAACTGGGTTGCAGCCTATACGGATGCGCTTGATTGGAATAATCCTCATTATTCAGGAGAAAAAGGATGGCAATATACTTCATCTGACTCTCTTAAAGGGATTAGGGGTCATGTTGATGTTAGTGTCTGGTATTAAGATATAAAGTTGAGAAAGGAGCGTGCAAGAAATTTGCATCCTCTTTTTCTTTGTTTTACTGAAGCGAAGGGGCATGAAATTTATACTCTACGAAAATCTCTTCAAACCACGTCGGCTTTATTTGCAACCTCAAAGCTGTACTTTGAGCAATCTACGGCTAGCTTTCTAGTTTGATCTTCATTAAGTATTAATCAAAAAATCTCTAAATAATTCTTAAATTATCAGTCTATTGCAACTTTTCTCATGTGGGTCATTTGACTTGCTATTTGTTTTCCTTAGTAGTATACTAAGATAGTAATCATTAAGAAGTGGTTACAAAAAATAATGAACGAGGTAAAGAAAATGGTAGAATTGAAAAAAGAAGCAGTAAAAGATGTAGCATCATTAACAAAAACAGCGCCAGTAGCATTGGCAAAAACAAAGGAAGTATTGAATCAAGCTGTTGCTGATTTGTATGTAGCCCATGTGGCATTGCACCAAGTGCACTGGTACATGCGTGGTCGTGGATTTCTTGTATGGCATCCAAAAATGGATGAGTACATGGAAGCTCTTGATGGTCATTTAGATGAAATCAGCGAACGATTGATTACACTCGGAGGTAGCCCATTCTCTACATTGACAGAGTTCCTTCAAAACAGTGAAATCGAAGAAGAAGTTGGAGAGTTCCGCAATGTAGAAGAAAGTTTGGAACGTGTCCTTGAAATTTATCGTTACCTCATCACGCTTTTCCAAGAAGCTTTGGATGTGACAGATAAAGAAGGCGATGATGTAACCAATGATATCTTTGTTGGAGCTAAGGCTGACCTTGAAAAAACAGTCTGGATGCTTGCGGCAGAATTAGGACAAGCACCTGGTTTGTAAGAAACAATAGAAAATATATAAATCTGTAGGAAATTTCTTACAGATTTTTTCTATTCTGTAAGCTATTCCAAACCAGTCTTTTTTTGAGTTTTTTGATAAAATAGTACTATCAGTGAAAAGGATGGAAGCATGACTAAAAAAATCGTAGCTATTTGGGCCCAGGATGAAGAGGGTGTGATTGGTAAGGACAATCGTCTGCCCTGG
The DNA here is from genome assembly GCA_000430305.1 of Streptococcus mitis 17/34. Lineage (GTDB taxonomy): Bacteria > Bacillota > Bacilli > Lactobacillales > Streptococcaceae > Streptococcus > Streptococcus mitis_AW. The sequence continues at coordinate 32,231 of ASZZ01000006.1, forward strand.
TATTTGCCAGCAGAATTGCAACACTTTAAAGAAACAACTCTGAATCATGCTATCTTGATGGGGCGTGTGACCTTTGATGGGATGGAACGCCGCTTGCTTCCAAAACGGGAGACACTGATTTTGACTCGTAATTTTGCAGAAAAGATAGACGGGGTTGCTACTTTTCAGGATGTCCGGTCTGTTCTCGACTGGTATCACAGTCAAGAAAAGAATCTCTATATTATCGGTGGGAAGCAAATTTTTCAGGCTTTTGAACCCTACCTTGACGAAGTGATTGTGACTCACATTCATGCTCGGGTGGAGGGAGATACCTATTTCCCTGAAGAGTTTGATCTGTCTCTTTTTGAGACAGTTTCAAGCAAATCTTATACCAAAGATGAGAAAAATCCTTATGATTTTACCATCCAATACCGCAAGAGAAAGGAAGTCTAATGGAACGTAGTATATTTGGTTTTTTCACAGCCATGTTGTGTTTGGTCTGTTTGCTTGCTGGAGCACAGGCTTTTCGTAAAAAGCGTTATGGACTTTCTGTCCTGCTCTGGTTAAATGCCTTTACCAATTTGGTCAATAGTGTTCATGCCTTTTACATGACCTTATTTTAGATAGAATGATAGTATAGAATAGAACGGAAGGAAATCATGCCTACAACTAGGAATAATGATATGATGGTTTATTGCTCATTTTGTGGCAAAAGCCAAGAAGAAGTACAAAAAATAATCGCAGGCAATAACGCTTTATCTGTAATGAATGTGTAGAGTTAGCCCAGGAAATCATTCGGGAGGAGTTGGCTGAGGAAGTCTTGGCAGACTTGTCAGAAGTTCCAAAACCAATCGAACTTCTCCATATCTTGAACCACTATGTAATCGGTCAAGATCGTGCCAAGCGTGCCTTGGCTGTGGCGGTTTACAACCACTACAAACGCATCAATTTCCACGATACGCGTGAAGAGTCAGAAGATGTGGATTTGCAGAAGTCAAACATCTTGATGATTGGCCCAACTGGTTCAGGGAAAACATTCCTTGCTCAGACCTTGGCTAAGAGCTTGAATGTGCCTTTTGCTATTGCAGATGCGACTGCTCTTACTGAGGCTGGTTATGTGGGTGAGGACGTGGAAAATATCCTCCTCAAACTCTTGCAGGCTGCTGACTTTAACATCGAACGTGCAGAGCGCGGGATTATCTACGTGGATGAAATTGACAAGATTGCTAAGAAGAGCGAGAACGTATCGATAACACGTGACGTTTCTGGTGAAGGGGTGCAACAAGCCCTTCTCAAGATTATCGAAGGAACTGTTGCTAGCGTACCGCCTCAAGGTGGACGTAAACATCCACAACAAGAGATGATTCAAGTGGATACCAAAAATATTCTCTTCATTGTGGGTGGTGCTTTTGATGGCATCGAAGAAATCGTCAAACAACGTCTGGGTGAAAAGGTTATCGGTTTTGGTCAAAATAACAAGGCGATTGACGAAAACAGCTCTTACATGCAAGAAATCATCGCAGAAGATATTCAAAAATTCGGGATTATCCCTGAGTTGATTGGACGCTTGCCTGTCTTTGCAGCTCTTGAACAATTGACGGTTGATGACTTGGTTCGTATCTTGAAAGAGCCAAGAAATGCCTTGGTCAAACAATACCAAACCTTGCTTTCTTATGATGATGTTGAGTTGGAATTTGACGACGAAGCCCTTCAAGAGATTGCTAATAAAGCCATTGAACGGAAGACAGGGGCGCGTGGTCTTCGCTCCATCATCGAAGAAACTATGCTAGATGTCATGTTTGAAGTACCGAGTCAGGAAAATGTGAAATTGGTCCGCATCACAAAAGAAGCTGTCGATGGAACGGATAAACCAATCCTAGAAACAGCCTAGAGGTGACTATGGAACTTAATACACACAATGCTGAAATCTTGCTCAGTGCGGCTAATAAATCCCACTATCCGCAGGATGAACTACCAGAGATTGCCCTAGCAGGGCGTTCAAATGTTGGTAAATCCAGCTTTATCAACACTATGTTGAACCGTAAGAATCTCGCTCGTACATCAGGGAAACCTGGAAAAACCCAGCTTCTCAACTTCTTTAATATCGACGACAAGATGCGTTTTGTGGATGTGCCTGGCTATGGCTATGCCCGCGTTTCCAAAAAGGAACGTGAAAAGTGGGGGCGCATGATTGAGGAGTACCTAACGACTCGGGAAAATCTCCGTGCAGTAGTCAGTTTAGTTGACCTTCGTCATGACCCGTCAGCAGATGATGTGCAGATGTACGAATTTCTCAAGTATTACGAGATTCCAGTTATCATTGTTGCGACCAAGGCGGACAAGATTCCTCGTGGTAAATGGAACAAGCACGAATCAGCAATCAAAAAGAAATTAAACTTTGACCCAAGTGACGATTTTATCCTCTTTTCATCTGTCAGTAAGGCAGGAATGGACCAAGCTTGGGATGCAATCTTAGAAAAATTGTGAGGTAAAGAAAATGGCAAAAACAATTCATACAGATAAAGCTCCAAAAGCTATCGGACCTTATGTTCAAGGTAAAATCGTTGGCAATCTTTTATTTGCTAGCGGTCAAGTTCCTCTCTCTCCTGAAACTGGGGAAATCGTTGGAGAGACTATCCAAGAACAGACAGAACAAGTCTTGAAAAACATTGCTGCTATTTTGGCAGAAGCAGGAACAGATTTTGACCATGTGGTTAAAACAACTTGCTTCTTGAGCGATATGAACGACTTTGTTCCTTTTAATGAGGTTTACCAAACGGCCTTTAAAGAGGAATTTCCAGCTCGTTCAGCTGTGGAGGTAGCTCGTCTTCCTCGTGATGTAAAAGTCGAAATTGAAGTCATCGCAGAGATTGGATAAGCTAGTTGAAGTTTGGTTCTGCCAAACTTCTTTTGATATAAGGAGAAAAAGATGACAAAGAAACAACTTCACTTGGTGATTGTGACAGGGATGAGTGGTGCAGGCAAAACTGTGGCCATTCAGTCCTTCGAGGATCTAGGTTATTTTACCATTGATAATATGCCACCAGCCCTCTTGCCTAAGTTTTTGCAGTTGGTTGAAACCAAAGATGATGACCATAAGTTGGCCTTGGTAGTGGATATGCGTAGCCGTTCTTTCTTCTTAGAGATTCAAACTGTTTTGGATGAGTTGGAAAACAAGGAAGAACTGGACTTCAAAATTCTCTTTTTGGACGCAGCAGATAAGGAATTGGTGGCGCGCTACAAGGAAACCAGACGAAGTCACCCGCTAGCAGCAGACGGTCGTATTTTGGATGGAATCAAGCTGGAACGTGAACTCTTGGCACCACTGAAAAACATGAGCCAAAATGTGGTGGATACAACTGAACTCACTCCACGTGAGCTACGTAAAACCCTTGCAGAGCAGTTTTCAGATCAAGAACAAGCCCAGTCTTTCCGTATCGAAGTCATGTCTTTTGGTTTTAAATATGGAATCCCAATTGATGCGGACTTGGTCTTTGATGTCCGATTCTTGCCAAATCCCTATTACCTACCAGAACTACGTAATCAAACGGGTGTGGATGAACCAGTTTATGACTATGTCATGAATCATCCTGAGTCAGAAGATTTTTATCAGCATTTGTTGGCCTTGATTGAGCCGATTTTGCCAAGTTACCAAAAGGAAGGTAAGTCCGTCTTGACCATTGCCATGGGTTGTACGGGTGGACAACACCGTAGTGTGGCATTTGCTAAACGCTTGGCGCAAAACTTATCCAAGAATTGGCCTGTCAATGAAGGGCATCGCGACAAAGACCGAAGAAAGGAAACGGTAAACCGTTCATGAGAAAACCAAAGATAACGGTGATTGGTGGAGGGACTGGGATCCCCGTCATTCTTAAAAGTCTACGTGAAAAAGATGTGGAAATCGCTGCTATCGTAACGGTGGCGGATGATGGCGGTTCATCAGGTGAACTCCGAAAAAATATGCAACAATTGACACCGCCAGGTGACCTCCGTAATGTCCTTGTGGCCATGTCGGATATGCCTAAGTTTTATGAGAAAGTCTTTCAGTATCGCTTTTCTGAGGATGCCGGAGCCTTTGCTGGTCATCCGCTGGGAAATCTCATTATTGCAGGCCTGTCAGAAATGCAGGGTTCGACCTATAATGCCATGCAGTTACTGAGCAAATTTTTCCATACAACAGGGAAAATTTATCCTTCCAGCGATCATCCTTTGACCCTTCATGCAGTCTTTCAGGATGGGACAAAAGTGGCTGGAGAGAGTCATATTGCAGACCATCCAGGCATGATTGACCATGTCTATGTGACCAATACTCTCAATGATGATACACCTCTGGCTAGCCGTCGAGTTGTGCAGACCATTCTTGAAAGTGACATGATTGTCCTAGGGCCAGGTTCCCTCTTTACCTCTATTTTGCCCAATATTGTCATTAAGGAAATTGGTCGAGCGCTTTTGGAAACCAAGGCAGAAATCGCCTATGTCTGCAATATCATGACCCAACGTGGGGAGACGGAACACTTTACAGATAGTGATCACGTGGAAGTCTTGCATCGTCACCTTGGCCGACCTTTTATTGATACGGTCTTGGTGAATATCGAAAAAGTGCCACAGGAATATATGAATTCCAACCGTTTTGATGAATACTTGGTGCAGGTGGACCATGATTTTGCTGGTCTTAGTAAGCAAGTTCCGCGTGTGATTTCATCCAACTTCCTTCGTCTGGAAAATGGAGGTGCTTTCCACGATGGGGATTTGATTGTGGATGAGTTGATGCGGATTATACAGGTGAGAAAATGAGTTTCACAGTAGCAGTAAAAGAAGAAATCCTAGGTCAACACCATCTGAGCCGGCATGAATTATCTGCCATTATCAAGATGTCTGGTAGTATCGGTCTCTCAACTTCGGGCTTGACCTTGTCAGTTGTGACAGAAAATGCCAAGCTGGCTCGTCACCTCTATGAGTCCTTTCTCCATTTCTATGAAATCAAATCAGAAATTCGCCACCACCAAAGAAGTAATCTTCGCAAGAATCGGGTCTATACTGTTTTACAGATGAAAAGGTACAGGACTTGCTGAGTGATTTGCACTTGGCGGACTCCTTCTTTGGCCTGGAAACAGGTATCGATGAGGCGATTTTATCAGACGAGGAAGCAGGTCGTGCTTATCTCTGTGGTGCTTTCTTGGCAAATGGGAGTATTCGTGACCCTGAATCAGGTAAGTACCAGTTGGAAATCAGTTCTGTTTATCTAGACCACGCGCAAGGGATTGCCTCTCTTCTCCAGCAATTTTTACTGGATGCTAAGGTGCTTGAGCGCAAAAAGGGGGCTGTGACCTATCTCCAGCGTGCCGAAGATATTATGGACTTCTTGATTGTCATCGGAGCTATGCAGGCGCGCGATGATTTTGAGAGAGTAAAGATTTTGCGGGAAACTCGTAATGACCTCAATCGGGCCAACAATGCCGAGACAGCTAATATCGCTCGGACAGTTTCTGCCAGCATGAAGACCATCAACAATATTAGCAAAATCAAAGATATTATGGGCTTAGAAAATCTGCCAGTGGATTTGCAGGAAGTGGCGCAGCTGCGGATTCAGCATCCAGACTACTCAATCCAGCAGTTAGCAGATAGCCTCAGCAACCCTCTGACCAAAAGTGGTGTCAACCATAGACTTAGAAAGATAAACAAGATTGCCGATGAGTTATAAAGATATAAAACACCTCTTTCTTGACAATTGAATAGAGCATGTGAGATAATAAAGAGGAATTGAGAAGTTCTAGCATTTTAGTGCTAAAACAGAAATCCCCTCGGTACTGCAATACCAAGGGGATTTTTCTGGGTTAGATAGCACTAACCAGGAAGGTTACTTGTCGAAGTGATCGTCTAACCAACGAGTCACCAGCCATGAGATGATACTCTCGATGACTGCGATAAGTACTATTTTGAGAAGTTCTAGCATCTGTAATACCTCCTTTTCCAAGGCGTATCGTTAGTGCCATTGTTATTATATCACATGCTGTATCAGTTTGATAGGACATTTTTACTTTTTGAAAAAAGAAGGGTAAAGGTATGAGTTAACCAGATAGCTGATGAACTATAAAACCACGAATCCTATGTGACTCGTGGTTCTTTTTTATAAACTGGTTGAGTGTTTTGGTTGTACTTTTTGTTCAGGGTAGATGTAGTTGATGGCGTTGTTAACAGCGGTTGGCGCTTCTCCAAGCCCTGTCGCAATCAAGTCAATTTTTCCGTCATAGTAGCAACAGTCACCGATAGCATAGATACCTGCTTGGCTAGATTCTTGTTTGCTGTTGACGATAATCTTGTGACGGTTGAGGTCTAGACCCCAGTTTTTAAGATTACCAACAGAAGATTTAAAACCATAGTTGACAAAGAGGTGATCTAGGTCAATCGTTTCTGTTTCATCAGATTTGACTTTTGTGATTTCAAGTTTATCAAGTGTTTGTCCGTCTCCAAGGAGTTGGCTAGGGACGAATGGTGTTTTGATGGTTACAGATGATTCTTGCAAAGCTTGGACACTATGCTCTAAGGCACGGAAATTATCTCTGCGGTGAACAAGGGTAGTTGGTGCGATTTTTTCAAAAGCTAACGCCCAATCCACAGCTGAGTCTCCCCCACCAAGAATCGTCACTTTCTTACCAGCATATTGCTGGATGTTGGAAACGTGGTAGTGGATATTTTCATAGCTCTCAACGCCTTCTAGTTCCAGAGGACGTGGCTTAAAGGCACCGCCACCCATAGCGATGATAACTGTTTTAGACAAGTGACTTCCTTTAGAAGTTGTGATGACAAATCCTTCTTCTTGTTTTTCAATCTCAAGAACCGTTTCATTGAGATGAATAGGGGTATCAAATCCGTTTAGCTGTTCAATCAAGCGGTTAGTCAACTCTTCTCCAGTCAGGTTTGGGAAACCTGGTACGTCTAGGATTTCCTTTTCAGGGTAGAGAATAGCAGGTTGTCCACCGAGTTGGGGAAGAGAGTCGATGATTTGGACCTTGGCTTGGCGTAGGTGGGCATAGAAGGCTGCAAAAAGACCGACGGGACCACCACCTACAATGGTAATATCATAGAGTTGAGACATGGTTTCTCCTTTGTTTTTTCTAGTCAGTTTATTTTATCATATTTTTTCTTTAATTTAAAATGAAGTAGGATAGGGAAAAAAATGCTAGAAAAATGGTATAATAGAAAGGAACGTGTTTGGACAGAGAGGAGACAGCAGATGAACTTTCAACAATTATCCAACCTGCAATATTGGACTAGCTTGTTTTCTAGTCCTTGGAGTATTGCCGTCAATCTGTTTGATATTTTGATTGTGACCTATGTTTTGTATCGTTTTACAAAAGCGATAGCTGGTACCAAGATTATGATTTTGGTGCGTGGGGTCCTGATCTTTGTATTAGCCCAGGTTGTGGCCAATATTCTTGGTTTAACAACGATTTCTTGGTTGATTAATCAGATTATCACCTATGGAGTTATTGCTGCGGTTGTTATCTTCTCTCCAGAGATTCGGACTGGTTTGGAACGCTTGGGAAGGGCGACAGATTTTTTTTCTACTAGTCAAATTAGTGCGGAAGAGAAAATGATTCGTGCTTTTGTTAAGTCAGTTGAATATATGAGTCCTCGTAAGATTGGTGCTCTGGTTGCCATTCAACGGGTTCGGACCTTGCAAGAATATATTGCGACAGGAATTCTTTTGGATGCCAAAATTTCGGCAGAACTCCTCATCAATATTTTTATTCCCAATACCCCCCTACATGATGGAGCTGTGATTATCAGAGAAAATCGGATTGCGGTGACTTCTGCCTATTTGCCCTTGACAGAAAGTACAGGGATTTCCAAGGAATTTGGAACCAGACACCGGGCGGCTATCGGTTTATCAGAAGTATCCGATGCCTTGACTTTCATCGTCTCAGAGGAAACAGGTGGTATCTCTATTACCTACAATGGTGTCTTCAAGCATGATTTGACTCTTGAAGAATTTGAAGCAGAGCTACGAACCCTTCTTTTGCCAGCAGTTGAGGAAAAAGTCAGTTTCAAGGACCGTTTGCTAGGAGGTTGGAAATATGAGAAAAAATAGTCTATATATCATTTCATCTCTCTTTTTTGCTTGTGTCTTATTCATTTATGCAACGTCGACCAACTTTCAAAATAGCAATACCGCAAGGCAGGTAAAATCGGAAACCTACACTAATACGATAGCAAATATTCCCATTGATATTCACTATGATGATGATCAGTATTTTATTAGCGGATTTGCATCAGAGGTTTCTGTTGTGCTGACAGGAGCCAATCGTGTGACCTTGGCAAGTGAAATGCAGGAAAGTACTCGTAAGTTCAAGGTGACAGCGGATTTGACAGATGTTAGTATTGGAACGATTGAAGTTCCTTTAAACATTGAAAATCTTCCTAGTGGATTGACCGCTGTGGCAACGCCTCAAAAGATAACAGTGAAAGTTGGGAAGAAGGTTAAACGAGATGGGATGCTTGTTGTACCACAAGTTGACCAAAGTCAGATTGATCCCAAGCTACAAATTGATAGTGTAACCGTATCAAATGAACGAGTTTCGGTTACGACTGACCAGGAAACATTAGCTAAGATTGACAAAGTTATTGCGCTTTTACCAACCAGCGAACGCATAACAGGTAATTATAGTGGTTCAGTACCTTTGCAGGCAATCGACCGCAACGGGGTTGTCTTACCAGTAGTAATCACGCCGTTTGATACAACAATGAAGGTGACTACAAAACCAGTATCACCAAGTTCAAGCACAAGCAGTTCGTCGGAGACGTCTTCGTCAACGAAAGCTACTAGTTCAAAAACGAATTAAAAATAGAAAAAGGATTTTATAAAAATGGGTAAATATTTTGGGACTGATGGAGTCCGTGGAGAAGCTAACGTAGAACTAACGCCAGAATTGGCTTTTAAATTAGGACGTTTTGGAGGCTATGTTCTTAGTCAACATGAAACGGAAGCACCGAAAGTCTTTGTAGGACGCGATACACGTATTTCAGGAGAAATGCTAGAATCTGCCTTGGTAGCTGGTCTTCTTTCAGTTGGGATTCACGTATACAAACTAGGCGTTCTGGCAACACCAGCAGTAGCTTACTTGGTCAAAACTGAAGGAGCAAGTGCAGGTGTCATGATTTCTGCTAGCCATAATCCAGCCCTTGATAATGGAATCAAGTTCTTTGGTGGTGATGGCTTCAAACTAGATGATGAAAAAGAAGCGGAAATTGAAGCTTTGCTAGATGCTGCGGAAGATACTCTTCCTCGTCCAAGTGCAGAAGGTTTGGGAACTTTGGTAGATTATCCAGAAGGTTTGCGTAAGTATGAAAGCTATCTGGTTTCAACTGGAACTCCCCTTGAAGGAATGAAGGTTGCCTTGGATACAGCCAATGGTGCAGCGTCTACAAGTGCCCGTCAAATCTTTGCAGACCTTGGTGCCCAATTGACGGTTATCGGGGAAACACCAGATGGTCTTAACATTAACCTCAATGTTGGTTCTACACACCCAGAAGCCCTTCAAGAAGTGGTCAAAGAAAGCGGTGCAGCTATCGGTTTGGCCTTTGACGGAGACAGTGACCGTTTGATTGCGGTTGATGAGAATGGCGACATCGTTGATGGTGACAAGATTATGTACATCATCGGAAAATACCTTTCTGAAAAAGGACAATTGGCTCAAAATACAATCGTGACAACTGTTATGTCTAACCTTGGTTTCCACAAGGCTTTGGACCGTGAAGGTATTAACAAGGCAGTCACTGCAGTTGGCGATCGCTATGTTGTTGAAGAAATGAGAAAATCAGGCTACAATCTCGGCGGAGAACAGTCTGGGCACGTGATTTTGATGGATTACAATACCACAGGTGATGGCCAATTATCAGCTGTCCAATTGACGAAAATCATGAAAGAAACTGGTAAGAGCTTGTCAGAGCTGGCCGCAGAAGTAACCATCTATCCACAAAAATTAGTCAATATCCGAGTGGAAAATGCCATGAAGGAAAATGCCATGGAAGTGCCAGCTATCAAGGCCATCATTGAGAAGATGGAAGAAGAAATGGCAGGAAATGGCCGTATCCTTGTTCGCCCAAGTGGAACAGAGCCCCTCTTACGTGTTATGGCAGAAGCGCCTACAACAGAAGAAGTGGACTACTATGTTGATACCATCGCTGATGTAGTTCGAGCTGAAATTGGGATTGACTAAATCCTAGAAAACTAGATGAAAATAAAAATTTATGGTACAATAGCTTATAATATTGTAGCTAAGGGAGAGAGACATGAATCTTAAACGTGAACAAGAATTTGTTAGTCAGTATCATTTTGATGCGCGTAATTTTGAATGGGAAAATGAAAATGGAGCTCCTGAAACCAAGGTAGATGTGAACTTCCAATTGCTTCAACATGACCAAGAAAATCAAGTGACTTCCTTAATTGTCGTCTTGAGTTTTATGATTGTATTTGATAAGTTTGTCATTAGTGGAACCATTTCACAGGTGAACCATATCGATGGTCGTATTGTCAATGAACCAAGTGAATTGAGCCAAGAAGAAGTGGAAACTTTGGCTCGTCCATGTTTGAATATGCTCAATCGTTTGACTTATGAAGTGACTGAAATTGCATTAGACTTACCAGGAATCAATTTGGAGTTCTAATATGAAACTAGCTGTTATTACAGATTCCTCTGCCTTTCTCAGTATAGAGACCTTGCAAAGAGAAGATTTGTTTGTCTTGGATATTCCTGTCAATATTGATGGTGAGGAGTATGTTGAAGGCATCAATCTGACTGCTGAGGAATTTTATCAAAAAATGGCTCAGGCTTCTGAATTGCCTAAGACCAGTCAACCAAGCATTGCCAAGTTAGATGAAATCTTAACTTCGCTCAAAGAACAAGGTTATACCCATGCCTTGGGGCTTTTCCTATCTTCTGGAATTTCAGGTTTTTATCAAAATATTCAGTATATGGTGGATGATTATGAGGGGTTGACCATTGCTTTCCCAGACACTTTGATTACAAGTGCTCCGCTGGGTATTATGGTTGAAAGTGTCTTTAACTGGCGAGACCAGGGCGATGATTTTGCCATTATTCAGGATAAGCTAGCCATTCAAATCAGCCGTACGTCAGCTTTTATCATGGTAGATGATTTGGACCACTTGGTGAAAGGTGGACGCCTTTCAAATGGAGCTGCGATTTTGGGCAATCTGCTAAGCATTAAGCCAATCCTTTATTTTAACGATCAAGGTGTGATTGAAGTTTACGAAAAAGTTCGTACTGAAAAGAAAGCAACCAAGCGCTTAATTGAAATCATTAAGGAAACAACGGCTTCAGGCCAATATCGGGTCATTGTCATTCATGGAAATGCTCCTGAAAAGGCTGAAGAATTGCGTCAACACTTGCTTGAATCTGGAGTGGGTACGGATATTTCACTAGCTACATTTGGTAGTGTCATTGGAACTCACCTAGGAGCAGGAAGTATTGCTCTGGGTTATATTCCAGTGATTTAGTTGGCACTTTTAGACTAGTTAAGAAGTTAGCAGTTGAACACGCCTGGAACCCCGTGTGAAAAAGATAGTTCTTCCAAGGAGTAGACGCTCCTTGATCAGAACTCCTATTTTCACTTTGTGTTCCTACAGGCTTTGTATCTTAAATAGGAGTAGAGATGAGTATTCGAGTAATTATTGCTGGTTTTAAAGGAAAGATGGGTCAGGCTGCTTGTCAGATGGTCTTGGCTGATCCAGACTTGGACTTGGTAGCAGTTTTGGATCCCTTTGAGTCTGAATCAGAATGGCAAGGAATTCCTGTTTTCAAGGATAAGGCTGATTTAGCAGGCTTTGAAGCGGATGTCTGGGTAGATTTTACTATTCCAACTGTTGCCTATGAAAATACACGCTTTGCTCTTGAAAATGGCTTTGCTCCAGTAGTTGGAACGACAGGCTTTACTAGTGAAGAAATTGCAGAGCTAAAAGATTTTTCACGTGCCCAAGATTTGGGTGGTTTGATTGCCCCTAACTTTGCCCTGGGTGCTGTCTTGCTTATGCAATTTGCGACGCAGGCGGCTAAATATTTCCCAAATGTGGAGATTATTGAGCTCCATCATGACAAGAAAAAGGATGCTCCTAGTGGAACAGCCATTAAAACAGCTGAGTTGATGGCGGAAGTTCGAGAGTCTATCCAGCAAGGTGCGCCTGATGAGGAAGAATTGATTGCAGGTGCCCGTGGTGCTGACTTTGATGGCATGCGGATCCACTCAGTTCGTTTGCCAGGCTTGGTAGCCCATCAGGAAGTTATCTTTGGCAATCAGGGAGAAGGATTGATCCTCCGTCATGACTCCTATGATCGTAGCTCCTTCATGACAGGGGTGAATTTGGGAATTAAAGAAGTTGTCAAGCGTCATGAGCTTGTCTATGGATTAGAACACTTATTATGAGATTAACGCAAATGCCTTCTGAATTTCAGAAGGCTTTACCAGTATTAGAAAAAATTAAAGAAGCAGGCTTTGAAGCCTATTTTGTTGGAGGCTCTGTTCGAGATGCCCTCCTCAATCGTCCCATCCACGATGTGGACATTGCGACGTCTTCTTATCCAGAAGAGACCAAGCAGATTTTTCCGCGAACAGCCGATATCGGAATTGAGCATGGAACCGTCTTGGTCTTAGATGGGGATGAGGAGTATGAGGTAACCACCTTTCGGACGGAGGATGTCTATGTGGACTATCGTAGGCCCAGTGCGGTTTCCTTTGTTCGCTCGCTGGAAGAAGACCTCAAGCGCCGTGATTTTACAGTCAACGCCTTTGCTTTGGACGAGACAGGGGAAATCGTTGACTTGTTTCATGGTTTAGAGGATTTGGAAAACCAAGTCTTGCGAGCAGTTGGAGTGGCCAGTGAGCGTTTCAACGAAGATGCTTTGCGGATTATGCGTGGTTTTCGTTTTCAGGCCAGCCTTGGCTTTGAACTTGAGCCAGAAACATTTAAAGCTATGAAGACCTTGACGCCACTTTTGGAGAAAATTTCTGTAGAGCGTACCTTCGTTGAGTTTGATAAACTCTTGCTGGCTCCATTTTGGAGAGGGGGCTTGACTTCTATGATTGAGAGTCAAGCTTATGACTATCTCCCTGATATGGCATCTAGCAGGACAAGCTCAATAGACTGTTTGATTTGGAGACTGATTTCACTTTTGAATCTTCTGAACAAGCCTGGGCGGCTTTACTGTGGGCTTTGGAGATTGAAAATGCGCAGCCATTTTTGAAGGCTTGGAAGACATCACGCCAGTTTGCCAAGCAGGTACAGGATTTACTGACTATTTTGGCTCTACGTGAAAAGGGAGAATTGAGCAAGCGCGATTGTTACCGCTTTGACTTGGATTTACTTTTACAGGCTGAAAATCTTCGTCAGGCTCAAGGAAAAGAAGTCAACCCACAAGCTATCACAGAAACTTACCAGAGTTTGACAATTCATGATAAGAAAGAAATCCAAATCAACGGTGGTATTTTAATCAAGGAATATGGTTATCAGCCGGGCCCAGACTTGGGAGAGATTTTAACAGATATTGAATATGCTATTGTCGATGGAGAATTGGAAAATGACCGTCAAGCCATCCATGCTTATCTGAGGGAGAAAAAATGAGTGATTTTATCGTTGAAAAACTAAGTAAATCCGTCGGTGACAAGACCGTTTTTAAGGATATTTCCTTTATCATCCATGACCTAGACAGAATTGGTCTAATCGGTGTCAATGGGACTGGTAAGACTACCCTTTTGGATGTTCTTTCTGGTGTTTCTGGCTTTGATGGGGATGTTAGTCCCTTTTCGGCTAAGAATGATTACCAGATTGGTTACTTGACTCAAGATCCTGATTTTGATGATAGCAAGACAGTTTTGGATACGGTTCTATCCAGCGACCTCAAGGAAATCCAGCTCATTCGTGAGTATGAATTGATCATGCTCAACTATAGTGAGGACAAGCAGGCTCGTTTGGAACGGGTCATGGCTGAAATGGACTCTCTCCAAGCTTGGGAAATTGAGAGTCAGGTCAAGACGGTTCTTAGTAAGCTGGGTATTCAGGACTTATCAACTCCTGTTGGGGAATTGTCAGGTGGTCTGAGAAGAAGGGTACAGTTAGCGCAAGTCTTACTTGGCAACCACGACCTTTTGCTACTGGATGAGCCGACCAACCATCTAGACATTGCAACCATCGAGTGGCTGACCCTCTTTTTGAAAAATTCTAAGAAAACCGTCCTTTTTATCACCCATGATCGTTATTTCCTAGACGCTTTATCAACACGTATTTTCGAGTTAGATCGCGCAGGCTTGACAGAGTATCAAGGGAATTATCAGGACTATGTTCGCCTTAAGGCGGAACAGGATGAGCGCGATGCAGCTCTACTTCATAAAAAAGAACAACTTTATAAGCAAGAATTGGCCTGGATGCGCAGACAACCGCAGGCGCGTGCGACCAAGCAACAAGCTCGTATCAATCGTTTCCATGACTTGAAGAAAGAAGTTTCAGGTGGCCTTGCTGAGACAGACTTGACCATGAACTTTGAAACCAGTCGGATTGGCAAGAAGGTCATCGAGTTTCAGGATGTTTCCTTTTCCTATGAAAACAAGCCAATTTTACAAAATTTTAATCTCTTGGTGCAGGCCAAAGACCGTATCGGAATCGTTGGGGACAACGGTGTTGGGAAATCAACTCTCCTTAACTTGATTGCGGGAAGTCTTGAGCCAACTGAAGGTCAAGTTGTGATTGGGGAAACTGTTCGCATCGCCTATTTCTCTCAGCAAATCGAGGGCTTAGATGAAAGCAAGCGAGTGATCAATTACCTGCAGGAAGTGGCAGAGGAGGTCAAGACCAATGGTGGTTCTACGACTTCGATTGCAGAGCTGCTGGAGCAGTTCCTTTTCCCACGTTCGACGCATGGAACCTTGATTGAGAAATTGTCTGGCGGCGAGAAAAAACGTCTTTATCTCCTCAAATTGCTCTTGGAAAAGCCAAATGTTCTTCTCTTGGACGAACCGACAAATGACCTAGATATTGCTACTTTGACAGTTTTGGAGAATTTCTTGCAAGGCTTTGCAGGTCCTGTCTTGACAGTTAGTCACGACCGTTATTTCTTGGATAAGGTAGCGACCAAGATTCTCGCTTTTGAGGATGGTAAGATTCGTCCTTTCTTTGGTCATTACACTGATTACCTTGATGAAAAAGCCTTTGAAACAGAGATGGCTAATCAAGTACAAAAGGCCGAAAAGGAAAAAGTGGTCAAGGTCCGTGAAGATAAGAAACGCATGACCTACCAAGAAAAGCAGGAGTGGGCAAATATTGAAGGCGATATTGAAGCCTTGGAAGATCGTATCGCTGCGATTGAAGAGGAGATGCAGGCCAATGGCTCTGACTTTGGTAAGCTGGCTACTCTCCAAAAAGAACTGGATGATAAGAACGAAGCACTCCTTGAAAAATACGAACGCTATGAGTATCTAAGTGACTTTGATAGCTAGAAGAATAGAAAAATCCCGTCTCATGACAGGATTTCTCTATTCTTTTTTAGTTTCTTGATGAAAGATATTTTGCCAAGTTTCATGCGACGCCAGATACTGGTGTGGATGATGCCATCTAACTCATAGCAGATGAGTTTGGTTTTCTGACTGATGGAAGTGATCTGAATATCCTTGATAGCAGAATTCAACTCTTTTTCAGCCTTATAAGCTTCTTTATCTATTTGCTCTCCATCTTGACGAATATAGATAAAATCGTCAGCCAAGAGTTCTTCCAGTTGATTTCCTTGATCAATCAATTGTTCACGCATGAGCAATTTTTTATAGACATTGTCTAAAATCTCATCCTCAGGTATAGGTGCTGGCTCGATATGGACATCGGTATCAAAGACTCCAAAACGCTCTTCCAGCATAGACTCTACCTGATCCGCAATCTCGTGACTTTCAAAAACAGACAAGTCAGGGTTCATTTCTAGCGTAATATCAAGGTAAATATTGCTACCGTAGGTGCGCCCTCTTTGGGACTTAACCTTGCTGATTTTGGGAATTTCCATGATAGCCTTTTGATAGTCCTCAAGCAGACGGTCGTCGAAACCATCTGAAAGACTAAAGGAAGATTCGATGAAAATATCATAGGCAGTCTTCAAAATAAAGAAAGTGATGATGATAGCGACCAGTTTATCTACAATCGGATAATTAAAACTGCTAGCTAGGATGGCAATGGTGGTGCCAAGTGAAGTAACAGCATCGGAAAGATTGTCCTTAGCAGCGGCCTTCAGTGCCTTGGAGTTAGATTCCTTACTAAGGCGAGTATTGTAGAGATAGACCACAAACATAATTGTGGCAGAAATGATTCCTAGAGTTGCACCCAGAGGATCAATGACCGTTTCTTCCCGACTGAGAATCTTTTGAATAGTGTCCCTTAGCACATCGAAACCGACATAGAACATGATGATGGAAGTGATTAAGCTAGCCAAATCTTCAATCTTCCAGTGACCAAAACGATGGTCACGGTCTGCAGGCTGGCGCGCCATCCGAATCCCAATCAAGAGGGCAACATTTCCAATGATATCCGAGACGTTGTTAAAACCATCGGCCACCAAACTGGATGAATGAAGAAGATGGCCAGTAGCCAATTTGGCTGCAGACAAGAGGAGGTAGGTTGAAATACTGATAATGGCCCCACGTTCCGCCAACTTGAGATTTGAAATAGATTGCTTCATTCAACTTCCTTTCCAGTCACATAGCATTCTACCATTATACTGGTTTTCAAGGGAAAATTCAAATAAGGCAGTTTTTACTCTTTGAAAACTTTTCAAAATTTGGTATAATAGTACTACTCAAGGGAGTAGCTGGCAGAAACCTGTGATAGTGTCGTCATTCCGAATTTTATACTGAAAAGTATGCTTTCCGGCCCTATCTTAAACAGCGAGACTTGTTATGATTAACAGGTCTCTTTTTGTTTGTCGTGAAAAGATACGATGGGGAAAAGAGAGTCTGTTTTGCACACAATGTCAAGGAGGAGACACATGTCAAAAGAACAAAAACGCCAAGCGTTTTACACTCAGAGTCCTGAAGAGGTCTTGAAGGCTGTGGATGCGACCGAGCAAGGTTTGTCATCAAGCGAGGCAGAAAAACGCCTTGCCGAATTTGGCCACAATGAGCTCGAAGAAGGCGAGAAACGATCAATCCTGGTCAAATTCATCGAACAATTTAAGGATTTGATGATTATCATCCTAGTTGCGGCGGCTATCTTGTCAGTTGTGACTTCTGGTGGGGAAGATATCGCAGATGCTATTATCATCCTAGCCGTGGTTATCATCAACGCTGCCTTTGGTGTTTACCAAGAAGGAAAAGCAGAAGAAGCTATCGAAGCCCTCAAATCTATGTCTAGTCCAGCTGCTCGCGTTCTTCGTGATGGCCACATGGCTGAGATTGACTCTAAAGAATTGGTACCTGGAGATATCGTTGCCCTTGAAGCAGGTGATGTAGTACCTGCAGACCTACGTTTGCTAGAAGCCAATTCTCTCAAGATTGAAGAAGCTGCCTTGACTGGTGAGTCTGTTCCGGTTGAAAAAGACTTGTCAGTCGAGCTTGCTGCAGATGCTGGTATTGGTGACCGTGTCAACATGGCCTTCCAAAACTCAAACGTGACCTATGGTCGTGGAATGGGTGTTGTTGTCAATACAGGTATGTACACTGAAGTTGGTCATATCGCTGGCATGCTTCAAGACGCTGATGAGACGGATACACCCCTCAAACAAAACTTGAACAACCTTTCTAAGGTCTTGACCTATGCTATCTTGGTTATTGCCCTTGTTACTTTTGTAGTAGGTGTCTTCATTCAAGGGAAAAATCCACTTGGTGAGTTGATGACCTCTGTTGCGCTTGCCGTTGCAGCTATCCCAGAAGGCTCCCAGCTATCGTAACCATCGTTCTTGCCCTTGGTACTCAAGTTTTGGCAAAACGTAACTCAATCGTTCGTAAGTTGCCAGCAGTAGAAACACTTGGTTCAACTGAAATCATCGCTTCTGATAAGACTGGTACGCTGACTATGAACAAGATGACCGTTGAAAAAGTCTTCTACGATGCAGTTCTACATGACTCAGCTGATGACATTGAACTAGGTCTTGAAATGCCTCTTCTTCGTTCAGTTGTTTTGGCAAATGATACTAAAATCGATGTGGAAGGAAACCTGATCGGAGACCCAACCGAAACAGCCTTCATTCAATATGCTTTGGATAAGGGATATGATGTTAAAGGATTTTTAGAGAAATATCCTCGTGTGGCTGAGTTGCCATTTGACTCGGATCGTAAGCTCATGTCAACGGTTCACCCGCTGTCAGATGGTCGTTTCCTTGTAGCAGTCAAGGGTGCGCCAGACCAACTTTTGAAACGTTGTGTTCTTCGTGATAAGGCTGGGGATATTGCTCCGATTGATGAGAAGGTTACAAACCTCATTCACACAAACAACTCTGAAATGGCCCACCAAGCCTTGCGTGTCCTTGCAGGTGCTTATAAGATTATCGATAGCATTCCAGAAAACCTCACTTCTGAAGAGCTTGAAAATGATTTAATCTTTACTGGTTTGATTGGGATGATTGACCCTGAACGTCCTGAGGCAGCTGAGGCTGTTCGTGTAGCCAAGGAAGCTGGCATCCGTCCAATCATGATTACAGGTGACCACCAAGATACAGCAGAAGCCATTGCCAAACGTTTGGGAATCATCGATGCAAATGATACAGAAGGTCACGTTTTAACTGGTGCTGAGCTCAACGAACTATCTGATGAAGACTTTGAAAAAGTAGTTGGTCAATACTCTGTTTATGCCCGTGTGTCTCCAGAACACAAGGTTCGTATCGTCAAGGCCTGGCAAAAACAAGGTAAGGTTGTTGCTATGACAGGGGACGGTGTCAACGATGCGCCAGCTCTGAAAACAGCCGATATCGGTATTGGTATGGGAATCACTGGTACTGAGGTTTCTAAGGGAGCTTCTGACATGATTCTTGCAGATGATAACTTTGCGACTATCATCGTCGCAGTTGAAGAAGGACGTAAGGTCTTCTCTAATATTCAAAAGACTATCCAGTACCTACTTTCTGCCAATACTGCTGAAGTATTAACTATCTTCCTATCAACCTTGTTTGGTTGGGATGTTTTGCAGCCAGTTCATCTTTTGTGGATCAACTTGGTAACGGATACCTTCCCAGCTATCGCTCTAGGTGTTGAGCCGGCTGAGCCAGGTGTTATGACCCATAAACCACGTGGACGCAAGTCAAGCTTCTTCTCTGGTGGGGTCATGAGTTCGATTATTTACCAAGGTTTCCTTCAAGGTGCTCTTGTTCTAGCTGTTTATGGTCTTGCCCTTCTTTACCCAGTTCATGTGGGTGACAATCATGCCATTCATGCGGATGCCCTCACTATGGCCTTTGCAACACTTGGCTTGATTCAGCTCTTCCATGCCTACAATGTCAAATCTGTTTACCAGTCCATCTTGACAGTTGGCCCATTCAAGTCTAAGACCTTTAACTGGTCTATCTTGGTATCCTTCATTCTTCTCATGGCAACAATCGTTGTAGAACCACTTGAAGGAATCTTCCATGTAACCAAACTAGACTTGTCACAATGGGGAATCGTCATGGCTGGAAGCTTCTCAATGATTATCATCGTCGAAATCGTTAAGTTTGTTCAACGTAAACTCGGTTTTGATAAGAATGCGATATAAGGGAGATTTCTGATGTCAGCTTATCAATTACCGACCGTATGGCAGGATGAGGCTAGTAATCAAGGAGCCTTTACGGGACTAAACAGATCAACAGCAGGTGCACGTTTCGAACAAGACTTGCCAAAAGGAGAACAACCTTTTCAGCTTTATTCACTGGGAACACCAAATGGTGTGAAGGTCACTATCTTATTAGAAGAATTACTAGAAGCTGGTTTTGAGCAAGCGGCTTACGACTTGTATAAGATTGCTATCATGGATGGGGATCAGTTTGGTTCAGACTTCGTAAAGCTCAATCCAAATTCAAAGATTCCAGCCTTGTTGGATCAGTCTGGGACTGAAGAAGTAAGAGTCTTTGAGTCTGCTCATATTCTTCTTTATCTTGCTGAGAAATTTGGAGCCTTTTTACCAAGCAATCCTGTGAAAAAGGTAGAAGTTTTGAATTGGCTATTCTGGCAAGCAGGTGCAGCACCTTTTCTAGGTGGAGGATTTGGACATTTCTTTAATTATGCCCTGAAAAATTGGAATATCCAATTAATCGTTTTACGATGGAAGTGAAACGCCAGTTGGATTTATTAGATCAGGAATTGGCTAAGAAGCCTTATATTGCAGGCAATGACTATACGATTGCAGATATTGCTATCTGGTCTTGGTATGGACAGTTAGTTCAAGGAAAACTTTATCAAGGTTCTGCAAAATTCTTAGATGCCTCAAGTTATCAGAATCTAGTAAACTGGGCAGAAAAAATTGCCAATCGTTCAGCTGTTAAGCGTGGCATAGAAGTCACTTATAAAGAAATTAAATAGCAAAAAAGTCATCTTCGGATGGCTTTTTACTACAGTTGAGGGAAAGGGCTTGCAGTTATCGGCTTTTGTGCTATAATTGCTATAATATAGTAAAAAGTAAGAGGAGTGTGAGGAAGTGGAAAAGAAAATTGTAAAGGATATCTTATTTTTATCTCAGGTGTCTCAACCGGCAAGTCAGGATGATCTGTATCTTGCCAGAGATTTACAGGATACGCTTTTAGCAAATCGTGAGACTTGTGTTGGGCTGGCTGCCAATATGATTGGGGTGCAGAAGCGCGTGATTATCTTTAATCTTGGCTTGGTTCCCATTGTCATGTTTAACCCAGTGCTCCTGTCCTTTGAAGGACCTTATGAGACAGAAGAAGGCTGTTTGTCCTTGGTAGGTGTGAGAGCAACTAAGCGTTATGAAACTATAACTGTTTCCTATCGTGACAGCAAATGGCAGGAACAGACCATTACCTTGACAGGCTTCCCAGCTCAGATTTGCCAGCATGAACTGGATCACTTGGAAGGACGAATCATTTAGGAGGAAAGTAAATGAAACGGATAATCTTTGAACTTATTTTTATTGCAACGACCTGGTATATTTTTTTACCGCCTCTTAATTTGACCAGCTGGGAATTTCTCTTTTTTCTCTGTGGGCATTTGTTGGTTGTGGCAGTCTTATTTGGCTTTGGCAAGGGAATCAATCTGGTCAAAACTGTTCATGTGCGCCACGGCAAGGCGGAAGCTGCTTTAAATTTTGAGGGTTTCAAAATCAATCGGTTAGGGAAAATTCTTTTAGCTTCTATTGGAGGAATTCTTCTCTTGGCAGGTTTGGTTTCCTTGGTGACTTCTAGCATTTTTCAGGCTAAAAATTATGCCAATGTAGTCACGGTTACGGAAAAAGACTTTACTGAATTTCCTAAGACTGATACCAGTAAGGTTCCTATCCTAGATAGAAGTACTGCTGAAAAAATTGGCGACCGCTACTTGGGTTCCCTAACCGATAAGGTGTCACAGTACGTGGCGGCAGATACCTATACTCAATTGACGATTGACGGAAAGCCTTATCGGGTTACACCGCTAGAATACGCAGACCCTATCAAATGGTTTAACAATCAGGCCAAGGGAATCGGCGAGTATATCAAGGTGGACATGGTAACCGGAAATGCGGACTTGGTGGACTTGAAGACACCAATCAAGTATTCGGATTCGGAGTATTTTAACCGTGATGTCAAACGACATCTGCGCTTTAAATACCCAACTAAAATCTTCAAGACTCCATCTTTCGAGGTGGACGATGAGGGCAATCCTTTCTATGTGGCGACGGTTTACCAAAAGCAATTTGGACTTGCGGTTCCTCGTCCTGTTTCAGTCATTATCTTAGATGCCACAAATGGAGAAACCAAAGAATACAGCTTGGCAGATGTTCCGGAATGGGTGGACAGGGTTTATCCAGCTGAGGAAACCATTGAACAAATCAACTATAACGGCAAGTACAAGGATGGTTTCTGGAATGCCATGATTTCCAAGAAAAATGTGACTCAGACTACCAAGGGCTATAATTACTTGTCTATCGGAAATGACATTTATCTCTACACAGGTGTGACGTCGGCCAATGCGGATGAGAGTAATCTTGGTTTCATCCTTGAGAATATGCGAACAGGAGAAATCACTAAGTACAGCTTGGCTTCTGCGACCGAAGAATCAGCCGTGAATCAGCAGAAGGTGCTGTCCAGGAGAAATCTTACAAGGCAACCTTCCCAATTCTCATCAACCTCAATGATAAACCTCTCTACATCATGGGCTTGAAGGACAATGCTGGCTTGGTCAAAGAGTATGCTTTGGTGGATGCAGTTGAGTACCAAAACGTTATCGTAGCTACTACAGTAGAAGAACTGCTCAGCAAGTATGCCAATAAAAATGATCTTGAGATTGATAATGCAACAACAGAAAGCATCAAGGGTGTGGTAGCAGATCTCAAATCAGCTGTAATCAAGGGAGACACCGTCTACTTCTTTAAAGTTGATGGTAAGATTTACAAGGTTAAGGCCTCTGTATCAGATGACCTGCCTTACCTCGAAAATGGGAAAACCTTCGAGGGTCAAGTAGGAAAAGACAATTATCTCAAGACCTTTAAAGTGCAGTAAAGACAGCTTTATTTAGAAGGTATAAGTTATAATAAGGGAATTTAAAGACTAATGGAGGACAAAGAAATAGGTTTTTATATGATGCTTGCTTCAATGCTACTTGGATTGTTTGATTTGAAGATAGGTTTTTCTCAGTTTAAGGAGAAAAAAGATAAATTCTTATCTATCTTAACAAGCTTAACTGGCACAGCCCTTGTTCTCGTGGCTATCTGGTTAGGATGGCCTAAATAAACAGAGAAACCTCGGTCAAGCCGAGGTTTTTCAGATGAATTTCTTGGTTGTGACTAAAAAATATGCTACACTATCAATATGAAAATTTTAATCCCAACAGCAAAAGAAATGAACACAGATTTGCCAAGTATTGAAGTAGCCCCTTTAAAACCAGAAAGTCAGGCTGTGCTGGATGCCTTGGCTCTCTATTCTGCTAGTCAATTGGAGAGTTTTTATAAGGTATCAGCCGAGAAGGCTACGGAAGAGTTTCAAAATATTCAGGCTTTGAAAAGGCAAAGAGCTCAACACTACCCAGCCCTGAAACTTTTTGATGGGCTTATGTACCGCCATATAAAGCGAGATAAATTGACTGAGGCAGAACAAGCCTATCTTGAAAATCATGTCTTCATTACCTCGGCTTTGTACGGGGTCGTTCCAGCCTTGTCACCTATGGCTCCTCACCGTTTGGACTTTTTGATGAAGTTAAAAGTCGCTGGTAAGACTTTGAAGAGCCATTGGAAGGCAGCCTACGATGAAGCTGTGAAGAAGGAGGAGCTAATTTTCTCCCTCTTGTCGTCCGAGTTTGAGACTGTATTTTCTAAGGAAATCAGAGAAAAAATGGTGACTTTCAAATTCATGGAGGATAGAGGCGGTCAGTTGAAGATTCATTCAACCATTTCCAAGAAAGCGCGTGGTGCCTTCCTAACAGCCCTGATAGAAAATCAAGTACAGACGGTGGAGGAAGCTCGCCACTTAAACTTTGCAGAATTTGTCTACCGAGAAGACCTATCCCAGCAACAGGAATTGGTTTTTGTTAAGGAAGTATGAAAAGAGAACAATTCAAATTGAGGCTCAACTTCTTCGTTTTTAAAACGCATGAGGTTGGATAAAGAGTCTTTAAAATCAGAAAAATGCATATTATCAGATATTGAAAAAATTTGATGATATGCATTTTATTTTTCTAGAGTATTTTGGAGATTTTATACTTTAATTTTACTAGGATTGAAAGAAAAAATTAGTCATTTCCTATCTTTTCTATTGCTTTATTGGCTATCATTTGTTATATTAAAAGTGTAATTATTTTTTATTTAATGACGTAAGTGTTGCACTTTTTAGACAGAAAGGAGTATTTTTTTGAACAGCGAATGTAAACGCTTACGGATAAAATGAAAGGATTTAAGACTTAATGTACAAAGGATTGTTTGAAAAACGTTGTAAATATAGTATTCGAAAATTTTCATTAGGGGTTGCTTCTGTCATGATTGGTGCAGCTCTCTTTGGAACTAGTACTGTCCTAGCAGATTCTGCTCAGGCTGGTTCTACAGCAAATATGCCAGCAGATTTGGCTGCAGCTCTTGATAATGCTAAAGAGGACGGTGGGCGCGACTTTGAAGCACCAAAACCTGGTGAAGACCAAGGTTCTCCTGAAGTAACTGAAGGCCCAAAGACTGAAGAAGAATTGCTGGCAAAAGAAAAAGAAACTGCAACAAGCTCAGCAGTTTCAGATACTCTTCCTGAAGAACTACGTGGAAAACTTGATAAGGCTGAAGAAAATGGCAACACTGCCTCAAAAGAAGAACTAGAAAAAGAAGATAAAAGCCTAGTCCCAGAAGATGTTGCTAAAACAAAAAATGGGGTATTAAACTACGGTGCGACTGTCGAAATTAAAAGTGCTGCAGGGCTTGGTAGTGGTATTGTTATTGGGGAAAATCTCGTTTTGTCTGTTTCTCATAACTTTATCAAAGATGTTCCAGATGGTAATAATCGTAAGGTAGCTGATAATGTTGAGAGTGATGGAGATGTCTATACAGTTTCTTACAAAGGAGCACCGGACGTCAAATTCAGTAAGAATGATGTGAAACACTGGGATCGTGAAGGGTTCCTCAAAGGATATAAAAATGATCTGGCAATTGTTAAGCTTCGTACACCTCTTGCAAATGCACCTGTTGAAGTGACTGAGAAGCCTGCAACAACTAAGGTAGGAGATAAGGTTCATGTATTTGGATATCCAAAAGGAGAGCTTGATCCAATTTTGAATACTACCGTTGAGGATATTAATAATCACGGAGAAGGTGTTCGTGGAATTAGCTATCAAGGAAGTGAACCAGGTGCCAGTGGTGGCGGTATTTTCGATGAAAATGGGAAATTGATTGGTATCCACCAAAATGGTGTCTCTGGTAAACGTAGTGGTGGTATACTCTTCTCACCTGCTCAGCTAGAATGGATTCAAAACTATATCAAGGGTATTGAAACAACGAAACCAGCTGGTCTAGATGCTCTCGATAAACAAGTGGAAAGCAAGGAAGAAAAACCAAAAGAGGACAAACCTCAAGAAGAAAAACCAGCTGACAATAAGCCGGCAGAAAACAAACCAGCAGAAAACAAACCAGCAGAAAACAAACCAGCAGAAAACAAACCAGCAGAAAACAAACCAGCAGAAAATAAACCAGCAGAAAATAAACCAGCAGAAAACAAGCCAGCAGAAACTAAACCGAGTGAATCAAAAGAAGTCACTCCAGAATGGAAAACAGTTGAAAAGAAAGAACAACAGGGAACAGTAACTGTCCGTGAAGAAAAAGGAGTTCGTTACAACCAACTAGCTTCAACTGCCCAAAATGACAATGGTAAAAAACCAGCCTTGTTCGAAAAAGATGGTTTGACAGTTGATGCTAATGGAAATGCTACAGTTGATTTGACCTTTAAAGAAGAATCTGAAACAGGTAAATCTCGCTTTGGTGTCTTTATGAAATTTAAAGATACCGATAATAACGTTTTTGTAGGGTACGACCAAGGTGGATGGTTCTGGGAATACAAGACAAGTGGAAGTGGACTTTGGTACCAAGGTAATCGTGTTGCAGCTCCTGTTAATGGCTCAACCAACCACTTGACGATTAGTCTCAAATCAGATGGACAACTGAATGCAACTAATAATGATGTGAAACTTTTTGACACAGTGACCTTGCCATCTGCAGTAAATGACAAACTAAAAGATGAAAAGAAAATTGTTCTTAAAGCTGGAACCTACAATAGTAGTGAAAGAACAATTGTCAATGTCAAAACTGACAACCAAGAAGGAGTTAAAACAGATCAAGAATCCACTAAAAAAGAAAAGGGCGATACAGTAGATGATAGCAATGTAAAATACGA
Organism: Streptococcus mitis 17/34; assembly: GCA_000430305.1. Classification (GTDB taxonomy): domain Bacteria; phylum Bacillota; class Bacilli; order Lactobacillales; family Streptococcaceae; genus Streptococcus; species Streptococcus mitis_AW. Next base: position 58,228 of record ASZZ01000006.1, read on the forward strand.
CACTATTCAATCCACAGTATTGAAAGCAGTTATCGACCAAGCCTTCCCACGTGTGAAAGAATATGTTCTAAATGGGAACAAGCTCTCAGGACAAGTGCAACCAATTAATCAAGTGGTGATTAACAAGCACGCTGTGACTCCTGAAGTTACCTATAAAAAGGTCAATGCAACGACTGCTGAATATGAGATGAAACTCCGTGATGAGAAAAATCTCATCAATGCCGATATGACTGTTCGTTTGCAAGTAGTGGATAACCAACTTCACTTTGATGTGACTAAGATTGTCAACCATAACCAGGTAACACCAGGACAGAAGATTGATGATGAACGTAAATTACTTTCTTCAATCAGCTTCCTAGGAAATGCCTTGGTATCTGTTTCCAGTGACCAAGCAGGAGCTAAGTTTGATGGGGCAACCATGTCAAACAATACTCACGTCAGTGGTGATGACCATATCGAAGTAACAAATCCAATGAAAGAATTAGCCAAAGGTTATATGTACGGATTTGTTTCAACAGATAAGCTTGCAGCAGGTGTATGGAGCAACTCACAAAACAGCTACGGTGGTGGTTCTTACGACTGGACACGTTTGACAGCTTACAAGAATACGATTGGCAATGCCAACTATGTGGAAATTCATAGCTCTGAATGGCAATGGGAAAAAGCCCATAATGGAGTTGTCTTCCCAGCATACACTCAAGAACTTCCAAGTGCAAAAGTTGTTATCACTGAAGATGCCAATGCTGATAATAAAGTAGACTGGCAAGATGGTGCAATCGCATACCGTAGCATCATGAACAACCCTCAAGGCTGGGAAAAAGTTAAAGACATTACAGCTTACCGTATCGCTATGAACTTTGGTTCACAAGCGCAAAACCCATTCCTCATGACCTTGGATGGTATCAAGAAGATTAACCTTCATACAGATGGTCTTGGTCAAGGTGTACTTCTTAAGGGATACGGAAGTGAAGGACATGACTCTGGACACTTGAACTATGCAGACATCGGTAAACGTATTGGTGGTGTTGAAGACTTTAAGACTCTTATTGCGAAAGCTAAGAAATATGGTGCCCACCTCGGTATCCACGTTAACGCTTCAGAAACCTATCCTGAGTCTAAATATTTTAATGAAAATATTCTTCGTAAAAATGCAGATGGTAGCTACAGCTACGGTTGGAACTGGCTTGACCAAGGTATCAATATTGATGCTGGTTATGACTTGGCTCATGGGCGTCTAGCTCGTTGGGAAGAGTTGAAGAAAGAGTTGGGTGAAGGCCTAGACTTCATCTACGTCGACGTTTGGGGTAACGGTCAATCAGGTGACAATGGTGCCTGGGCAACTCATGTTATTGCGAAAGAAATTAACAAACAAGGTTGGCGCTTTGCTATTGAGTGGGGCCATGGTGGTGAATATGATTCTACCTTCCAACACTGGGCAGCTGACTTGACCTACGGTGGCTATACAAATAAAGGTATTAACAGTGCCATCACTCGCTTTATCCGTAACCACCAAAAAGATTCTTGGGTTGGTGACTACAGAAGTTATGGTGGTGCAGCTGACTACCCACTTCTAGGCGGTTATAGCATGAAGGACTTTGAAGGATGGCAAGGACGTAGTGACTATAACGGTTATGTAACAAACTTGTTTGCTCATGACGTTATGACTAAGTACTTCCAACACTTTACAGTCAGCAAATGGGAAGATGGCAAACCAGTGACCATGACTGACAATGGTAGTACCTATAAATGGACTCCAGAAATGAAAGTCGAATTGGTTGATGCTGCAAATAACAAGGTTGTGGTGACTCGTAAATCCAATGATGTCAACAGTCCACAATATCGTGAACGTACAGTAACGCTCAACGGACGTGTCATCCAAGACGGTTCAGCTTACTTGACTCCTTGGAACTGGGATGCAAATGGTAATAAGCTTGAAAGTGACAAGGAAAAAATGTACTACTTCAATACTGAAGCAGGTGCAACAACTTGGACACTTCCTAGCGACTGGGCAAATGGTAAGGTTTACCTTTATAAACTAACTGACCAAGGTAAGACTGAGGAAAAAGAAGTTGCCGTGAAAGACGGTAAGATTACCCTTGATCTTACTGCAAATCAGCCATATGTTCTCTATCGTTCTAAACAAACAAATCCAGAAATGTCATGGAGTGAAGGAATGCACATCTATGACCAAGGATTTAACAGTGAATCTTTGGATCATTGGAAGATTTCAGGAGATGCTTCTAAGGCTGAAATCGTGAAGTCTCAAGGTGCAAACCAAATGCTCCGCATCCAAGGCAATAAAGAAAAAGTTAGTCTCACTCAAAAATTGACTGGCTTGAAACCAAATACTAAATACGCAGTTTATGTCGGTGTCGATAACCGTAGTAATGCTAAAGCAAGTATTACTGTTAATACTGGTGAAAAAGAAGTAACCAACTACACCAACAAGTCACTAGCACTTAACTATGTAAAAGCCTATGCTCACAATACTCGTCGAAGCAATGCAACGGTTGATAACACAAGTTACTTCCAAAACATGTATGCTTTCTTTACAACAGGTTCAGATGTATCAAATGTAACCTTGACCTTGAGTCGTGAAGCAGGCAATGAAGCAACTTACTTCGATGAAATTCGTACCTTTGAAAATGAATCAAACATGTATGGTGACGGTCACGATACTGCAACAGGTGTCTTCAAACAAGACTTTGAAAATGTCGGTCAAGGTATCTTCCCATTTGTTATTGGTGGAATCGAAGGTGTTGAAGACAATCGTACTCACTTGTCTGAAAAACATGGTCCATATACACAACGTGATTGGAATGGAAAGAAAGTTGATGACGTTATCGAAGGAGATTGGTCACTCAAGACAAATGGTCTCGTAAGTCGTCGAAACTTGGTTTACCAAACAATTCCACAAAACTTCCGCTTTGAAGCAGGCAAGACCTACCGTATTACATTTGACTATGAAGCTGGTTCTGACAACACTTATGCCTTTGTAGTTGGTAAGGGAGAATTCCAATCTGGTCAAACGAGCAATATGGAAGTGCATGAATTGCCAAATACTTGGACAGATTCTAAGAAAGCGAAACGTGCAACCTTCCTAGTAACAGGTGCAGAAACTGGCGATACATGGGTAGGTATCTACTCTACAGGCCATGCAAGTAACACTCGTGGAGACTCTGGTGGTAATGCGAACTTCCGTGGCTACAATGACTTCATCATGGACAGACTTCAAATTGAAGAAATTGTTTTGACAGGTAAGATGATGGCAGAAAATGCTGTCAAGAACTATCTTCCAACTGTTGCTATGACCAACTACACCAAAGAAACAATGGATGCTTTGAAAGAGGCTGTCTTTAACCTTAGTCAAGCAGACGATGATATTAGTGTAGAAGAAGCTAAAGCAGAGATTGCTAAGGTCAATGCTCTTAAAGATGCTTTAGTGATGAAGAAAACAGCTCTTGTAGCAGATGACTTTGCAAGCCTAAGTGCTCCTGCTCAGACTGGTGAAGGTCTTGCAAATGCCTTTGATGGCAACGTGTCAAGTCTATGGCATACATCATGGAGCGGAGGAGATGTTGGTAAACCTGCAACTATGGTCTTGAAGGAACCAACTGAAATTACTGGCTTCCGTTATGTTCCACGTGGTTCAGGATCAAATGGTAACTTGAGAGATGTCACTCTTGTTGTTACTGATGAAACAGGTAAGGAACATACTTTCAATGCAACCAATTGGGCTAACAATAATAAACCAAAAGATATTGACTTTGGTAAGACTATCAAGGCTAAAAAGATTGTTCTAACTGGAACAAGAACCTACGGTGATACAGAAAACCAATATCAATCAGCTGCGGAATTGATCTTCGCTCGTCCACAGGTTGCTGAAACTGGTCTTGATATTACAGCCTATGAAGTAGCCTTGGCTAAAGCTCAAAAATTGACTGATAAGAGCAATCAAGAAGAAGTTGCAAGTGTTGTTGCCAGCATGAAATTTGCAACAGATAACCATCTCTTAACAAATAGAATGATTAAATTCTTTGCAGATTATCTCGGCCAATTGAAGGACCAAACACCTACCCCAACTCCAGAACCGAAACCTGAAACTCCAACATCAAGCAAGGGTGACCAAGTAGCACCAGTCGTTGAAACTCCGGAATTCACAGGTGGTGTAAACGGTGGCGAATCAGCTATCCATGAAGTTCCAGAGTATACAGAACCAATCGGTACAGCAGGAGATGAAGTGGCTGCAAAAGAAGTTCCAGAGTTCACTGGAAGTGTAAATGCGGTAGAATCAGCTGTACATGAAGTTCCAGAGTATACAGGTGTAATGGGAACAGCAGGTGACCAAGCAGCACCTACGGTAGACAAACCAACTGAAGAGGTTCGTGTCTTATCAGATAAATCAACAGGCGTTGTAGTTGCAGGACTAGCAAGAGACTTGGCACCAGACATGCACCTTCAAGTTCAAAAAGTAAAAGACCAAAGTCTACAAGGTATGGAATTTGATGCTTATGCTCTTCATTTGGTAGATAAGGATAATCATAATGTTCAGCTGAAAGGTGCAGTCCTTGTTAGAGTACCGGTTTCTGGTGAAGTGGCTGGGGTATACTATACTGCATCAGGTGAGGCAGTAAACTTTACAAATGGTCAGGGAACAATTGAATTCACAACTAGTCAACTAGGACATTATGCTGTTGTTTATAAACAAGTTTCTAAACAAGAGTCACCATCAACTGAAGAACCTGGAGCTAAGGCGCAGACTTCATCTACTGAGGAAGCAAGAGGTGAGGTACAGACTTCATCAACTGAGGAAGTTGGAGGTAAGGCACAAACTCCATCGACAGATCAATTCAATCAGAAGCAACAGGATCCAGCAGTACAGGCATTTGAATATCAATCGGTTGATGGTTCTAAACCAGGAATGAAGATAGAAGAAGCAAAAGAAGAAATGAAGGCTAAACTTCCAGAAACTGGTACTAGCCAGTCAGATAAGCTCTTCTTCCTTGCCAGCCTCAGTCTAGCAATGTCTGCTCTATTTCTTGCAAAGAGAAAAGAAGATTAGAATATACAAGAGTTTTCATTAAAAGGGAGCTCAAACTCTCTGCTTGTTCTAGTGGAGAAAAAAGAATACCCAGAGAGGACCTCTAGGTCCTCTCTTTTTCTAAAGGGAAATGAGAACGTTTACGATTGTGAGCGTATGAAAGGAAATAGGAAAAAATGGGAAAACATTTTTTTGAGAAACGGTGTCATTATAGTATTCGTAAATTTACGATTGGTGCAGCTTCTGTTATGATTGGTGCCAGTATCTTTGGTGCTGGCATGGTTCAAGCAGCTGAAACAGAAGGACCTGCTGAGACAGAAGGAACAATAACACAGGCTCATCCTCTGGATAAACTGCCAGCAGATATAGCAGCAGCAATTGAAAAAGCAGAAACTGCTACTACGACGGAGGATACTGAAATTCAACCAAGTGAGACAGAAAGTCAGCCTGAAAATACTGGAGAAACAGTTACAAAACCAACTGAAACTCCTGCTCCTAAGGAAGAAACAACTCCAAAACCAGCAGAAACTCCCAAAGAAGAAGTAGCTCCAGCAGCTAAACCTGCTGAAAAGCCAGTGGCCAAAGATTTGGTCGAAACTCCAGATGTCAATCATTTAGAAAAAGCTTCTGCTACAGCATCAAACCATGAAGCAAACACACAGTACACAGCAGAAAAGGCAATTGACGGAAAACCTGATACTCGCTGGGCTACTGATCAAAATGTTGAAAAACCAACCATCGAATTTACACTTGAAAAGACAACAGTGATTAAGCATGTGGAGATTGATTGGGATCGCCGTGTTCGTGGTGAAAAAAATGATCCAAATATCAAGTCATGGAATCTTTATTACGCTGGCCAGGATGATGTGAATGGTTCGGGAGTTAAAGAATGGAAGTTAGCTTATCAAAGAACAGGCACTCCACTTCTTGATGAAAAAGTTGATTTGAAAGAGGCTATTCAAGCCAAGTACCTTAAACTTGAAATCACAGATTACCAAGCTGGTACTATGAACTGGAAAAATGTTGGTATTCAAGAAATTCGTGCCTATTCAAACATTCCGGATGCAAGCAAACCAACAGATATTCGTCAGGTGACAGAACTAGAAGTTGCTAAAGATGGAAAATCACTTGTTTTACCTAAATTACCAGGTCAAGTAAGCTTAATTGGTAGCAACAAACAGGGTGTTGTTGATCTCAATAACAAAATCTACAAACCTTTAACAGATCAAACTGTTAAGATCATGGTCCAACAAGTCAAAGATACTCATACCTTCACAAAAGAATTTGAAGTTCTTATTAAAGGCTTGCATGCAGACGAAGGCGTTGGAACTAAACCAGCAGTTGCTCCAGCAGTTCAACAATGGTATGGAACTGAAGGAAAAACTTCTATTACATCATCTACTGTTATTTCAGTCGGAGATTCTGGATTTGGTCAAGAAGCCAAATTCTATCAGACTGACCTTGAAAGTCGTGGCTTAGAAATTGCAACAGGCAATCAGACAGCTCAAAAACGAATTGAATTTAAGAAGGTTGAAGACAAGGGATATGGTAAGGAAGGCTATGGTATCACTGTAAAAGATGGTGTTATCACTGTAGAAGCTGCAACAAATGCAGGTGCCTTTTATGCTACACGTACACTTCTTCAAATGGGAGAAAAAGATCTACAGAACGGTGAGATCCGTGACTTCCCAAGCTTCAGCCACCGTGGCTTTATGCTAGACACAGGTCGTAAGTTTATCCCTTATGATACGCTTGTAGACATCATGCTAAACATGGCCTACTACAAGATGAACGATCTTCAGTTGCACCTAAATGATAACTATATCTTCCTAAAAGAGCACTTGGCAGGTAAGAACTTAAGTCCAGAAGAAGAACTGAAGTATGTTCTAGAGCATGCCAAGACAGGCTTCCGTGTGGAGACAGATATTGTTGGTAAGGATGGCCAAAAATTAACATCAGATGAGCACTATACCAAGGAAGAAATGCAAGAAATCATCAAGTTAGCAAAAGCTTTGCATATCAACCTTGTTCCTGAAATTGACACACCAGGTCACGCCCTTTCATTCGTTAAAGTTCGTCCAGACTTGATGTACAAGGGTCAACTTAGTGCGAGAAAACACAATGTAGAACGTGTAGCTATGTTGGACTTGGATAACAAGTACGAAGAAACACTTGCTTTTGTTAAATCAGTCTATGATAAACTTCTTGATGGTCCAGATGCACCCCTTCATGGCGTTTCTACCGTTCATATCGGTACAGATGAGTATTATGGAAGTCCAGAAAGCTATCGTCGCTATGTCAATGACCTCATCAAGTATATCAAAGGAAAAGGTTACACACCACGTATTTGGGGATCACTCAGCGCCAAACAAGGAAAAACGCCAGTTGATTGGAAAGATGTAGAAGTGGATATCTGGAGCCTTGGATGGCAACGTCCAGCAGCTGCAATTGCTCAAGGTGCCAAGATTATCAATATCACAGATGTTCCAACCTATAGTGTCCCAAGTGGTAGTAATAGCCAAACTGCTTATGGAGATTATGCTAACTATGAAACTCAGTACAACCGTTGGACACCAAATGACTTCTCAACAGGTGGAGGACCACGTCTAGAAGCCTCTAATCCTAATATCATTGGTGGTGGTCATGCGGTTTGGAATGATAACATTGACCTTCATGAAACTGGACTTACTTCTTATGATATCTTTAAACGCTTCTTCAAGAGTATGCAATCCACTGCAGAACGCACTTGGGGTTCCGATCGTGCAGCTAAGACCTATGCAGACCGTATTCAACCAGCAAGTGTCTATGCACCACAATCTAATCCAGAAAAGACCGTAACTGAAGAAGATTTGTTTAAGATCAATCCTGATACTGTTAAAGATTACCTTGCTAAGAAAGTGAAGACAAGTGAAAAAGGATTGAATTTCGATAAAGACAGTACAATCGAAGGTCTAGTTGGTGAGGCAGGACCAAGTCATGTCCTGAAAATGGATGTTACTGTAACTGGTGACGGTGAACAAACCTTCTCAACAAGTGGCAATAATCAACTTTATCTTGCAGATAAGGATGGCTACCTTGCCTATACTTTTGAACAATTCCATATTCAATTCAACAAGAAACTTGAAAAGAACAAACGTTATCAAATCTCTGTTGTAACGAAACCACAATCTACAGAAGTTTATGTAGATGGTGAAAAGGTTGAACGTATTGCAAATCCAGCTAATCCTCGTTTTGCTCATAATAGCTTGGTTCTACCACTTGAAACGATCGGTGGTTTCAAAGGAATCTTGCATAGTGCTGAGTTGTCAAATGAACCATTTGTAAATCCACGTTTGATTCCAAATAATCATTTTACAGTTTCTGCAACTAGTCAAGAATTACCAGGTACCAATGCAGAAGGTCCAGTAGAAAAAGCCTTCGACAATGATCCAAACACCTTCTGGCATTCAAAATGGTCTGGACATCAAGCACCATTCACAGTTGCTATGAACTTGAAAGCAAGTGAAAAAGTCAATGGTTTGACTTATCTTCCACGTCCAGGTGGTGGTAATGGTGTCGTGACATCTTACGAAATCTATGCTCAAAAAGATGGTCAGATGGTTAAAGTTGCTTCAGGAACTTGGGAAAACAATGCCAAAGAGAAAACAGTTAACTTTGATGCAGTTGAAACGGATAAGGTAGAGTTAAAAGTTCTAGCAGGTGTTGCAGGATTTGGTAGTGCTGCAGAAATTCAACTTCTGAAACCAGTTTCTACTACCAATGCAGAAGAGCCAGTTAGTCCAGAGAAACCTGTGACTCCAGAAAAACCTAAAGTTGAAGAAGTAAGCGATGGTACAACTGAACTTGCGGATAACTTTGTAGCTACGAAACCTACAAGTGACGAGGCGGTTGCTACAGCATCGAAAAGTCAAGATTACCTTAAGAAAGAGTATAAGGTCTTCCCAACGCCACAAAAAGTAACTTACGATGAAGGTGTTACAAAACTCCATAAACAAGTCAATCTTGTTATGGGGGATAATTTGGATATCTATACTCGTAACCGCTTGAAGAGTGTTTTACAAGATCATCAAATCTCATACACAAGCAGTCAATCAGCAGTGGCAGGTGCTACCAACATCTACCTTGGTGTTCATGGTCAAAATTCCCAGGCTGAAAAAGAAGTGTCTGGAATTTCTCAAGGACTCTTTGATAAGATTGATGCCTATGCCTTGTCAATCAAGAACAATACAATCTCTATCGTCGGTAAAGATACAGATGCTGTCTTCTACGGTTTGACAACTCTCAAACACATGCTTAATGAAAGTGAAGCTCCAGTCTTGCGTAACGTAACAGTTGAAGACTATGCTGAAATTAAGAACCGTGGCTTTATCGAAGGATACTATGGTAACCCTTGGAGCAATGCTGATCGTGCTGAGTTGATGCGTTATGGTGGTGACTTGAAGTTGACCCAATACTTCTTTGCACCAAAAGATGATCCATATCACAATAAGAAATGGCGTGAACTTTATCCAGAAGAAAAACTAGCTGAAATTCGTGAATTGGCACGTGTCGGAAACCAAAACAAGACTCGTTATGTGTGGACCATCCACCCATTCATGAATAACCGTATCCGTTTTGGCAACGATGCTGACTACCAAAAAGACCTTGAAACTATTAAAGCTAAATTCACTCAATTGATGGATGTCGGTGTTCGTGAGTTCGGTATTTTGGCCGATGATGCACCAAGTCCAGTTGGTGGCTACAATAGCTACAACCGCTTGATGAAGGACATGACAGACTGGTTGACTGAAAAACAAGCAACTTATGGTGGCCTTCGTAAGGAAATGATCTTTGTCCCAGGTCAATATTGGGGTAATGGCCGTGAAGATGAGTTGAAAGCACTCAATGAAAATCTTCCAACTTCAACCTCTATGACCCTTACTGGTGGTAAGATCTGGGGTGAAGTATCCGAAAGCTTCCTCTCTAACCTTAAGAACAACCTGACTGCAGGTGGTAAGACCTATCGTCCAGTTTCTCTATGGGTCAATTGGCCTGTTACAGATAACTCTAAACAACACTTAATCTTAGGTGGTGGTGAGAAATTCCTTCATCCAAATGTTGATCCTAGTCTTCTTTCAGGTATCATGTTGAATCCAATGCAACAATCTGAGCCTTCTAAGATTGCCCTCTTCTCTGCAGCTCAATATGCATGGAAACAATGGAAATCAGAAGAAGAAGCTAAGAAAGTAAACGATATTGCCTTCAACTTTGTTGAAAATGGTAAGTTTACAGATAGCGAAGCATCTCTTGCCTTCCGTGAGCTTGGTAAACATATGATCAACCAAAACATGGATGGTCGTGTTGTGAAGTTGGAAGAGTCTGTTGAACTTGCACCGAAATTGGCGGCCTTCATGTCTAAGTTGAAAGCTGGTCAAGATGTTGGTGCAGAGCGTGAAGGCTTGCGTGCAGAATTTGCTAAACTAAAAGCTGCAGCTCAACTTTATAAAGCATCTGGTGATGAAAAGATGCGTGCTCAAATCCATTATTGGTTGGACAATACCATTGACCAAATGGATGCCTTGAGTGCTCTCCTTGATGGTACAGAAGCTATCGAAAAGAACGATTCTGCAAAACTTTGGGATAGTTACTATAAGGGATTGAAACTATATGAACAGTCTCAAACTTATACCTTCCATTATGTAGATCATGACGAAAAAGCTGAGTTGGGTGTTCAACATATCCGTCCATTCTTGCTTGGACTGCGTGAAATCTTGGCAACAGAAGTTCAAAAAGCCTTGCATCCTGATCAAGTGATTAGTACCTTTATCACAAACCGTACAGGTGTAGAAGGCGGACTTGCTGAGGTAACTGATGGAGATTTGGGAACTCATGCATTAATCAAATCGCCAAACAGTATCAAGACTGGTGATTACATTGGTTTGAAATTTAACAAAGCTGTTCCACTCCAAAACTTGACCTTTGCAATGGGAACTCAAGCAAATCCTCGTGATACCTTTAACAATGCTAAGGTTGAGTATCTTAATGAAAATGATGAGTGGGTAACACTTTCAGAACCAAGCTACACTGGAAATGAATCTCTTATTAAATATGAAAAACTCAATATTCGTGCCAAGGCTGTTCGAATGATTGCGACTTCAGATCGTGATAATACTTGGTTTGCTGTAAGAGAAATTGCTGTTAACCGCCCTGTAGAAGTTACTCGTGCTAAACAGGCAGCTACTGTGACGATTAGTCCAAATCTTATGTACAAGTACAATACGACAGTTGGTCAGATTACAGACGGTCGTGACAATACTGAAGCCATGCTTGCGAATGCTGATCGAACTGATACAACTCCAGTAAATAGTTGGGTACAACTAGACTTAGGCGAAGTCAAACCTGTGACTAAGGTTCGTCTCCACCAAGGTTCAGGAGATAAATTAGCAGAAGGTGTTCTTGAATATTCTGCAGATGGTAACTCATGGCAAGAATTGGATCGCTTGACTGGTGAACAAACCAAAGAAATCGAAACTCCAATTTCAGCTCGCTATGTCCGTATTCGCAATACTAAGAACATCAACCTATGGTGGCGTATCGCTGACTTCTCAGTTGAAACACGTACAGGCAATAGCAAATTGACTGATACAAACGTTGAAAGCTTGAAGTCAACTCCAGTTGATGATAGCCTAGGCCGTTATAATATGCAAATTCCGAGCGGAACAAAACTTCCAGCTAAGAGTTATTTGGGTATGAAACTTGATCGTCTTCACCAAGCTGAACTCATTCAAGCAGTTGGTGCAGAAAATCCATCCCTCAATTTGGAATACTCTCCAAATGCCCAAGAATGGTATCCGGCTGATCAAGTGACAGATAAGTCCTTAGTACGTTATGTTCGTTTGGTCAACAAGACTGACCAAGAACAAGCAGTGACAGCAACCTCTCTACTTGTTCAGACAAAAGAAGTTCAACCAACCACACTTGATTCGACATCAATGGGCATCCATCCAACATATGGTCGCAATGACGTTCGTAAGATTAAGAACTTGGATCAATTGTTCGACGGAGTTTACAATAACTTTGTAGAGTTTTCAGACTATGCGCGTAAAGATGGTCATATCACCTTGAAGCTTGGTAGTGAACGTGCAATCAAGAAAATTAGAGCTTACATTCAAGACGGCACTCAAAACTATCTCCGTGATGGTAAGATTCAAGTCAGTCAAGATGGCAAGACTTGGACAGATCTTGTGACAGTTGGTGATGGTGTTGCCAATGAGACACGTGATGATTCCTTGACAGATGGTTGGACACATGATTCTAAGATGCCAGGAAACCGCTACATCGAGGGTGAACTTGCAAGTCCAGTTAAAGCCAATTATCTCCGTGTTCTATTTACAGCTAACTATGATGCTCGTTTTGTAGGCTTCACTGAGTTGGTTATCAATGATGGCGAATTCGTGAAACCAATTAATGACCCAACTGTTCAAGGAAACAGTGGTGAAAGCCAAGGTAATCTCTACACCAACCTCGTAGATGGTAAAGTCTTGACCAGCTACAAGGCTGAGAAAGACCAAGGTGAGCTTGTTTACCACTTGTCAGAACCGACAGATGTGAACCATATCCGACTTGTTTCAAGTCTTCCGCAAGGAGTGAAGGCTCGAGTATTGGCTCGAACTCTTAAATCAGATAAAAGAGATTATTGGTCAGAAATAGGTGAGATTACCTCAAGCTTCCAAACATTTGCTGTCCGAGATAAATCTCCATTATTGGATGTGAAACTTGTTTGGGAAGGAGGTAAACCAGAATTCTACGAAATGACGACATTCCACCAAGAACTTCCAGAGGAACCAGCCAAACCGGCTCCAACTACAAGTAAGGGTGACGAACCATCACCAGTAGTAGAAGTCCCAGAATTTACTGGTGGCGTAAATGGTGTCGAAGCAGCTGTTCATGAAGTTCCAGAATATACTCAAGCCATTGGAACAGCAGGTGATGATGTGGTTCCAGTAGTAGAAGGGCTAGAATTCAAAGGCGGAGTAAACGCAGTTGAGGCAGCTACCCATGAAGTTCCAGAGTATACTGAATCTATGGGAGACTCAAGCAAGCTACCATCACCAGTAGTAGAAGTCCCAGACTTCAAGGGTGGCGTAAATGGCACTGAAGCAGCTGTCCATGAAGTCCCAGAATATAAAGAAACAGCAAGCCCTCAAGCCACTCCAATAGAGGAAAACTTGAAAGATTCGGTTGATAAAGTCGATGGAGATAAGATGAGCAGTGGCAATAGTGATGTTGAAACTACTGTTGAAAAGTCCGATGAATTTGCAAGTGCATCAGTGAAAACAGATCAAGCACAAAAACAAGAACAACCACAAACATCGGTTGCTAAAGTTAAAGATCAACTTCCAGCAACAGGTGGAGAAGAATCAGCTACTTTAGCCTTGTTAGGTGGTCTTGGACTAGTTCTCTCTGCCGCTTTTGTCAAAAGAGGGAAAAAGGATTAAGAATTCAAAAAAGAGTTATTCAATAATCCTGGATAAACATTAATGTCACAATAAAACCACACAGTGATTTCAGTATTGAGCATCATCAAGCTGAAAGCAACACTGTGTGGTTTTTGAATAGTTGATAGTTTCGGACCAGATTCTTTATCCATTGTTAAGCTTCTCGTTATAGGATGTTGCCTCAATTTTTTTGTTATATTAAAATCATAAAAAAGATTGCAATTTTTGTTCATTTTGATATATTCAATATATACAAAAAACAAACTTGATGCTTAGTTGTGTATTCTGAAGGAGGTTATTTTTTCTAAAAAGTAAACGCTTACTTAGTGTCAAGAAAAAGAAATGAGGATTTTAATGAACAAAAGACTTTTCGACAAACGTTGTCATTATAGCATTCGTAAATTTGCTATAGGTGTGGCATCTGTGATGATTGGGGCTAGTATATTTGGTATTTCAGCCGTACAAGCTGAGGAGGTGGCTTCATCCAATACTCAAACAGAAGAAACAACGGTTCATCAAGCCCAACCTTTAGATAAGCTTCCTGATGATGTGGCAGCTGCTATCGCAAAGGCTGATGAGAATGGTGGACGTGAGTTTGTAAAGCCAAAATCTGAAGTAGCAGAAGAAAAGGAGATTAAGGATACTGAAACTACTACACCTGCTAACGAGGGCAGTCATGAATTGGCTGGTCCTAAAGTTGAAACTCCGAATAAAGTAGGAGAAGGAAACGAAGCTGAGGAGAAGCAAAAATCTGAAGAGACAAAACCAAAGACTGTGGAAGATGGTCCGAAATCTACAGCAGCAGTTGAAACAGATGTAAAAGAGGATGCTAAGAAAACTTCAGAAAAGGATCAGGTAAAACCGACTGCAGATCTCAAATCTTCTTCTGAAAAAACGCAAGCGCTTTCTAAAGAGTCAAGTAAAGCGGATGTTGAAAAAGAGAAGCAGCTATTATCAGATCGAAAACAAGACTTCAATAAAGATTGGTACTTTAAACTAAACGCCCAAGGAGATTTTTCAAAAAAAGATGTGGATGTTCATGATTGGTCTAAATTGAATCTTCCACACGATTGGAGTATTTATTTTGACTTCGATCACAAGTCTCCTGCTCGTAACGAAGGTGGACAGTTAAATGGTGGAACAGCTTGGTATCGTAAGACTTTTACACTGAATGAAGCAGACAAGAACAAGGATGTTCGTATCAATTTTGATGGTGTTTACATGGATTCTAAGGTTTATGTAAATGGTAAATTTGTAGGCCATTATCCAAGTGGTTACAATCATTTTTCTTATGATATTACAGAATTTTTGAACAAGGATGGCAGTGAAAATTCCATTACCGTTCAAGTGACCAATAAGCAACCAAGTAGTCGTTGGTATTCTGGTAGTGGGATTTATCGTGATGTAACCCTTAGTTATCGTGATAAAGTCCATGTTGCGGAAAATGGGAACCACATTACAACACCAAAATTAGCTGAACAAAAAAATAGCAATGTTGAAACACGAGTTCAAAGTAAGATTAAAAATACAGATAAAAAAGCTGCTAATGTCTTTGTGGAGCAACAGATTTTCACTAAGGAGGGTAAAGCTGTTTCAGAACTAGTTCGTTCTGAAACTAAGAGTTTGGCAGAAAATGAAACAGCACAATTTAATCAGAATATCCTGGTTAATCAGCCAACTCTTTGGACAACGAAAAGTTACCATCCTCAACTTTATGTTCTAAAAACAAAAGTCTATAAAGAAGGCCAGTTAGTTGATGTAACAGAAGATACATTTGGTTACCGTTATTTCAACTGGACAGCTAAGGATGGTTTCTCTCTGAATGGTGAACGCATGAAATTCCACGGAGTAAGTATTCACCATGACAATGGAGCCTTGGGTGCAGAAGAGAATTATAAGGCTACCTATCGTAAATTAAAACTCTTGAAAGATATGGGAGTGAACTCCATTCGTACAACCCACAACCCAGCGAGCCCTCAATTGCTAGATGCTGCGGCGAGTCTAGGTCTTTTGGTGCAAGAGGAGGCTTTTGATACCTGGTATGGTGGCAAGAAGACTTACGACTATGGACGCTTCTTTGATCAAGATGCAACTCATCCAGAGGCTAAGAAGGGAGAGAAATGGTCTGATTTTGATCTCAGAACAATGGTAGAGCGTGATAAGAACAATCCGTCTATTGTGATGTGGTCTCTTGGAAATGAGGTGGAGGAAGCAAATGGTAGTCCTCGTTCTATTGAAACTGCTAAACGTTTGAAGGCTGTTATCAAAGCGATTGATACCGAGCGTTACGTAACCATGGGTGAAAATAAATTTAGTCGTGCGTCTACAGGTGATTTCTTGAAAGTTGCAGAAATCATGGATGCTGTGGGTATGAACTATGGAGAGCGTAATTATGAAGCTGTTCGTAGAGCTCATCCAGACTGGCTCATCTATGGTTCTGAAACTTCTTCAGCTACTAGAACGCGTGATTCTTATTACAATCCTGCTCAAATCCTTGGACATGATAACCGTCCAAATCGTCACTATGAACAATCTGACTATGGTAATGACCGTGTTGGATGGGGAAGAACAGCTACTGAGTCATGGACTTTTGACCGTGATCATGCTGGCTATGCTGGACAATTTATCTGGACAGGAATTGACTATATCGGTGAACCAACTCCATGGCATAACCAAGATAATACACCCGTAAAAAGTTCTTACTTTGGTATCATCGATACGGCTGGGTTACCCAAGAATGATTTTTACCTTTACCGTAGTGAATGGTATAGTGCTAAAGAAAAACCAACTGTCCGAATTTTACCACATTGGAACTGGACTGAAGAAACACTTAAGGATCGTAAGATGCTGGTTGATGGAAAGGTTCCAGTTCGTACCTTCTCAAATGCTGCAAGTATCGAATTGTTCTTAAATGGAGAGTCACTTGGTAAAAAGGAATTTACTAAGAAGAGAACCGAAGATGGACGCCCATATCATGAGGGAGCTAAACCAAGTGAATTGTATCTTGAGTGGCTCGTTAAATACCAACCAGGCACATTGACTGCGATTGCTCGAGATGAAAATGGCAACGAAATTGCGCGTGATAGTGTGACAACTGCTGGGGAGCCAGCAAGAGTTCGTCTGACTAAGGAAGAGCATGTTATCACAGCAGATGGTAAAGATTTATCTTACATCCATTACGAAATTGTTGATGGAGAAGGGAATGTTGTTCCGACAGCTAACAATCTTGTTCATTTCAATCTCCATGGTCAGGGACAAATCGTTGGTGTGGATAATGGAGAACAAGCTAGCCGTGAGCGCTACAAAGCTCAAGCAGATGGGACATGGCAAAGAAAAGCCTTCAATGGTAAAGGGGTTGTCATTGTAAAATCAACAGAAAAAGAAGGTAAATTTACTCTTTATGCAGATTCTGCTGGTTTAACATCTGATAGTGCAACAGTTGCAACCGTGTCTGGTAAGAAAGAAAACCGTCACTTTATAGCCTATGCTCCTGTGAAGGCCACAACTGATGTGAGTACCACTCCGGAATTACCACAAACAGTAACAGCGATTTATAGCGACGGCAGTGTTGAGGAAAAAGCTGTGACTTGGAAAGTGCCATCTGACTTGCTTACAAGTGCAGGTGAGAAAAAAGTATTTGGTAATGTCGAAGGTCTCGAAGCTAAGGCTGAAGCCCTTATCAAGGTAGTTGCACTTGATAAGTGGTTGCCTAAGGTAGCAACAGTTCCAGTTGGTACAACGGCAGCTGATTTGGATAAAACGGTTACGGCTGTTTTGTCAGATGGTAGCTTAATTGATACCGATGTCGTTTCTTGGACTTTGAAAGATCCTACCGCCTTGACTAAAGAAGGTGGACGAACTGAAGCAACTGGTAAATTGGCAGATGACGATCGTGAAGTAACTGCAACCTTTATCGCAAGCGACAAGGAAACAGAAAGTACTGTTACAGGTCTCACGGTTGGAGATAAGACTCTTGAAAACTTTGAGCCTGGAAAGACTTATTACCGAGTATCCCTTCCTTACACCGCTAAAATCCCAAGTGTTGGAGCTCGGACTACTGGTTATCAAGTGACTGTTCAGCAAGCTTCTGCTGATAATGGTTATCAGGCTTCTGTCTTTTTGAGTGACCAAAAGGGTGACTTGGTTCAAACTTATTTGATTCAATTCGTGAAGGAAGCACCTGCTTTGACTCGTTTGGAAGTAAGCGTTGAAGGAAAAGAGAAAGCAACAGAAGATCAAGTTCTCCCTTATCATGTGATTGGGCATTATGAGGATGGTTCACAGACAGAATTTGCAGCGTCAGATGTCCACTTGGAAGCCAAGTCAGCTGATGGTGGTCATCTTGAAGTAAATGGACAGAACTTGTTGCTCTATACTAAGGGTCGTGTTACTTTAACTCCTCATATTGACAATCAAACAGAAAAAACGCAATCTGTCGCAACTGAATTGGTGATTAAAGAAAATAAAGTAGAGAAGAAAATTGTCAAACTTCATCCTGTTTCTATCTCTACAGATATCAATCAGCAACCGAATTTGCCTAGTCAAGTTGGAGCAGAATTTGATAAAGGCTTGCCTCGTAAGGTAGCTGTAACTTGGGACAAGGTAGATGCAAAAGATTTGAGCTACTATCATAGCTTTACCCTTAAAGGACATGTAGAAGGTACAGATATTGAGGCTCAAGCAACGGTGACGGTAGAAGGCTTACAAGTTGCAGAGGAAATCAGCCTTACTCTTCCTAAGGGTGAGACAGTTCAATTGCCAGCTAGTGTACGTGCTTACCATTCTAATGGAACCACTATCTACAAAGATGTGGTTTGGGATAAGGTTCCAGCTAACTTTAGTCAAACTGAAGGGGTGTATGAAATCAATGGTCATTTAGCTGGTAGCCATCTGACCACTAAAGCTCATGTCCGTGTTTCTAGTCAAGTGGTTGCTGGAAATAATATCTCTAAACAATGGACAGGTTCACAATTGCCAGCAGCTATTGTATCCAATACAGGAGGGGATGATTCAGCTAATGCTTTGAACGACCTGACTGTGTCAAGAACGCCTACAGATGCTAAAAATAGATGGACTACTTGGAGAACAAATACTGATAATGACTGGGCTTCTATCTTGTTTGGTAATTCAGGAGACTTGACAAAACGCTTTGTAGACAATCTATCAGTTGATTTCTACACTGACGGTGCAATCGGACTTCCAAAAGAATATGTCATCGAATACTATGTCGGTCAAGAAGTTCCAGATCTTCCAAATGATGTCAATAATGCTCAGCGTGATACCAACCATCCATTTAATAATGCAGCTAACTGGAAAGAGGTGGAACACCTCAAAGCTCCTGGACAATTATCTGCAGGTAAAACCAACCACTTTACATTTGATAAGGTAGAAACCTATGCTGTTCGTATGCGCATGAAGAAAGCAGATGGAACTGCTGGTGTTGGTTTGACAGAGCTAACTGTCCTTGGAAATAAGGTAATAAGCTCTACAAGCTCAGAAATTTCTATCCAAGTAGATGGCAGGAAGCTTGAACATTTCAATCCATCGAAGACAGACTATTATATTCCTCAATCTAGCAAAGAAATCACTGCAACAGCAAGCAACAATGGCTTGGTGACAGTTGTTCCTGCAACAAGTGAAAAAGGTGCAACACGCCTTATCTTGAAAGCTGAGGATGGAACTGTTCTGAAAGAATATCGTATCTTCCGTGATGACGAAAAAGAGTCAACACAACCAGCAGCTGCAGAAAATAGTGCTAAGACTTTGAATGTTGGTGATCAACTTCAATTGCCTGCTGAAGTGACAGTCTATTATCCTTCACAAGCTGGCTGGGTTAAGGCTAACCTTGCAGTTCAATGGGAGGCCATTCCCGAACATGCGACAGAACAGGAGGGAAGTTTTGAAGTAACTGGTCATGTCATTGGTACAAATCTAACAACTAAAATACAAGTGACAGTTGTAGCTAAAGGTAACCAAGTTCTGTCAGAAAATCCAAGCAACAATGAAACGGATTCTAAAGCCTTTGCTTCGACAACGAACGATACACAAGCAGCTTCACATGATAGAATTTTCTATATCAATGATGGAAAATACAATGAAGATGGACGTTGGACAAACTGGTCTCGTACTCCGAAAAATCAAGAAACTTCTGTCGGCCTACTCTTTAAGAAGGATGGAAAAATTGCCTCTCAATCCATTGGAAAAGTAGCTATTCAGTTCTTTAAAGATAGTGGAACAGATGCTCCAGAGAAAATGGTTCTAGAAAGATATATTGGTCCTGCCTTTACAGAACCAAGTACGATTTCTCGTTACGAAGAAAATGCTGACCATCCATTCAACAAGGCAGAAAATTGGCAAGAAATTCCTTACAAGGCATCTGGAGAAATCGTAGCTGGTAAACCAATAGAGTTTAACTTTAATCCGATTCAAACGACAGCTATTCGTGCCCGTATGACTCGTAAGGTTACTACTAATGGTTTGGCAGTTGTAGAATTTACAGCCTACTCTGCAGGCAAGGGAGCAGAAGTGGAAACACCATCAGCGACTATTTCGATCGATGGAAAAGCATTGGAAAACTTTGATCCAAATGTGACAGATTATACACTAACAGCAATGAGTTCCCAACCAAAAGTCACTGCGACAACTAGTGGACATGGAGTAGTCACAGTTGTGAATCCTGGAAATACCAATCTTCCAACACTCGTGCGTCTTGTTTCCAAAGATGGAAATTTTGTGAAAGAGTATCGTTTACACTTTAAGACAGCCTTTCAAACAACTCCGACAGAAGGAGTTAAGAACTTAGTAGCAGAAACTCCAAGCTTGGAAATTGAAAAGACTCCGCTTCCATTTAAAGAAGTTATTCGTGAAAATCCTGAACTTTCTCAAGGTCAACGTCGTGTTGTTTCTGAAGGACAAGATGGAGAAAAAGTTGACTATATTCAAGTTGTGGGAACTACTAGAACTCTTGTTCATACTGAACAAAGAAAGGCTCAAGACCGCATTATCGAGGTAGGAGTAAAACCATCTATTTCAAATAGCAAGGGCGAGGAGCCTGCACCAGTCAACGAAGTTCCAGAATTCAAAGGGGGGGTCAACTTTGTAGAAGCATCGGTTAATGAAGTCCCTGAATTTAAGGGAGGGGCTAACTTTGTTGAAGGAGCAGTTAACGACATTTCAGAATACAAAGGGAAACAATCAACTGTAGGTAATCAGGTAGCACCAGTCAATGAGAAGCCTGACTTTAAAGACGGGGTAAATCCAGGAGTGCCTCAAGATAGTAAACTTCCAGAGGATAAAGCTGCTCCAGAAACAGTGGGAAATCAGGAAGTACCAGTTCGGGAGAAAACAGAGCATCCAGTACAGAACATAGCTAATAACCAGACTGCAGAAAGAAAGGCTTCAGCAGTCAAAGGAGATCAAAATAGCTTACCAGAAACTGGTGAGAGAGAATCTGATACAGCCATCTTCTTAGCAGGTGTTAGCCTGGCCTTGTCAGCAGCACTATTGGCTACAAAACGTAAAGAAGATTAGACTTTATCTCTAAAGCATTCTGATTTTTATAAATTGATCGAGGATTAAAAATTGAATCGATGAATGAGTAGAGTTACTATGATATAGAACCTCAATTTGAGGAGAAATATAGTAGATTCTTGCATGATAAAACGCATCGTATTAGAGTTTTGATTGAACTGCACCCCAAAAGTTAGACAGAAAAAATCTAACTTTTGGGGTGTTTTTATTATGAAATTAACTTATGATGATAAAGTTCAGATCTATGGACTTAGAAAACAAGGATATAGCATAGAGAAGCTTTCAAATAAATTTGGGATAAATAATTCTAATATTAGGTACATGATTAAATTGATTTCTATAAATATTTTAGGAGCGATAGTGCACTATTCTAGTTTTAATCTATTATAATTTATAAAAATGCTTTAGAGGCAACATTGTACTATTCTAGATTAAATATCCTATAAAGGACCTTCCAGAATTCCATGCTTTAGACAGGACTGTTAAGTTATACTCAATGAAAATCACAAAGCAAACTAGGAAGCTAGACGCAAGCTTTACTTGAGTACGGTAAGGCGATGCTGACGTGGTTTGAAGAGATTTTCGAAGAGTATTGGGTATGAAAAAACCACCCAAATGGGTGGCAATGAGTCATAAAATATCTTTATTTGATAGCATTAACCAAGTCTTCCGCTTGTTTTTCAAGTGAATTTAGGACTGTTTCTTCAAGAACCAATTTTCCGTCTGCCCAAGCAGAGTCATTAACACGTGCAGCAGCGAAATCACCAACGACTTGTGTACGGATAAATGGCAAGAGGTCTTTGTAAATAGCGAAGAGTTGATCGTGACCTGCATTGGCTACAGATGATACTGTGATAAATTTGTCTTGAAGGGCAGAAGCGCCACGTGTATCAGATAAGTCAAGAGCGCGAGATAGCCAGTCAAGCAAGTTTTTCACTGTACCAGGGATAGAGAAGTTGTAGACTGGAGAGAAAATCCAGATAGCATCAGCAGCTAGAACCGCTTCACGAGCAGCAGCTACAGCTGGGTGAGTTGGAACTTCCAAATCTTGGCTGAAGAGAGGAATGGCTGAATAATCGAGGTAGCTAACTTCTGCTTTACCAGCAAGTGCTTTCTCAGCTTCGAGAGCCATTTGGTGGTTGAAAGAACCTTGGCGTAGGGATCCGACGATAAATAATACTTTTTTAGACATGATGTGTCTCCTTTTTCTTAAATTTCCGAGAACTCTCTCGTTGTTATAAAATATATTACAACAAAACAAAACAACTTGCAAGAAATTTGCTCAAAGTTTATTTGGAAATTATAAAATTGTAGAAACTCAAGCCACTTGTGACTGGAATGCATTTGGTTTTCGCAGAGTATTCCTATATTCTCTTGTAATATGATGACACAAGTGCTAAAATAAACGAGAAAACTCGAAATAGAAACCGTAGAACGGCTATTTTCCGATATCATTTCATAAAAAATTAAAGGAACAATAATGGCATTGAAGAATGCTTCTAAAAGGGGTGGAGATCATGTAAGGAACAGATTAACAAGTGACGGACAAAAGAAGTAATAATACACTTGTTAAAGGAGAAAAGATGTTAATAAGAAATTATCGGAGAAATATTGGCCTGATGGCCGGAGTTGAGTTTTTTGCATTTTTAGGGATTACCAGTTTTTGGATTCTCTTTCTCAGTCAAAACGGAATGTCTCTTTGGCAGATTGGACTTCTGGAAAGTATTTTTCATACGACCAGTCTTCTCTGTGAAATTCCATCTGGTATGTTAGCTGACCGCTATTCCTATAAGACTAACCTTTATTTAAGTCGAATAGCAGGGATTGTGTCTTCCATTCTCATGTTGGCTGGGCAGGGAAATTTTTGGATTTATGCACTAGCTATGGCGGTAAGTGCCTTGTCTTATAATTTTGATTCAGGCACAAGCGCAGCAATGGTCTATGACTCGGCTGTAGAGGCTGGACTAAAGGAGCGTTACCTATCCATTTCAAGTTTCCTATCAGGAGTGTCAGAAGGAACTCAGTCTTTGGGGACAGTTTTGGCAGGATTTTTTGTCCATGGCCAATTGCACCTGACCTACTATATCATGATTGCGACTTCTATCATAGTTCTTTTCCTGATTTGGATGTTGAAAGAACCTAGTGTCAAGGTAGAAAAAGCTGATAGTGTGACCATGAAACAGATTATTTGGACTGTTAAGGAAGAGTTGGAGCGAAATCCCATGATGTTCAACTGGATGATTTTGTCTCAGATTGTCGGAACACTCATGTGCATGTTTTATTTTTACTATCAAAATCAGTTACCAGATTTAAGTGGTTGGCAAATTTCAGCAGTTATGCTACTTGGTAGTCTCTTGAATATCCTTGCAGTCTATCTAGCGAGTAAGATTGGAAAGAAATATGCCGCCTTGAAGCTTTTCCCTGTCCTTGTCTTGCTGACTGGAGTCACCTATATGCTGTCCTACTTTGGAACACCTCTAATCTATATTTTGATTTACTTGATTAGTAATGCTCTATATGCTCTTTTTCAGCCGATTTTTGACAATGATTTGCAAGAGCGGCTCCCAAGTGAAGTAAGGGCAACCATGCTGAGTGTCTATTCTATGATGTTTAGCCTAAGTATGATTGTATTCTTCCCACTGACAGGCTGGTTGATTGACCATTTAGGATTTGTAGTAACATTTCTTTATTTAGGCTTCTTTTTAGTCATGATTAGCCTTCTACTGCCTGTCTTTTTAGGAAAAATGGCTAAAAGAATGGATGATAAAGCGATTCTATAAAGTAAAGAACTTATGAAAACTTGAGTGTCAAGCTCAGGTTTTTTAATAGGTTGATTTTCGAGCTGTCTTTACTTTTCTTGCTCGGTTTTAACCAAGAAAAATCTGTTTCCTTTGAAGGAGGAAATAGAATTGGTTTCTTATACTCAATGAAAATCAAAGAGCAAACTAGGAAGCAAGCCGCAGACAGTACTTGAGTACGGCAAGGCGACGCTGACAAAGTTTGAATTTGATTTTCGAAGAGTATTCTTGCATTCGCTTGTAATAAAGCCCAATAGATGGTAAAATAGACGAGTGAAAAAAAGACAAAACAAAGCAAAAAATAATCTACTGTGGCAGTATGGTCTAGGGATGACGATTTTGTTTGTGGTTATCAGTGCTTCCTTTCTGTATCTAGTGTTTCTGAGTATGAAACCCTATCAAACTGCTAAAAGTGAAGGAGAAAAATTAGCTCAGCAGTATGCAGGATTAGAGCAGGCTGATCAGGTTGACTTATACAATGGCTTGGAATCTTATTACAGCGTTCTTGGCCGTAATAAACAGCAAGAGGCGCTTGCTGTCCTGATTGGAAAAGATGACCATACGATTTACGTTTATCAGCTAAATCAGGGTGTGTCACAAGAAAAAGCGGAAGCTGTTTCGAAGGAAAAAGGAGCTGGCGAAATTGACAAGATTACCTTTGGCCGTTATCAAGAAAAGCCAATCTGGGAAGTCAAGTCAGGCTCTGATTTTTATCTAGTAGATTTTGAAACAGGAGCATTGGTCAATAAGGAGGGCCTATGAAATTATCCAACCGTGTTTTAGAAATGGAAGAAAGTGTGACTCTGGCTAGTGATGCAAGAGCAAAGAAGTTAAAGACTGAAGGAAAAGATGTACTTTTCTTAACTTTAGGTCAGCCCGATTTCCATACTCCCAAAAATATTCAAGATGCAGCTGTTGCAGCCATTCGAGATGGACGTGCTTCTTTCTATACGGTAGCTTCAGGTTTGCCTGAGTTAAAAGCAGCAGTCAATACCTATTTTGAGCGTTATTATGGTTATTCCGTAGCGGCCAACGAAGTCACATTTGCTACTGGTGCTAAGTTCTCACTCTATACTTTCTTTATGGCTGTGGTCAATCCAGGTGATGAAGTTATCATCCCAACCCCATATTGGGTCAGCTATGGAGATCAGGTCAAGATGGCAGAAGGTGTGCCAGTCTTTGTTCCTGCTAAGGAAGACAATCACTTTAAGGTGACCGTAGAGCAGTTAGAAGCAGCTCGTACAGATAAAACTAAGGTTTTGGTGTTGAATTCGCCATCCAATCCGACAGGAATGATTTACACCCGTGAGGAACTCTTGGCTATCGGAAATTGGGCTGTTGAACATGACATTCTCATCCTAGCAGATGATATTTATGGTCGTTTAGTCTATAACGGGAATGAGTTCGTACCAATCTCTAGTCTATCAGAAGCCATTCGCAAGCAAACCATTGTCATTAACGGTGTATCAAAAGCTTATGCCATGACGGGTTGGCGGGTAGGTTATGCAGTGGGTGATCCAGAAATTATTGCTGCTATGAGCAAATTGACAGGTCAAACAACTTCTAACCTAACTGCTGTTTCACAATATGCAACTATCGAAGCCCTAACTGGACCGCAAGATTCTGTGGAAGTTATGCGTCAAGCATTTGAAGAACGTCTCAATACCATCTATCCACTCTTGTGTGAGGTTCCTGGTTTTGAAGTGGTCAAACCACAAGGAGCTTTCTATCTCTTTCCAAATGTCAAAAAAGCTATGGAGATGAAAGGTTATACGGACGTTACTGACTTTACAACAGCTATTCTTGAAGAGGTTGGTTTGGCACTCATAACAGGAGCAGGATTTGGAGCACCAGAAAATGTGCGTCTCAGCTATGCGACAGATTTAGATACCCTTAAAGAAGCGGTTAAACGCTTGAAAGCATTTATGGAAAAATAAAAAAAGAAAAGGAAAAACAATGACAAAACGTGTAACGATTATTGATGTAAAAGACTATGTTGGTCAAGAAGTGACGATTGGCGCTTGGGTTGCCAACAAATCAGGAAAAGGGAAAATTGCCTTCTTGCAATTGCGTGATGGAACAGCCTTCTTCCAAGGTGTGGCCTTTAAACCAAACTTTGTCGAAAAATTTGGTGAAGAAGTGGGACTTGAGAAGTTTGAAGTTATCAAACGCTTGAGCCAAGAAACTTCTGTTTATGTGACAGGAATTGTCAAAGAAGATGAGCGTTCTAAGTTTGGTTATGAGTTGGATATCACAGACATCGAAGTGATCGGTGAATCTCAAGACTACCCAATCACTCCAAAAGAACACGGGACAGACTTCTTGATGGATAACCGTCACTTGTGGCTACGCTCTCGTAAGCAAGTGGCTGTGATGCAAATTCGTAACGCGATCATTTATGCAACTTATGAGTTCTTCGACAAGAACGGATTCATGAAATTTGATAGCCCAATTTTGTCAGGAAATGCAGCAGAAGATTCAACAGAACTCTTTGAAACGGACTACTTCGGAACTCCAGCATACTTGAGCCAATCAGGTCAGCTTTACCTAGAAGCAGGGGCTATGGCTCTTGGTCGTGTATTTGACTTTGGTCCAGTATTCCGTGCTGAAAAATCAAAAACGCGCCGTCACTTGACTGAGTTCTGGATGATGGACGCAGAGTACTCATACTTGACACATGATGAGTCACTTGACTTGCAAGAAGCTTATGTAAAAGCTCTTCTTCAAGGTGTTCTTGACCGTGCTCCTCAAGCCCTGGAAACATTGGAACGTGATACAGAGCTCTTGAAACGCTACATTGCAGAGCCATTCAAACGCATCACTTACGATCAAGCCATTGACCTCTTGCAAGAGCATGAAAATGATGAAGACGCTGACTACGAGCATCTTGAGCATGGAGATGACTTTGGTTCACCTCATGAAACTTGGATTTCAAACCACTTTGGTGTGCCAACATTTGTCATGAACTACCCAGCAGCCATCAAGGCCTTCTACATGAAACCAGTTCCTGGAAATCCAGAGCGCGTGCTTTGTGCAGATTTGCTTGCTCCAGAAGGCTATGGAGAAATCATCGGTGGGTCTATGCGTGAGGAAGACTACGATGCTCTTGTAGCTAAGATGGATGAACTTGGTATGGATCGTACAGAGTACGAATTCTACCTTGACCTTCGTAAATACGGTACAGTTCCACATGGAGGATTTGGTATCGGTATTGAACGTATGGTAACCTTCGCAGCAGGAACAAAACACATACGTGAAGCCATTCCATTCCCACGTATGTTGCACCGTATCAAACCATAAGAACAGGAAAACGCCCATGTGGCGTTTTTTCGCATTCCAGAGTTTTTACTTGCGTAAAAAATTTTTTTCTAGTATAATAGTTTATTGTGAGCGAACCTCACTTACCCCTTGCAAAGTCTTGGGGTCATTAGACCAAAAGGAGGAACATATCAATGGCTAAATACGAAATTCTTTATATCATTCGTCCAAACATTGAAGAAGAAGCTAAAAACGCTTTGGTAGCACGTTTTGACTCTATTTTGACTGACAACGGTGCAACTGTTGTTGAATCAAAATCTTGGGAAAAACGTCGTCTTGCATACGAAATCAAAGATTTCCGTGAAGGACTTTACCACATCGTTAACGTTGAAGCAAACGACGATGCAGCTCTTAAAGAGTTTGACCGTCTTTCAAAAATCAACGCTGACATTCTTCGTCACATGATCGTCAAAACTGACGCGTAAGAAGGTAAACTATGATTAACAATGTTGTACTTGTAGGGCGTATGACACGTGACGCTGAGTTACGTTATACCCCATCAAATGTAGCAGTTGCGACTTTTACTCTTGCAGTAAACCGTACATTTAAGAGTCAAAATGGCGAACGTGAGGCTGATTTTATCAATGTCGTTATGTGGCGCCAACAGGCTGAAAATCTTGCTAACTGGGCTAAAAAAGGCTCGCTTATCGGGGTGACAGGTCGTATCCAGACTCGTAGTTACGATAACCAGCAAGGACAACGTGTCTACGTGACAGAGGTCGTGGCTGAGAATTTCCAAATGTTGGAAAGCCGTAGCGTGCGTGAAGGTCATACAGGTGGAGCTTACTCTGCACCAACTGCAAACTATTCAGCGCCTACAAATTCAGTACCAGACTTTTCACGTGATGAAAATCCATTTGGAGCAACAAATCCATTGGATATTTCAGATGATGATTTACCATTCTAATGGACAACTAAAATTATAAAGGAGAAAAAACATGGCTCAACAACGTCGTGGCGGATTCAAACGCCGTAAAAAAGTTGATTACATCGCAGCAAACAAAATTGAATATGTTGATTACAAAGATACTGAGCTTCTTAGCCGTTTCGTTTCAGAACGTGGGAAAATCCTTCCTCGTCGTGTAACAGGAACTTCAGCTAAAAACCAACGTAAAGTAACAACAGCTATCAAACGCGCTCGCGTAATGGCTTTGATGCCTTTCGTAAACGAAGATTAAAAAAGAGGTCCGGGGGACCTCTTTTTCAGACCCGGTTGGGTCTTTTTTTCACGAGTTCTGGAATGAGAAGTCGAGTTGAGTTCCGAGTGGAGCTCTTTTTCAGACCTGGTTGGGTCTTTTTTCACGAGATAGTTTTTTTCTGACCTTGGCGTGCTATAATGGTAATAAAAAGAGTAAAGGTGGGTAAGTCAAAGATGAATTGTACGATTAGAAATATGATTAAGTCTGATATTGAATCCTTATCTCATGGATTTATGAATCAAGGTTGGCCTGGTAGAGAGGAAATTTTGGCTAGATATTTTCTGGAACAGGAAAGTGGGGAGAGAGAAGTCTTAGTTGCAGAGATTGATGGTGCTGTAGCGGGGTACGTTACCATTTTGCCCTCTGCTAAACATGGTCCTTTTGCAGAAGTCTATCCAGAATTATCAGATTTTAATGTGTTTGGGTCTTTTCGAAATCAAGGGATTGGGAATCAACTGCTAGAAGAAGCAGAAAAACGAGTCAAGTTTGTTTCGAGTAAGGTCACTCTTGGTGTAGGTTTGCACTTAGGCTATGGCCCTGCCCAGAGATTGTATATCAGACGGGGCTACATTCCAGATGGAACAGGTGTCTGGTATAGAAATCAACCCTTGGAAATAAATGCAACTAGCCAAAATAATGATGATTTGGTTTTGTATCTTGTAAAGGAATTCGGATAAGAGATAAGGATTTTATTGGGGATGTGGGATTTCTCTACTTTATGGTATAATGGAAAGAGTTAGATTGAAAGAGGTAGTGAGATGGATGCCAAATTAAGATATAAGGCAAAAAAGATTAAGATTGTCTTTTTTGATATTGATGATACCTTGCGGAATTCAAAGACAGGTTTTATTCCAGCTTCAATCCCAACTGTTTTTAAGCAATTACGTGAGAAAGGAATTTTGACAGGTATTGCTTCTGGACGGGGGATTTTTGGTGTCGTGCCAGAGATTCGTGAACTCAAGCCTGACTTTTTTGTGACCTTAAATGGGGCTTATATCGAAGATAAAAAAGGTCAGGTTATTTATCAACATCAGATTGAGAAGTCAGATGTTGAGGAGTATATTTCTTGGGCCAAGCAAGAGGAAATCGAGTATGGTTTGGTTGGGAGTCATGATGCCAAGTTGTCGACTCGTACAGATATGATTAGTGAAGCTATCAATCCAATTTACCCTGATTTAGATGTAGATCCTGATTTCCATGAAAAAGAAAATATCTATCAGATGTGGACTTTTGAAGATAAAGGAGATGACTTGCATTTACCTGACAGTCTCTCAGACAAACTTCGCATGGTTCGTTGGCATGAGCATTCGTCTGACATTGTGCCGATTTCAGGTTCCAAAGCGACGGGGGTGGAAAAGGTTGTAGAACACCTTGGCTTGAAACCAGAGAACGTCATGGTTTTTGGAGATGGCCTCAACGACTTGGAACTCTTTGATTATGCTGGAATCAGCGTTGCAATGGGAATTTCTCATGAAAATATCAAAGAAAAAGCAGATTATATAACAAAAACATTAGAAGAAGATGGCATTTTTGATGCCTTAGAAGGATTTGGTATGGTAGAAAAAGAATTGCATTTTCCACAAGTAGACATTGAAACAGCAGAAGGTCCTCTTGCGACTATTAAGACCAATCACGGAGACTTGCGTATCAAGCTCTTCCCTGAACATGCTCCTAAAACAGTGGCTAACTTTGTTGCTCTTTCAAAAGATGGCTACTATGATGGAGTCATTTTCCACCGTATTATCAAGGACTTTATGATCCAAGGTGGAGACCCAACTGGAACTGGTATGGGTGGCGAGTCAATCTACGGCGAATCATTTGAGGATGAATTCTCAGAAGAACTTTACAATATCCGTGGTGCCCTTTCTATGGCTAATGCCGGTCCAAATACCAATGGTAGTCAGTTCTTTATCGTCCAAAACCAACACCTGCCTTATTCTAAGAAAGAAATTGCTCGTGGTGGTTGGCCAGAACCGATTGCGGAAATCTATGCCAACCAAGGTGGAACTCCTCACCTAGACCGCCGTCACACTGTATTTGGTCAGTTAGCTGATGAAGCATCTTACGCTGTGTTGGATGAAATTGCTGCTGTTGAGACAGGGGCTATGGACAAGCCAGTTGAAGATGTTGTGATTGAAACAATTGAAATCGAGGACTAAGATGAAAATCGGTGATAAGCTAAAGGGGCGTATTACAGGGATTCAGCTACGGTGCCTTTGTTGAATTAGAGACGGGTGATACGGGGCTGATTCACATTTCAGAGATTCGAACAGGATTTATCGAAAATATTCATGAAGCCCTGAAAGTTGATGAAGAGGTTCAAGTTCAGGTGGTAGATTTGGATGAATTTACAGGGAAAGCTAGTCTTTCTATCCGTACTTTGGAGGAAGAAAAGCACCAGTTTCCTAGACGGAGACGCTTTTCAAGCGACCGCTTTAACTACGGCTTTACGCCTCTCAAAAGAATGATGCCAATTTGGACCAAGGAAGCCCTTCAACATTTGAAGAAGCAGAAGAATTAGTTAGAAATCTATATTCTTTGTAATGTTAATATAAATTTGCTATAATAGGACCATGGAAGAAGAACAATTATTAAAATCAGGAGAGCGCATTAACCAGCTCTTTTCGACAGATATTAAAATCATTCAAAATAGAGAGGTTTTTAGCTATTCGGTGGATAGTGTTCTCTTGTCACGCTTTCCACGTTTTCCTAAGAAGGGTTTGATTGTGGATTTCTGTGCTGGGAATGGAGCAGTGGGGCTTTTTGCTAGTACTCGCACTCAAGCACAGATTTTGGCTGTTGAGATTCAGGAGCGTTTGGCAGATATGGCTGAGCGCTCTGTCCGTTTGAATGGATTAGAGGAGCAAATGCAGGTCATCTGCGACGATTTGAAAAATATGCCTGCTTACATTCAGGGAAGTAAGGTGGATATGATTTTGTGTAATCCGCCCTATTTCAAGGTGGATCCTCATTCCAATTTGAACGAGAGCGAACATTACCTCTTGGCGCGCCATGAAATTACGACCAATCTGGAGGAAATCTGCCGTAGTGCCCAAAGTATTCTCAAGTCTAATGGGCGTTTGGCCATGGTTCATCGTCCTGATCGCCTCTTGGATATCTTGGACATGTTGCAACGGCATAATCTAGCCCCTAAGCGCCTGCAGTTTGTTTATCCAAAGCGGGAAAAGGAAGCCAACATGCTCTTGATTGAAGCTATCAAGGATGGCTCGACAAGTGGTTTTAAGGTTTTACCTCCTTTGATTGTCCACAATGATGATGCTCTTATACGCCCGAACTTGAAGAGATTTATTATGGATCATAAGGCTTATATGTATGTGCTGGAGTGCTGTGATGGTTCCTATTATACCGGTTATACGACTGATGTGAGAAGACGCCTCGCTGTCCACAATAGTGGGAAGGGGGCCAAATATACACGAGCCCGCTTACCGGTCAAACTCATCTATGCTCAAGGTTTTGCCAGTAAGGAAGAAGCCATGTCAGCTGAAGCCCTGCTCAAGCGTAAGAAGAGGCCACAGAAGGAAAGATTTTTATCTGAAAATCAAGATAGAAATTTACTCATACTCGATGAAAATTAAAGAGCAAACTAGGAAGCTAGCCGTAGGTTGCTCAAAGCACTGCTTTGAGGTTGTAGATAAGACTGACGAAGTCAGCTCAAAACACTGTTTTGAGGTTGTGGATAGAACTGACGAAGTCAGTACCCATACCTACGGCAAGGCAAAGCTGACGTGGTTTAAATTTGATTTTCGAAGAGTATCAGTTATTTTGAAGAGTAGTGGGGAGTCCTTTGACTCCTCTTACTTTTGTCAAAAAGCGAAAAAAATGCTACAATAAAGAGAATAAACAAAATGAGGTATTATCATGTCTAAGATTCTAGTATTTGGTCACCAAAATCCGGATTCAGATGCCATCGGGTCATCTGTAGCCTTTGCCTACCTTGCAAAAGAAGCTTATGGTTTGGATACGGAAGCTGTTGCCCTTGGAACTCCAAATGAAGAAACAGCCTTTGTCTTGAACTACTTTGGTGTGGAAGCACCGCGTGTCATCACTTCTGCTAAAGAAGAGGGTGCAGAGCAAGTTATCTTGACTGACCACAATGAATTTCAACAATCTGTATCAGATATCGCTGAAGTAGAAGTTTATGGTGTTGTAGACCACCACCGTGTGGCTAACTTTGAGACTGCAAGCCCACTTTACATGCGTTTGGAGCCAGTTGGGTCAGCTTCTTCAATCGTTTACCGTATGTTCAAAGAACATGGTGTGGTTGTTCCTAAAGAGATTGCTGGTTTAATGCTTTCAGGTTTGATTTCAGATACCCTTCTTTTGAAATCACCAACAACACACCCAACAGATAAAGTCATTGCTCCAGAATTGGCTGAATTGGCTGGTGTGAACTTGGAAGAATATGGTTTGGCTATGTTGAAAGCTGGTACAAACTTGGCTAGCAAATCTGCTGAAGAATTGATTGACATCGATGCTAAGACATTTGAATTGAACGGAAATAACGTCCGTGTTGCCCAAGTCAACACAGTGACATTGCTGAAGTTTTGGAACGCCAAGCAGAAATCGAAGCTGCAATGCAAGCTGCCAACACAGCAAACGGCTACTCTGATTTTGTCTTGATGATTACAGATATCGTCAACTCAAACTCAGAAATCCTAGCACTCGGTGCTAACATGGACAAGGTCGAAGCAGCTTTCAACTTCAAACTTGAAAACAACCACGCCTTCCTTGCTGGTGCCGTTTCACGTAAGAAACAAGTGGTACCTCAATTGACTGAAAGCTTTAATGCGTAAGATTTTGGGTGTTAATTCAAAATAGGAAAGTCTAGTTTGAATTATATCGAAAGGAGTTTCGGCTCCTTTTTTTCTAGGAGTGAAGCATGTTAGTAAATGGTGATTTGATACTCAATGAAAATCAAAGAGCAAACTAGGAAGCTAGCCGCAGGTTGCTCAAAACACAGTTTTGAGGTTGTAGATAAGACTGACGAAGTCAGTAACCATATCTACGGTAAGGCGACGCTGACGTGGTTTGAAGAGATTTTCGAAGAGTATGATTTTTGTGAGAGATGAGTCGGATATGGGACAGGCCATCCAGACTTCCACAGGCAACTATAGCCATGTAGCCATCTATTTGGATGAGATGATTTACCATGCTAGTGGAAAAACGGGTGTTATCTGTCAAGAACCGATAGACTTCTTTGAGTCCAATCACTTGTACGACCTCTATGTCTACCCAGAAATGGATATCCAGTCTGTGAAGGAAAAAGCTTGCAAACATCTTGGAGCTCCCTATAAAGCTTCTTTCTATCCAGATGGAGCTGCTTTTTACTGTTCCCAGTATATGGCAGAAATCCTACCGATTTTTGAAACCATTCCCATGAAATTTGGGGATGGTGAGCAGGAGATTAGTGATTTTTGGAGGGAGTATTATAGAGAACTAGATCTGCCTGTTCCTCTGAACCAAGCTGGGACCAATCCTAGTCAGTTGGCAGCATCGCCTCTGTTAGAATGTAAAGAAAGGAATCTTCATGATTCAGATTTTTAATCCCTCTCGTTTGTCGAGACAGCCATTTTTTGGAGAATTGATCTGCTATCTGGACCAGAATGATGATGTGATTCTACGGGAAATCAAGGCTCAATTTCCAGAAGTAGCAGTTGATAAACGCATGGAAGAATATATAAAGGCTGGCTTGATTCTACGAGAAAATAAGCGTTATTACCTTAATCTTCCTATGCTTGAGTCTCTTGATAATCTTGAACTGGATCAAGAGATTTTTGTCAGAGAAGATAGTCCAGTCTATCAAGCCTTGTCGGAGCAGAGTTTTGAGACGGAATTGCGAAATCAGACCAATGCAGCTATTTTAGTTGAAAAGACCGATTTTGCGCGAACAAAAATGACCCTGTCCAATTATTTCTACAAGGTCAAACAGCAGTATCCTTTGACAGAAAAACAGCAGGAACTCTATGACATTTTGGGAGATGTAAATCCTGAGTATGCTCTCAAATATATGACAACTTTTTTGTTGAAATTTCTCAAAAAAGATCAACTGATGCAGAAACGCCGTGATATTTTTGTGGACAGTTTAGTTATCCTAGGCTATATTGTCCAAAATGAAGACGGAAAGTATGAGTTGGCCGTCGATTTTGATAAGGAAAGTCTAAGTTTTTACCTAGCATAGAATTCTGCTCTGAGCAGTTTGTTTGACTTAATGATATAATGAGTATATACTTGGAATAACGATAACACTTATCGGAATAAACCTAAAGGAGACAATCATATGTCACTTGAAAACAAATTGGAACAAGCAACAGGCGCTATCAAAGAAGGATTTGGTAAAATTACTGGGGATAGCAAGACTGAAGCAGAAGGCGCTGTAGAAAAGACAGTTGCTAAGGCAAAAGAAGTAGTTGAAGATGCGAAAGGCGCTGTAGAAGGTGCCGTTGAAGGTTTGAAAAACGCTTTTAAATAAAGATAGAAAAAATCAAGGGTTTCATTTCCCTTGATTTTTTACTACCTTATAAATAATTTTCTGCGACGGCTGCATCTCCAGGATAGGCTTCTTTCTTGCCTTGGACGATTTGGTAGCAATCGGCTCCCTTACCAGCGATAATGACAGCATCTAATGCTTGGTTTGTGATAGCCATAGCTACCTTAATCGCTTCTTGGCGATCCGCAATTTTTTCAACAGGATGGCTAATATAGCTACTAATTTCATCCGCAATAGCCATTGGATCTTCATAGTTGGGGTCATCAGCGGTCAGAAAGACTTGAATCTCAGGGTGTTGATTGAGGAGGAGGCCAAAGTCCTTACGACGGCTTTCTCCCTTGTTTCCTGTCGATCCCAGAACCAGTGCAATTTTTCCAGTTTGATGAGTTTCTACGACATTGATGAGTTTTTTGAGACTGTCCCCATTGTGGCATAGTCGATGAAAATCTTGGCACCATTTTTCTGAGTCAGGACTTCCATACGACCAGGAACACGGGTTGCAGCGATTCCTTTTTTGATGTCCTCAAGACTTGCTCCTAGACGGAGGCAAGCAAGTCCAGCAGCGACTGCATTTTCTTGGTTGAAGTGACCAATCAGTTGAATATCATAATCACCAGCCAGTTTCCCACTAGCTGAAAAGCTAAAGGCTTTGGAATTCTCGATTTGGTTACTTGATTGACTACCATAGAAATCATGGTCTTGATTTTCTACCTGTTCTTTTAAGACTGAGAAGTGGTCCATGTCACTGTTAATGATGACTGCTCGGCTATTTTCCATCAAGAGACGCTTGTGGTAGAAGTAGTCTTCAAAGCTAGGGTGTTCAATCGGGCCGATATGGTCTGGACTGATATTGAGGAAAACTCCCACATCAAAGGTGAGACCATAGACACGTTTGACTAGATAGGCTTGACTAGATACCTCCATGATGAGGTGGGTGCGGTCATTTTGCACAGCTTGATTCATCATATCAAAGAGGTCAATGCTCTCAGGAGTTGTCAATGCAGATTTAAAGAAAGTCTTACCATCTAGAGTTGTGTTCATGGTCGACAACATTGCAGGTCGGTGCCCTTGAGATAAAATGTTATAGGCGAAATAGGCTGCTGTTGTCTTACCCTTAGTACCAGTAAAGGCAAGAAGTTTAAGTTTTTTCTGTGGATTGCCATAAAACTCCATGGCAATCAAACTCATAGCTTTCTTGATATCACTGACGATAATGGCAGGAATACCAACCTCATAGTCTTTTTCAGCCACATACCAATCGAGCCCTTGAGAGATGGCTGAAAGAAGAAATTCCTTCTTAAAGGCAGCACCTTTGACGAAAAAGAGGCTCTTCTCTTTAGCCTTGCGGCTGTCATAGCAGATGGTGTCAAAGACGACATCGCAATAGTTGTAGTGATAGTGTCCTTGGTCGATAATCTCACGGAAGAGACTATCTTTCTTTAATATATCTAATACGGTTTCAATCTTAATCATACTTTCTATTGTAAACCGAAAGTCGTAAATTTACAAGTAACAAGGAAAAGTTTATAATGGAAGATAAGGAGTTTTTCCTAGTTATCAAAATTGAATGAGGAATCTATGTCGCACGAAAACAATCACCAGCAGGCCAGATGTTACGGGGGACTGCTTGGTTAACGGCTAGTAACTTTATCAGTCGCCTACTTGGGGCTATTTATATTATCCCTTGGTACATCTGGATGGGATCTTATGCAGCTACGGCCAATGGTCTTTTTACCATGGGCTACAATATCTATGCCTGGTTTTTGCTGGTTTCAACAGCAGGGATTCCAGTTGCGGTGGCCAAGCAAGTTGCTAAGTACAATACCATGCGAGAAGAAGAGCATAGCTTTGCCCTGATTCGGAGCTTTTTAGGATTTATGACAGGACTAGGCCTCGTTTTTGCCCTAATCTTGCATGTCTTTGCTCCTTGGCTAGCAGACTTATCTGGCGTGGGCAAAGACTTAATCCCAATCATGCAGAGCTTGGCTTGGGGAGTCTTGATTTTCCCATCTATGAGTGTCATTCGAGGATTTTTCCAAGGGATGAATAATCTCAAACCTTACGCCATGAGCCAAATCGCTGAGCAGGTCATTCGTGTTATCTGGATGCTTTTAGCAACCTTTATCATTATGAAGCTCGGTTCAGGAGATTACCTAGCAGCGGTTACCCAATCTACCTTTGCTGCCTTTGTCGGTATGGTAGCCAGTTTTGTAGTTTTGATCTATTTCCTTGCCAAAGAAGGATTACTTAAAAGAGTCCTTGAAACAGGAGATAAGATTAATAGTAAGCGTCTTTTGGTTGATACCATTAAGGAAGCCATTCCTTTTATCTTGACTGGTTCGGCTATTCAGCTTTTCCAAATCTTGGACCAAAATACCTTTATCAATAGCATGAAGTGGTTTACCAACTATAGTAATGAAGACTTAATTGTCATGTTTTCTTATTTCTCTGCCAATCCTAATAAAATCACCATGATTCTCATTTCTGTTGGGGTTTCGATTGGGAGTGTAGGTTTGCCACTTTTGACTGAAAACTATGTCAAGGGGGACTTGAAGGCGGCTTCTCGTCTGGTTCAGGATAGCATCACCATGCTTTTCTTATTCCTGCTACCAGCAACAGTTGGAGTGGTTATGGTAGGAGAACCTCTTTATACGGTCTTCTATGGTAAGCCAGATAGTTTGGCTATGGGCTTATTTGTTTTTGCCGTTTTGCAGTCTATTATTTTAGGCTTGTACATGGTCTTGTCTCCAATGCTTCAGGCCATGTTCCACAATCGCAAGGCAGTTCTCTATTTTATCTATGGTTCCATTGCCAAGCTAGTCTTGCAACTTCCAACAATCGCTCTCTTCCACAGTTACGGACCCTTGATTTCCACTACAATCGGACTCATCATTCCTAATGTTTTGATGTATCGTGACATATGTAAGGTAACAGGTGTTAAGCGCAAGGTGATTTTGAAGCGAACCATTTTAATCAGTTTGTTAACTCTTTTCATGTTTCTAGTAGTTGGGACATTACAGTGGATTTTAGGATTTGTCTTCCAACCAAGTGGACGTTTGTGGAGTTTCCTATACGTAGCCCTTGTTGGTGCCATGGGTGGCGGTGTTTATGGATTCTTGAGTCTTCGTACCCATTTGTTGGATAAGGTGATTGGAAAAGCCCAAGCAGATCGCTTACGAATCAAATTAAAGTTAACTTAAAAAACTTTTATAAATAAAAGGGATAATTTGAACATTTCTACTATGAAATGCTTGGATTATTCTCTTTTTTATTAATTTGTGGAATAACAGCTAAAATTTGTAGATGGAAATTTTATTTTTTGAAAAAAGACCAAAAAAACTATTGACTAAATAAAACTCAAGTTGTATAATAAGACAAATATTTAAATCAGGAGGTTCTGGAGATGAAAAAGTCTAAGGCCAAGTATGCAACACTTGCGGGTGTCGTGTTAAGTGCAGGTATTTTGTTAAGTGCCTGTGGAAATTCTAGCACAGCGTCAAAAACATATAACTATGTTTATGTAAGTGACCCATCAAGTTTGAACTACCTAGCAGAAAACCGTGCAACAACTAATGATATTGTGACCAATCTGGTAGATGGTCTCATGGAAAATGACCAATATGGAAACTATGTCCCATCTTTGGCAGAGGATTGGAGTGTTTCTCAAGACGGTTTGACCTATACCTACAAACTGCGTAAAGATGCTAAATGGTATACTGCAGATGGAGATGAATATGCTCCTGTCACTGCCCAAGATTTTGTCACTGGTTTGAAATATGCGGCTGATAAAAAATCAGAAGCCTTGTACTTAGTGCAAGAATCCGTAGCAGGTTTGGATGATTACATTAACGGTAAAACAAGCGACTTTTCAACTGTCGGAGTTAAGGCTCTTGATGACCAAACCGTTCAATATACTTTGACACGACCAGAATCTTACTGGAACTCAAAAACAACCTCAACCATTCTCTTTCCAGTCAATGCGGATTTCTTGAAATCAAAAGGGGATGATTTTGGGAAGGTAGACTCATCTAGCATTTTGTACAATGGACCGTTCTTGATGAAATCCTTTGTTTCAAAATCGGTCATCGAGTTCAAAAAAAATCCTAACTACTGGGATGCTAAAAATGTCTTTGTAGATGATGTGAAATTGGCTTATTATGATGGTAGTGACCAAGATGCACTGGCTCGTAACTATGTAGAGGGGCATATAGTTACGCTCGTCTCTATCCAAATAGTTCAAGTTTTGAAGGGATTAAAGAGAAGAATAAGGATAATATCATCTATAGCTTGCAAGATGCTACTTCTTACTTCTTAAACTTTAACCTGGATAGAAAATCTTATAAATTCACTTCCAAGACAAGTGATGCTGAGAAGAAATCGACTCAAGAAGCGGTTCTTAATAAAAACTTCCGTCAAGCTATTAATTTTGCCTATGACCGTACGTCTTACGGGGCTCAATCTCAAGGAGAAGATGGGGCAACTAAGATTTTGAGAAACCTAGTCGTTCCTCCAAACTTCGTAAGTATCAACGGAAAAGACTTTGGTGAAGTAGTTGCGTCTAAAATGGTCAACTATGGTAAGGAATGGCAAGGAATCAACTTTGCGGATGCCCAGGATCCATACTACAATGCTGAAAAAGCCAAAGCCAAATTTGCTGAAGCTAAGAAAGAACTCCAAGCCAAAGGAGTCCAATTCCCTATCCACTTGGACATGACAGTTGACCAAGCTGCTAAAAAGGGTGTCCAAGAGGCAAACTCTATGAAGCAATCTATTGAAGCAGCTTTAGGTGCAGAGAACGTTGTAATTGATATTCAACAACTCACTACTGAAGATTATGACAATACAAGCTATTTAGCTCAGACCGCAGCTCAGAAGGATTATGATCTTTACAACGGTGGTTGGGGTCCTGATTACCAAGATCCTTCAACCTACCTTGATGTCTTAAACATTAATTCTGGTGGTTTGTTGCAAAATCTAGGTTTAGAGCCAGGTGAAGCCAATGACAAGGCCAAGGCTGTTGGATTGGATATCTACACTCAAATGTTGGAGGAAGCTAATAAGGAACAAGATCTTGTAAAACGCTATGAAAAGTATGCTGAGATCCAAGCGTGGTTGGTAGATAGCGCTTTAGCGATTCCAAATGTTTCTAAGGGCGGAACACCGGTATTGAGAAAAACAGTTCCTTTCTCAGAACCATATTCATTAGCTGGTAATAAAGGTATCGAATCATATAAATATCTCAAAGTACAAGATAAAACAGTCACAAAAGATGAATATGAAAAAGCCAAAGAAAAATGGTTGAAAGAAAAAGAAGAATCTAATAAAAAAGCCCAAGAAGAATTGGCAAAACATGTAAAATAAGATGTACAACAGGAAAAACGATAGTTTCTCAGGAAGCTGTCGTTTTTATATAGTTTGAAACTATAACTAGCTCTTGAAAAGAAGAAAATGAGTTGATGAAAATAAGTGGTACAATAGTTACTATAGATTTGGAGGTATTGTATGAGCAAGGAATTACACATCAACACAATTTTGGCCCAGGCGGGTATCAAGTCAGATGAAGCGACAGGAGCTTTGGTAACACCGCTACATTTTTCAACGACTTATCAGCATCCAGAGTTTGGTAAATCTACTGGTTTTGACTATACGCGTACCAAAAATCCAACTCGTAGTAAGGCTGAAGAAGTCTTGGCTGCCATTGAGTCAGCAGATTATGCCCTAGCGACTAGCTCAGGTATGTCAGCAATTGTACTAGCCTTTAGCGTCTTTCCAGTAGGAAGTAAGGTTTTGGCAGTGCGTGACCTTTACGGTGGTTCTTTCCGCTGGTTCAACCAAGTGGAGCAGGAAGGCCGTTTCCATTTTACCTATGCCAATACAGAAGAAGAGTTGATTGCCGAGTTAGAAAAAGACGTGGATGTTCTCTATATTGAAACACCAACCAATCCTTTGATGTTGGAATTTGATATCGAAAAACTAGCAAAATTGGCTCATGCTAAGGGTGCCAAAGTAGTGGTGGACAATACCTTCTACAGTCCTATCTACCAACGTCCGATTGAAGATGGTGCAGATATCGTTCTGCATTCAGCAACCAAGTATCTAGCAGGTCACAATGATGTCTTGGCTGGAGTAGTTGTGACTAATAGTTTAGAACTATACGAGAAACTCTTTTACAATCTCAATACGACAGGAGCAGTCTTGTCTCCGTTTGATAGTTATCAATTGATTCGTGGTCTCAAGACCTTGTCTCTTCGTATGGAGCGCTCAACAGTCAATGCCCAAGAAGTGGTTGCCTTTTTGAAGGATTCTCCAGCAGTTAAGGAAGTTCTCTACACTGGTCGTGGAGGCATGATTTCCTTTAAAGTAGCGGATGAAACACGCATTCCTCATATCTTGAATAGTCTCAAGGTCTTCTCTTTTGCGGAAAGTTTGGGTGGGGTAGAAAGTCTCATTACTTATCCAACGACACAAACTCACGCTGATATTCCAGCAGAAGTACGCCATTCTTATGGTTTGACAGATGACCTCTTGCGCTTGTCAATTGGGATTGAGGATGCTAGAGATTTGATTGCAGATTTGCGCCAAGCCTTGGAAGGATAAGACAAAGATGGGAAAATATGATTTTACAAGCCTGCCCAATCGTTTAGGGCACCATACCTATAAATGGAAAGAGGCAGAAACGGATAGTGAAGTCCTACCAGCTTGGATAGCGGATATGGACTTTGTAGTCTTGCCTGAAATCCGCCAAGCAGTGCAGATTTATGCAGACCAACTGGTTTATGGCTACACTTATGCCAGTGAAGAGTTGATTAAGGAAGTTCAAAAGTGGGAAGCGACACAACACGGCTATCACTTTGACAAAGAGGCTCTTGTCTTTATCGAGGGTGTGGTACCAGCTATTTCAACAGCTATTCAAGCCTTTACAAAAGAAGGTGAAGCAGTTCTGATTAACACACCTGTCTATCCACCTTTTGCTCGCAGTGTCAAGTTGAACAATCGCAGATTGATTAGCAATTCTTTAGTGGAAAAGGATGGTCTGTTTGAGATTGACTTTGACAAACTAGAGAAGGATTTGGTAGAAGAGGATGTCAAACTCTATATCCTCTGCAACCCCCACAATCCTGGTGGACGTGTGTGGGAAAAGGAAGTGTTGGAGAAGATTGGCCAACTTTGTCAAAAACACGGTGTTTTCTTGGTTTCAGATGAGATTCACCAAGATTTGGCCCTCTTTGGTCACAAGCATCATTCCTTCAATACCATCAATCCTGATTTTAAAGAATTTGCTATTGTCTTGAGCAGCGCCACTAAAACCTTTAACATTGCGGGAACAAAAAATTCCTATGCAGTCATTGAAAATCCTAAGTTGAGAGCGGCTTACCAGAAACGCCAGTTAGCCAATAATCAGCATGAAATTTCAGGTTTGGGTTATTTGGCGACAGAAGCTGCCTATCGATACGGTAAAGATTGGTTAGAGGAACTCAAGCAAGTCTTTGAAGACCATATTAATTATGTGGTGGATTTATTTGGAAAAGAGACTAAAATTAAGGTAATGAAGCCGCAAGGAACCTACTTGGTTTGGCTTGATTTTTCAGCCTATGACCTGACTGATGAAAGATTGCAAGAGCTTTTGAGAAATGAAGCCAAGGTTATTTTGAACCGTGGTTTGGATTTTGGGGAGGAAGGAAGTCTCCATGCCCGCCTCAATGTAGCCATGCCTAAATCTCTGCTGCAAGAAGTCTGTCAGCGGATTGTGACGACTTTTGCTAAACTTTAAAAATCCAGCCTTCTAGGAGAAAAGTCTTCCTAGGAGGCTATTTTCGTAGGGAATATGGTATAATGAAAAGATAAGGTACAGGTAAAAATATGGCTAAATTGATTCCGGGGAAAATCCGTATCGAAGGCGTTGCCCTTTATGAAACTGGTAAGGTTGACATCATCAAGGAAAAGAACAATCGGCTCTATGCTCGCGTTGCAGAAGAAGAACTGCGCTATAGTTTAGAGGATGATTTGGTTTTTTGTGCTTGCGATTTTTTCCAAAAGAGGGGCTACTGTGTGCATTTGGCAGCGCTGGAGCATTTTTTGAAAAATGATGAGCGTGGTCAAGAAATCTTGCAGAGTCTGGAAGAAGGTCATGAAGAAAAAGAGGCCGTTGAAACCAAGGTGACCTTGGGTAGCAAATTTTTGGAACGAATCTTATCTCCGAAATCAGACCGAGCTTATGAATTATCAGCTGTTGGTCAGGTGGAAGCAGGAACTAATCATATCTTGTGGACTCTTAGAATCAGGCAAATCAATAGCCAAAAATACTACGTCATTCGGGATATTCCACTCTTTTTAAAAGTCGTTGAGAAGAGAAAACCTTATATGATTGGCAAAACTTATGAGGAGTCTCTATCTTGGGAAGCCTTTAATGAGGAAAGTCAAGAGCTTCTGACTTTCTTGCGAGGACTGATGGAGGAAGGACAGGCTCCAGATCTCTTTTTCCAAAATCAAGGTCGGCACCTCTTTTTTCCTCTGACCTTTTTTGAGCAGGGTGTGAATTTATTGATGACCTTACCCCATTTTCAATTTGACCATCAAGTGGATAGCTATCAGGTTTTCTTTTTTCAGGATATGCATGCTGATGCTAATTTATTTGCCTTTACAGTAACAGAATACTCGGATTATTTTGAAATGGAAATCAGTGAGAGTCCAAGGGTCAATGTCTTTTATCAGGGAGCCGTACTTTTCCATAAAGGACAGGTTTATTTTCTAGGAGACCAGCAGATGCGTCTTCTAAAGGAAATCAAAGCGTTGCCTGTGGATCAACATGGGAAAAAACACCTGCAATTTGATAGCAGTGACCGCGATAAGTTGGCTTCTTGTCTGACTCTTTTTGGCCAGATGGGGACTGTTTCAGCTACAGAACGCTTACAAATCAAAACGTTTTCGCCATCGTTTTACTTTGACAGGGAAGAGGATAATCGGATTCGTTTAGAAATTCAGTTTGATTATGGGAATAGACAGGTATCTAGCCGACAAGAGCTAGAAGAATTGCCATTTTCGAGTGATGCGGACTTAGAAAAAAGAGTTTTCCAAGTCTGTTTGTCTGCGGGCTTTGAAGCAGACTTTCAATCTTGGCGTCAGGCCTTAAAAGCAGAATCTGTCTATCATTTCTTCCATGATATCATTCCAGTTTTTGAAAAACTGGGGAATGTTGACCTATCAGACAGATTAGAAGAACTTTATAACCTAGCGAGCCCTCAAGTGCAGATTGCTTCCAAGGGAGGTCTCTTAGAAATCCAGTTTGATTTTCAAGATATTGCCCAAGAGGAAATTGACCAAGCCATGCAGGCCTTGGTTGCCAACAAGGATTTTTACATTGATTCATCTAATCAAGTCTACTTTTTTGATGAAGAAACCAAGAAAATTCGCCAAAATCTACAGGAACTGGGGCAGCTTGAATTAAAAGATGGGG
This sequence comes from Streptococcus mitis 17/34, assembly GCA_000430305.1. Lineage (GTDB taxonomy): Bacteria > Bacillota > Bacilli > Lactobacillales > Streptococcaceae > Streptococcus > Streptococcus mitis_AW. The sequence continues at coordinate 102,553 of ASZZ01000006.1, forward strand.
CTTTGCAGGCTCGAAAATCCTTGGCCTACAGTTTAGCTCATCTTTTTGAAGGGCGAGATCGTGTTTCTTTTTCACAAGAATTCCAGAATCTGGCCCACGATTTGACGCATCCAGAGGACTTTCCTCGACAAGCAACTCAGGTTCAGGCTGACTTGCGAGATTATCAGGAAAAGGGAATCGGCTGGTTGCAAATGCTCCATCATTATGGTTTTGGTGGGATTTTGGCTGATGATATGGGACTTGGGAAAACCCTTCAGACCATTGCTTTTTTGACCAGTCAAGTGACAAAAGAAAGTCGGGTTTTGATTCTCGCTCCGTCGGGTTTGATCTACAACTGGGCAGATGAATTTCAGAAATTTGCTCCACAGTTGGATGTGGCTGTCGTTCATGGATTGAAAGCTAGTCGTGAAGAGATTCTTGCCGAGAACCATCAGATCTATGTGACTAGCTATGCTACCTTCCGTCAGGACAGTGAGCTTTATCAGGGGATGGCCTTTGACTTCCTTTTCTTAGATGAAGCTCAGGTCATGAAAAATGCCCAGACCAAGATTGCCCAGACCATGAGACAATTTGTGGTGCCGTCAGTCTTTGCCTTGTCAGGAACTCCTATTGAAAATCATTTAGGTGAGTTGTGGTCTATTTTCCAAATCGTCATGCCAGGACTCTTGCCAGGCAAGAAAGAATTTATGAAATTGCCAGCTGAGCGCGTGGCTCAGTTTATCAAGCCTTTCGTCATGCGGCGCAAGAAAGAAGAAGTTCTGACTGAATTACCAGACTTAATCGAAGTGGTTTATAAAAATGAACTGGAAGACCAGCAAAAGGCTATCTACCTAGCCCAGTTGCAACAGATGCGAGACCGTCTGGCGCAAGTGTCAGATCAGGAATTTCAGCGAAGTCGGGTGGAAATCTTATCTGGTCTGATGCGCTTGCGTCAAATCTGTGATACGCCTGCCCTCTTTATGGAGGATTATCAGGGAGCCAGCGGCAAACTAGATAGTCTCCGAGACTTGCTGGTACAGGTGGCAGACGGTGGACACCGTGTCTTGATTTTCTCCCAGTTCAAGGGAATGTTGGAGAAAATTGAACAAGAACTGCCAGACTTGGGCATGACTTCCTTTAAAATTACGGGTTCAACCCCAGCCAAGGAAAGACAAGACATGACCAAGGCCTTTAACCAAGGGGAAAGAGATGCCTTTCTGATTTCCCTTAAGGCAGGTGGGGTCGGTCTAAATCTGACAGGTGCTGATACGGTTATCTTGGTTGATCTTTGGTGGAATCCTGCAGTGGAAGCGCAAGCCATTGGCCGTGCCCATCGGATGGGACAGGAAGAAACGGTTGAGGTCTATCGCTTGGTAACCAAGGGAACCATTGAAGAAAAAATTCAGGAACTCCAAGAACAAAAGAAACATCTGGTGTCACAAGTATTGGACGGAACAGAGTCACGTGGCAGTCTGACCCTAGCAGAAATTAGAGAAATTTTGGGAATTTCTGAAGTCAGCACTTGAAAAATCAAGACAATACGCTATAATGAAGTGTTGAAAGGAAATAGAAAATGAAACAAGAACGATTTCCATTGGTGTCAGATGACGAGGTCATGTTGACTGAAATGCCAGTCATGAACTTGTACGATGAGTCTGATTTGATCAGTAATATCAAGGGAGAATACCGTGATAAAAATTATCTGGAGTGGGCTCCTATTACTGAAGAAACACCAGTCAAACCGATTGAAAAGCAAGTAGAGAAACCTAAAAAGGCTCCTTTAGGGGTTAAAAAAGAAGGAAAGAGCTATGCGGAGGTGGCGCGTGAAGAAGCGCGTGCGGACTTGAAAAAGAAACGCTCGGCAAGCTATTTGACTAAGGACATCACTCCTACAAGACGCCACTCACAACCAAGCCCAGTTAGGCAGAGCAATCAACCTACCGCGCCTTTCCAAAAGGAAAATCCTGGTGAGTTTGTCAAATATAGCCAAAAATTGACCCAGTCTCATTACATCTTGGCGGAAGAAGTCAATTCTATCCCTACCAAGAATGAAGAAGTGTCAGTACCTGCTCCAAAGAAAAACAACTATGATTTTCTAAAGAAGAGCCAAATCTACAATAAAAAAAGTAAACAAACAGAACAAGAACGTCAGGTTGCCCAAGAGTTGAATCTGACCAGAATTACAGAATAGGGGAGAAAACATGCCAAAGACATATCATTTTATCGGAATTAAGGGATCAGGGATGAGTGCCTTGGCCTTGATGTTGCACCAAATGGGGCATAAGGTACAGGGATCAGATGTTGAAAAGTACTACTTTACTCAACGTGGTCTTGAGCAGGCAGGAATTACCATTCTTCCTTTTGATGAAAAGAATCTAGACGGTGATATGGAAATTATCGCTGGAAATGCCTTCCGTCCAGATAACAACGTCGAAATTGCCTATGCAGACCAAAATGGCATCAGTTACAAACGTTACCATGAGTTCCTTGGTAGCTTTATGCGTGACTTTGTTAGCATGGGAGTAGCAGGTGCGCACGGAAAAACTTCAACGACAGGTATGTTGTCACACGTCTTGTCTCACATTACAGATACTAGTTTCTTGATTGGAGATGGAACAGGTCGTGGTTCGGCCAATGCCAAATATTTTGTCTTTGAATCTGACGAATATGAGCGTCATTTCATGCCTTACCACCCAGAATACTCTATCATCACCAACATTGACTTTGACCATCCAGACTACTTCACAAGTCTAGAGGATGTTTTCAATGCCTTTAACGACTATGCCAAACAAATTACCAAGGGGCTTTTTGTCTACGGTGAAGATGCAGAATTGCGTAAGATTACAGCCAATGCTCCGATTTATTATTATGGCTTTGAAGCTGAGGGCAATGACTTTGTAGCTAGTGACCTTCTTCGTTCAACAACTGGTTCAACCTTCACCGTTCACTTCCGTGGACAAGAGTTGGGACAATTCCATATTCCAACCTTTGGTCGTCACAATATCATGAATGCGACAGCCGTTATTGGTCTTCTTTACACAGCAGGCTTTGATTTGAATTTGGTGCGTGAACACTTGAAAACATTTGCTGGTGTTAAGCGTCGTTTCACTGAGAAAATTGTCAATGACACAGTGATTATCGATGATTTTGCCCACCATCCAACAGAAATCATTGCGACCTTGGATGCGGCTCGTCAAAAATACCCAAGCAAGGAAATCGTAGCAATCTTCCAACCGCATACCTTTACAAGAACCATTGCCTTGTTGGACGATTTTGCTCATGCTTTAAACCAAGCAGATGCTGTTTACCTAGCACAGATTTATGGGTCAGCTCGTGAAGTGGACCATGGTGATGTCAAGGTAGAAGACCTAGCCAATAAGATTGACAAGAAACATCAAGTGATCACTGTTGAAAATGTATCTCCACTCCTAGACCATGACAATGCTGTTTATGTCTTTATGGGAGCAGGAGATATCCAAACCTATGAATACTCATTTGAGCGTCTCTTGTCTAACTTGACAAGTAATGTTCAATAGGATGTTCCCATGGAAATTCCAATTAAAATCATTCAGGCAAGTAAGTCTGATTTGGCTGAAATAGAGGTACTTCAAACTTCGTCTTTTCCAGCTGAAAAGCAGCAACCTTCCCATATTTTAGAAGAAAGTATCCGTAAGTGTGCGGATACCTTTCTTCTAGCTAGGGATGAAAATCAACTTTTAGGCTATATTCTATCAAGGCCTCAGTCAGACAATCCGCAATGTCTAAAAATACATTCTTTAGTCATCGAGTCTGACCATCAGAGACAGGGCTTGGGAACACTTCTTCTTGCAGCCTTGAAAGAGGTGGCAGTTGAGCTGGATTACAAAGGGCTTCGTTTGGAGAGTCCTGATGAGTTGCTTTCTTATTTTGAAATGAACGGTTTCATTGATGAAGAAACTTCCCTTTATGCAACTAGTCAGGGTTATAGTATGATTTGGTTTAATCCTTTTTATCTGGAGGCACAATGAAAATTAGACAAGCAAGATTAGAAGATTTGGATCGGATTGTCGAGATTGAACTAGAGAATTTCTCGGTTGAAGAAGCCATTCCTCACTCTGTTTTTGAAGCGCATTTGCGAGAAATTCAGACCTCTTTTCTGGTTGCGGAAAAAGAGGGTAGAATCATGGGTTATATAGAAGGGCCAGTTGGCCCCCATCGCCATCTGCAAGACCAGTCCTTTACAGAAGAGATAGAAGATTATGGTCATAATCCTGGTGGCTATATCTCTGTGACCTGCCTCTCCATTGCTAAAGAGGCACAGGGGCTAGGACTGGGTCAGAAATTGCTATCAGCCTGAAAGATCTGGCTCTTGAACACGAAAGAGAAGGCATTAATCTAACCTGTCATGACTATCTCATCGCTTACTATGAAAAACATGGATTTGTCAATGAAGGCCTGTCCCAGTCAACTTTTGCAGGGGAAACTTGGTATGATATGGTCTGGGAAGCTAAAAAATAAGCTAGAAAAGCATGCTAGGTTGCTTTTCTTTCGTTTTTAAGATATAATATTATGGATTGTCAACGAGGAGGATAAACTTTTGAGTGAAAAGCCAAGAGAAGACGAAAAATTAAGCTTTAAAGAGCAGATTTTACGTGATTTAGAACGAGTCAAAAAATATGAAGAAGATCAGGAAGAAGTTAATTTAGCTTCAATAAAACCCCAACTTTCTTCTAAAAATGATCAGTCAATAGAAGATTTGATGGAAGATTCTCTATCAGCTGTAGAGGATATTATGAGAAACGCTCCTACCGTGCCGACTCACCCCAGCCAAGATTTACCAGCTTCTCCATCAGATGAGATAAAAAGAGAAACTCTTACTGTTCCAAGCCATCCAAGTCAAGATGTTCCTTCTTCTCCCGCAGAAGAGGCTGCAAGACAAGCTTCACTTACTCCTAGTCACCCGAGTCAAGAAGGACCTTCTACTCCATCAGCGGAAGGAGTATCAAGACCAACTCCAGGACCTGTTAGTCCTAGAAACGTAGAGAAGGAATTTAATGAAATCCCAACAAGGGTAGCTGTTTCTTATAAGACAGAAGGTCAGAGAGAGGTAAAAAGAGAAGTTCCTACTTCACAACCAGTAGTGGAAAAGAAAGTAGTGGAAAAGAAAGCTGTAGAAGAAATGCCTGTAACTCCACGTCGTAGCCGTCGTGAGACAGTTCAGCCTACTAAGAAGAAAAAATCAGGATTCAAGGCCTTCTTTATTTCTTTACTAATTTTCCTAGGCTTGATTTCAGCAGGTGCTTACTTCGGTTATCAGTATGTTCAGTCGTCTTTGCAGCCTGTGGATGCTTCATCTAAACAATATGTGACAGTGCAAATCCCAGAAGGAGCCAATGTTCAAACAATTGGTTCAACTCTTGAAAAGTCTGGCTTGATTAAACATGGAGTGATTTTTGCTTTTTATGCGAAATATAAAAATTATTCAGATTTGAAGTCTGGCTATTACAATTTGCAAAAGAGCATGAGTACAGAAGACATCATCCACGAACTACAAAAAGGTGGAACAGCTGAAGCTCAAGAACCTGCGCTTGCGAATTTAACAATTCCAGAAGGTTATACGATTGATCAAATTGCACAAGCAGTAGGTCAATTGCAAGGTGACTTCAAAGAGCCTTTGACAGCTGATGCCTTTCTAGCTAAAGTTCAAGATGAGAACTTTATCAGCCAAGAAGTTGCCAAATATCCTAGTCTACTTGAAAGCTTGCCTACAAAGGAAAGTGGCGTTCGTTACCGTTTGGAAGGTTTCCTCTTCCCAGCTACTTACTCTATCAAGGAAAGTACAACTATTGAAAGTTTGATTGATGAGATGCTGGCAGCTATGGACAAGACTTTGGCACCTCATTATAGTGCGATTAAGTCTAAAAATTTGACAGTTAATGAATTGTTGACTATAGCTTCACTCGTAGAAAAAGAAGGTGCTAAGACTGAAGATCGTAAGTTGATTGCAGGTGTATTCTACAATCGCTTGAATCTTGGTATGCCACTTCAAAGCAATATTGCAATCTTGTATGCTCAAGGAAAACTTGGTCAGAAGATTAGTCTTGCTGATGATGCTGGAATTGATACGACAATTAATTCACCGTATAATGTTTATACGAAAGTTGGTTTGATGCCAGGTCCAGTAGATAGTCCAAGTTTGGATGCCATCGAGGCAAGTATTAATCAGACTAAGAGTGATAACTTATACTTTGTAGCTAATGTTACAGATGGCAAGGTCTATTATGCTGCTACTCAGGAGGAGCATGATCGTAATGTCGCTGAACATGTCAATAGCAAATTAAACCAAACAAACTAAAATTATGTGATGCTTCACATAATTTTCTTTAGAAAATATCATCAGAAGAAAGTTGAGAAAAATGGCAGAAAAAACATATCCTATGACCCTTGAGGAAAAGGAAAAACTTGAAAAAGAATTAGAAGAATTGAAATTGGTCCGCCGACCAGAAGTGGTAGAACGTATTAAGATTGCCCGTTCATACGGTGACCTTTCTGAAAACAGTGAATACGAAGCAGCTAAGGATGAACAAGCCTTTGTCGAAGGACAAATCTCTAGCTTGGAAACAAAAATCCGTTACGCTGAAATCGTTAATAGCGACTCAGTTGCCCAAGACGAAGTAGCGATTGGTAAAACAGTCACTATCCAAGAAATTGGTGAGGACGAAGAAGAAGTTTATATTATCGTAGGTTCAGCTGGTGCGGATGCCTTTGCAGGTAAGGTTTCAAATGAAAGCCCAATTGGACAAGCCTTGATTGGTAAGAAAACAGGTGACACAGCAACCATTGAAACACCTGTTGGTAGCTATGATGTAAAAATCTTGAAGGTTGAAAAAACAGCCTAAAAACAGAAAAAAGGAGTGGGGAGGCAATGCGCTTCACTCACTCCTTTTTCCATTTTAAATTGAATTGGAGACGATATGAGTTCAAAGAAGAAAAAAAATAAGATGGAGCGTGGTCTGACCAATCGTCACGTGCAGGTTATGGCCATTGCTGGAACAATCGGAACAGGACTCTTTTTGGGAGCGGGTCGCTCTATTAGCCTAACAGGTCCTTCTATTGTACTGATTTATATGATTACTGGGGCTTTTATGTTCCTCATGATGCGTGCGGTTGGGGAAATGCTCTATCAGGATCCTGAGCAACATACCTTTATCAACTTTATCACGCGCCATTTGGGTAAGGGCTGGGGTTATTTCTCGGTTTGGTCTTACTGGCTATCCGTTGTCTTTATCGGTATGGCGGAAATCACAGCAATTTCTCACTATGTTCAGTTTTGGTTCCCTAGCTGGCCAAGTTGGATGATTGAGATTGGATTTTTGACCATTCTAGCCTTGGTCAATCTGATTGCGGTTAAGCTCTTTGGGGAAGTCGAGTTTTGGTTTGCGATGGTCAAGATTGTGGCTATTTTAGCATGATTGCCACAGGAGTCTTTATGGTCTTGACGGGCTTTAAGACACCTCATGGAGTAGCAAGTTTGGCCAATATTGCTGACAATTTCTCCCTCTTCCCTAATGGGGGAATCAACTTTGTCATGGCCTTCCAGATGGTATTCTTTGCCTACCTCATGATTGAGTTTATCGGGGTAACGACTTCTGAAACCAAAAATCCACGTCAGGTCTTGCCAAAAGCCGTTAAGGAAATTCCTTTGCGTATCGCCTTTTTCTACGGTGGTGCCCTATTAGCCATCATGGCTATCATTCCTTGGCGTGAACTTGCTTCTGCTGATTCTCCTTTTGTAACAGTATTTGAATTGGCAGGTATCAAGTGGGCAGCAGCTTGATTAACTTCGTCGTTTTGACATCAGCAGCTTCTGCCCTTAACTCAACCCTTTATTCAACAGGTCGTCATTTGTATCAGATTGCCCATGATTCGCCAAATCGCTTCCTAAAAGCAATCAAAGCAGATACTCTTTCTCGCCACAACGTGCCACAAAATGCCATCATTGCTTCAGCAATCTTGATTGCCCTAGCAGCCTTTATCAATGTCTTGCCAGGTGTTTCGGATGCCTTTGCCTTGATTACGGCATCGTCATCTGGTGTCTATATCGCTATCTATATCTTGATTATGGTGGCTCACCTTAAATACCGCAAGTCACCAGACTTTATGGCGGATGGCTATCTCATGCCCCATTATCGTTTCCTAAATCCCTTAACCATGCTCTTCTTTGCCTTTGTCTTTGTAACTCTCTTTTTACAAGAGTCTACTCTTATGGGAGCAATCGGTTCAGCTATCTGGATTATCGGTTTTGGTATTTATAGCCAGTGGAAATTTAGAAAATAAATTTGAAACTCATCAACTCAGGTTGGTGAGTTTTTGCTTTAAACTCAAGTCAAAAAAGCACCAGAGTCAACTGACTTTGGTGTTTGTGAAGTTATAAACATGTTGCTCTAGATTGATGTGGATAGTTATTCTTCATCTTCTGTAGGGAATGGAATGCCAGTTTTATTCAGTCGTTGAACATCTTTGACGAAAGTGTTCTTTGCTTCAATCATCTTTGCTAGTGGGAAGAGGTTGTTTTGGGCATCAATGTAGTGAAGAACAGTATTAGCTAGTTCAATAGCCTTAGGATTATTTTGTCGTAGTAGATTGTAAACTTCGAATACGTTTAAATAAAATAGGAGATATATTGCATAGTCATGAGATAATTTTTCAGATATATTTAGCTTCAACTTATAGATGAGTTTTTCAGCTTTATCATAATAGCCATAGCGAGAATATGTTCTAGCTAAATGCATTCCAGTTGCAGCATATTTGTGAGGAAAATTATAAGTTACATACTTAGAATCTTCTAATCCTTTAACAATTATCTTTTCGAGGTATTCAAGGAATTTTAACTCAAAAAATTGAACCTTATATGACAAAAGAATTTCAATAATAGTAAAATCACGAATATAAAGAGTATCAATACTAAATATATAGTTGATCAAGTAATGAGTAGCTTCTACTTCATCAGGGGCCCATTCATCCACTTTCTTTGCTCGATCGATGGAGCATAATTTTAGTGTGTAATATTCTATGAGATTTGTCCAGTCACTTTTCTTTCCTAGTATTTGTCTTGCTTTAGTTAGATCATTTTTATTTAATGCATTCGCAAATTGTTTTATTCTTTGGGAATTATCATCTTGAATCTTAAAAACTTCTATATAGTCTTCCATATCTAAATTAAGTTTACTTAAAATTTCAAAGAAAGTATCGACTTTAACAGTAGAGAGTCCTTTTTCAAAACGACTGAGGTTGTTGGGAGTAATGGCATCTCCAGCAGCCTCTTTGAGGCTCATATTACGATCTTGACGGATTTTATAAATGATTTCTCCATAGTGTTTTGATTCCATAATGTTCTCCTTGAGCTTTATTGATTTTATTATAACTTAAATTTTTATATTTTTGAAAAATCTACTGTTTTTAGTAGATTTTTGTTTCAAACCCAAGATAAGTAATAAAATTATACTGTTTTCAATAGAAAGTTCCAAAATGAGAATTAATTACAGTATAATATACAAAAAAATAAAAAGGAGACAATATGAATAAAAAAGATATTTTGTTAGGTGCTGGTTTAACAACTATTTTTGTAGGTGCTGGTGCTGTAAATGCAACTGCCCATGCAGAAGAGGTTGATTCTGGTCAACCCAAGCCTACGGTGAAGACGACCCCTGTTCATGTTACTGAACAAGACGTTAACAATGCCAAAGCTGATGTAGATAAGGCGCGAGCTGATGTCGACGCAAAACAAGGTACTGTAGACAGAGCAAAAACTGACAAGGTAAAAGCTGATGACAAAATTGACTCAATCAATAAAGACATTGACACTGCTAATAACGCAAACAAAATTATCGACGCACAAAACGATATTATCGCTAGCAAAACAGCGGACAAGACAAACGCAACAAACGATTTGAATACCGCTAAAGATGCCGAACGTGATGCACATACAGCATTAGACAATGCTAATACTGCAAAAACAGAGGCTGATAATGCTCGTGACGCTAAGAAAGCTGATGTTGATATGAAACAAGCAGACCTTGATTCAATCACAGACGCTAATGTGCGTAAAAACATCACAAACACAACTAGCAAAATTTCAAAGGTGGATAATGATTTGAACGCTAAAGGTGCACAAATCACAGCTACAGACGCTAAAATTGCTGCTAAACAAGGGGAAATCGATAGCTACAAAGTTAAAGTTATTTCAACAGATTTAAACCCTGATGAACGTAATCACACAGCTCATGATAATCTTGATGATTATGAGTATAACCATGGGTTCTTCCGTAACAACCAAATGGAACCGGTTAATTTCCAAGGTGTTGATATCAAAGAAATTGACGCAACTAAAGACATGATTGATTTCACAGAAGCTTTAGCGGATTATAAGAAAGAACCGTTTGACCGTGTTGCCAGAAAATTAAAAGAACGCCCAGCATATCGTTACAAGGTAGATAACAAAGGTATTTCAGACGCCTTTGTTAAATTGCTTAATCAACTACGTGTCAACAACAACTTAAAGGGTGATATGGTTGTCGACGATGAGTACCTTGCATACGCACAAAAACGCGCAGATGAAATGCAGAAAACAGGCGTATTGTCACACCGTACAAGCTTAACAGACAAACCTGGATATATCAAAGGCGTGAAACCAGACAAGAACGTCGAAAACATCCTTGGTGGTGCATATGGTCAACTTATTGACCGTGATGGCGAATATTTAACATTTGACCATATTGTAACGAATGAAACTCTAGCCTATGAAATGTTGTTAGGTTGGTATTCCGACTATAATAACGTGCGAGGTTTGGATTATGGACACCGCGAAAACCTATTAACACCAACAGGTGGTAAAATGGGTGTTGCTCTATCTACAATCGATGGTGTAGAAAAAACAACTTATTTCGGTTCGTTCAATGCTAGCGCTTTCAAGGATTCAACTTATGAATGGGATGACGAATACAACGAATTCTTTCCGTTAAACCAAAGTCAGAGTGAGAAGGATTATTGGAACAATAACAATAACTTCAAACAAGATGACCCAATGAACCCAACATTCTATGGTAAAAAGATGAAGTTTATCGCAGATACACATTATGTGTTTGTTAAACGTCAAATCATCGATGACCGACCAAAAATGCAAGCAGAATTAGACGCTTTGAAAGCTCAAAAAGCGACACAAGAGCGTGAACGTGACGTATTAGTTGCGAAGAAAGCTGATTTGACTCAAGAGTTGGATGCTTTAAACAACCAATTGAATGATATTGCTACCGCACGTACGAATGCGACAACAGCTCTAAATCAAGCAAAATCTGATTTAGCTACACTTACAGCAACAGCTCAAGATAAGGCAAATGCTGTTATCCAAAAACAAAAAGAGTTGGATAAAGCAACAGCTCGTGTAAATGATGTAACTGCACGTATCAACACAATTCAAAGTGAAATTGATGCGGCAACAAGTAAATGTGATGACGCTATGCGTGTCCACGCGCAATTGCCACAATTGCGTGCAAGTTTGGTGCAGGCAGAAGCCGATAGAACAAATGTGGAACAACGCATCACAGTTGCAGAGCAAGACTTGGCGGATGCCAAAGCTCGTTTGACACAAGCTCAAGCTGACCACAAACACAAATCAGATATCTTTTCAATCGATAAGATGCTAAATGTATATACGGATGGTAACCGTGTCATTTCAGCAACACCCAAAGTTGCCCCAACAGCAGATGAATTGCCAGAATTGGATATCACAGCTGACATCCCAAGTGATTTGAATACAAAACAAACCCCTGACGGTATCGGTGCAACACCAAAAGATGCACCAGTTGAGGATGAATTGCCAGAATTAGATCCAAGTGCTATCATTGGTAAGACGGCAGATAAACCAGCGGATAAACCAGCGGATAAACCAGCGGATAAACCAGCGGATAAACCAGCGGATAAACCAGCGGATAAACCAGCGGATAAACCAGCGGATAAACCAGCGGATAAACCAGCGGATAACTCAACGGATAAGTCAGCAGACAAGCCGGCAGATAAATCAGCAGAACAATATGTGTTACCAAATACAGGAGAAAATTCTAGGGTAGCAAATTCAATTGTTACAGTTGGCTACGGATTATTAGCAATGATTGGTTTAGCAGGATTATTTGTTAAGAGGAAAAACTAAATTAAGGGTGATTAAAGATAGGAAATTTGAATTATGAACAAATATAGTAGAGAACAATTGATTGAAATGTTTGGATATAGTTTCCAAGTTTTGAAAGCTGTATCTGACTTGAATAAAGCTATTTCAGCAGAACAAAATAAAGCATATAGTGGTATTATGGGGAACTATGGCAAGCTTAAAAAAGTATATAATTTAAGTGTATTAGGTTTTATAGCATTTTGTGCCTTATTAGGAATACTTCAAGGAACTGTACTATCATTAACCGAATATATTATTGGAGGTGTGCTTGGTTATGTGGTTTTCCAACTTCTGTTTTCCCCACTTGTTCTGATTGTAAAAGCTGTGTATAAGCACATTGCAAAAAAAGAATTTACAAATGCTGCGAATAATGATGCATCTAATGCTTATCGCCAAAAAGGTATTGAGTTGATGAAAGATGAACAGTTTTTGGCATATAAAAGAGAAATTCTAGAAACTTACTTTAATATGAATGATCTTTATTTACTTTATAGTTATTTAGAGACTTATAGAGCCGATAATTTTAAAGAGGCAGCAAACTTATTGGCCGAGGAGAAACACCGTGATAAGGTAGAGTATAGTCAAGAAGTTATGCAAAAGAGTCTTGCTTCTATTCAAGCAAACGCTACTTATCAATCTGTCATTCAAACAATTCATTTATTAGAGACTCAGAAATTACATCGTACAGTGAGAGTAGGAGTTTTTGGGGAATAAAAAGTAGTTATAGCAACCGTAAAGTGGTAATAGAAACTTACATTTGAAATATCCTTGGACCAAAAATCATATAAAATAGGCTGGGTAAAAAAGTTTATAAAATAAAAAATGTAGAGCAGAATATATTGAAAAAATTTAATAATATAGTTTTCTTATACGGAGATTTTCTACATGTTATCCACGAAGGTGGTTTTTAAAAATGCCCTATCATTTATTCGATTATAAATTAAAAGAATATAAGCAGTGATAATATTAAATTTGAAACTCATCAACTCAGCTTGGTGAGTTTTTTCTAGTTTGACAGTCTATTGAAATAAGACTATAATCAAGCTGTATCAGTTTTCGAGGAGGTTTAGATGTATTTTAGATTGGAAAATAAGGAATCCCAGAAGGCACAAGAAATAGGGAATCTGATTCGTGCTTATAATCGTTCAAAAAGAGAAGAAGCTGAAAGTGAGCCACTTAATCTTTATGTCGAAGATGAAAAGGGCAATCTCCTGGCAGGTTTGATAGCAGAGACTTTTGGAAATTGGCTAGAAATCGAGTATTTGTTTGTAACAGAGGAATTGAGAGGGCAAGGAATCGGTTCAAAACTATTGCAGCAGGCTGAAAGTGAAGCTAAGAATCGAAACTGTCGTTTTGCTTTTGTTAATACTTACCAGTTTCAAGCTCCAGATTTTTATAAAAGGTATGGCTACAAGGACGTCTTTGCTTTGCAAGAGTATCCCTACACAGGACAAAGATTTTATTACCAAAAGGATTTGTGAGGAGAATATGAAAGCATAAGGCAAGGAGGGGGGCTTGACATAAGTATGAAGGGTATTCTCGATAAATACCAGTTAAATCCTACAAATTGTGTCTTTCTAGACGATATTGAGGACAATGCAACATTAGATGTGAAATCCTACGATGCTGTAGATGTTTTGAAAAAAAATGAATAAGCAGAAAACTCTCTATTTTTTATGGTAGAGAGTTTTTTTGTTAATAAAATTTTACAAAATGACATTTATATATTGCATTGGGTTATAGCGAATGGGCTCAGAAAAAGTTTGAAAAAGACATGGATGAACTGGAGAGTGGTGAATAGCTTGTTACTCTTTTCTCAATCCAGCTAAAATGTGATATAATAGTACTAATTTATTGGAACACATGAAAGTTCTTGAAAATTTTCATGTGTTTCTAGCTAAGGAAGTAGGAAAAGTATGTATCCAGATGATAGTTTGACATTGCACACGGACTTGTACCAGATTAACATGATGCAGGTTTACTTTGACCAAGGGATTCACAATAAGAAGGCGGTCTTTGAGGTATATTTCCGCCAACAGCCTTTTAAGAACGGCTATGCGGTTTTTGCTGGTTTGGAAAGAATTGTGAACTATCTTGAAGACTTGCGTTTTTCAGATAGTGATATTGCCTATTTGGAGTCGCTTGGCTATCATGGGGCATTCTTGGATTACCTCCGCAATTTCAAGTTGGAGTTGACCGTTCGTTCTGCGCAAGAAGGGGATCTGGTTTTTGCTAATGAGCCGATTGTGCAGGTGGAAGGACCTCTAGCCCAATGTCAATTGGTTGAAACGGCTCTTTTGAACATCGTTAACTACCAGACTTTGGTGGCTACCAAGGCAGCTCGTATTCGTTCGGTTATCGAAGATGAACCCTTGATGGAGTTTGGAACACGTCGGGCGCAAGAGATGGATGCGGCTATTTGGGGAACACGCGCAGCGGTGATTGGTGGTGCCAATGGAACCAGCAACGTGCGTGCTGGTAAACTCTTTGACATTCCTGTCTTGGGGACTCATGCCCATGCTTTGGTACAGGTTTATGGTAACGACTATGAGGCCTTCAAGGCCTATGCTGCGACCCACAAAAATTGCGTTTTTCTTGTGGATACCTATGATACCCTTCGCATCGGTGTGCCAGCTGCCATTCAGGTGGCGCGTGAGCTAGGCGACCAGATTAACTTTATGGGTGTGCGGATTGACTCTGGGGATATTGCCTACATTTCTAAGAAAGTCCGTCAGCAACTGGACGAGGCTGGATTTACAGAGGCTAAGATTTATGCTTCTAATGATTTGGACGAAAATACCATCCTCAACCTCAAGATGCAAAAGGCCAAGATTGATGTCTGGGGTGTGGGAACCAAGCTGATTACAGCCTATGACCAGCCAGCTCTTGGTGCAGTTTATAAGATTGTGGCCATCGAAGATGAAAATGGTAACATGCGCAATACCATCAAGCTGTCAAATAATGCGGAAAAAGTGTCTACGCCAGGTAAGAAGCAGGTGTGGCGCATTACCAGTCGTGAAAAAGGCAAGTCAGAGGGTGACTACATCACTTATGATGGTGTGGATGTGAGCGATATGACTGAAATCAAGATGTTCCATCCGACTTATACTTACATCAAGAAGACTGTTCGTAATTTTGATGCTGTTCCTCTCTTGGTGGATATTTTCAAGGACGGGCAATTGATTTACAACCTGCCTAGCTTGACTGAGATTCAGGCTTATGCCCGTAAGGAATTTGACAAGTTGTGGGATGAGTACAAGCGCGTGCTCAATCCTCAGCATTATCCAGTGGATTTGGCGCGTGATGTATGGCAAGACAAGATGGACTTGATTGACAAGATGCGCAAGGAAGCTCTTGGTGAAGGAGAAGAAGAATGAGTTTGCAAGAAACGATTATCCAAGAGTTGGGTGTGAAACCAGTGATTGATGCCCAAGAAGAAATCCGTCGTTCCATTGATTTTTTAAAGAGATACCTGAAAAAACATCCCTTTCTTAAAACTTTTGTACTAGGGATTTCTGGAGGACAAGACTCAACCTTGGCAGGTCGCTTGGCCCAATTAGCTATGGAAGAACTGCGAGCAGAGACAGGAGATGACAACTACAAATTTATCGCTGTCCGCCTGCCATACGGAGTGCAAGCTGATGAAGCAGATGCTCAAAAAGCTCTAGCCTTTATCCAGCCAGATGTCAGCTTGGTGGTTAATATTAAGGAATCAGCTGACTCTATGACAGCTGCAGTCGAAGCGACAGGAAGCCCTGTTTCAGATTTCAACAAGGGAAATATCAAGGCTCGTTGCCGTATGATTGCCCAGTATGCCCTTGCAGGTGCCCATAGCGGAGCGGTCATTGGAACAGACCATGCTGCGGAAAATATCACAGGTTTCTTTACCAAGTTTGGTGACGGTGGTGCAGATATTTTACCCCTTTTCCGCCTCAATAAACGCCAAGGAAAACAACTATTGAAGGAACTTGGTGCAGACCCAGCCCTTTATGAAAAAATCCCAACAGCAGACCTAGAAGAAGACAAACCAGGCCTAGCTGATGAAGTTGCACTTGGAGTTACCTATGAAGAAATTGATGACTACCTAGAAGGCAAAACAATCAGCCCAGAAGCCCAAGCAACCATTGAAAACTGGTGGCACAAAGGCCAACACAAACGCCACCTACCAATCACCGTATTTGATGACTTTTGGGAGTAAAAAGGTCCGGTGGACCTTTTTAGCCCGAGTCTAAAAATAGGAAAACAAGGAACCTCCAGTGGAGGTTTTCAGCCTCTCACCTTGAAATAAAAAAGTGAGAGAAGGTCCGGGGGACCTTTTTACCCCGAGCATGGAAACAGGTAAGCGAAGAAGGTCCAGTGGACCTTTTTAGCTTATTACCTTGAAATTAAAAAGCAAAGTAAATTTAAATTGAGGTTGGGCAGAGAATCATCTATCAGAAAGCGAGGTAGCGTCATGAAAGCAATCGGTACGCAAACGTTACAGACAGACTGTTTGATTTTGAGAAGATTTGTGGAGAGTGATGCGGAAGCCATGTTTCAGAATTGGGCTTCGTCTGCTGAGAATCTGGCCTATGTCACCTGGAATCCCCATCCTGATGTCGAGGTGACTCGAAATTCGATTCGTAACTGGGTTGCCTCCTATACAAATCCCAACTATTACAAATGGGCCATTTGCCTCAAAGAAAAACCAGAGCAAGTGATTGGAGATATCAGCATCGTTAAGATAGATGAGGATGATTCAAGTTGTGAAATTGGCTATGTGCTAGGCAAGGCTTACTGGAGCTGTGGTATAATGACGGAGGCCTTGAAAGCTATCTTAGATTTCTGTTTTACTCAAGCAGGATTTCAAAAAATCAAAGCTCGTTACGCCAGTCTCAACCCAGCTTCAGGCCGTGTCATGGAGAAGGCTGGAATGTTTTATCTAAAAACCATTACCAATGGTGTGGAAAGAAAAGGCTATCTTGCGGATCTCATTTATTATCAGGTAAACAGGGAAGACTGTTAAGCTTAAAATTTATTGCTTATCCGCTGATCTTATTTTTTATTTACTATTTCATATATCCTCTCTTTTCCGAATAAATAGATAGTAGCAATGAATCTAGTAAACCTAGATTTAAAAATGTGCTATAATGAAAGGAGAGAAAGTATGACATTACGTCATCCGGGCATCAGTCCAACTAATGACTTGGTTGCTAAGAAAATCTTCAGCAATCCAGAAATCACTTGTCAATTTATTCGCGATATGCTGGACTTACCAGCAAAAAATGTAACTATTTTGGAGGGAAGTAACATTCATGTCTTGCCTTCTCTGCCCTACTCGGCTCAAGATTTCTATACTAGCATAGACGTCTTGGCGGAGTTGGATAATGGGACACAGGTTATTATCGAGATTCAGGTACATCATCAGAATTTTTCATCAATCGTTTGTGGGCTTACCTGTGCAGTCAGGTCAATCAAAACCTAGAAAAAATTCGTCAGCGAGAAGGTGATACACACCAGAGTTACAAACACATCGCACCTGTTTACGCTATCGCAATTGTGGATAGTAATTATTTCTCAGATGACTTGGCTTTTCATAGTTTTAGTATGCGAGAGGATACGACAGGTGAGGTCTTAACCATCACCAATAATGGACAAGAAAACCATCTGGTCAAGATGGCATTCTTGGAACTAAAAAAATATAGAGAAACCAGCAAAGACAAGGTTCGCAAGCCGTGGTTGGAGTTTTTCGGGAACAAACCCTTTACCCAAGAACCCGAGCGAGCCATCAGCCAGGCAGACCAACTGCTGGACTATAAGAGCTGGTCCGAGGAGGACAGGAAAATGTTTAGTGAACAACGCAGACGCGAAGAACAAGCCTTGTTAGCGCAGGACTATGCCTTGGAAACTGCTAGGGCAGAAGGTATTGAACAGGGACTAAAAAAAGGGTTAGTAAATCTTGTTCGCCAGCATCTTTTAACAGCAGAGGTTGCGAGTGAGCAATTAGGCATGACCGTCGCTGAGTTTGAGGCACTATTGTAAGAACTTCACAATAATGGCATTCTTGGAACTAAAAAATACAGAGAAACCAGCAAAGACGAGGTTCGCAAACCGTGGTTGGAGTTTTTTGGGAATAAGCTCTTTACCGAGCGAGCTATCAATCAAGCAGACCAACTGCTAGACTAAAGGGATGCTCTGAGGAGGAGTTTTTGTAAATCAATAAATCAATGACAGATTTTTCCGCGATAGATGGAAGAATCTGTTTTTTTAGTTTACTAGATGTTGGCTCAAAAAAGTAAGATAGCTTACCTTTTACTCATGTTTTTTTGATTTATTTGAAGTATAATCTGATTAAATTCCTATTTTTCCCTATCATTGTCCCTGTTTTTTCTGGAGTTTTGGGGCTATAATAGTCCTATCAAATCAAAGAATGGAGGAAGGCAATGGATAATATAATCTTTTTTATCAGTGTTTTTCTTGCTGGAATTCTTTCCTTCTTTTCTCCTTGTATCTTACCCTTGTTACCGGTTTATGCAGGGGTCTTGTTGGATGACAAAGATGGTTCTCAGGTTTCTAGTGGAAAATATTCAATCTCAGTTGTTAGTCTATTACGAACTCTGGCCTTTATAGCAGGAATTTCCTTTATCTTTATTTTGCTGGGTTATGGAGCTGGTTTTTTAGGCAATTTGCTGTATGCCTCTTGGTTTCAGTATGTGACGGGTGCGGTGATCATTCTCTTGGGCTTGCATCAGATGGAAGTCTTACATTTGAAGGGACTCTACAAGGAAAGAAGGCTACAATTACAGGGACAGGGGCAAAAGGGTAAGGGCTATAGTCAGGCATTTTTACTGGGGTTGACCTTTAGTTTTGCTTGGACGCCTTGTGTGGGGCCGGTTCTTGGCTCTGTTTTGGCCTTGGCGGCTTCAGGTGGCTCAGGTGCTTGGCAGGGAGCTGGTCTCATGTTGGTTTACACGCTGGGATTGGCACTACCATTTTTGGTTCTAGCTCTCGCCTCCAGCTATGTTTTGAAATATTTCCGAAAACTCCATCCTTACCTCGGAACTCTCAAAAAAGTGGGTGGTTTCCTCATTATCGTGATGGGAATCTTGGTGCTTTTGGGAAATGCTTCCATTTTGACTACATTATTTGAATAGAGAGGAAGAAGAAATGAAAAAATGGCAAACATGTCTCCTTGGAGTAGGATCAATCTGTTGCTTGGCAGCCTGTTCGGCTAAAAACATGTCAGACGAGTCTACTATGAAGGAGCAAACAAAAACAGAACAAGTCAGTTCACAAACTGCTACTAAAGGTCAGTCAGTCGCTGATTTCGAACTGACAGGAGTAGATGGCAAGACCTATCGCTTGTCTGATTACAAGGGCAAGAAAGTCTATCTCAAATTCTGGGCTTCTTGGTGTTCCATCTGTCTAGCTAGCCTTCCAGATACGGACGAAATCGCTAAAGAAGCTGGTGATGACTATGTAGTTTTGACAGTGGTCTCTCCTGGCCACAAGGGGGAACAAGCTGAAGCAGATTTTAAGAACTGGTACAAGGGCTTGGATTATAAAAATTTCCCAGTTCTAATTGATCCATCAGGTAAACTTTTGGAAAGTTATGGTGTCCGTTCTTACCCAACTCAAGCCTTTATAGACAAGGAAGGCAAGCTGGTCAAAACACAACCAGGTTTTATGGATAAGGATATGATTTTAAAAGAATTGAAAGAAATGGGGTAGAGAAAGGTCATGAATGATAAAGTAAAATTGTTTGTCTTGGCAGGGATCTTTTTCCTAGCCATAACCGGTTTCTATTTTCTATTGATACGAAATGCAGGGCAGACAGATAGCTCTCAAATTGAGAAAGCGGCAGTTAGCCAAGGAGGAAAAACAGTGAAAAAAACAGAAATTAGTAAAGATGCAGACTTGCACGAAATTTATCTAGCTGGGGGATGTTTCTGGGGAGTGGAGGAATACTTCTCACGCGTGCCTGGAGTGACAGATGCCGTTTCAGGCTATGCAAATGGTAGAGGGGAAACAACCAAGTACGAATTGATTAACCAAACAGGACATGCGGAGACTGTCCATGTCACCTATGATGCCAAGCAAATTTCCCTCAAGGAAATCCTGCTTCATTATTTCCGCATTATCAATCCAACTAGCAAAAATAAACAAGGAAATGATGTGGGGACCCAGTACCGTACCGGTGTTTATTACACAGATGACAAGGATTTGGAAGTGATCAATCAAGTCTTTGATGAGGTAGCTAAGAAATATGACCAACCTCTGGCAGTTGAAAAGGAGCCCTTGAAGAATTTTGTGGTGGCTGAGGATTATCACCAAGACTACCTCAAGAAAAATCCAAATGGCTACTGTCATATCAATGTCAATCAGGCTGCTTATCCCGTCATCGATGCCAGCAAATATCCTAAGCCAAGTGATGAGGAATTGAAAAAGACCTTGTCACCTGAGGAGTATGCAGTCACCCAGAAAAATCAAACAGAACGCGCTTTTTCAAACCGCTACTGGGATAAATTTGAATCCGGTATCTATGTGGATGTAGCAACTGGCGAACCCCTCTTTTCATCAAAGGACAAGTTTGAGTCTGGTTGCGGTTGGCCTAGTTTTACCCAACCCATCAGTCCAGATGTTGCCACCTACAAAGAAGACAAGTCTTACAATATGACGCGCATGGAAGTGAGAAGCCGAGTTGGAGATTCTCACCTTGGCCATGTCTTTACGGACGGCCCACAGGACAAGGGTGGCTTGCGCTACTGTATCAATAGTCTTTCCATCCGCTTTATTCCTAAAGACCAAATGGAAGAAAAAGGATATGCTTATTTACTAGATTATGTCGATTAATACTCTTCGAAAATCAAATTAAAACCACGTCAGCGTCGCCTTACCGTGGGTAGAGTTGAGACTGGGCAAAAACTCAATTTGAGGAGAAAATAAAGCAAATTTTCTAATTTTAAAGCCTTTTTGCCCAGTATCTCTATCTACAACCTCAAAGCAGTGCTTTGAGCAAACTGCGGCTAACTTCCTAGTTTTCTTTTTGATTTTCATTGAGTATAAGAGGGATTTCCTAAGCAGTTAGAGGAGAATTTTGCTATACTGATACTAGTAAGTGACAAAGGAGAGAAGCATGACCTACACAATCTTAATCGTAGAAGATGAATATCTGGTGAGACAAGGCTTGACCAAGTTAGTCAATGTAGCAGCCTACGATATGGAAATCATCGGTCAGGCTGAAAATGGAAGGCAAGCTTGGGACTTGATTCAAAAGCAGGTGCCGGATATCATTTTAACTGATATCAACATGCCTCAGCTAAATGGCATCCAGTTGGCCAGTCTGGTACGAGAAACCTATCCACAAGTTCATTTGGTCTTTTTAACAGGTTACGATGATTTTGATTATGCCTTGTCTGCTGTCAAACTAGGTGTCGATGACTACCTGCTCAAGCCCTTTTCTCGTCAGGACATTGAGGAAATGTTGGGGAAAATCAAGCAAAAGTTGGACAAGGAAGAGAAAGAAGAGCAGTTACAAGATTTACTGACCGATAAGTTTGAAGGAAATATTGCTCAGAAAATCCAGTCCCATCTATCCGATAGCCAATTTAGTTTAAAGAGCTTGGCCAATGACTTGGGCTTTAGCCCGACTTATCTGAGTTCTTTGATTAAGAAAGAATTGGGCTTGACTTTTCAGGATTATTTGGTGCGAGAACGTGTCAAACAAGCCAAGCTCTTGCTTCTGACTACAGATCTGAAGATTTACGAGATAGCTGAAAAGGTTGGTTTTGAAGATATGAACTACTTTACCCAACGTTTTAAACAGATTGCAGGTGTGACACCTCGTCAGTTTAAGAAGGGAGAAGGTCGATGAAGCGTTCTTCTCTCCTAGTCAGAATGGTTATTTCCATTTTTCTGGTCTTTCTCATTCTCCTAGCTCTGGTTGGGACTTTCTACTATCAATCTAGTTCATCAGCTATTGAGGCTACCATTGAAGGCAATAGCCAAACGACTATCAGCCAAACTAGCCACTTTATCCAGTCTTATATCAAAAAATTAGAAACCACCTCGACCAGTTTGACCCAGCAGGCGGATGTCCTAGCCTATGCTGAGAATCCCAGTCAAGACAAGGTCAAGGGAATCCGAAATCTGTTTTTGACCATCTTAAAGGCAGATCAGGATTTGAAAACTGTTGTGCTGGTAACTAAATCTGGTCAGGTCATTTCTACAGATGATAGTGTGCAGATGAAAACTTCCTCAGATATGATGTCTGAGGATTGGTACCAAAAGGCTATTCATCAGGGAGCCATGCCCGTTTTGACTCCAGCTCGTAGATCAGATAGTCAGTGGGTCATTTCTGTCACTCAAGAACTTATTGATGCAAAGAGAGCCAATCTGGGTGTGCTTCGTTTGGATATTTCCTATGAAACTCTGGAAGCCTATCTCAACCAACTCCAGTTAGGACAGCAGGGCTTTGCCTTTATCATCAATGAAAACCATGAATTTGTTTACCATCCTAAACATACAGTTTATAGTTCGTCTAGCGAAATGGAGTCCATGAAACCCTACATTGAGACGGGACAGGGTTATACTCCTGGATACAAATCCTACGTCAGTCAGGAACAGATTGCTGGAACAGATTGGACGGTTATAGGAGTGTCTTCGCTGGAAAAGTTAGACCAGGTTCGGAGTCAACTCTTGTGGACCTTGCTTGGGGCTAGTGTCACATCTCTTCTTGCCTGTCTCTGCTTGGTGTGGTTCAGTCTCAAGCGTTGGATTGCTCCTTTGAAGGATTTGAGAGAAACTATGCTGGAAATTGCTTCTGGGGCTCAAAATCTTCGTGCCAAGGAAGTTGGTGCCTATGAACTGAGAGAAGTGACTCGCCAATTTAATGCCATGTTGGATCAGATTGATCAGCTGATGGCAGATGTGCGTAAGCAGGAAGAAACGACCCGTCAGTATGAACTTCAAGCCCTGTCGAGCCAGATTAACCCCCATTTCCTCTATAACACCTTGGATACCATCATTTGGATGGCTGAATTTCAGGATAGTCAGCGAGTGGTGCAGGTGACAAAGTCTTTGGCAACCTATTTCCGCTTGGCACTTAATCAAGGCAAGGATTTGATTTGCCTGTCTGATGAAATCAATCATGTTCGCCAGTATCTCTTTATCCAGAAACAACGCTATGGAGATAAACTGGAATACGAGATTGAGGAAAATCCTGTCTTTGCTAATCTAGTCTTGCCTAAGCTGGTCCTACAACCCCTTGTAGAAAATGCTCTTTACCATGGCATTAAGGAAAAGGAAGGTCAGGGCCATATTAAACTTTCTGTCCAGAAACAGGATTCAGGCTTGGTCATCCGTATTAAGGATGATGGAGTTGGCTTCCAAGATGCTGGCGATAGTAGTCAAAGTCAACTCAAACGTGGGGGAGTCGGTCTTCAAAATGTTGACCAACGACTCAAACTTCATTTTGGAGAAGATTACCAGATGAAGATTGATTCTGCACCCGACAAAGGAACGACGGTTGAAATATACATAAATAGAATAGAAACTAGCTAACTCCCGGTCAATTCTGGGAGTTTTATGCGTAATTGAGAAAGCTTTCTAGTTTGTCTATCTTGCTAAAACGTAGAAAAAACGATATGATAGATAGTGACAAAAGAGGTATCAAGTATGAAGGAAAAAGACATTCAAAGAGAAACAAGCCAGATTGTAAAAGATGTATTAGAAAAGGCCAATTTGAAGCAGGGATCCATCTTTGTTTTGGGCCTTTCTTCTAGTGAGGTGATAGGTGGTCAGATTGGCAAGGAATCCAGCCAAGAAATTGGGGAAATCATTGTGAAGACTATCCTAGATATCTAGAGGAAAAAGGAATTCATCTAGCTGTTCAAGGCTGTGAACATGTCAATCGGGCTCTCGTTGTTGAACGTCAGGTGGCAGAGCAGTTTGGTCTGGAAATCGTTAGTGTCCTTCCTACTCTTCATGCAGGAGGTTCGGGTCAGTTGGCAGCCTTCAAGTTTATGAAGGATCCAGTTGAGGTTGAATTTATCAAGCTCATGCTGGATTGGATATCGGAGACACTGCAATTGGCATGCATGTTAAGCATGTTCAGGTTCCGATTCGCCCTCTTTTGAGAGAAATTGGGCATGCCCATGTAACGGCTCTTGCTAGCCGTCCAAAATTAATTGGAGGTGCGCGTGCGCATTATCCACAAGATTCTATCAGAAAGTCGTGAGAATGAGAAAAACAAAACAACAACTAGAAAAAATCACCAAATATTCAATTCGTAAGCTAACTGTTGGGGTAGGTCCTGTAGCCATCGGGGCCTTCCTTTTTGGTGCTAGTCCCCTTTCAGTAGATAAGGTTCAGGCCAATGAAGTTGGTGGTGCTCATAGCGTTCATTACCGTTATTTGGCAGAGCAGGAATTGACTGAGTCTGAAAAAGCCCTGATTCACCATGAAGTTCCTACAGAATTTCAAGATGATGATATTCTATATGTAGTTTATCGCAAGAAGGCAACTAATAGTCAACAACTTCCATACACAGGAAGTAAGGAACTTGCTTTAGCAGGTCTTGGCTTGGCGACGGCTTCTCTAGCAGTCTTTTTGGTGTCCAAAAAAGGTCGCAAAGAAGTCCTAGGTGTTCTCTTGATTGGTTCTTTAGGAGCTAGCACCTTTGTACCTTATGGGACATTTGCGTTTGAAAATAAAGAATTGCTTTCTTATAACCAAACTATTTCAGCTGCTACACATGAAGGATTGGCTGAAGGGATTATCCACATTGATGGTTATGAGTACATTGGATATTTTAAGGAAGCAGATCTTCATCCATCAAGACCAGCTTCAGCTGAACAGCCTCAGTTGCCAGTAGAGAAGCAAAATTCAAAAGAAAATGAGAAAACTGAAGTTGTTCAAGAAAGAGCTGCGGTTACTCCAGAGACTGTCATCGAAAAACCTGTAGTAGAGAATCCAGTTGCTCCTGCTGTGGAAGAAAAACCAGTTTCTGAGAAACCTCAGTCTAGACAGGAAGAGAGCTTGGTTGAGATTCCTTTTGAAACGATCACAAGCCCAGATGCTAATTTAGCAGAAGGACAGACTCGTATCGTCACAGCTGGAGTCAATGGTCAGCGTCGCCTTGTAACCAAAGTTCGATGGTCAATGGTCAAGAAGTTAGAGAAGTCATTGAAGACCAAATAGTCCAAAATCCTGTGTCGCAAGTTATTGCAGTCGGAACTAAGAAAGAGGTACAACCTGCCCCAACTCCAGTACCGCAACCTGAACCAAGCCACCAAGTAGCTAAAGGAACTCAAGAGGTAGGTAAGGAAGGTCAATCCTTAACACAACCTGAA
>ASZZ01000007.1 GCA_000430305.1 Streptococcus mitis 17/34
CTGTTCAAACTGGCGTTTTATTTTTTAGGATTTTGATGGGTTAAGTTCAGTCCCCAAGGGACAAGATTTTCAGTTTTATTTGTGATACGTGTGATATTGTCCTTATGACGAATGGTAATCAAACTAGCAAGAGCTAGGATAATGGCGATGAAGAGAGGGTCGTAGTTACTCAGGATAAAACCAAAAAGCGGAAAGAGTAGAACTCCGATGACGGCTGCGATAGATGCTGTGACACTAGACAGTGAAATCATACTACCAAGATAGAGGGTTCCAAAGAAAACAACTGCAAGGTAGAGACAGAAGACAGGTGCAAATCCGAAAATCACACCTGCACTAGTTGCGACAGCCTTACCACCTTTAAATCCTGCAAAGATAGGGAAGGTATGGCCAATAACAGCCAAAAGTCCAAAGATGAGAGGCGAAACGCCTTGTAGATGAAATATAATCGGAAGAAGGGTTGCTAGGGTTCCTTTGAAAAAGTCAATGACAAAGGTTGCCATACCCGCTTTCTTTCCTAAGATGCGAAAGGTGTTGGTTGTCCCAGTGTTGCCAGAACCATGTTCTCGCAGATTGATTTGAAAGAATACTTGTCCAATCCAGAGACCAGACGGAATTGAACCCAGCAGATAGGCTAGGATTAATAAAACTATTGTAATCATACTACTATTATATCATGAAATGGAGAAGAAAGGCAGAGAATCTCTTCTGAAATTGTCACAGCGGAGAAAGAAAAATTTTGCAAAATCCTTGGAAAACCTGTAGAATAGTAAAGATGAACGAATAGGAGGTTCCTTGTGTCAAAAAAGGAAATCGATATTAACAATTATAATGATGATGCCATACAGGTGCTAGAAGGGTTGGATGCTGTCCGTAAACGTCCAGGGATGTATATCGGATCGACTGATGGGGCAGGTCTCCACCACCTAGTATGGGAAATTGTGGACAATGCCGTCGATGAGGCCTTGTCTGGATTTGGTGACCGTATTGATGTGACCATCAATAAAGACGGGAGTTTGACTGTGCAGGACCATGGTCGTGGGATGCCGACGGGTATGCACGCTATGGGGATTCCAACGGTTGAGGTTATCTTCACTATTCTTCACGCTGGAGGGAAATTCGGTCAGGGTGGCTACAAGACATCAGGTGGTCTCCACGGGGTGGGTTCTTCCGTTGTTAATGCCCTTTCTAGCTGGCTGGAGGTTGAAATCATCCGTGATGGTGCAATCTACAAGCAACGTTTTGAAAATGGTGGAAAACCTGTCACGACTTTGAAGAAAATCGGTACAGCACCCAAGTCTAAAACAGGTACTAAAGTTACGTTTATGCCTGATGCAACCATCTTTTCTACGACAGACTTCAAGTACAATACTATTTCAGAGCGTCTCAATGAGTCAGCCTTTCTCTTGAAAAATGTGACCTTGTCTTTGACGGACAAGCGTACAGAGGAAGCGATTGAGTTTCATTATGAGAACGGGGTGCAGGACTTTGTTTCTTATCTGAACGAAGACAAGGAAACTTTGACACCAGTTCTCTACTTTGAAGGGGAAGATAATGGTTTCCAAGTGGAAGTTGCCCTTCAGTATAATGATGGATTTTCAGATAACATTCTGTCCTTTGTCAATAACGTTCGTACCAAAGACGGTGGAACTCATGAGACAGGACTCAAGTCTGCTATTACCAAAGTCATGAATGACTATGCGCGTAAGACAGGTCTTCTCAAGGAAAAAGATAAAAATCTAGAAGGTTCCGACTATCGTGAGGGATTAGCAGCCGTTCTTTCTATCTTAGTTCCTGAAGAACATTTGCAGTTTGAAGGTCAAACCAAGGATAAACTGGGAAGCCCACTAGCCCGTCCGGTTGTGGATGGAATTGTAGCTGATAAGTTGACTTTCTTCCTCATGGAAAATGGGGAACTAGCCTCTAATCTTATTCGCAAGGCTATCAAGGCCCGTGATGCCCGTGAAGCAGCACGTAAAGCGCGTGATGAAAGCCGAAATGGTAAGAAAAATAAGAAAGATAAGGGCTTGTTGTCGGGTAAATTAACGCCAGCCCAGTCTAAGAATCCTGCTAAGAATGAACTCTATCTAGTCGAGGGGGACTCTGCCGGCGGTTCTGCCAAGCAAGGTCGTGACCGCAAGTTCCAGGCTATCTTGCCTCTTCGTGGTAAGGTTATCAATACAGCCAAGGCCAAGATGGCGGATATCCTCAAAAATGAGGAAATCAACACCATGATTTATACCATCGGTGCGGGTGTGGGAGCAGATTTCTCCCTTGAAGATGCCAACTATGACAAGATCATTATCATGACCGATGCGGATACAGACGGTGCCCATATCCAGACCTTACTCTTGACATTTTTCTACCGTTACATGCGCCCCCTAGTCGAGGCAGGTCATGTCTATATCGCCCTTCCGCCTCTTTACAAGATGTCCAAAGGTAAAGGCAAGAAAGAAGAAGTGGCCTACGCTTGGACAGATGGCGAGTTAGAAGAACTCCGTAAGCAGTTTGGTAAAGGCGCAACACTCCAACGATATAAAGGTCTTGGTGAGATGAATGCGGATCAGCTTTGGGAAACAACCATGAACCCAGAAACCCGTACCCTCATCCGTGTTACAATCGAAGACATAGCACGTGCTGAACGTCGCGTCAATGTCCTCATGGGTGACAAGGTTGAACCACGCCGTAAGTGGATTGAGGACAATGTCAAATTTACGCTGGAAGAAGCAACAGTGTTTTAAGTCGGTCTTTAACGAATGGGTATTAACATGAGAACTGAAACAGAAATGCTCGATGTGATTTTAAAAACAGCCAAAACTTTACAAGTCAAAGCTGTCGCTATGTCTGGTTCGCGAGCTTGTCCAAAAGCTCCAAAAGATGAATTTCAAGACTATGATGTAGTCTATATTGTGGATGATTTTGATAATCTGACAAGTGACCTTTCTTGGTTGAATCAGTTTGGGAAACGCATTATCGAGCAAGAAGTTAGTCTTGGTAATCGTCGCCTCTATCTCATGCTCTTTGAAGATGGCAATCGTATCGATTTGACCCTCTGCCCTAAAGAACACATTCAAGAATGGGTGGATAGTGAAGCAGGATTCACTGTTTTAGAAGATGAGAAGGGCTTGTTTGAGTCATATTCTCCCAGTCCAAAGCGTTTCTGGATACATCCAGCTACTGAGACAGATTTTAAAAATTCCTGCAATGAATTTTGGTGGGTTTCCGCCTATGTAGTCAAGGGAATTTGTCGTAAGCAAGTCATCTATGCAATTGACCATCTCTATGGTATTTGTCAGAAAGAGTTGTTAAAAGTCTTAGCTTGGCAGGTAGTAAGTGATAAGGGAACAGTAGACGTCGGCAAGAATTATAAGTATCTTTTTAACTATTTACCCACTAGTAAAGAAAAGGAATTCTCAGATTTGCTTGATTTTTCAAGTATAGAAAAACTTACCCAATCCTTGTACGCTACAATGAAACTTTTCCATCAAGAGGCTCAGTACCTTGCTCAAAAAATGGGATTTGACTATGATAAAGAAGTAGCTGAGAAGATGATTAAGTATGCTGAGGAGAGACTTCTAAATCGCTGACTAATTTAAAAGATTAAATTACAGAAAGGATAGTTTGGTTGTTTATAGTAACTGAACACCTTTTCCATAAAATCTACTCTACATTCTTTGAAAGGAGTTGAACACGCCCTGAATGCTGTGTGAAAAAGATGAATTTTCTTGTGAGCATGCTTACTTCAAGAATTTTCTATTTTCACTTGGTATTTTACGGGCTCTGTATCCTATATGAGTAACATTCAAAACATGTCCCTGGAGGACATCATGGGAGAGCGCTTTGGTCGCTACTCCAAGTACATTATTCAAGACCGGGCTTTGCCAGATATTCGTGATGGCTTGAAGCCGGTTCAGCGTCGTATCCTTTATTCTATGAATAAGGATGGCAATACTTTTGACAAGAGCTACCGTAAGTCGGCCAAGTCTGTCGGTAACATCATGGGGAATTTCCACCCACACGGTGACAGTTCTATCTATGATGCCATGGTTCGTATGTCACAGGACTGGAAAAACCGTGAGATTTTGGTTGAAATGCACGGTAATAACGGTTCTATGGACGGAGATCCACCTGCGGCGATGCGTTATACTGAGGCGCGTTTGTCTGAGATTGCAGGCTACCTTCTTCAGGATATCGAGAAAAAGACAGTTCCCTTTGCTTGGAACTTTGACGATACTGAGAAAGAACCAACTGTCTTACCAGCAGCCTTTCCAAACCTCTTAGTTAATGGATCTACTGGTATTTCAGCCGGTTATGCCACAGACATTCCTCCCCATAATTTAGCTGAGGTCATTGATGCTGCGGTTTACATGATTGACCATCCAACTGCTAAAGTTGACAAACTCATGGAATTTTTGCCTGGGCCAGACTTCCCTACAGGGGCGATTATCCAGGGACGTGACGAAATCAAGAAGGCCTATGAAACTGGGAAAGGGCGCGTAGTTGTTCGTTCTAAGACTGAAATTGAAAAGCTAAAAGGTGGTAAGGAACAAATCGTTATCACTGAGATTCCTTATGAAATCAATAAAGCCAATCTAGTCAAGAAAATCGATGATGTCCGTGTCAATAACAAGGTGGCAGGCATTGCTGAGGTTCGTGATGAGTCTGATCGTGACGGTCTTCGTATTGCTATCGAACTCAAGAAAGATGCTAACACCGAGCTCGTTCTTAACTATCTCTTCAAATACACTGACCTGCAAATTAACTACAATTTTAACATGGTGGCGATTGACAATTTCACACCTCGTCAGGTTGGGATTGTCCCAATCTTATCTAGCTACATCGCCCACCGTCGTGAAGTGATTTTGGCCCGTTCCCGCTTTGACAAGGAAAAGGCTGAGAAGCGTCTCCATATCGTCGAAGGTTTGATTCGCGTGATTTCAATTTTGGACGAAGTTATTGCCCTTATCCGCGCTTCTGAGAATAAAGCTGACGCCAAGGAAAATCTCAAGATTAGCTATGATTTTACAGAAGAGCAGGCTGAGGCCATCGTTACCTTGCAGCTTTACCGTTTGACCAATACAGACGTGGTTGTTTTGCAGGAGGAAGAAGCAGAACTTCGTGAGAAGATTGCCATGCTTGCGGCTATCATTGGTGATGAACGGACTATGTACAATCTTATGAAGAAAGAACTTCGTGAGGTCAAGAAGAAATTTGCGACACCACGTTTGAGTTCTTTAGAAGACACTGCGAAAGCAATTGAGATTGATACAGCCAGTCTTATCGTCGAGGAAGATACCTACGTCAGCGTGACCAAGGCAGGTTACATCAAGCGTACCAGTCCACGTTCCTTTGCGGCTTCAACGCTGGAAGAAATTGGCAAACGTGATGACGATCGTTTGATTTTTGTTCAAGCTGCCAAGACAACCCAACACCTCTTGATGTTCACGACGCTTGGAAATGTCATTTATCGACCAATCCATGAATTAGCAGATATTCGTTGGAAGGATATTGGTGAGCATCTAAGCCAGACCATTACAAATTTTGAAACTAACGAAGAAGTCCTTTATGTGGAAGTCGTGGATCAGTTTGATGATGCGACAACTTACTTTGCAGCCACTCGTCTTGGGCAAATTAAGCGTGTAGAACGAAAAGAATTCACCCCATGGCGGACCTATAGATCTAAGTCGGTTAAGTATGCTAAGCTCAAAGACGAGACAGATCAGATTGTAGCAGTGGCTCCGATTAGACTGGATGATATTCTCTTGATTAGCCAAACTGGTTATGCCCTTCGTTTCAATATCGAAGAGGTTCCGGTTGTTGGTGCCAAGGCGGCAGGGGTCAAGGCTATGAATCTGAAAGAGGATGATGTCCTCCAATCGGCCTTTATTTGTAATACCTCATCCTTTTATCTCTTAACTCAGCGTGGAAGCTTAAAACGTGTTTCTATTGAGGAAATTCCAGCAACTAGCCGTGCTAAACGCGGACTACAAGTCTTGCGTGAGTTGAAAAACAAACCACATCGTGTCTTTTTAGCAGGAGCAGTTGCAGAGCAAGGATTCGTTGGTGACCTCTTCAGTACAGAAGTGGATGGGAATGACCAAACTCTGCTTGTCCAATCTAACAAAGGAACAATCTATGAAAGCCGATTACAAGACTTGAATTTGTCAGAACGAACTAGCAACGGTAGCTTCATCTCTGACACGATTTCTGATGAAGAAGTTTTTGATTCCTATCCTCAGGAAGTTTATACAGAACTAGAATCTAACCAATAGTAAAAACAATGAAAAAGTTTTCGTTCAGGAATCTTCATGGAGATAGATTTTACAAGTTATATATGATTATATATACAGATGTAAGATGTTGTATAGAACACAATTTTCGGAGAAAATGAAGTAAATGTTTCCATGACAAAACGCATATTATTAAGTTTATGAAACACTTGATAATATGCGTTTATTTTTGATTTTTGAGACTTTCATATATAGAGATTTTTTTCGATAAAAAAGAATATATTAATATAAAAAAATATTCGAATGAAAGTAATAAAAATTAATTTTTTCAAGGAAAAGGATTGCAGAGGATTTGTTTTTTTGTTATAATATTATTGTTTCAAGAGAACGCGTTCAAGAAATAGTTCGTTTAAATATAAAAGGAGTTTTGTATGTCTCAAAACAAACAAGATAAAGGATTTGGTTTTTCTATTCGTAAACGTAGTATTGGAGTATGTGGCGTTGCCATTGCAACATTTCTGCTAGGCTCTGGGCTAATTTTTCAAACGAATGTAGTAAAAGCAACAGAGCCAAGTGTAGCTGCAGTTTCTGGTGAAAATATTGCTTCTCATAAACCTGCAAGTCAAAGTTCAATTGCCTATGGAGGAGAAGCTTCTAGAGCGGTTGATGGAAATCGAGATAATGCATGGAACCACCGTTCCGTTACCCATACAGATTTTCAAGATCATTCTTGGTGGAAAGTTGATTTAGAGAAAGAAGAAGCAGTAGGAACTGTTCGTATTTACAATCGTGGAGATGGTGATGTAGCGAATCGTTTATCTAATTTTGATGTTATTTTATTGGATAAAGATGGGAATGAAGTAGCTCGTCAACATGTTGATAGTTTAAATAACCAACCAGCAGTTGATGTTCAATTCTCAGGAGATAATGCACGATATGTCAAAATTGAATTAAATAAATCTAAAACTCCTCTTAGTTTAGCAGAAGTTGAAGTATATCGGTCTGTAAAAGAAGAAAAAGTAGTAGAAAGTAAGAAAACAGAAAACAAAGTTAAAACAGATTTTACTGCAGAACTAAATAAATATTTGTTTGGTTTGAATTATGATAAAACAAATATTTTAACTAGACGAGGCGAGGCAATTGAAAATTACACGAATACAAGTACAAAACAACAAGGAAGTGAATTTGTAGTTGTAGAAAAAGTGAAGAAGAACCTTTCTAGTAGTCATGCTGATGTTGCTATTAATAGTAATGGAGATATTTACCTAGGTGCTTTGTTTAAAGCTAATCAAGATCTTCTAGAAAATAAACCACAACAAATTAGTTAGATCGTAATAAAAGTAGAATCAGTGTTGATTTACCAGGAATGGTTGGCGGGGATAGCTATGTAGATGCTACTCCAACTGTAAGTGGTATGCAAGAAGGTGTGAATACCCTGTTAAATCGTTGGCATGAAAAATATGCTGCGAAAAATCCTGCTCCAGCACGTATGCAGTACGAATCAACGTCTGCTTACAGCATGAATCAATTGAAAGCGAAATTTGGAAGTGACTTTGAAAAAGTTGGGGTTAATTTAAAAATTGACTTTGAAGCTGTCAATAAAGGTGAAAAACAAATTGAGGTAGTTGATTTTAAACAAATTTACTATACTGCAAACTTTGATGCTCCAAAAAATCCATCAGATGTATTTGCTCCAGGAGTAACAGTTGATCAATTGAAAGAACGTGGAATTGACGAAAATACTCCTCCTGTGTATGTATCAAGCGTGTCATACGGACGTCAAATGTATGTTAAGTTTGAAACAACAAGCAAGAGTACAGAATTGAAAGCAGCAATCAATGCTGTAATCAAGGGAGTACCTATTAAAGCTGAATCTGAATGGGCGCGTGTCTTGAAAAATACAACAGTAACAGTTTCAATTGTAGGTGGCAATGCTGATGGTGCTGCACGCGTTGTAACAGGTACGGTAGAAGACTTGAAGAAATTGATTCAAGAAGGAGCTACTTTTAGTACACAAAACCCTGCTGTTCCAATTTCTTACAAAACTGCATTTTTGAAAGATAATCAAGTAGCTACAATTCAAAGTAATACAGACTACATTGAAACAAAAGTGACTTCATACAAAAATGGTTACCTCAATTTACAACATAAGGGAGCTTATATTGCTCGTTACTATGTTTACTGGGATGAAGTGACTTACGATAAGGATGGTATTGAAAGTATTCGTTCACGTCAGTGGGAGCATAACGGTCAGAACAGAACTGCTGGCTTCCAAACTGAACTTCAATTTAAAGGAAACGTTCGTAATATACGAGTGAAGATTCAAGAAAAAACAGGTCTTGCTTGGGAACCATGGCGTACTGTTTACAATCGTACCGATCTTCCTCTAGTCCAAAAACGTACCATTATTAATTCAGGTACAACAATCAGACCAAAATACGAAGAAAAAGTTGAAAATAATTAATTCTCAATTGTAAAACAATTAGTTATATTAATGAACTGAACCCCAAAAGTTAGCTCCAATTCTAATTCTTGGGGTATTTTTCTGTGTCTTGTTTTAGGAAGACAAGATGCATATAGAGTAGATTGAAATAAGATATGAACAAATTGATTAGGAAAGTCAAATTTATTTCTAGAAATATTTGAACAGCTACAATGTACTATTTCATACTCAATATACTATATATTAATTATTCAGATGAATTTAATTCTCGATGAAGAGCTCTATTTTAGGAATCATTTTCTAGTTTCTTTAGGCAACCATCTCCGAATGAACGTCTTGTAATTCTCATTAGTTTCCTTTTTCTATAAAATCGACTTTTTACTCAGGCTCTTCAAAAAGATGTTTAATGAGGTTAAAATTGTTAAATTTGAGTATAATATCTTGTAAAAAATTCTAAAATCCTATACAATAAAAAGTGACGGAGGAATTTATGAATGTAAATCAAATTGTACGGATTATTCCTACTTTAAAAGTTAATAATAGAAAATTAAATGAAACATTTTATATTGAAACCCTTGGAATGAAGGCCTTGTTAGAAGAGTCAGCCTTTCTATCACTAGGTGATCAAACAGGGCTTGAAAAGCTGGTTTTAGAAGAAGCTCCAAGTATGCGTACTCGTAAGGTAGAAGGAAGGAAGAAGCTAGCAAGATTGATTATCAAGGTGGAAAATCCCTTGGAAATTGAAGGACTCTTATCTAAAACAGATTCGATTCATCAGTTATATAAAGGTCAAAACGGCTTCGCTTTTGAAATTTACTCGCCAGAAGGTGATTTGATTTTGATTCATGCAGAAGATGACAGAGAAAGTCTAGTAGAAGTAGAAGAAAAACCTGAATTTCAAACAGATTTGGAATCAATTTCTTTGATTAAATTTGAAATTTCCATGGAATTACATCTTCCAACTGATGTCGATAGTTACTTGGAACTATCTGAAGTTAGGGAATCACTTGTTTTTATCCCAGCTCAGGGGCAGGATCTGACCGTGGACAATACGGTTACTTGGGACTTATCTATGCTCAAGTTCCTGGTCAATGAACTAGATATAGCAAGTCTACGCCAGAAATTTGAGTCTACTGAATATTTTATTCCTAAGTCTGAAAAATTCTTCCTTGGTAAAGATAGAAATAATGTTGAATTGTGGTTTGAAGAAGTATGAAGTGGACCAAGATTATTAAAAAAATAGAAGAACAAATCGAGGCAGGGATTTATCCTGGAGCCTCTTTTGCGTATTTTAAGGACAATCAATGGACGGAGGTCTATGTCGGCCAGAGTGACCCAGAACATGGCTTACAGACTGAGACAGGACTTGTTTATGACCTAGCTAGTGTCAGCAAGGTTGTTGGGGTTGGTACTGTTTTTACCTTCTTGTGGGAAAAAGGTCAATTAGATATTGACAGACCAGTAACAGATTTTTTAGCTGAGAGTGATTATCAAGATATCACTATTCGTCAGCTCTTGACTCACGCTACAGACCTTGATCCTTTTATTCCCAATCGAGACCTTTTGACAGCTTCAGAATTAAAGGAAGCTATGTTTCATCTCAACAGACGAAGTCAGCCAGCCTTTCTTTATTCGGATGTTCATTTTTTGCTATTAGGCTTTATTTTGGAAATAATTTTTAATCAAGATTTGGATGTGATTTTACAGGATCAAGTCTGGAAACCTTGGGAAATGAATGAAACCCAGTTTGGGCCAGTTGAGCTTGCTGTTCCAACAGTCAGAGGTGTAGAGGCAGGCATCGTGCATGATCCCAAGGCTCGTCTCTTGGGCAGACATGCTGGTAGTGCTGGTTTGTTTTCGACTGTGAAGGATTTACAAATCTTTTTAGAACACTATTTAGAGGACGATTTTTCAAGAGATTTGAGTCAAAATTTTTCTCCTTTGAATGACAAGGAACGTTCTTTAGCATGGAATTTGGAAGGAGACTGGCTAGACCATACGGGCTATACAGGTACCTTTATCATGTGGAATCGTCAGAAGCAAGAAGCGGCTATTTTTCTATCGAATCGTACCTATGGAAAGGATGAGAGGGCTCAATGGATTTTAGACCGCAATCAAGTGATGGACTTGATTCGTAAAGAAGAGTAAGGAGAGACATGTCAAATAGTTTAAAAGGGACTCTATTAACAGTTGTTGCTGGTATTGCTTGGGGCTTGTCAGGAACGAGTGGCCAATACCTGATGGCACACGGAATTTCGGCTTTAGTTTTAACTAACTTACGACTTTTAATCGCCGGTGGGATTCTCATGGTCTTGGCTTATGCTACTGCAAAGGATAAAATGCTGGCCTTTTTAAAGGATAGAAAAAGTTTGCTCTCTCTTCTTATTTTTGCTTTGATTGGACTTTTTCTCAACCAATTTGCCTATTTGTCTGCTATTCAGGAAACCAATGCAGGAACCGCGACGGTGCTTCAGTATGTTTGTCCTGTTGGGATTTTGATTTATAGCTGTATCAAAGATAAGGTGGCACCGACACTGGGAGAGATAGTTTCTATCATATTAGCTATCGGAGGAACCTTCCTGATCGCAACACATGGGCAGTTGGACCAGTTATCTATGACACCTGCAGGTCTGTTCTGGGGTCTCTTTTCTGCTCTGACTTACGCACTTTATATCATTTTGCCCATAGCCTTGATTAAGAAGTGGGGGAGCAGTTTGGTCATTGGTGTGGGAATGGTCATAGCTGGTTTGGTCGCTCTTCCTTTTACGGGAGTTCTAGAGGCTACTATCCCAGCTAGTCTTGATTTTCTCCTTGCGTTTGCGGGTATTATCCTTATCGGGACTGTCTTTGCCTATACAGCCTTTCTAAAAGGAGCCAGTCTGATAGGACCAGTTAAGTCAAGCTTGTTGGCTTCAATTGAGCCAATATCGGCGGTTTTCTTTGCCTTCTTAATAATGAATGAACAATTTTATCCCATTGATTTTCTTGGTATGGCAATGATATTAGTTGCTGTAACTCTGATTTCTTTGAAAGATTTACTATTGGAAAAATAAAAAGACTCTTTGTCCGTGATGACAGAGAGTTTTTGCCTAGTAATCTAATTGTTTTCAAGATAAAATTCAAATCGTTCGCCTACATATTGACTTTTTACGTATTCAAAAGCTGTCCCATCTTCTAGGTAGGAAACCTGGGTCAAACCAAGAATAGCATGGCCTTTTTCAACTTCCAAATAGTGGGCAATTTTTTCCTTAGCGAGGCGAGCATAGATGGTCTGCTGTGATTTGCCAATACGGTAGCCATATTTTTGTAGGGTTTGGAAGAAATGACTGGTGATTTCTTCTTTTTTAAAGTTCTTAATAAATTTTTCAGGAATAGAAGCAACTTCATAAACCAGGGGAACTTTGTCGGCATAGCGGACACGTTCCATTCGGATAATGTTTTCGGTTGGAGAAATTCCTAACTTGGCAACTTCTTGCTCATTAGGAATAGTTTTTCTGTAGGAAATGAGTTGGCTAGAGGGAACTTTTCCTTGGGACTTAACAATTTCAGTAAAACTGGTTGTCCCTCGCATCTTTCTTGTACTCGAGTACTGGAAACAAAGGTGCCACTTCCAACACGGCGCTCTAAAACGCCTTCTTCGACTAATAGAGATACGGCTTGGCGGAGGGTCATACGACTGACCTCAAATTGTTCAGCCAAATCTCTTTCACTCGGCAGCCTCTCACCAATGGACCAACGGTGCTCGTCAATATCCTTTTTTATCTGATCATGGATTTTCATATAAGCTGGTAGCATGTTTTCACTTCATTTCTATCTTTTCTCTATTGTACCCCAATAAACGAGAAAAAGTCAAACTTCGCCTTGTTTAGTTGGTAATTCGCCCTTATTTGTGATAGAATATTGGAAAAAGATATTTCTTTTGAGAAAGGAAAAAGATGAGCAACATTTCAACTGATTTGCAAGATGTAGAAAAAATTATCGTATTGGACTATGGTAGCCAATACAATCAGCTGATTTCACGCCGTATCCGTGAGATTGGTGTGTTTTCAGAACTAAAAAGCCATAAAATTTCAGCTGCTGAAGTTCGTGAAATCAATCCTGTAGGAATTATCCTTTCAGGTGGACCAAACTCTGTATACGAAGATGGTTCATTCGATATTGACCCAGAAATCTTCGAACTGGGCATTCCTATTTTGGGAATCTGTTACGGTATGCAGTTATTGACCCATAAACTTGGAGGAAAAGTGGTTCCTGCAGGTGACGCTGGAAATCGTGAATATGGTCAATCAACCCTAACTCACACACCATCAGCTCTTTTTGAATCAACACCGGATGAACAGACTGTTTTGATGAGCCATGGTGATGCAGTTACTGAGATTCCTGCTGACTTTGTTCGTACTGGAACATCAGCTGACTGCCCTTATGCAGCCATTGAAAATCCAGACAAACACATTTACGGTATCCAATTCCACCCAGAAGTTCGCCATTCTGTATACGGAAATGATATCCTTCGTAACTTTGCCCTTAACATCTGTAAGGCTAAAGGCGACTGGTCAATGGATAATTTCATCGATATGCAGATTCAAAAAATCCGTGAAACAGTCGGTGATAAACGTGTTCTTCTCGGTCTATCAGGTGGAGTTGACTCTTCAGTTGTTGGTGTTCTTCTTCAAAAAGCAATTGGCGATCAATTGATCTGTATCTTCGTAGACCACGGTCTTCTTCGTAAAGGAGAAGCAGATCAAGTTATGGACATGCTTGGTGGTAAGTTTGGTTTGAATATCGTCAAAGCAGACGCTGCAAAACGCTTCCTTGACAAACTTGCTGGTGTTTCTGACCCTGAACAAAAACGTAAAATCATCGGTAACGAGTTTGTCTATGTATTTGATGATGAAGCAAGCAAGTTAAAAGATGTGAAATTCCTTGCTCAAGGAACTCTTTACACAGACGTGATTGAGTCTGGTACGGATACAGCTCAGACGATCAAGTCACACCACAACGTGGGTGGTCTTCCAGAAGACATGCAGTTTGAATTGATTGAACCACTCAATACTCTTTATAAAGATGAGGTTCGTGCTCTTGGTACAGAACTTGGCATGCCAGATCATATCGTATGGCGCCAACCATTCCCAGGCCCAGGTCTTGCTATCCGTGTCATGGGTGAAATCACTGAAGAGAAGTTAGAAACTGTCCGTGAATCAGACGCTATCCTTCGTGAAGAAATTGCCAAAGCTGGTCTTGACCGCGATATCTGGCAGTACTTCACAGTTAATACAGGTGTTCGTTCAGTTGGGGTTATGGGTGACGGTCGTACGTACGACTATACAATCGCAATCCGTGCCATCACCTCTATCGATGGTATGACTGCTGACTTTGCCAAAATTCCGTGGGATGTCCTTCAAAAAATCTCAGTACGTATCGTAAACGAAGTGGATCATGTTAACCGTATCGTCTACGATATTACAAGTAAACCACCTGCAACTGTTGAGTGGGAATAGTCATTTAAGGACTATCTTATATAGTTTAATTAGCCAGTATCTTTGGATACTGGTTTTTGCTTTATCTGTTTTTTTGACTACTTGTTTCAACTACTAAAAGATTAGAATTGTCAAAACAATCTGTCCAGGCTTGATTTTATGGCTTATTTACTATAAAATGAGAAGGAAAAACGTCAAACTTTTATATTGCAAATAGGAGAAAACATGACAAAAACATTAAAACGTCCTGAGGTTTTATCACCTGCAGGGACTTTAGAGAAGCTAAAGGTAGCTGTTCAGTATGGAGCAGATGCTGTCTTTATCGGTGGTCAGGCCTATGGTCTTCGTAGCCGTGCTGGAAACTTTACCTTTGAACAGATGGAAGAAGGTGTTCAGTTTGCGGCTAAGTACGGTGCCAAGGTCTATGTAGCTGCCAACATGGTTATGCACGAAGGAAATGAAGCTGGTGCCGGTGAGTGGTTCCGTAAACTGCGTGATATCGGAATCGCGGCAGTTATCGTGTCTGATCCTGCCTTGATTATGATTGCAGCGACAGAAGCGCCTGGTCTTGAAATCCACCTCTCTACCCAAGCCAGTGCCACTAACTATGAAACGCTTGAGTTCTGGAAAGAATTGGGCTTGACTCGTGTCGTTTTGGCGCGTGAGGTTTCGATGGAAGAATTAGCTGAAATCCGCAAACGTACTGATGTAGAAATTGAAGCCTTTGTCCACGGAGCCATGTGTATTTCTTACTCTGGTCGTTGTACTCTTTCAAACCACATGAGTATGCGTGATGCTAACCGTGGTGGTTGCTCTCAGTCTTGTCGTTGGAAATACGACCTTTACGATATGCCATTTGGTCAAGAACGCAAGAGCTTGAAAGGTGAAATTCCTGAAGAATTTTCAATGTCAGCCGTTGATATGTCTATGATTGACCATATTCCAGATATGATTGAAAATGGAGTGGACAGTCTTAAGATTGAAGGGCGTATGAAGTCTATTCACTACGTATCAACAGTAACCAACTGCTATAAGGCGGCTGTGGATGCATATCTTGAAAGTCCTGAAAAGTTTGAAGCTATTAAACAAGATTTAGTGGACGAAATGTGGAAGGTTGCTCAACGTGAATTGGCAACAGGTTTCTACTACGGTACACCATCTGAAAATGAGCAGTTGTTTGGTGCTCGCCGTAAAATTCCTGAGTACAAGTTTGTTGCTGAAGTGGTTTCTTATGATGATTCGACACAAACAGCAACTATTCGTCAACGGAACGTTATTAACGAAGGAGACCAAGTTGAGTTTTACGGCCCAGGTTTCCGTCATTTTGAAACGTATATCGAAGATTTGCATGATGCCAAAGGCAATAAAATCGACCGCGCTCCAAATCCAATGGAACTCTTGACTATTAAGGTGCCTCAACCCGTTCAAGCTGGAGACATGGTTCGCGCTCTTAAAGAAGGTCTCATCAATCTTTATAAGGAAGATGGAACCAGCGTCACAGTTCGTGCTTAATAAACATGTAGGAGACGAAAGCTTTCTAGTTGCTTTCCCTTTAATCCTACTTACTAAAAGAACATTAGGTTAAAGAAAATATATTAATTTCCATCCGAGATTACATCTCGGATTTTTTCAATATTTTTCAGAAAGATCTAGATAATGGTCGGATTTATTACAAGTTTTTTACAAAGTTTTCTATATAATAGACTCAAAAATAGTAAAATTGTAAATAATTTTCATTAAACGCTTTCAATGTTAGTAAAAAGTTGACAAATCCAATTTTTAGGACTAAACTAAGTAAGTAAATTTTAATTAAAAGGAGAATTCGTCATGAATTTAACATTTTTCGGTCTATGTCTTGCCTGTATGGGTGTATCTCTTGGTGAGGGTATGTTGATGAATGGTTTGTTGAAATCAGTAGCTCGCCAACCAGATATTATCGCTGAGTTTCGTAGCTTGATGTTTTTAGGGGTTGCCTTTATTGAAGGAACTTTCTTCGTAACTCTTGTCTTCTCATTTATCATTAAATAACGAAATATAAATTGGAGAAGGGAGAATGTTAGATGGAAGAAAGTATCAATCCAACCATCAATATTGGTCCTGTTACCTTTGATTTAACTTTGACAGCCTTGACTTTGCTGTCTGTGTTTCTGATTTTTGCATTTATCTATTGGGCAAGTCGTAATATGACCTTGAAACCCAAAGGTAAACAAAATGTACTAGAGTATCTCTATGATTTTGTAATTGGATTTACAGAACCTAACCTTGGTTCCCACTACATAAAAGATTACTCACTCTTTTACTTATGCTTATTTCTTTTTATGGTCATCGCCAATAACCTTGGTTTGATGGCTAAACTTCAAACAACAGATGGAACAAACCTTTGGACATCGCCAACTGCAAATCTTTCATTTGACCTTGTCTTGTCTTTCTGTATTATTGTGATGGCGCACATTGAGGGGATTCGTCGTCGTGGGATTAAACAATACCTAAAAGGTTTTGTAACTCCTGCATTTATGACACCGATGAATCTACTTGAAGAAGTCACGAATTTCCTTTCTCTTGCTTTGCGGATTTTTGGGAATATCTTTGCAGGTGAAGTAATGACAAGCTTGCTTCTTTTACTTTCACATCAGGCTATTTTTTGGTATCCAATCGCATTTGGGACAAACTTAGTTTGGACTGCATTTTCCGTGTTCATTTCTTGTGTACAGGCTTATGTCTTTACACTATTATCCTCTATGTACCTAGGAAATAAAATTAATGATGAAGAGTAGAAAGGAGTAACTGATGCACGTAACAGTAGGTGAATTAATTGGTAATTTTATTTTAATCGCTGGCTCTTTTATCCTTTTGCTAGTCTTGATTAAA
The DNA here is from genome assembly GCA_000430305.1 of Streptococcus mitis 17/34. GTDB lineage: Bacteria > Bacillota > Bacilli > Lactobacillales > Streptococcaceae > Streptococcus > Streptococcus mitis_AW. Next base: position 17,016 of record ASZZ01000007.1, read on the forward strand.
AAATTTGCATGGTCTAATATTACAGGCATTTTCGAAGAAAGAGCTGAAAAAATTGCTTCAGATATTGACAGAGCTGAAGAAGCACGTCAAAAAGCGGAAGTATTGGCTCAAAAACGCGAAGATGAATTGGCTGGTAGCCGTAAAGAAGCTAAGACAATCATTGAGAATGCAAAAGAAACAGCTGAGAAAAGTAAGGCTAGTATTTTAGCAGATGCTAAACTAGAAGCAGGACGCTTAAAAGAAAAAGCAAACCAAGAAATTGCTCAAAACAAAGCTGAAGCTTTACAAAGCGTTAAGGGTGAGGTAGCAGATTTGACAATCAGCTTGGCTGGTAAAATCATCTCACAAAACCTTGACGGTCATGCCCATAAAGAACTCATTGATCAGTATATCGATCAGCTAGGAGAAGCTTAATGGACAAGAAAACAGTAAAGGTAATTGAAAAATACAGCATGCCTTTTGTCCAATTGGTACTTGAAAAAGGAGAAGAAGACCGTATCTTTTCAGACTTGACTCAAATCAAGCAAGTTGCTGAAGAAACAGGTTTACCTTCTTTTTTAAAAAAAGTGGCCGTAGATGAGTCTGACAAGGAAAAAACGATTGCGTTCTTCCAAGATTCAGTGTCACCTTTATTGCAAAACTTTATCCAGGTTCTTATCTACAATCACAGAGCAAATCTTTTTTATGATATTCTTGTAGATTGCTTGAACCGACTTGAAAAAGAAACAAATCGATTTGAAGTGACGATTACGTCAGCTCATCTTTTAACTGATGAACAGAAGAGTCGCTTGCTCCCTTTGATTGAGAAGAAAATGTCTCTGAAAGTGCGGAGTGTAAAAGAACAAATCGATGAAAGTCTCATTGGTGGTTTTGTCATTTTTGCCAATCACAAGACAATTGATGTGAGTATTAAACAACAACTTAAAGTTGTTAAAGAAAATTTGAAATAGAAAGTGGTGTTCTTTTGGCAATTAACGCACAAGAAATCAGCGCTTTAATTAAGCAACAAATTGAAAATTTCAAACCCAATTTTGATGTGACTGAAACAGGTGTTGTAACCTATATCGGGGACGGTATCGCGCGTGCTCACGGCCTTGAAAATGCCATGAGTGGAGAGTTGTTGATTTTTGAAAACGGCTCTTATGGTATGGCTCAAAACTTGGAGTCAACAGACGTCGGTATTATCATCCTTGGTGACTTTACAGATATCCGTGAAGGCGATACAATCCGCCGTACAGGTAAAATCATGGAAGTCCCAGTAGGTGAAAGTCTGATTGGTCGTGTTGTGGACCCACTTGGTCGTCCAGTAGACGGACTTGGAGAAATCCACACAGATAAAACTCGTCCCGTTGAAGCGCCAGCTCCTGGTGTTATGCAACGTAAGTCTGTATCAGAACCACTGCAAACTGGTTTGAAAGCTATTGACGCCCTTGTACCGATTGGTCGTGGTCAACGTGAGTTGATTATCGGTGACCGTCAGACAGGGAAAACAACTATTGCGATTGATACAATCTTGAACCAAAAAGGTCAAGATATGATCTGTATCTATGTCGCGATTGGACAGAAAGAATCAACCGTTCGTACTCAAGTAGAAACACTTCGTCAGTACGGTGCCTTGGACTACACAATCGTTGTGACTGCCTCTGCTTCACAACCATCTCCATTGCTCTTCCTAGCTCCTTATGCTGGGGTTGCCATGGCGGAAGAATTTATGTACCAAGGTAAGCATGTTTTGATCGTTTATGATGATCTTTCAAAACAAGCGGTAGCTTATCGTGAACTGTCACTCTTGCTTCGTCGTCCTCCAGGTCGTGAAGCCTTCCCAGGGGATGTTTTCTACCTTCACAGCCGTTTGCTTGAGCGCTCAGCTAAAGTTTCTGATGAGCTTGGTGGTGGATCAATTACAGCCCTACCATTTATCGAGACACAAGCAGGAGATATCTCTGCTTATATCGCAACCAACGTGATTTCTATCACTGATGGACAAATCTTCCTTGGTGATGGTCTCTTCAATGCGGGTATTCGTCCAGCCATCGATGCGGGTTCATCTGTATCACGTGTAGGTGGTTCTGCACAAATCAAAGCCATGAAGAAGGTTGCTGGTACACTTCGTATCGACCTTGCTTCATACCGTGAGTTGGAAGCCTTCACTAAGTTCGGTTCTGACTTGGATGCGGCAACACAGGCTAAGTTGAACCGTGGACGTCGTACCGTTGAAGTTTTGAAACAACCTGTTCACAAGCCATTACCTGTTGAGAAACAAGTAACCATTCTCTATGCTTTGACACATGGTTTCTTGGATACTGTTCCAGTAGATGATATTGTTCGTTTCGAGGAAGAGTTCCATGCCTTCTTTGATGCTCAACATCCAGAGATTTTGGAAACCATTCGTGATACAAAAGACTTGCCAGAAGAAGCAGTCTTGGATGCTGCGATTACAGAGTTTCTCAATCAAACCAGCTTCCAATAAGAATAGAGGTGTCAGATGGCAGTATCTCTAAATGATATTAAAACAAAAATCGCCTCAACAAAAAATACGAGTCAAATCACTAATGCCATGCAAATGGTATCGGCTGCTAAGCTAGGTCGCTCTGAAGAAGCTGCTCGTAACTTCCAGGTTTACGCTCAAAAGGTTCGCAAGCTCTTGACGGATATTCTTCATGGTAATGGAGCTGGTGGTTCAACTAATCCCATGTTGATTAGCCGTCCAGTTAAGAAGACAGGCTATATCGTCATTACTTCAGACCGCGGTTTGGTGGGAGGTTATAATTCCTCTATTCTGAAAGCCGTTATGGAGTTGAAGGAAGAATACCATCCAGACGGTACAGGTTTTGAAATGATCTGTATCGGTGGAATGGGAGCTGATTTCTTTAAGGCTCGCGGTATTCAACCCCTTTATGAACTACGTGGCTTGGCGGATCAGCCTAGCTTTGATGAAGTCCGAAAGATTATTTCAAAAACTGTTGAAATGTATCAAAATGAACTTTTTGATGAACTCTATGTCTGCTATAACCATCATGTCAATACGCTAACCAGTCAAATGCGTGTGGAACAAATGCTTCCGATTGTTGATTTGGATCCAAATGAAGCGGATGAAGAGTACAGCTTGACTTTTGAATTGGAAACAAGCCGAGAAGAAATTTTGGAGCAGCTATTGCCTCAGTTTGCAGAAAGTATGATTTACGGGGCTATTATCGATGCTAAGACAGCTGAAAATGCTGCTGGTATGACGGCCATGCAAACAGCGACTGATAATGCTAAGAAAGTCATCAATGATTTGACAATTCAGTATAACCGTGCCAGACAGGCGGCGATTACACAAGAAATTACAGAAATCGTAGCAGGAGCTAGTGCCTTAGAATAGGCTTTAGTCCAGCTCGTATGAAAATGAACTTAGGACCTAGTTTAGCTAGGAACCGACAGTATCTTATATAGAATAGGAGAAGGAGATGAGTTCAGGTAAAATTGCTCAGGTTATCGGTCCTGTTGTAGATGTCTTGTTTGCAGCAGGGGAAAAACTTCCTGAGATTAACAATGCACTTGTCGTCTACAAAAATGACGAAAGAAAAACAAAAATCGTCCTTGAAGTAGCCTTGGAGTTGGGAGATGGTATGGTCCGTACTATCGCCATGGAATCAACAGATGGGTTGACTCGTGGAATGGAAGTATTGGACACAGGTCGTCCAATCTCTGTACCAGTAGGTAAAGAAACTTTGGGACGTGTCTTCAATGTTTTGGGAGATACCATTGACTTGGAAGCTCCTTTTACAGAAGACGCAGAGCGTCAGCCAATTCATAAAAAAGCTCCAACTTTTGATGAGTTGTCTACCTCTTCTGAAATCCTTGAAACAGGGATTAAGGTTATCGACCTTCTTGCCCCTTACCTTAAAGGTGGTAAAGTTGGACTTTTCGGTGGTGCCGGAGTTGGTAAAACTGTCTTAATCCAAGAATTGATTCACAACATTGCCCAAGAACACGGTGGTATTTCAGTATTTACTGGTGTTGGGGAACGTACTCGTGAGGGGAATGACCTTTACTGGGAAATGAAAGAATCAGGCGTTATCGAGAAAACAGCATGGTATTTGGCCAGATGAATGAGCCACCAGGAGCACGTATGCGTGTTGCTCTTACTGGTTTGACAATCGCTGAATACTTCCGTGATGTAGAAGGCCAAGACGTGCTTCTCTTTATCGATAATATCTTCCGTTTCACTCAGGCTGGTTCAGAAGTATCTGCCTGTTGGGTCGTATGCCATCAGCCGTTGGTTACCAACCAACACTTGCTACGGAAATGGGTCAATTGCAAGAACGTATCACATCAACCAAGAAGGGTTCTGTAACCTCTATCCAGGCTATCTATGTGCCAGCGGATGACTATACTGATCCAGCGCCAGCAACAGCCTTCGCTCACTTGGATTCAACAACAAACTTGGAACGTAAGTTGGTACAATTGGGTATTTACCCAGCCGTTGACCCACTTGCTTCAAGCTCACGTGCCTTGGCACCTGAAATCGTTGGAGAAGAGCACTATGCAGTTGCTGCTGAAGTAAAACGTGTCCTTCAACGTTACCATGAATTGCAAGATATCATTGCTATCCTTGGTATGGATGAGCTTTCTGATGAAGAAAAGACCTTGGTTGCACGTGCCCGTCGTATCCAGTTCTTCTTGTCACAAAACTTCAACGTTGCGGAACAATTTACTGGTCAGCCAGGTTCTTATGTTCCAGTTGCTGAAACTGTACGTGGCTTTAAGGAAATCCTTGATGGTAAACATGACCAGTTACCAGAAGATGCCTTCCGTGGTGTAGGTTCTATCGAAGATGTGATTGCAAAAGCTGAAAAAATGGGATTTTAAGAGGTGATCTATGGCTCAGTTAACTGTCCAGATCGTGACACCAGATGGTCTCGTCTATGATCACCATGCCAGCTATGTATCAGTTCGAACTCTGGATGGTGAGATGGGGATCTTGCCACGACATGAAAATATGATTGCGGTTTTAGCAGTTGATGAAGTAAAGGTAAAACGTATTGATGATGAAGATCACGTGAACTGGATTGCAGTAAACGGAGGCGTTATTGAAATTGCCAATGATATCATTACAATCGTTGCGGATTCTGCAGAACGTGCTCGTGATATCGATGTTAGCCGTGCAGAACGTGCCAAGATTCGAGCAGAGCGTGAAATCGAAGAAGCCCACGAAAAACACTTGATTGATCAAGAACGTCGTGCTAAGATTGCTTTGCAACGTGCTATTAATCGTATCAATGTCGGAAAAAGACTATAAGAAAAAAATGAACTTGAGTTACCAAGTTCATTTTTTTATGTTTTCTTAAGGAGCAAAACTGATGCAGACCGCTTCTGGTACATGGAAGTCGTTGGAAAGTTCTGCTAGACGTCCAGTTTCAGGATTTCGTTTAAAGACGGTTGCATTGTCAGAGTCTTGATGGACAGCAATGACAAATTCTTGGTCTGGTGTCAAATCAAAATCACGTGGAGTCTGACCATGTGTCGGAACGATTTCTAACAACTCTAAACTACCGTCCGCAAGGATTGTATATACTGCAATAGAATCATGGCCACGGTTAGAAGCGTAGAGGTATTTACCGTCTTTAGAGAGACGAATAGCAGCAGTACCATTAAAACCTTCGTAACCTTCTGGTAGAGTTGAGATAACTTGCATGCGTTCAAATTCGCCAACACCATCGTAGATTAGAACTTCAATAGTGCTATTGAGTTCACAAATGAGATAAGCGATTTTATAGTGGTTATGGAAAACGATATGACGAGAACCAGCTCCAGGAATACTATTGTAGGTATAGAGCTTAGATAATTTCCCTTCTTGATCAAGGTCATAAGTGATGACTTGGTCAGTACCCAAATCACAGGTCACTAGATAGTGGTCAGGTGTTAAGTCTGTAAAGTGAACATGAGGTGAAGCTTGATTTTCGTGTGGACCTTGGCCACTGTGTTGATCCACATCACTAAGTAGCAGACGACCATCTTCCTGACGTTTATAAACAAGGACTTGTCCCTTGTGGTAGTTTGCCGCGTACACCAAATCACGCTTTTCATCAACGGCAACATAACAGTGGGGAGCTCCTTTTTCCACGACATGATTTAATAAGGTTCCATCAGTTTGATAGGCTGCAATTCCTCCCTTATCGTCTTGACTACCAACAGTGTATAAATGTTGGTGCTGGTCAAAGGCAAGGTAGGTTGGACTTGGCTCAGCTGCAAAAAGTTCTAAATTAGCAAGCTGACCAGTTTCTGTATCAAAGTCTGCCTTGTAAATCCCTTGGGAAGTGCGACGTGTATAAGTTCCAAAATAAACAGTTTCTTTCATAACTTTACCTCTATATAACGATAAGACTATTATATCACAAAAATGGAGTTGAAGCAGTCCTTAGCAGGTACAAATGAACTATAAAATATAATAATATTTTATTTTATTGTTGATTTCCTTTTAAAAAGTGCTATAATAAATCTATCAAATTATCAAAGGAGTTTGACTATGAAAAAACGAGTTTTTTTAGCGGCTGGAATTGCCGTTTTGTCTACTGCCGTTCTAGCAGCGTGTTCATCTGGTAATGGGAATAAGGAAGCAACTAAACCAGTTACTTATGCCTATGTATTTTCATCAGATCCTGCGACTCTGGATTATACAGTTTCTTCGACTAAGGGTACAAAACAGATTACTGGTAATGTCATTGATGGACTACTGGAAAATGATCAATATGGGAATCTAGTACCATCAGTTGCAGAAGATTGGACTGTTTCCAAAGATGGTTTGACCTATACCTATAAAATCCGTCAGGGTATCAAGTGGTATACCAATGAAGGTGAAGAATATGGAGAAGTTAAGGCTCAAGACTTTGTGACTGGTCTAAAACACGCAGCAGATAAGAAATCACAGGCACTTTATCTTGTACAGGATTCTATTAAAGGATTAGATGATTATGTAAATGGGAAAACAACGGATTTTTCTACTGTTGGTGTAAAAGCAACGGATGATTATACTGTAGTCTATACTTTAAATCATCCAGAATCTTTCTGGAATTCGAAGACAACAATGGGAGTTCTTGCTCCTATTAGCGAAGATTTTTTAGCTTCTAAAGGTGATGACTTTGGTAAGGCGACTGATGTAACAAGTATTCTTTACAATGGGGCTTATCTTCTAAAAGGTCTTACATCTAAGTCTTCTATTGAAATGACCAAAAACCAAAACTATTGGGATAAACAAAATGTCTTTATTGATGATATTAAGTTGTCTTACTTTGATGGTCAGGATGCAGACTCTCTTGGACGTGGTTTTGATGAAGGTCATTATCCAGCAGCACCTCTCTTTAAAAACTCTGCTAACTATGAACGCTTAAAAGAAAAATACAAAGATAATATTATCTATAGTCAACAATTAGGAACTACTTTCTATATTTCTACGAATATTGATCGTGTTGCTTACAATCACACTGCTAAAACAAGTGATGAAGAAAAAACATCTACTAAGAAGGCCTTGCTGAACAAAGATTTCCGTCAAGCATTGGTTTTTGCTGCAGATCGTAAAGCAGCTCTCTCTCAAGTATTTGGGGACGAAGTAGCACCGCGTAAATTACGTACAAGTTTCACCCCTCCAACATTTGTACAAGTAGGAGAACAGTCATTTGGGCAAGTAGCTAAAGCAGAATTGGATAAATTAGATGGTGTATGGAAAGATGTCAGTCTTGATGATGCCCAAGATTCGCTTCATAATGTAGATAAGGCTAAAGCTAAATTTGAAGCTGCTAAGAAAACTCTTCAAGCTGATGGAGTACAGTTCCCTATTCATTTAGATATTCCAGTATCTTCTACTCGTCCAGAATTTGTGCGTCAAGCTCAATCTTATAAACAGTCTATTGAGGAAGGTTTAGGTTCTGAAAATGTAGTTGTTGATATTCAACAAGTTTCTGATGACGAATTAGGAAGTATGACGGTTCTAGCTACTTCTAATACCAATACTGACTGGGATATTAATGCAAATAGTGGATGGGGACCTGATTACGCAGATCCATCAACTTATCTAGATATATTTGATCCAACATCAGGACCAAATCTTCTTGGTTCCTTAGGTGTAGCGCCAGGTACAGACAGCTCAGCAATCAAAGCGGTTGGTTTAGATAAGTTCAAAGAGTTAATTACGGATGCTAGTGCTGAGAAAACAAATCTTGAAAAACGATATGCCAAATATGCCAAAGCTCAAGCTTGGTTAGCAGATAGTGCCTTGGTTATTCCTGTACACTCAGACGGTGCTCAAATGCTTATAACGAAGAAAGTTCTAGGTACTGGTGCAGGTGGCTGGGTAGGTGATAAGACTAGTGAACATAGCTATAAATATCTTAAACTCCAAGATAAGATTGTCACTACTAAAGAAATGGATGAGTTCCGCAAGAAATTTGCTGATGAAAAAGCCAAATCCAATGCTGATTATCAGAAGAACTTAGACCGTCATATTCAAGACTAATCGAATCTCCTCTTTTGAGGAGATTTTTTATGTCGCTGTCTCCATGTAAGCACTTTAAAAAAGAGTTATTTTGACCTAAAAATGGTATAATGAGAGAACGACAGAAAGGAATTATATATGGAACAAAAAGAGAAACATTTTAGCCTATCTTGGTTTTTTAAGTGGTTTTTGGATAACAAGGCCATTACGGTATTTTTGGTAACCTTATTATTGGGACTGAATCTTTTTATTTTAAGTAAGATTAGTTTTCTATTTTCACCTGTTTTGGACTTTTTGGCAGTTGTGATGTTACCAGTCATTCTGTCTGGTCTGCTATATTATTTGTTGAATCCGATTGTTGATTGGATGGAGAAACACAAAATTAATCGTGTTATAGCCATTAGTATTGTCTTTGTCATCATCGCCCTCTTTATCATTTGGGGCTTGGCAGTAGCTATTCCAAATCTGCAGCGTCAGATCTTAACATTTGCAAGAAATGTACCAATCTATCTCGAAGATGCTGACAGAGTTATTAATGATTTGGTAACCAAGCATTTACCAGACGATTTCAGGCCTCAGTTAGAACAAGTTTTGACAAACTTCTCTAGTCAGGCTACAGTTTGGGCAAGTAAAGTTTCTTCTCAGGCAGTCAACTGGGTGAGCGCCTTTATTAGCGGAACTTCTCAAGTGATTGTTGCTTTGATTATCGTTCCTTTCATGCTCTTTTATCTCTTGCGTGATGGGAAAGGCTTGCGTAACTATTTGACCCAATTCATGCCGACGAAATTGAAGGAACCTGTTGGACAAGTTTTATCAGATGTGAATCAACAGTTGTCTAACTATGTTCGAGGGCAAGTGACAGTGGCTATTATTGTAGCAGTAATGTTTATGATCTTCTTTAAGATCATTGGTCTACGCTATGCAGTTACGCTGGGGGTTACTGCCGGTATTCTAAATCTGGTTCCTTATCTTGGTAGCTTCCTAGCTATGCTTCCTGCTCTAGTCTTGGGCTTGATTGCTGGGCCAGTCATGCTTTTGAAAGTAGTGATTGTCTTTATCGTAGAACAAACTATTGAAGGTCGTTTTGTCTCTCCATTGATTTTGGGAAGTCAATTAAACATACATCCCATTAATGTTCTCTTTGTCTTGTTAACTTCAGGATCCATGTTTGGTATCTGGGGAGTCTTGCTCGGTATTCCAGTTTATGCCTCCGCTAAAGTTGTCATTTCAGCGATTTTTGAATGGTATAAGGTAGTCAGTGGCCTATATGAACTAGAGGGAGAGGAAGTCAAGAGTGAACAATAGTCAACAGATGTTAAAGGCTTTGGAAGAACAAGATTTAGTTAAGGCAGAACATTATTTCGTCAAAGCTTTAGAAAATGATCCAAGTGACCTTCTGTATGAGTTAGCCACCTATCTAGAAGGAATTGGTTTCTATCCTCAGGCCAAGGAAATTTACCTGAAAATCGTAGAGGAATTTCCAGAGGTTAATCTTAATCTAGCAGTTATTGCTAGTGAGGATGGTAAAATCGAAGAAGCCTTTGCCTATTTAGAGGAAATCCAACCCGACAGTGACTGGTATGTTTCGGCTTTGGCTCTGAAGGCAGACCTTTACCAGCTGGAAGGTTTGACAGATGTGGCGCGTGAGAAATTGCTGGAGGCATTGACTTACTCAGAAGAACCTCTCTTGATATTGGGATTAGCAGAGTTGGATAGTGAGTTGGAAAATTACCAAGAGGCTATTCAAGGCTATGCCCAGTTAGATAATCGCTCAATTTATGAGCAAACAGGCATTTCCACCTATCAACGTATTGGTTTTGCCTATGCCCAGTTAGGGAAATTTGAAACGGCCACAGAGTTTTTAGAAAAAGCATTAGAGTTAGAATACGATGACCTAACAGCTTTTGAGTTGGCCAGTCTGTACTTTGATCAGGAAGAGTATCAAAAGGCTGTCCTCTACTTTAAGCAGCTTGATACTATTTCACCTGATTTTGAAGGATATGAGTATGGTTACAGTCAGGCCCTACATAAGGAACATCAAGTTGCAGAAGCCCTGCGTATTGCTAAGCAAGGCTTGGAGAAAAATCCCTTTGAAACTCGCCTCTTACTAGCGGCTTCACAATTCTCTTATGAATTACATGATACAAACGGGGCAGAAAATTATCTTCTTACTGCAAAAGAAGATGCTGAGGATACAGAAGAAATCTTGCTTCGTTTAGCAACTATTTATCTGGAGCAGGAGCGTTATGAGGATATTCTAGACTTGCAGAGCGAGGAGCCAGAAAATCTTTTGACCAAGTGGATGATTGCTCGTTCTTATCAAGAAATGGACGATTTGGATACTGCCTATGAGCATTACCAAGAGTTGGCTGGTGATTTGAAGGACAATCCAGAATTTCTGGAACACTATATCTATCTCTTGCGTGAATTGGGATACTTCGAAGAAGCAAAAGTCAATGTACAAGCTTACTTAAAATTGGTTCCAGATGATGTTCAAATGCAAGAACTATTTGAGAGATTGTAAAAAATAAGTCTAGGAAAAAACGCTATTTTCGTAGAAAATGAAGTGAATCTTCCTACAATAAAGCGCATAATATCAAGTTTTGAACACTTGATACTATGCGTTTTTGTGATCGCAAAGACTTTTTATCTAGTCTCATCTTATAGTGTATTGAAATAGAATATGAACAAATTGATTAAGGAATTTAAAGCAATTCTAGAAATATTTTAGAAGCGATATTGTATTATTCTAGATTCAATAAACCATATCATTTTTTATAAATATGATTTTATTGAATTGTTGTAAAAAAGAAAAAGCTTATATAAGTTTCAGATAGTGATTCAAACTTTGTCTCTAAAAAACCTGAGGTCATTGTTGCTAGAAATGGTAATAAAAAGCTTATTGATTTTGATTTAAAATGAGTCAAAAAGCCGTTGTAAAGCGTTTTTTTGTTATAATTAAATGAAGAATGTAAAATTAAAGGAGAACAACATGACTTTTGAAGAAATCCTGCCTGGCTTAAAGGATAAGAAAAAATATGTACGAACTGGTTGGGGAGGGGCTGAAAACTATGTCCAACTCTTTGACACTATCGAGCAAAACGGGGTTGCACTTGAAGTGACGCCCTATTTCCTAATCAACGTGTCTGGAGAAGGGGAAGGTTTTTCCATGTGGAGTCCGACACCTTGTGATGTTTTGGCGACAGATTGGGTAGAAGTGAATGACTAAATGTGTACTCATTACAGGTGTGAGTTCAGGGATTGGTCTGGCTCAAGCCTGCCTCTTTTTAGAGAAGGGGTATCAAGTATATGGAATTGACCAAGGTGAAAATCCACTCTTACAGGGTGATTTCCACTTTTTACAGAGAGATTTGACCTTGGACTTGGAGCCAATTTTTGACTGGTGTCCTTATGTGGATATTTTGTGCAATACTGCTGGAGTTTTGGATGATTACAAACCCCTTTTGGATCAATCAGCGCAGGAAATTCAAGAGATTTTTGAAATCAACTATATGACTCCTGTTGAGTTGACTCGTTATTATTTGACGCAAATGCTGGAAAATAAAAAGGGGGTCATCATTAATATGTGCTCCATAGCTTCTAGCCTAGCTGGAGGCGGTGGACATGCCTATACTTCTTCGAAGCACGCCCTAGCTGGCTTTACCAAGCAGTTGGCTTTAGACTATGCGGAAGCTGGGATTCAGGTCTTTGGTATCGCTCCAGGAGCCGTCAAGACGGGTATGACCGCTGCTGACTTTGAACCAGGTGGTTTAGCAGACTGGGTGGCTAGTGAAACCCCCATTAAACGCTGGATTGAACCAGAGGAAGTGGCAGAAGTCAGTCTCTTTTTGGCCAGTGGAAAGGCATCTGCCATGCAAGGACAAATCCTGATAATAGATGGTGGCTGGTCTTTGAAGTAGGAGTAGTTGGATGGAAATCAAAAAGCACTTTGGAGTTTATGGTGTTTGCTATAAACATGGTTACCTTCTTTGTATTCAAAAAACAGCAGGTCCCTACAAAAATAGGCTAGACCTTCTCGGTGGCAGTCAGCAGCTTGGTGAAGGACTGACGGAGACGCTGATTAGAGAAGTTTTGGAAGAGACGGGATTTACCGTTAGAAGCTACTCCAATCCTCGAATCTACGATGTTTTCGTCAGGGAAGAGTTAAAAAATTTTATAGTTCACCATATCATGGCATTGTATGATGTTGAGATAAACGAGAAGGAAGCTCAAGTTACGATTTCTGAAACTGTCTCTGACGGTGCGAATGATTCACTGGGATATGTTTGGATGGATATTCAAAAAATCACTGAAGAAAATGCATCGCCATTAGTCTTGAAGGTTAAGTCTGAATTATTAGGATTTCCAGAACTGGACAAGACCTTATATATGAATTGGAAGGTGAATGATGAGAAACCAACTTGCCCTTAGTGGAGAACAAATTGTTGAAAAAGTTTATCCTAAGTTATTTCACCACGTCGGTATGATTCGTGGGGAATACTTGTTGAGAGAGCTCAATCAAAACATCCTGTTACCAAGTTGTCAGCAATTTGCAAAAGATTATCTAGATACTATCTGCTCCTTCTACTCAGATGAAGAGGTATGGTATCGTTTTTCTGAATTAACAAATACAGAAGCCAATTGTTTAGAGGGAACTAAAGAGTATTTTGATGAAAATCATCCCTTGTTTGGATATAGAGGAACTAGGCGTTTACTGGCATGTCTGGATGAATTTCAGGCTGAGGTAAATGTCGTTACAGAAGTTTATCAAACCAATCCCAATCTGTCTGTTATCTTTCCTTTTGTCAATGATGCCGACCAATTAAAACAAGCTATTAGAGTATTGCGTGAGTATGGTTTTACTGGGAAAGTCGGTACAATGATTGAATTACCGTCAGCGTATTTCGACTTAGACAGAATATTGGAAACAGGCATTTCAAAGATTGTAGTTGGAATGAATGATTTGACTTCTTTTGTTTTTGCGACTGTGAGAAATAGTCAATGGCATGATATGGAAAGTCCCATTATGTCAGATATGCTGAGACAGATGCAGGATAAAGCAAGGACGAAAAAGATTGACCTTGCTGTGGCAGGTTATCTGAATACTTCTTTCATACAAAAAATGAATCAGATGGGTATCGAATGCATTCTCCATTACAGCTCTATTCCAGAGTTTTTTGATTTAGAAATTGACCATCCAGACCATCTCAAACACATAAAAGAAGAAAGTAAAAAATTACAAAGGAGCAACCTATGACGCCGCAAGAAATGTGGAATAAATACAAGCAAATCAATCCTTCTATCGGAGATGAAATCGATGCTTGGGCTTTTGGAGTGGAACCAGACCTTTTAGCGGATTTGGTGTTTAAAGGCGAAAAGACAGCAACAGCGTCGGCTTATGACCTCTACGCACTAGAAGACGAATCCCTTCCACAAGAAGGGACCTTTGATGTCATTTTAGACAGTCAAAATCAGGCTGTCTGCATTGTTGAAATTACAAAGGTTTCTGTTGAACCCTTTCATCAAGTTTCTGCTGACCATGCCTTTAAAGAAGGCGAGGGAGACAAATCTTTAGCCTATTGGCGCCAGATTCATGAGGATTGTTTCACCGAGTGGATGAGGGAGGCTGGACTGACTTTTACACCTGACAGCAAGGTTGTTTTAGAAGAATTTCGCAAGGTCTACCCTCTGTAGACAGATAGAAGGAAGAAAGTTTTGGAAATCACCGCCCAATCCTTTTTTCTTAGGCAAAACATGATATAATAAGTTTGTTTGAAGAAGAGCTCTAGCTCTTAAACTTAGATAGGAGAAAATTATGCAAGCAGTTGAACATTTTATTAAGCAATTTGTTCCTGAACACTATGATTTATTTTTAGACTTGAGTCGTGAGACCAAGACGTTTTCTGGGAAGGTGACCATTACTGGTCAAGCACAGAGTGACCGTATTTCCCTTCATCAAAAAGATTTGGAAATCGCTTCTGTAGAAGTTGCAGGTCAAGCTCGCCCATTTACAGTTGACCATGACAATGAAGCCCTTCATATCGAATTGGCTGAAGCTGATCAAGTTGAAGTGGTTCTTACCTTTTCTGGTAAAATCACAGATAACATGACAGGGATTTACCCTTCATACTACACAGTTGATGGAGTCAAGAAGGAAGTCTTGTCTACTCAGTTCGAGAGCCATTTTGCGCGCGAAGCCTTCCCATGTGTGGATGAGCCAGAAGCCAAAGCGACTTTTGACCTCTCTCTTCGTTTTGACCAAGCAGAAGGTGAATTGGCCTTGTCTAACATGCCAGAGATTGAAGTTGAAAAACGTCAGGAAACAGGTATCTGGAAGTTTGAGACAACACCTCGCATGTCTTCTTACTTGTTAGCCTTTGTTGCGGGTGATTTGCAAGGTGTGACGGCTAAAACTAAAAACGGTACCCTTGTAGGTGTCTACTCAACCAAAGCCCACCCACTATCTAACCTTGCTTTCTCACTGGACATTGCTGTTCGCTCTATCGAGTTTTACGAAGATTACTACGGAGTCAAGTATCCAATCCCTCAATCTCTCCACATCGCCCTTCCTGACTTCTCAGCTGGTGCCATGGAAAACTGGGGTCTTGTAACCTACCGTGAAGTTTACTTGGTTGTCGATGAAAACTCTACATTTGCCAGCCGCCAACAAGTTGCCCTTGTTGTGGCCCATGAATTGGCTCACCAATGGTTTGGTAACCTCGTTACTATGAAATGGTGGGATGACCTTTGGCTCAATGAAAGTTTTGCTAATATGATGGAATATGTCTGTGTGGATGCCATCGAGCCAAGCTGGAACATCTTTGAAGATTTCCAAACAGGTGGTGTTCCGTCTGCCTTGAAACGTGACGCGACGGATGGTGTTCAGTCTGTTCACGTTGAAGTCAAACACCCAGATGAAATCAATACCCTCTTTGACGGTGCTATCGTCTATGCTAAAGGAAGTCGCCTCATGCACATGCTTCGTCGTTGGCTAGGTGATGCTGCTTTTGCTAAAGGTTTGCACGCTTACTTTGAAAAACACCAATACAGTAATACAATTGGTCGTGACCTTTGGGATGCTCTTGGTCAAGCGTCTGGACGTGATGTTGCAGCCTTCATGGATTCTTGGTTGGAACAACCTGGTTACCCAGTACTTACTGTTAAAGTTGAAAATGATGTCTTGAAGATTTCACAAAAACAATTCTTCATCGGTGAGCACGAAGACAAGAACCGTCTCTGGGTTGTACCACTCAATAGCAACTGGAAAGGCTTGCCTGATACACTTGAAACTGAAAGCATCGAAATTCCTGGCTATGCAGCACTTCTTGCTGAAAACAAAACAGCCCTTCGTCTCAATACAGAAAATACAGCCCACTACATTACAGACTATCAAGGAGACTTGTTAGATGCAGTTCTTGCTGACCTAGTTGAGCTTGACAATACAAGCAAACTGCAAATCGTCCAAGAACGTCGTTTGCTTGCTGAAGCAGGGCACATTTCTTATGCTAACTTGCTCCCAGTCCTTGATAAACTTGCTAAGGAAGAATCTTACCTTGTCGTTTCAGCCATTTCTCAAGTGATTTCTGCCCTCGAGCGCTTTATCGACGAAGGAACAGAAGCTGAAACAGCCTTCAAAGCACTAGTTGCTAAATTGGCTCGTCACAACTATGACCGTCTTGGTTTCGAAGCTAAAGATGGAGAATCAGATGAGGATGAATTGGTTCGTCAGTTAGCCATTTCTATGATGATTCGCTCAAATGATGCAGAAGCTAGTCAAGTGGCTAGCCAAATCTTCGCAGCTCACAAGGAGAATCTTGCAGGACTTCCAGCAGCTATTCGCTCACAAGTTCTGATCAATGAGATGAAACATCATGAGACTAAAGACTTGTTAGCACTTTATCTTGATACTTATACGCACGCAACAGATGCTGTCTTTAAACGTCAGTTGGCAGCTGCTCTTGCCTACAGTACAGATGCGGACAATATCCAAACCTTAATTGCATCTTGGAAGGACAAATTTGTGGTCAAACCACAAGACTTGTCTGCTTGGTACTTCCAGTTCTTAAACCATCAAGCAACTCAGGAAACAGCATGGTCTTGGGCTCGTGAAAACTGGGCCTGGATTAAGGCGGCTCTTGGAGGAGATATGAGCTTTGATAGCTTTGTTATCCTTCCTGCTCATGTATTTAAGACAGAACAACGCTTGGCGGAATACAAGGAGTTCTTTGAGCCACAACTTTCTGATCTTGCTCTTAGCCGTAATATCGGCATGGGAATCAAGGAAATTGCAGCGCGTGTTGATCTGATTAACCGTGAAAAAGCTGCAGTGGAAGCAGTTGTTCTTCAATACGGAACTAAATAATCAAGACTAAATGAAAATAAAACTCAGCTATCTCATGTAAAATGCAGAGAGTTGAGTTTTTTTTAAGGCAAATTTGGTATAATGGTTTTAATAAGGAGGAGTTTCTCATGATAAAAATCTTATTAGTTGAGGATGACCTAGGCCTATCAAATTCAGTATTTGACTTTTTAGACGATTTTGCGGATGTCATGCAGGTATTTGATGGAGAAGAAGGTCTCTACGAAGCTGAAAGTGGCGTCTATGACTTGATTTTGCTGGATTTGATGTTGCCAGAAAAAAATGGTTTCCAAGTCTTGAAAGAATTGCGTGAAAAGGGAATTACGACACCAGTTCTGATTATGACTGCCAAGGAAAGTTTGGATGACAAGGGACATGGATTTGAATTGGGAGCAGATGATTACCTGACCAAGCCTTTCTACCTAGAAGAACTCAAAATGCGGATTCAAGCGCTTCTCAAACGTTCAGGTAAGTTTAATGAAAATACGCTATCTTATGGAGATATTCTCATCAATTTATCAACCAATACCGTTAAGGTTGAAGATACTCCTGTCGAATTGCTGGGGAAAGAGTTCGATTTACTAGTTTATTTCCTTCAAAATCAAAATGTTATTTTGCCTAAGACTCAGATTTTTGATCGTCTATGGGGATTTGATAGTGATACAACTATTTCAGTTGTCGAAGTTTATGTTTCAAAAGTCCGTAAGAAATTAAAAGGAACCACTTTTGCAGAGAATTTGCAAACCTTGCGTAGTGTTGGGTATATTTTAAAAGATGTTCAGTAAACTAAAAAAAACATGGTATGCGGATGACTTTAGTTACTTTATCCGCAACTTCGGTGTTTTCACCCTGATTTTCTCTACCATGACTCTGATTATTTTGCAGGTTATGCATTCGAGTCTATATACTTCGGTGGATGATACGCTCCATGGCTTGAGCAACAATCCTCAGGCAGTTATCCAGCTTGCGGTAAATAGGGCGACAGAAGAGATTAAAGATTTAGAGAATGCCGCTACAGATACTAGTAAGACTGAGATAAAACCCAATGTTAGTTCCAACACAGAAGTCATTCTTTTTGATAAGAATTTTATCCAGCTCCTTTCTGGAAACCGATTTTTGGGATTGGATAAGATTAAGTTAGAGAAAAAAGAACTAGGCCATATCTACCAGATTCAGGTTTTTAATAGCTATGGACAGGAAGAAATCTATCGCATGATTTTGATGGAAACGAATATTAGTTCGGTTTCAACCAATATCAAGTATGCGGCTGTCTTGATTAATACAAGTCAGTTGGAGCAGGCCAGTCAAAAGCATGAGCAATTGATTGTCGTTGTGATGGCTAGTTTCTGGATTTTGTCTTTACTTGCCAGTCTCTATCTAGCTAGGGTCAGTGTTCGTCCTCTGCTTGAGAGCATGCAGAAGCAGCAGTCCTTTGTGGAAAATGCCAGTCATGAGTTACGAACTCCACTTGCAGTTTTACAAAATCGTTTAGAGACCCTTTTCCGAAAGCCAGAAGCTACCATTATGGATGTGAGTGAAAGCATTGCGTCGAGTTTGGAAGAAGTCCGAAATATGCGTTTTTTGACGACAAACTTGCTGAACTTAGCTCGGAGAGATGATGGAATTAAGCCGGAACTTGCAGAAGTTTCAACTAGTTTTTTTAATACGACTTTCACAAATTATGAGATGATTGCTTCGGAAAATGACCGTGTTTTCCGTTTTGAAAATCGCATCCATCGCACGATTGTCACAGACCAGCTTCTTTTGAAACAACTGATGACTATCCTATTTGATAATGCTGTCAAGTATACTGAAGAGGATGGAGAAATTGATTTTGTGATTTCAGCGACTGATCGCAATCTGTATTTACTGGTTTCTGATAATGGAGTCGGTATTTCGGCAGAAGATAAGAAGAAAATTTTTGATCGCTTTTATCGAGTTGATAAGGCTAGAACCCGTCAAAAAGGTGGTTTTGGTTTAGGATTATCCCTAGCCAAGCAAATTGTAGATGCTTTAAAAGGAACCATTGTAGTCAAAGATAATAAGCCAAAGGGAACAATCTTTGAAGTGAAGATTGCTATTCAAACACCATCTAAAAAGAAAAAATAAAAATATCGCTCCAGTTGGGGCGATATTTTGGACTTATCTTTTTAGTTTTCGTTTGATGATAGAGCGTTGGATTTTTAAAACAAGTAAGCTGGATCCGATTGCTGAGATAAAAGCAAGACCAGTTGATAACTTTAATGATAAAAAGATAAAACTGAAGATAGCGACGCAAATACAAAAAATAGCGATATTAACAAAAAATAGGATTTCCTGAAAACTGGTATCAGATTGTGATTCGGGCGCATAATCTTGATAGAGAGGAAGTTGCTGATTTAATTCTTCTTGATAGTCTACCTCATATGATTGTAATTTTTTTACGGGCATTGTTCTCTCCTTAACAGTACATACCTATTTTATCATTTTTTCAGCGGAGAATTATTACAGAAAGGTTACAAAAAGAATAAAGTCCTTTTTCAAAATCATTTTTCTTGACACCGTACTGTGAAAATGATAGGATGGATGAACACTTAAGACTTATTAATATTCATAATTAATTATATTTCTAAGAAAATAGATCTAATAAATGATTTATTTTTATAAGAACCTTTTTACTTATTTTCTTGATTTTATTTAATTAGATTAGTGGATTTGTTTGGAATGCAGGGGCAGATTTTCTGTCTCCTATTTTTATAGTGGCGGGGTATCTCATTGATATCTCTTGGAAAAGTTAAAGGAGATAAGCATGTATCTTGCTATTAAAGAAATATTACAGAACAAACTTCGATATAGTTTGATTTTAACAACCATTTTTCTCATTGCTTTTATGGTCTTTTTTATGACCAGTCTAGCTCTTGGTCTTGTACGAAACAACCGAGCTGCTATTGACAATTGGCAAGCGACGGGTGTGGTTCTATCTGACTACGCAAATGATAATTTGACAGCATCTTTTATTCCTGAAAAGGATTATAAGGAAAAGAGATCTGAGGAGGCCGCTCCACTGGGTTATATGTTCGCTGTGACCAATCTAGTAGATGATAGTGAAAAGGTCAATGTTTCCATCTTTGCTCAAGAGTGGGACGATTTTATCTCTCCTAGTTTGACGGAGGGACGGTATCCTGACAGCGATGATGAGGTTGTCGTAGATCAGTCCTTTGAAAACTATGGAATTAAGCTAGGTGATGCCATTCAGCTTAATGGAAGCGAGGGAAGTTACAAGATTGTAGGTCTGACTCAAGGAAATAAATTTTTCACCGAGCCTGTTGTCTTTACAAGTTTGACAACTTATTGGATTTTGCAAGGAACCTTGAATTCTAATAAGTCGATATCTGCCTTGGTTTTGAAAAATGACATAGAAGTGACTGGCGATGGACTGAAACAGATTTCTATCCCAAAAATGATTTCGAAAATTCCTGGTTACACACCTCAAGTTAATGTATTTTCAGGAATGATTATCGCTATGATTGTTATAACAGGCTTGATTGTTGGTATTTTTGTTTATATCATTACCATACAAAAGCTAGGACTTTATGGAATTATGCGGGCTCAGGGAATACAGATTAAAACCATTGTATGGTCTCTGTTCTGTCAGATCTTGCTTCTATCTGGTATGGGGATTGCTTTATCCTTGCTTGCTATCGGAGGAGTGATTTTGCTCTTACCAGCTACCTTCTTTTTCTACCCAAGTTGGATAGCCTACTTGATTCTAAGCTCGGTTATTTGCTTGATGGCTCTTCTTGGTGGTGTCATTTCCCTCCCACGCTTGCTAAAGGTGGATCCGATTACTGCGATTGCAGAATGATAAGGAGAATAGTATGACAGTATTGATAGAAATGAATCAAGTGACAAAAACGTACGGGGAAGGAAAGATGAAAGTCGTAGCTCTGCATGAGACGAATTTTCAGCTAAATGCGGGAGAGTTCGTGGCTATCGTTGGGCCTTCAGGATCTGGAAAGACGACTTTTCTAACGACTCTAGGACAACTTCAGGAAGCATCGAGTGGAAAGATTTTAGTCAAGGGGAAGGAAACAGGCAGTCTGACGGAGAAGGAGAAAACAAACCTCCGTTTTAGAGAATTTGGCTTCATTCTCCAGGCTTCAAACTTAATTCCTTTTCTAACGGTCAAGGAACAGCTGGATTTGATTGACAGATTGGATAAGGAAAAAAATAGTAAAAGTGATCGAAAAGAGCTGTTTGACTTGTTGGATTTGGACAAAGTTCAAGGTCATTATCCTAAGGCTCTATCTGGTGGCGAACGTCAACGTGCTGCGATTGCTAGGGCGCTTTACAACAATCCTAGCATCGTACTGGCAGATGAGCCTACAGCCAGTCTTGATACAGAGCGGGCTTACCAAGTAACGGAACTGTTAGCTTCCATTGCCCATGAACAAGGAAGAGGTGTTGTCATGATTACACATGATACACGCCTTCTTGATAAGGTTGACCGAGTTTATGTAATGAGTGATGGAAACTTGGTTGAAGAAAAATGTAAACAAATATAAAATATAGTGAATTGACAGATATTTTGCTAAAACGTTAGACCTGAAAAACGCACCGGTTCTATGTAGTAAATTGATAAGTTATATAGATTTTGATGAGGTTGAACTAAAACTCAATTTTAAGAAAAATAAAGTAAATATTCCCACAATAAAACGTATAGTCTCAAGTTTTTTCAAGACTTGACTATGTGTTTTTTAATTTCAAGACTTTTTCCCAGCCTCCTTATTTCTAACTTCAAAACGGTGTTTTGATCTGACTTCATCAGTTTTATTGCCAACCTTAAAACTCTACTTTGAGCAATCTGCATCTAGTTTTCTAGCTTGTTCTTTGATTTTTATTGAGTATATGGACTGCAAATTGCGCTAAAAAATGATATAATGGTGAAGTTATATAGTCCCGATAAGATGGTAGGCATTTATCACTAAGAAATACCTATCAGTACTTTGTAACTCTATAACACTATTTTTAAGGGGGGACATTTTTATGTCAGAACGTAAATTATTCACGTCTGAATCTGTATCTGAGGGGCATCCGGATAAGATCGCAGACCAAATTTCAGATGCTATCTTGGATGCTATTTTAGCAAAGGATCCAGAGGCACACGTTGCTGCTGAGACAGCTGTTTATACTGGTTCAGTTCATGTATTTGGTGAAATTTCAACTACAGCTTATGTAGATATTAACCGTGTGGTTCGTGATACCATTGCAGAGATTGGTTATACCAATACAGAATATGGATTTTCTGCTGAGACGGTGGGAGTACACCCATCTTTGGTGGAGCAATCGCCAGATATTGCTCAAGGTGTTAACGAAGCATTGGAGGTTCGTGGAAATGCGGATCAAGATCCACTTGATTTGATTGGTGCTGGAGACCAAGGTCTCATGTTTGGTTTTGCGGTGGATGAAACTGAAGAACTCATGCCACTTCCAATCTCACTCAGTCACAAGTTGGTTCGTCGTTTGGCTGAACTTCGTAAGTCTGGAGAAATTAGCTATCTTCGTCCAGATGCTAAATCTCAAGTTACAGTTGAATATGATGAAAATGACCAGCCAGTGCGCGTGGATACAGTCGTTATTTCTACTCAGCATGATCCAGAAGTTAGCAATGAACAAATTCATGAAGATGTGATTAACAAGGTTATCAAAGAAGTGATTCCAGCATCTTATCTTGATGATGAGACAAAATTCTTTATCAATCCGACAGGTCGTTTTGTAATCGGTGGTCCTCAAGGGGACTCAGGTTTGACTGGTCGTAAGATTATTGTAGATACTTATGGTGGTTACTCACGTCACGGTGGTGGTGCCTTTTCTGGTAAGGATGCGACTAAGGTGGACCGTTCAGCTTCTTATGCAGCTCGCTACATTGCTAAAAACATTGTTGCAGCAGGTCTTGCTAAGAAGGCGGAAGTACAATTGGCATATGCTATCGGTGTTGCGCAACCTGTATCTGTTCGTATTGATACTTTTGGTACAGGAACAGTAGCTGAAAGCAAATTAGAAGCTGCAGCACGTCAGATTTTTGATCTTCGTCCAGCAGGAATCATCCAAATGCTGGATCTCAAACGTCCAATCTACCGTCAAACAGCGGCTTATGGACATATGGGACGTACAGATATCGATCTTCCATGGGAACGCTTGGATAAGGTAGAATCCTTGAAGGAAGCTGTCAAATAAAATCTTAAGAGGGGCTCGCCCCTCTTTTAATATACTATTTCCTCCAAAATCATTGAAATTATAGCTTGAATTTGATATGATGGTCTTATGGATAAAAGTAGAGCAAAACGTGTTGAGCACGATAAAAAGAGAATCGGATTAGTAGCCCTAGTAGCTATCTTTTCAGTAAGTATTTGTGTCCTTGGATCAATAATTGGTTATAAAGTCTACACAAAGCAGCGTTTTGAACAAAGGATTGAAACGCTCAAAAAAGAGAAAGATGATCAATTGAGTGAGGGAAATCAGAAAGATCATTTTCGTAAAGGGCAAGCCGAAGTGATTGCCTATTATCCTCTTCAAGGGGAGCAAGTGATTTCGTCTGTAAAAGAAATCATGACACAGGATATTAAAGACAATCTAGAGGATAAGGACAATCTGGTTTTTTATTATACGGAGAAACAGGATTCGACTTTGAAAGGAATTGTTGATCATAGTGTGATGAAACAAGTCTATGATTTAACTTCGTCAAAAGTTGAAGAGACTGAAAAAACTAGTCTAGCGAAAGTGCATTTGACAGAAGATGGTAAACCTTTTACCCTTGATCAACTATTTTCAGATGCTAGTAAGGCTAAAGAGAAACTGATAAAAGAACTGACTTCTTTCTTACAGGATAAGAAATTAGAACAAGACAAGATTGATCAGATAGTTAAAGGCTTGTCTGACCAAGACTTGTCTGCATGGAACTTTGATTACAAGGATAGTCAAATTATCCTATACCCAAGTCAGGCGGTTGAAAATCTGGATGAGATTGCCTTGCCAGTATCTAGTTTCTTTGAAGTTATTCAGTCCTCTTATTTATTAGATAAGGATGCCGAGCTATATAAGGCTTATTATGAAAAGAAGAATCGTAAAGTGGTGGCCTTGACTTTTGATGATGGACCAAATCCTGCAACTACAAATCAGGCATTAGATACACTTTCTAAGTATGGTATTAAGGCAACTTTCTTCGTTTTAGGTAAGAATGTTTCTGGCAATGAAGAAATTTTGAAACGCATGAAAGCAGATGGTCATGTCATTGGAAACCATAGTTGGAGCCATCCAGTTCTTTCAAAGCTTTCGCTTGATGACGCTAAAAAACAGATTACTGATACAGAGGATGCGCTAACTAAAGTGCTAGGTTCTAGTTCAAAACTCATGCGTCCGCCTTATGGGGCCATTACAGACGACATTCGCAATAGTCTCGATTTAAGTTTTATTATGTGGGATGTGGATAGTCTGGACTGGAAGAGTAAAAATGAAGCAGCTATCTTGACAGAAATTCAGCGTGAAGTCAAGAATGGTTCTATTATTCTCATGCATGATATCCATGCTGAGACAGTAAATGCTCTGCCGAAGGTTATTGACTATTTGAAAGGGCAAGGTTATGACTTTGTAACCGTACCAGACTTGTTAGATTCTCGTCTTCAAGCTCACCAGCTTTACTACGACCGTGACCAATAATTTAAAAATCTAAAGAGATAAGTTTTCATTGAGAATTTGTTTCTTTGGATTTTCTTCACATAGAAAGGAAAAATAATGAAATTTTATACTTTAAATAATGGCATTACGATTCCAGTTCTGGGTTTTGGAACCTGGAAAGCTGAAAATGGAGAGATTGCCTATCAAGCTGTCCTAGAGGCTTTAAAGGCAGGCTATCGTCATATCGATACAGCAGCTATCTATAAAAATGAGGAAAGTGTTGGTCGTGCTATTCATGATAGTGGCGTGTCGCGTGAGGAAATTTTTGTAACCAGTAAACTCTGGAATACAAATCACAACTATGAGCAAGCTCGTCAGGCTTTTGAAGAGTCTTTAGAGAAGTTAGGCTTGGAATATTTAGATTTGTATTTGATTCATTGGCCAAATCCAAAACCGCTCAGAGAAAATGATCAATGGAAAATCCGAAATGCGGAAGTCTGGAGAGCGATGGAGGACCTCTATCAAGAAGGCAAAATCCGTGCTATTGGGGTTAGTAATTTTCTTCCCCATCATCTGGATGCCTTACTTGAAACTGCAAATATTATTCCTACGGTTAATCAAGTTCGCTTGGCGCCAGGTGTATATCAAGATCAAGTCGTAGCTTACTGTCGAGAAAAAGGAATTTTATTGGAAGCTTGGGGACCTTTTGGACAGGGAGAATTGTTTGATAGCAAGCAAGTGCAAGAAATCGCGGCAAATCACGGAAAGTCTGTTGCTCAGATAGCCTTGTCCTGGAGTTTAGCAGAAGGATTTTTACCGCTTCCGAAATCTGTCACAGAATCTCGTATTCAGGCTAATCTTGATTGTTTTGGAATTAAACTAAGTCGTGAGGAGTTTGAAACCTTAAAAACGATTGCTGTTCAGTCTGGTGCTCCACGAGTTGATGATATGGATTTCTAGAAAATCATAAAAAGAATTGTACATTGCTCCAATTTTTGATATAATAGTCAACAGGAAAGAAAGTCTTATGGCGTTCTTCAAGCGAGCTTGGGATAGTGGGAGCCAAGTAGGGCAAAATAAGGAACTGGCGCTTTCTGTAGTATTTTCAAAAACAATGAAGTAATAAATTAGGGTGGAACCGCGTTTCTGACGCCCCTAGTCGCAAGGCTTGGGTGTTGAAATTCGGTTCTTTTTGAATTCGTCTAATGCCTAAGTAGAAAGGAGCATAATGCTTAAAGGATCTTGTTTATGTAAAGCAGTCACCTACACTCTAGATGAAGAATTGTCGGAAATAGTTTTTTGCCATTGCTCATTTTGTCGGAAAGTAACTGCGTCTGCCTACACAGTTAATGCCAAAGTTAGCAGCAAAAATCTGGCATTGTATGGAAAAGAGAATTTGGTTACTTATAGTTCATCTCCAGGTAAACAACGTTATTACTGCCAGAACTGTCACAGTCAAATTTTCACTGCTCAAGAAAATATACCAGAAGTCTGCGCTTTGAAATTAGGAACAATAGATGAATGCGATCAGAATTTACAAACTGTTCCCAAACGTCATATTTTTCAGGACCCAGCCTTTTCTTGGTTGCTTGATAAATAAATCTAAGAAGATAATATAAACTAAAGGAGTAAACAATGTCTAAAAAATTGACTTTCCACTGCGTCAGTGGCAGAGACCTCCTTACAGTCGGATTGCCTCACGCTCAGCACTAGAGTGCCTGAGCTAGACGCAGTACTAACTCGTCTTGCCTCGTATGATCGACGAGGCAGACTCGTGTCGCAAGAAATCATTTTTTATTAAGGAGTATTCAATGTCTAAGAAATTAACATTTCAAGAAATTATTTTGACTTTGCAACAATTTTGGAATGACCAAGGTTGTATGCTTATGCAGGCTTATGATAATGAAAAAGGTGCGGGAACCATGAGTCCTTACACTTTCCTTCGTGCTATCGGACCTGAGCCATGGAATGCAGCGTATGTGGAGCCATCACGTCGTCCTGCTGACGGTCGTTACGGGGAAAACCCTAACCGTCTCTACCAACACCACCAATTCCAAGTGGTCATGAAGCCATCTCCATCAAACATCCAAGAACTTTATCTTGAGTCTCTGGAAAAATTGGGTATCAATCCTTTGGAACATGATATTCGTTTTGTTGAGGACAACTGGGAAAACCCATCTACTGGTTCAGCTGGTCTTGGTTGGGAAGTTTGGCTTGATGGGATGGAAATTACTCAGTTCACTTATTTCCAACAAGTAGGTGGATTGGCAACTGGCCCTGTGACTGCGGAAGTTACCTATGGTTTGGAGCGTTTGGCTTCTTACATTCAAGAAGTAGACTCTGTCTATGATATCGAGTGGGCTGATGGTGTAAAATACGGAGAAATCTTTATTCAGCCTGAGTATGAGCACTCAAAATATTCATTTGAAATTTCAGATCAAGAAATGTTGCTGGAAAACTTTGATAAGTTTGAAAAAGAAGCTGGTCGTTCCTTGGAAGAAGGATTGGTGCACCCTGCCTATGACTATGTTCTCAAATGTTCACATACCTTTAACCTGCTTGATGCGCGTGGTGCCGTATCTGTAACAGAGCGCGCAGGCTATATCGCCCGTATCCGTAACTTAGCCCGTGTCGTAGCCAAAACCTTTGTCGCAGAACGCAAACGCCTAGGCTACCCACTTTTAGATGAAGCAACACGAGCTAAACTCCTAGCAGAAGACGCAGAATAGTGAGTAATACTGTGCTCTAAAATCGTTAGAGGCAAGTCGTAGACTTGCTAGAGGGATATGCACCGCCGTACTGTTATGTGGGGATTTTTGAAACTTTAGGTTCAAAAATCAGTCAGCTAAATCCACTTTGATGAGACTGTTGGAAATCTTGATCAATTTAGCATTAGATTTCCATACAGACTCACAAAGTTAGTGAGCGACGTCCCCAGTACCTAAGGTGCATATCAAAAAAGATTGAAGAAAATGTAAAGGAAAAAACATGACAAAAAACTTATTAGTAGAACTCGGTCTTGAAGAATTACCAGCCTATGTTGTTACACCAAGTGAAAAACAACTAGGCGAAAAAATGGCAGCCTTTCTCAAGGAAAACCGCCTGTCTTTTGAAGATATTCAAACCTTCTCAACACCACGTCGTTTGGCTGTTCGTGTGACTGGTCTTGCAGACAAACAGTTTGATTTGACAGAAGATTTCAAGGGTCCAGCAAAGAAAATTGCCTTGGATAGTGATGGAAACTTCACCAAAGCAGCTCAAGGATTTGTTCGTGGAAAAGGCTTGACTATTGAAGATATCGAATTCCGTGAAATTAAGGGTGAAGAATATGTCTATGTCACTAAGGAAGAAGTTGGTCAAGCAGTTGAAGCCATTGTTCCTGATGTTGTAGATGTCTTGAAGTCATTGACTTTCCCTGTCAGCATGCACTGGGCTGGAAATAGTTTTGAATACATTCGTCCTGTTCACACTTTGACTGTTCTTCTAGATGAAGAAGAGTTTGATTTGGATTTCCTTGATATCAAGGGAGGTCGTGTGAGCCGTGGGCATCGTTTCTTGGGACAAGAAACTAAGATTCAGTCAGCATTGAGCTATGAAGAAGACCTTCGTGCACAGTATGTAATTGCAGATCCACGTGAACGTGAGCAAATGATTGTTGACCAAATTAAGGAAATTGAGGCGAAACATGGTGTACGCATCGAAATTGATGCTGATTTGCTTAATGAAGTCTTGAACTTGGTTGAATATCCAACTGCCTTTATGGGAAGTTTTGATGCTAAATACCTTGAAGTTCCAGAAGAAGTCTTGGTGACTTCGATGAAAGAACACCAACGTTACTTTGTTGTTCGTGATCAAAACGGTAAACTCTTGCCAAACTTCATTTCAGTCCGTAACGGAAACGCAGAGCATTTGGAAAATGTCATCAAAGGAAATGAAAAAGTCTTGGTAGCCCGTTTGGAAGACGGAGAATTCTTCTGGCGTGAAGACCAAAAATTGGTTATTTCAGACCTTGTTGAAAAATTAAACAATGTAACCTTCCATGAGAAAATTGGTTCTCTTCGTGAACACATGATTCGTACGGGTCAGATTGCTATTCTTTTGGCAGAAAAAGCAGACTTGTCAGCGGATGAAACGATTGACCTAGCCCGTGCAGCAGCTATTTACAAGTTTGACTTGTTGACGGGGATGGTTGGCGAATTTGACGAGCTCCAAGGAATTATGGGTGAAAAATATGCCCTTCTTGCTGGTGAAACTCCAGCGGTGGCAGCTGCTATTCGTGAACACTACATGCCTACATCAGCCGAAGGCGAACTTCCAGAGAGCAAGGTCGGTGCAGTGCTTGCCATTGCAGACAAATTGGACACTATTTTGAGTTTCTTCTCAGTAGGTTTGATTCCATCAGGTTCTAATGATCCTTATGCTCTTCGTCGTGCGACCCAAGGTGTAGTTCGTATCTTGGATGCCTTTGGTTGGCATATTGCTATGGATGAGCTGATTGATAGCCTTTATGCTTTGACATTTGACAGCTTGACTTATGAAAATAAAGCAGAAGTTATGGACTTTATCAAGGCTCGTGTTGATAAGATGATGGGCTCTACTCCAAAAGATATCAAGGAAGCCGTTCTTGCAGGTTCAAACTTTGTTGTGGCAGAGATGCTGGAAGCATCAAGTGCTCTCGTAGAAGCAAGTAAGGAAGAAGACTTCAAACCATCTGTCGAATCACTTTCTCGTGCCTTCAACTTGGCTGAGAAGGCAGAGGAGGTTGTTGCAGTTGATTCAGCACTATTTGAAAATGACCAAGAAAAAGCTTTGGCAGAAGCCGTAGAATCACTCGTTTTATCAGGGACTGCAAGTCAACAATTGAAACAACTCTTTGCTCTTAGCCCAGTCATTGATGCCTTCTTTGAGAATACCATGGTTATGGCTGAAAACGAGGCAGTCCGTCAAAATCGTTTGGCTATCTTGTCTCATTTAACTCAAAAAGCAGCTAAGCTTGCTCGTTTTAATCAAATTAACACTAAATAAAATTTGATAAACGGACTTTATCTTATCATAAAGGAGAAGAAATGGATCCGAAAAAAATTGCTCGTATCAACGAGCTTGCTAAAAAGAAAAAAGCAGAAGGCTTGACACCAGAAGAAAAAGTGGAACAAGCCAAACTACGTGAGGAGTACATCGAAGGTTATCGTCGCACTGTTCGTCACCACATCGAAGGGATCAAAATTGTTGACGAAGAAGGAAACGATGTTACACCAGAAAAACTACGCCAAGTACAACGTGAAAAAGGGTTACACGGCCGTAGTCTCGATGATCCAAATTCATAAAAACTATTCTTTCTTTTAACAAAGATAGATGAAACGATAACAAAACGACTAGCAGACACAAACTGCTGGTCGTTTTTAGCTAAAAAAGGAACCAAAATGGTTCCTAAAATTATTAGTTACTTGCTCCAGATGTAGCGTCTGCGCCACCACCGTGGCCTCCAGCATCACCTGAATCTGAAGCTCCAGATGTAGCATCTGCTCCGCCATGTCCTCCAGCAGGAGATGGAGCATTTCCACCAACTAGACGTTGACCAGTTGTATTGAGGTACCAGTCAAGCCATGGTTGGAAATTAAAGATGATTTCATTGATTCCAGCATATGAGCCATCTGGGTAATACATTGCTTGGTAATTATGGGTATTAATAACGCCTTCTGGTGTTCCTGGCACAATTGTACGGACATATTCTTGGTCTCCGTTACGCAGTACGCCGACAACCCATTCAACGTTTTTCATTCTAGAATCTGGCAATGAACCGTGTACAGTTCCTAAACGGTTTCCTGATTGAGCACGTACACGTTTACCAAACATTGTATTTGGATCTTGGTGTGCGTTATTAAAGTACAAGAATTGGTTATTATCATCTGCATATGTCAACTCAAATGGCATTGCTTTTAAGAACATGTCGATTTGGTTAACTGTTAAGATACCGTGGTCTAATTTAACGTAAGTATCTCCAGAAACAGCTCCAACAAGTTCAGCAGCTTTTTCTACCCATTCAGGATCATCTGGATCAACACCTTGAATGGTAGTTGCAATTGAATTTGTACAATATAAATCTTCTGGTTCAATTGGTTTTGGTTTTTTCAATTTTGAAACGACTCCCACATATTTTACAAAGTTGTCCAAGCATGTTTCAAGGAAATTAATAGTTCCTTCGTTTGTGATATTGCCCTCAGCGTCAAAAGCTTCTTTGGCTTTACCAAGGAGGAATTCGTTACCTGGAAGAGTGTAGGCATTGACACCTGGAGCGTCAAGAATCTTACGAAGGTGAACTTGGGCACGAGAAGTACCTTGGTCGTAGTAAGAAGCACCCACAATCATGACTGGTTTGTTTTCAAATGGATGAACTTCGTATGAAAGCCATTCAAGAACAGATTTAAGAGAAGCTGAGATTGTGTGGTTGTGCTCGGGAGTCGCAATAATGACACCATCAGCACGTGTAATTCTGTTATACAAGAGACGCAATTGGAAGCTTTCATCCCATTTTTCGTCTTGGTTAAACATTGGAACTTCGTCAATTTCGAGGACTTCTAATTCAAATTTGAGTTTGAAGTGACGGCGGATGAATTCCAAGAGTTTACGGTTATATGATTGATCGTAGTTTGATCCTACAAGTCCAACAAATTTCATTCTTTTTGGTCTCCTATCTTACAAATTTTCCCAGTCAAATTCTTCAGCATCTTTGCGAAGTAGTGCTTGTGCGTTACGCAATTTTTCTGTAATTTTTACAAAGATACGGAAGTCGTCAAAAGTGGCATCCAGTTTTTTAATAACATCAAGATCTACTAGATCTCCACTTGGATTAAAGGCTTGAAGAGAGTGTGAAAGCAAGAATTCATCAGGAAGGACACTTGCTTTGATTTCTGGTGCGTTTAAGATTTGACGAAGTTGTAATTGGGCGCGTGATGAACCAAGTGTACCGTAAGAAGCACCTGTAATCATGATTGGTTTGTTCAAAAGTGGGTAAATACCATATGACAACCAAGCAAGAGCGCTCATCAAAACAGCTGGGATAGAGTGGTCGTACTCAGGAGTACCGATAATAACACCGTCTGCCTCTTCGATTTTAGCAGCAATTTCCAGAATTTCAGCAGGTACTTGCTTGTCAGCTGGTTTGTTAAAGACAGGGATATCCTTGATTTCAACAAGTTCAATTTCAGCTTTGTCAGCAAAGTGTTTTTGCATGTATTGAAGCAATTGGCGGTTTGTAGAACGTTTTGAATTTGTTCCAACAATAGCAATAAGTTTTAACATGAGATTTCCTTTCTCTTTTTACATAATACGATTTTAAAACTCCATTGAAACAGTTGTTTCTATAGAGTAGGAATTCCTGAAGAACAACTTAGGTGACCTTCCTTATCAATCAGAATCGCTTCGATTCCCTCCAAACTTTCGACTTGCCAGAGGATAGAAGCAGGTCTTTCTCCAAAGAGTCGAGTTGTCCAGATTTCGCCATCGACTGACTTATCAGAGATGATTGTCAGACTAGCTAGTTCTGTTTCAACAGGATATCCTGTTTGGCTGTCAAAAATGTGATGGTAGTCTTTTCCATCGACAGTCAGGTGACGTTCATAAATGCCCGAAGTCACGACAGATTTATTGACAATAGGGATGGTCATTAAGTGATTTCCCCTCGGATTGGCTGGGTCTTGAATCCCAATTTGCCAAGGTTGATTTCCTCTTGCCTGATTTTTTCCAATGGTCAGGATATTCCCTCCCAGATTAATCAAGGCAGATGTTACTCCCTCTTCTCTAAGAAATTGGGCAACCTTATCCGCACTATAACCCTTGGCTAAACAACCTAGGTCTATCTTCATTCCTTTTTGTTTTAAAAACACAGTGGAAGTGGAAGAATCTAACTCGATATAGTAAGGATTGATTAAAGGTAGCACAGATTCAATTTCTTGAGGTTGGGCCACTTTGGCATCTGAAAAGCCGATGCGCCAGGTTTGAATCAAGGGACCAATGCTGATGTTTAGGTGGCTATAGGGCGCTAAACTATGCTCTAACCCAAGTGAAATCAGTTCAAACAGGTCTGGATGAACTTTGACAGGGGCTATTCCAGCTTGATGATTGATTTCCATCAACTCAGACTCTTGGCTATTGGCATTGAAACGGTATTCTAACTCTTTGAGCAAATCAAAGGATTTTTGGAGCAAGCTATCTGCTTGCTCATCTACTAATGAAATAGTGATAGTAGTCCCCATTAGCCGTTCGGAATGTGAACTAAGAGGCAAGCTACCAACTCCTTTCTCTTGTGAAAAGAAGGCTGAAATATAGTAAATTTATATTAAATTTAACCCCTTACATTTTCTTTCCATGATACTAGCATACCATAAAGTCAGCGTTTTCACAAATAAAATTTGTAAAGATGTCAAGAAATATGCTCAGAAAATAAAGAATAATTGTAAGAAAGACTGATAAAATACAGATTATTTACATTTTTTTACAAAAAAATCGGGAAAATTAGCAAAACTCTTGTAAACGCTAACAGTAAATGTTATACTAGAAGAGTAAATTTAAAATTGAAGGTAGGAATTTTTCTATGAGTAAAATCGTTGTAGTTGGTGCTAACCACGCTGGTACAGCATGTATTAATACTATGTTGGATAATTTTGGAAATGAGAACGAAATCGTTGTATTTGACCAAAACTCTAACATCTCTTTCCTAGGATGTGGAATGGCCCTTTGGATTGGGGAACAAATTGATGGTGCTGAAGGCTTGTTCTATTCTGATAAAGAAAAATTGGAAGCAAAAGGTGCTAAAGTTTACATGAACTCACCTGTTCTTTCAATCGACTACGATAACAAAGTAGTTACAGCAGAAGTTGAAGGAAAAGAGCACAAAGAATCATACGAGAAATTGATTTTCGCTACAGGTTCTACACCAATCTTGCCACCAATCGAAGGTGTTGAAATTGTTAAAGGAAACCGTGAATTTAAAGCAACTCTTGAAAACGTACAATTCGTAAAATTGTACCAAAACGCTGAAGAAGTTATCAATAAGCTTGATGACAAGAGCAAACATCTTGACCGTATCGCTGTTGTTGGTGGTGGTTATATCGGTGTTGAACTTGCTGAAGCCTTTGAGCGTCTTGGAAAAGAAGTTGTCCTTGTAGAATCGTAGATACTGTCTTGAACGGTTACTATGACAAAGACTTCACACAAATGATGGCGAAGAACTTGGAAGACCACAACATCCGCTTGGCACTTGGTCAAACTGTTAAAGCAATCGAGGGTGACGGTAAAGTTGAACGCTTGATTACTGACAAAGAAAGCTTTGACGTGGATATGGTTGTTCTTGCAGTTGGTTTCCGTCCAAACACTGCCCTTGCTGATGGTAAGATTGAACTCTTCCGTAACGGTGCCTTCCTTGTAGACAAGAAACAAGAAACATCTATCCCAGGCGTTTACGCAGTAGGTGACTGTGCGACTGTTTATGACAACGCTCGTAAAGACACCAGCTACATCGCTCTTGCTTCAAATGCTGTTCGTACTGGTATCGTTGGTGCATACAACGCTTGTGGACATGAATTGGAAGGAATCGGTGTTCAAGGTTCAAACGGTATCTCTATCTACGGTCTTCACATGGTTTCAACTGGTTTGACTCTTGAAAAAGCTAAAGCAGCAGGTTACAATGCAACTGAAACAGGCTTTAACGATCTTCAAAAACCAGAATTTATGAAGCATGACAACCACGAAGTTGCCATCAAGATTGTCTTTGATAAAGATAGCCGTGAAATTCTTGGTGCGCAAATGGTTTCACATGATATTTCAATCAGCATGGGAATCCACATGTTCTCACTTGCTATTCAAGAGCATGTGACAATTGATAAATTGGCATTGACAGATCTCTTCTTCTTGCCACACTTCAACAAACCATACAACTACATCACAATGGCTGCACTTACAGCTGAAAAATAAAAATGAATGAGCTATCTGGCCTTAAGTTAAGGTCAGATAGTTTTTTAACTAATTTGTACCCATACAATTATGATTTTTTTATCTTGTGGTTCCTCCAAATCTGACTTAAAATGAAATAGTAGCTACCAATACAAATGATGAGGATAAAACAAATGACTGAAAATCGTTATGAACTAAATAAAAACTTGGCACAGATGCTTAAAGGTGGGGTTATTATGGATGTGCAAAATCCTGAACAGGCCCGTATTGCAGAGGCTGCTGGTGCGGCAGCTGTTATGGCCTTGGAACGAATTCCGGCTGATATTCGTGCGGCTGGAGGGGTTTCCCGTATGAGCGATCCAAAGATGATTAAGGAAATCCAAGAAGCGGTTAGCATTCCAGTAATGGCCAAAGTCAGAATCGGGCATTTTGTGGAAGCTCAGATTTTAGAGGCTATTGAAATTGACTATATCGATGAGAGTGAAGTTTTATCTCCAGCTGATGACCGTTTCCATGTGGACAAGAAAGAATTCCAAGTTCCTTTTGTCTGTGGTGCTAAGGATTTGGGTGAAGCCTTGCGTCGTATCGCTGAAGGTGCTTCTATGATTCGTACAAAAGGAGAACCAGGTACAGGAGATATCGTCCAAGCTGTTCGCCATATGCGAATGATGAATCAGGAAATTCGCCGCATTCAAAATCTACGTGAGGACGAACTTTATGTTGCTGCTAAGGACTTGCAAGTCCCTGTAGAATTGGTTCAATACGTCCATGAGCATGGGAAATTGCCAGTTGTAAACTTCGCGGCTGGAGGCGTTGCAACGCCAGCAGATGCTGCGCTGATGATGCAATTAGGGGCAGAGGGTGTCTTTGTCGGTTCAGGTATTTTCAAATCAGGAGATCCTGTTAAACGAGCGAGCGCCATTGTTAAGGCTGTGACTAACTTCCGTAATCCTCAAATCCTAGCTCAAATCTCTGAAGATTTAGGAGAAGCCATGGTTGGTATCAATGAAAATGAAATCCAAATTCTCATGGCTGAGCGAGGAAAATAGATGAAAATCGGAATATTGGCTTTGCAAGGTGCCTTTGCAGAACATGCAAAAGTACTAGATCAATTAGGTGTCGAGAGTGTTGAAATCAGAAATCTAGATGATTTTCAGCAAGATCAGAGTGACTTGTCGGGTTTGATTTTGCCTGGTGGCGAGTCTACAACTATGGGCAAGCTCTTACGAGATCAGGATATGCTGATCCCCATTCGAGAAGCCATTCTATCTGGTTTACCAGTCTTTGGAACCTGTGCGGGCTTGATTTTGCTGGCTAAGGAAATCATTTCTCAGAAAGAAAGTCATCTTGGAACTATGGATATGGTGGTCGAGCGCAATGCCTATGGGCGCCAACTAGGGAGTTTCTATACGGAAGCAGAATGTAAGGGAGTTGGTAAGATTCCAATGACTTTTATTCGTGGTCCGATTATCAGCAGTGTTGGAGAGGGTGTAGAAATTCTAGCAACAGTTGATAATCAAATTGTTGCAGCCCAAGAAAAAAATATGCTGGTAACTTCTTTTCATCCAGAATTGACAGATGATGTTCGCTTGCACCAGTACTTTATAAATATGTGTGACAAAAAGATAGTGAAATAAAAATTGATAAAGCGAGTTTCGATTCGCTTTTTCAAAAAAATCATTTTTAAGTCATCTGACAGTATTCTGTGATGTTAGATTTATTTACGATAAATTAGAAAAGAATGATCGTTTTGACTTAGGGTATAGAGCTTATATACTGAATATGGTGTTCAAGTGTCTTTTATTGAAAGGCACTTTAGAGGATGGAGTTAAAATACTATTCTATCCTCCTTAATACTCTTAGAAAATCTCTTCAAACCACGTCAGCTTCACCTTGCCGTACGTATGGTTACTGACTTCGTCAGTTCTATCCACAACCTCAAAACAGTGTTTTGAGCTGACTTCGTCAGTTTTATCTGCAACCTCAAAGCTGTACTTTGAGCAACCTGCGGTTAGTTTCCTAGTTTGCTCTTTGATTTTCGTTGAGTATAAAAATGATGTATAGGACTGGTCAAAAAGATCACTTCGAAAATAGCAAAAAACGGGGTTGGGAAAAAGTCTTTAAAATCAAAAAAACGCATAGTATCAGGTGTTGAAAAAACTTGATACTATGCATTTTTTTGTGGGAAGATTTACTTCATTTTCTACTGAAATTGAGTTTTGCCCAGCTTCTGGTAATTCTCTACGGAAGACATGGGATTCGAACCCACGCACGCTGTTACACGCCTACCGCGTTTCCAACACGGCCTCTTAAGCCTCTTGAGTAATCTTCCAATACTTACTCAAATAGTCTACCATAAAGGCTCTTATCTTGCAATAAAAATTCTGGAAATAAGGAAAATGATAGAATTTGAAAGAAAATGACAAAAAGTGCTTGACTTTGAAAGAAAGTGTGATAGAATGAATAGTGTAAACGATAACAGGAGGTGATTCGGTGTTAAAAACAGAGCGGAAGCAACTGATTTTAGAGGAGTTAAATCAACATCATGTAGTTTCTCTAGAAAAATTAGTTAGTTTGCTAGAAACGTCAGAATCAACGGTTCGAAGAGACTTGGATGAGTTGGAAGCAGAAAACAAGCTTCGTCGCGTGCATGGTGGAGCAGAACTCCCCCACTCCTTACAGGAAGAAGAAACCATTCAAGAAAAATCTGTCAAAAACCTTCAAGAGAAGAAGTTGCTTGCTCAGAAGGCAGCCTCTCTCATCAAGGAACAAGATGTCATCTTTATCGATGCTGGAACAACGACAGCCTTTTTGATTCATGAATTGGTCAATAAGAATGTCACAGTTGTGACCAACTCTATACACCATGCAGCTCAGTTGGTTGAAAAGCAGATTCCGACTGTCATGGTTGGAGGAAGCGTCAAGACGGCGACAGATGCTAGTATCGGGGGTGTTGCTCTTAACCAGATTAACCAATTGCACTTTGACCGTGCCTTTATTGGAATGAATGGTGTGGACGATGGCTATTATACGACTCCAGATATGGAGGAGGGAGCTGTGAAGCGAGCCATTT
Organism: Streptococcus mitis 17/34; assembly: GCA_000430305.1. Classification (GTDB taxonomy): domain Bacteria; phylum Bacillota; class Bacilli; order Lactobacillales; family Streptococcaceae; genus Streptococcus; species Streptococcus mitis_AW. Next base: position 54,522 of record ASZZ01000007.1, read on the forward strand.
TGGAGAATGCCAAACAGACCTATGTCTTGGTGGATTCATCAAAAATTGGACAAACTTGCTTTGCCAAGGTAGCACCACTCAAACGCGCCATCGTTATCACAAGTCAAGGGCATGAGCTCTTGCAGGTTATTAAGGAGAAAACGGAGGTAATAGAAGTATGATTTATACAGTCACACTCAATCCATCTATTGACTATATCGTTCGCTTGGACCAAGTCCAAGTTGGTAGTGTCAATCGTATGGACAGTGATGATAAGTTTGCTGGTGGGAAAGGAATCAATGTCAGTCGTGTCTTGAAACGCTTGGATATTCCCAATACAGCTACTGGATTTATCGGAGGTTTTACTGGCAAATTTATCACAGATACTTTGGCAGAAGAAAAAATCGAGACACGTTTTGTCCAAGTAGCAGAAGATACTCGTATCAATGTTAAGATTAAAGCAGACCAAGAAACAGAAATCAATGGGACTGGTCCAACTGTGGAACCGACTCAGTTAGAAGAATTGAAAGCTATTTTATCTAGTCTGACAGCAGATGATACAGTTGTCTTTGCTGGTTCAAGCGCTAAGAATCTAGGGAATGTCATTTACAAGGATTTGATTGCCTTGACACGCCAGACGGGTGCGCAAGTGGTTTGCGACTTTGAAGGACAGACCTTGATTGATAGTTTGGATTATCAACCACTTCTAGTCAAACCAAACAATCATGAATTAGGAGCGATTTTTGGTGTAAAACTTGAAAGTTTGGACCAAATTGAGAAATATGCTCGTGAGCTACTAGCTAAAGGTGCCCAAAACGTCATTATCTCTATGGCTGGTGACGGTGCCCTCCTTGTCACATCTGAGGGAGCTTACTTTGCTAAACCTATCAAAGGGACAGTCAAAAATTCAGTTGGGGCTGGTGATTCTATGGTTGCTGGATTTACAGGTGAATTTGTCAAATCAAAAGACGCAGTAGAAGCCTTCAAATGGGGAGTTGCTTGTGGAACGGCAACTACCTTCTCGGATGACTTGGCAACGGCGGAATTTATTAAAGAAACATATGAAAAAGTTGAGGTAGAAAAAAGATGAAAATTCAAGACCTATTGAGAAAAGATGTCATGTTGCTGGATTTGCAGGCAACTGAAAAAACGGCTGTCATCGAAGAGATGATTAAAAGCTTGACAGACCACGGTTATGTGACTGATTTTGAAACTTTTAAAGAAGGAATCTTGGCGCGTGAAGCTCTAACTTCCACTGGTTTGGGTGATGGAATCGCTATGCCTCATAGTAAAAATGCTGCTGTCAAAGAAGCGACTGTTCTCTTTGCTAAGTCAAATAAAGGGGTTGACTACGAGAGCTTGGATGGGCAACCAACAGACCTCTTCTTCATGATTGCGGCTCCAGAAGGTGCCAATGATACTCACTTGGCAGCCTTGGCAGAATTGTCTCAATACTTGATGAAAGACGGTTTTGCTGACAAGCTTCGTCAAGCAACATCAGCTGACCAAGTTATTGAACTTTTTGACCAAGCTTCAGAAAAAACTGAAGAGTCTGTTCAAGCGCCTGCCAATGAATCTGGTGACTTTATCGTAGCTGTTACAGCTTGTACAACAGGTATTGCCCACACTTACATGGCCCAAGAATCCCTTCAAAAAGTGGCTGCTGAAATGGGTGTTGGGATTAAGGTCGAAACCAACGGTGCTAGCGGTGTTGGTAACCAACTAACTGCTGAAGACATTCGTAAGGCTAAAGCCGTTATCATCGCAGCAGACAAGGCTGTTGAAATGGATCGTTTCGATGGCAAACCATTGATCAATCGTCCCGTTGCTGACGGTATCCGTAAGACAGAAGAGTTGATCAACTTGGCTCTTTCTGGGGATGCTGAAGTCTACCGTGCCGCTAATGGTGCAAAAGCTGCAACCGCAAGCAATGAAAAACAAAGCCTTGGTGGTGCCTTCTACAAACACTTAATGAGTGGTGTATCTCAAATGTTACCATTCGTTATCGGTGGTGGTATCATGATTGCCCTTGCCTTCTTGATTGATGGTGCTTTGGGAGTTCCAAATGAAAATCTTGGTAATCTTGGTTCTTACCATGAACTAGCATCTATGTTCATGAAAATTGGTGGAGCTGCCTTTGGATTGATGCTCCCAGTATTTGCAGGTTATGTTGCCTACTCTATCGCTGAAAAACCAGGTTTGGTAGCAGGTTTCGTGGCTGGTGCTATTGCCAAAGAAGGTTTTGCCTTTGGTAAAATTCCTTATGCCGCAGGTGGTGAAGCAACTTCAACTCTTGCAGGTGTCTCATCTGGTTTCCTAGGCGCCCTTGTTGGTGGATTTATCGCAGGTGCCTTGGTTCTTGTCATCAAGAAATACGTTAAAGTTCCTCGTTCGCTTGAAGGTGCTAAATCAATCCTTCTCTTGCCACTTCTTGGAACAATCTTGACTGGATTTGTCATGCTAGCTGTTAACATCCCAATGGCAGCAATCAACACTGCTATGAATGACTTCCTTGGCGGTCTTGGAGGCGGTTCAGCTGTCCTTCTCGGTATCGTCCTTGGTGGAATGATGGCTGTTGACATGGGTGGACCAGTTAACAAAGCAGCTTATGTATTTGGTACAGGTACGCTTGCAGCGACTGTTTCTTCAGGTGGTTCTGTAGCCATGGCAGCAGTTATGGCTGGAGGAATGGTACCACCACTTGCTATCTTTGTCGCAACCCTTCTTTTCAAAGATAAATTTACTAAGGAAGAACGCAACTCTGGTTTGACAAACATCATCATGGGCTTGTCATTTATCACTGAGGGAGCAATTCCATTTGGTGCCGCTGACCCAGCTCGTGCGATTCCAAGCTTCATCCTTGGTTCGGCAGTAGCAGGCGGACTCGTTGGTCTTGCTGGAATCAAACTCATGGCGCCACACGGAGGAATCTTTGTGATCGCCCTCACTTCAAATGCTCTTCTTTACCTTGCCTCTGTCTTGGTAGGAGCAATCGTAAGTGGTGTGGTTTATGGTTACCTCCGCAAACCACAAGCATAAAAATTAGATAGAAAATGGAAAGATTGTACCGTTTGGTGCAGTCTTTTTCTCTTTCTAAAATGCCTGTGAAATATGGTATAATAGAAGAATGGCAAACAAGAATACAAGTAAAATAAGACGGAGACCGTCTAAAGCAGAACTCGAAAGAAAAGAAGCGATTCAACGAATGTTGATTTCGTTGGGAATCGCGATTTTATTGATTTTCGCAGCTTTTAAATTAGGGGCTGCAGGTATTACCCTTTACAATTTAATTCGCTTGCTAGTGGGAAGCCTAGCCTATCTGGCAATATTTGCCCTCTTGGTCTATCTTTTCTTTTTCAAGTGGATACGAAAACAGGAAGGCCTCCTATCTGGCTTCTTTACTATATTTGCGGGCTTGCTCCTGATTTTTGAGGCCTACTTAGTTTGGAAATATGGTTTGGACAAGTCGGTCTTAAAAGGAACCATGGCTCAGGTTGTGACTGATTTGACTGGTTTTCGAACGACCAGTTTTGCTGGAGGGGGCTTGATTGGTGTTGGCCTCTATGTGCCAACAGCCTTTCTCTTCTCAAATATCGGTACTTACTTTATTGGTGCTATTTTGATTTTAGCAGGCGCTCTCCTAGTTAGTCCTTGGTCTGTTTACGATATTGCTGAATTTTTCAGTAGAGGCTTTGCCAAATGGCGGGAAGGGCATGAGCGTCGAAAAGAGGAACGCTTTGTCAAGCAAGAAGAAAAAGCTCGTCAAAAGGCTGAGGAAGAGGCTAGATTAGAAAAAGAAGCCGCTGAGAAAGCCTTACTAGATTTGCCTCCTGTCGATATGGAAACAGGCGAAATTTTGACAGAGGAAGACATTCAAGACATTACACCTATGCCTGAAGAAGAGTGGGTGGAACCAGAAATCATCCTCCCTCAAGCTGAACATGAATTCCCCAATCAAGAAGAAATCTTTGATGATGAAGATGTACAGGTTGATTTTTCAGCCAAAGAAGCCCTTGAATACAAACTTCCAAGCTTACAACTTTTTGCCCCTGATAAACCAAAAGACCAGTCTAAAGAGAAGAAAATTGTCCGAGAAAATATCAAAATCCTAGAAGAAACCTTTGCCAGCTTTGGTATCAAGGTAACGGTTGAACGGGCTGAAATTGGTCCATCAGTGACCAAGTATGAAGTCAAGCCAGCAGTTGGTGTACGGGTTAACCGCATTTCCAATCTAGCAGATGACCTCGCTCTAGCCTTGGCGGCCAAGGATGTCCGAATCGAAGCTCCAATCCCAGGGAAATCTCTCGTTGGAATCGAGGTTCCTAACTCTGAAATTGCGACTGTGTCCTTCCGCGAACTATGGGAACAATCTCAAACCAAGTCTGAAAATCTCTTGGAAATTCCTCTAGGAAAGGCGGTTAATGGCACAGCAAGAGCTTTTGACCTTTCCAAAATGCCCCACTTGCTAGTCGCGGGTTCAACGGGATCAGGGAAGTCAGTAGCAGTTAATGGCATTATTGCTAGCATTCTCATGAAGGCGAGACCAGACCAAGTCAAATTTATGATGGTCGATCCCAAGATGGTTGAGTTGTCTGTTTACAATGACATTCCTCATCTCTTGATTCCAGTTGTGACCAATCCACGCAAGGCCAGCAAAGCTTTGCAAAAGGTCGTGGATGAGATGGAAAACCGTTATGAACTCTTTGCCAAGGTGGGAGTTCGTAACATTGCAGGTTTTAATGCCAAGGTGGAAGAGTTTAATTCCCAGTCTGAGTACAAGCAAGTTCCACTGCCACTCATTGTTGTGATTGTGGATGAGTTGGCTGACCTCATGATGGTGGCCAGCAAGGAAGTAGAAGATGCCATTATCAGACTTGGACAGAAGGCGCGTGCTGCAGGTATCCACATGATTCTTGCAACCCAGCGTCCATCCGTTGATGTTATTTCTGGTCTGATTAAGGCCAATGTTCCGTCTCGTGTGGCGTTTGCAGTTTCATCTGGTACAGACTCTCGTACGATTTTGGATGAAAATGGAGCAGAAAAACTGCTTGGCCGAGGGGACATGCTCTTTAAACCGATTGATGAAAATCATCCAGTTCGTCTGCAAGGATCCTTTATCTCAGATGATGATGTCGAACGCATTGTAAACTTCATCAAGGCTCAGGCAGATGCGGACTATGATGAGAGTTTTGATCCAGGTGAGGTTTCTGAAAATGACGGAGAATTTTCAGATGGTGAATCTGGTGGAGATCCGCTTTTTGAAGAAGCCAAGGCTTTGGTTATCGAAACCCAGAAAGCCAGTGCGTCCATGATTCAGCGTCGTTTATCAGTTGGCTTTAACCGTGCGACCCGCCTTATGGAAGAACTGGAAATGGCAGGTGTCATCGGTCCAGCTGAAGGTACCAAACCTCGAAAAGTGTTACAACAATAAATTTCTCTCTGTCACATATAGTGAGTTTAATAAAAGACAAACTTGGAGAGGACAATCGTTGGAGTTTACTTATAAGGTCATCATTTGATGGCTTTTTTCTATACTAAAATTGATGATTGATGCTGCACAAAAATCAAATAGCAAACTAGTCGCAGGTTGCTCAAAGTACAGCTTTGAGGTTGCAGATAAAACTGACGAAGTCAGTAACATACGTACGGCAAGGCGACGATGACGCGGTTTGAAGAGTATTTATCTATGATGTATAATTAATTGAATCTAGAATAGTACAAAATGATTTTTAAAGCATGACATGGATTTGGATTCCTCAACAGATTTGTTCACATCTTATTTCAATATGCTATATATCAAGCTAAAACAGGTTTAGAATTTCTTTTAGATATACAAAAACTCCCCTATAGTTTCTAGTGAATGTTTGTTTTTCACTGTCCACTATAAGGGGAGTTTTTGTACTCATTATGGGCTAGATTTTTCTTTTTTATTTTATTAAACTGCATAGCTTACTTTTTCAGTAAAATCAGACGTTGTATTCGCCAGATATTGTACGACATCAATATACTGCTGTTTAAAAAATTGAGAGTTCTGCAGATTTTGAGTTCAGTTTCTGTTTACTCACCAAAGAAAAATGGTGGGGCGAATTTTTTCAATTCTTCAAAGCAATGTTGGGCAGCCTCTACATCTTCACAGATGACAAGGCAGACATCATCACCACATAGGGTAGCAATAGCGTCAGGGAAACTCAAAGCATCGATGATAGAACCAAATGATTGAGCCAGTCCAGGAAGGGTTTTTAGTAGAACTTGGTTCTGAACTGGACGCATCAAGACGAGAGCATCTTCCATGTAGATTTCGAGACGTTTCTCCCATTTTGAGATAGAACCTGTATTGAGCACGTAGTAAGAGTTATCTTCTTCACGTACTTTTGAAAGGTTCATACTTTTAATATCTCTCGAAAGTGTAGCTTGTGTAACTTGAATGTCATTGTCAGCAAGAAGAGCTTGTAATTCAGCTTGTGTGTGAATCTTATTTTTCGTTACAAGAGCTCGTATGAGTTGGTGTCGGTGTTCAGATTTATTCATAAAATGTTACTCCTTGTACAAAGTACAGAAAGCGTGGACTGATCGAAATCGTCAGTCGGGCGGTAAGCGGTATTGTCACGTATGATGATTTCAAAGTCAGTAGTATGAAGAACTAGATGGAGAGCATCTCCCTCTTTTAACTTGTCACTAGTTGGGTTCAGATGACTTGGATATCTATCCGTTCATCTGCATCACTGTTCTTTACTGACAGTGAATCATTTAATTATGGTAGCATTTTGTCACGGCTTCTTGTGAATGTACGCTAAACGGCAATTCACAGAGATTGTCCAACATGTGGTGTGGTAGCGTGTAGTATAGAGGGTCACACATGTTGGTTAGGGGTGTTAGTATCATTTGTCCAAGGTTCAGCAGCGGGGGTAGAATAATCTGTTCTTTGGACAGGATTTGATACCAAGTTTATGTTTCGTTAGTCTATTCAAGTGGGGGGGATTGATTATAGGAAGGCAAATGGTCACGTAATTAAGCCTTCCTTGGAAAATTTCAATATTGAAAGTCTGATAGCCTATACCTTTTGACTAGGTAGGATAAGAGTAGACTGTTCAAGATCAACAGTCAGGTGGTAAGCGGTATTGTCACGGATGGTGATTTCAAAGTCAGTAGTATAGAGGACTAGACGGAGAGTATCTCCTTCTTTTAACTTGTAAATAGTTGGTTGCAGTTCAAATTGCACCTCCATCCATTCATCTGCATTAATATTCTCAACTATTAGCAAATTATTTCGATTTTGCAAATTGAGGTAGCCCTTGGTTACGACTCGTTGTGAATCTGGTCTAAATGGCAGTTCACAGAGATTTTCTAGCATATGATAGCGGCCGTTGTCAATGGTTCTAGCACTTAAAACAGCTGGATAAGGTTGTAGGTATTTCTTTTGACCAAGTTCCAGTAGTTGAGCAGATAATAGCCCCTTATTTGTACTGGATTTGATACGAAGATTGAGCTGAGCGCGACCGTTCAGGTGAAGATCTTTGGTCACAGGAAGGTCAATAGTAATTTGATTGGCTTTTCCTTGATAGAGTTCCGTATTGAAGGTTTGGTATGTCTTACCATAACGCTCAAAATCCTTATCTGAGTACTGGTTTTGAATCACTTGCTCTTCTTGACCAAGTGAGAAGGTTTCAAAGTTTTCTTGTTTACCAAAATTATCAAGTGATAACCAAGTCTGAGGGGTTGTATTGTCCTGCCAAATGACAGTAGGAAGTTGGAAATCTGTTTCCTGTCCCAGTAATTTCTTAGTCAATAAGGCATTCATGGACTCACGGAAGTCAATGGACTGCCAGTTGTTCATATAAACATGGGCACCATTATGGAAAAAGAGGTGCTTGTTGATATGAGCAGGAAGAGCATGGAACATCTGGTAAACATGAAGTGGTTTGACATTCCAATCCTGAGAACCGTGGGTAAAGACAACCTCTGCCTTGACTTTGTCAGCATTGAGCAGATAGTTGCGGTCATGCCAAAATTGATTGTAGCCACCAGACTTGCGATCCAGTTGTTCCTTTACTTTTTCTAAGTCAGCTTGGTGAGCAGCATTGCCACGGATATAGTCGCCAGCCAAGAGATTACGAGAGTAGGTTAACTCAGCAAGGGAGTCAAAGTCCTCACCTGGATAACCGCCTGGGCTGGTCACCAGACCATTTTCACGATAGTAGTTGTACCATGAAGAAATGCCAGCCTCGGCAATGATAACTTCTAAACCATCGACGCCTGTAGTCGCTAGACCATTTGACATGGTTCCTAGATAGGAAAGTCCAGTTGTGGCTACTTTTCCATTTGACCAGTCAGCCTTGACTTGACGCTGGCGCGTATGGTCGGTAAAGGCACGGCAACGGCCATTAAGCCAATCGATGACATTTTTATAAGCCTCAATTTGTTGGTAGTCGCCATTAGTCATGAAACCAGTAGAGTCTTTGGTACCAACACCTGAAACATAGAGATTAGCAAAACCTCGTGGAAGGAAGTAGTCGTTGAGACTATAGCTAGCGTTGATGTGAGTTAGCTTTTCCTCCGCTTCTGATACAAGCTCAGCTTGACCTTGAGGCTGGACTAGATTGAGTTGAGGTTCTTCTAGATCAATCTTATGAGCAGGTTTAACTTCAAGTTCGCCCTCCATCTTGTAGAGAGCCTTGTCACTAGCCTTGTCATTGGTTCCCTGATGATAGGGACTGGCTGTCATGACAGCGGGGATTTGTCCGTTATAACGAGGACGAATAATGTTGACCTTGACTAGGTCTGGTAGCCCTTTTTGATCAGTATCCACACGAGACTCGACGTAGACCACTTCTCGAATGACATCGTGGCTAGAAAAAGTAGCCAAACTCTTGCCGTTAAAGTAGTGATAGTCATTATCCTCAGGAATAAGACCGTCACTGACTAGTTGGTCGATAAGAGTATTTCCCTTTTTGGTGCGAGTATTGAGTAACTGATAGAGATTTTCAATCAAGTCACCGTATATAATGGGAAATCCAGTTTCTTTACGGAAAACGTCACTATCTTCGAAATCAACCAAATAAGAAAAGCCTAAAAGTTGAAAAGCAACAGTATAAAAAATATCTGCTGTCAGTTCATCTTCTGATTGAAAAAATGTCAGCAAGTCAGTTTCTTTATCAACTGCCAAACTGGATAGAGGATAGGTACTATCTTTATAAGTAAAAAAGAAACGACTTAAAAAAGCCTCTAACATCTTTTTATCTGCCATATCAGATGGAAAATCAAATCCATACTTTTTTAATTCATATAAAATAGTATTTCTTGGAAGTGCTAAATAGCTGAATTGATTAAAGCGCATATAACCTCCTTATAAAACAATAATTAAGGTTATTATATCAAAAAAATAGGATAAAGGGAATCGTTAAATGAGAAAGAAATTAATTCAATAATAATGAATATGATTTATATGAAAAATAGGTACAACTCTATAGCTCAAAACAAGTTATCATAATGAATAGATTAACTGGATATATATTTCTATTTTAAAAGATATATTCATTTCTTGGGATAAAAAGTAAAAAAATTACCGGAGAATTTGATTCTTTAAATGTATTTTTACTTTTTTCGTTCAAAAAATTTTACTTTAAGGATAAAATATAGACATGATTCAATGCTTTTGTCTTTCTCTTTTTGAAAAATGGTATAATATAGTGAGAAGGATAGAGGAGAAGTGTAAATTGATCGCACAACTAGATACAAAAACAGTCTATAGTTTTATGGAGAGTGTTATTTCAATAGACAAGTATGTGAGAGCAGCTAAAGAATATGGCTACATTCATTTGGCTATGATGGATATTGACAATCTTTATGGGGCTTTCGACTTTCTAGAGGTTACAAAAAAATACGGTATTCATCCTTTACTAGGGCTTGAAATGACTCTTTTAGTTGATGAGCAGGAAGTGAATTTGCGCTTTTTAGCTCTATCTAGTGTGGGCTATCAGCAGTTGATGAAACTTTCAACAGCCAAGATGCAGGGGGAGAAAAACTGGTCTGTCCTGTCCCAGTACCTAGAGGATATCGCGGTTATTGTACCTTATTTCGATGGATTTGAGTCGTTGGAACTAGGCTGTGATTACTATATTGGGGTTTATCCAGAAACGTTGGCAAGCGAATTTCATCATCCAATCTTGCCCCTTTATCGGTCAATGCCTTTGAAAGCAGGGATAGAGAAGTTCTGCAAGTGTTAACAGCGATTAAAGAAAATCTACCACTTAGAGAAGTTCCCTTGCGTTCACAACAAGATGTCTTTATATCTGCAAGTTCGTTAGAGAAACTATTCCAAGAGCGTTTTCCGCAAGCCTTGGATAATTTAGAAAAGCTTATTTCAGGTATTTCTTATGACCTGGATACTAGTCTGAAACTGCCTCGTTTTAACCCAGCTAGACCAGCCGTAGAAGAGTTGAGAGAACTTGCTGAACTGGGACTTGCTCAGAAGGGATTGTCTGGTAAAGAATATCAAGATCGACTAGACCAAGAATTGGCTGTTATTCATGATATGGGCTTTGATGATTATTTCTTGGTTGTCTGGGATTTGCTGCGTTTCGGACGTTCTAATGGCTACTACATGGGAATGGGACGGGGTTCTGCAGTAGGTAGCTTGGTTTCTTATGCCTTAGACATCACAGGGATTGACCCAGTCGAGAAAAACCTGATTTTTGAACGCTTCCTCAACCGTGAACGCTATACCATGCCTGATATTGATATTGATATCCCAGATATTTATCGTCCAGATTTTATCAGATATGTTGGCAATAAATATGGTAGTAAACATGCGGCTCAAATCGTTACTTTTTCAACCTTTGGAGCCAAGCAGGCTCTGCGTGATGTTTTGAAACGCTTTGGTGTGCCCGAGTATGAATTATCTGCAATTACTAAGAAAATCAGTTTTCGTGACAATCTTAAGTCAGCCTATGAGGGCAATCTCCAGTTTCGTCAGCAAATCAATAGTAAGTTAGAATACCAAAAAGCCTTTGAAATTGCTTGCAAGATAGAGGGATATCCAAGACAAACATCTGTCCATGCGGCTGGTGTTGTGATCAGTGACCAAGATTTGACCAACTACATCCCTCTGAAGCATGGTGATGAAATTCCACTGACTCAGTACGATGCTCATGGTGTTGAAGCTAGCGGGCTTTTGAAGATGGACTTTCTGGGACTACGAAATTTGACCTTTGTCCAGAAAATGCAAGAGTTGCTTGCTGAAACAGAAGATATTCACTTGAAAATAGAAGAAATCGATTTGGAAGATATAGAAACGCTAGCTCTTTTTGCTTCTGGTAATACAAAAGGTATCTTTCAATTTGAACAACCTGGTGCCATTCGCCTGCTTAAGCGTGTTCAACCAGTCTGTTTTGAAGATGTCGTAGCGACTACTTCCCTAAACCGACCGGGTGCTAGTGATTATATCAATAATTTTGTAGCAAGAAAGCACGGTCAGGAAGAAGTGACAGTTCTGGATCCAGTACTGGAGGATATTTTGGCTCCAACTTACGGAATTATGCTCTATCAGGAGCAGGTTATGCAGGTTGCCCAGCGTTTTGCTGGATTTAGTCTTGGGAAAGCCGATATTTTGCGTCGAGCTATGGGGAAAAAGGATGCCTCTGCCATGCATGAGATGAGGGCTTCCTTTATTCAGGGAGCATTAGAAGCTGGTCATACTGCGGAAAAGGCAGAGCAGGTCTTTGATGTCATGGAGAAGTTTGCAGGTTATGGTTTTAACAGGTCACACGCCTATGCCTACTCAGCCTTGGCCTTCCAGTTGGCTTATTTCAAAACACATTATCCAGCCATTTTTTATCAGGTCATGTTGAATTCTGCCAACAGTGATTACTTAATAGATGCACTTGAAGCAGGCTTTGAATTAGCGCCTCTGTCCATCAACACCATTCCCTATCACGATAAAATTGCAAACAAGGCCATCTATCTAGGTTTGAAATCGATTAAGGGAGTCAGCAAGGATTTGGCACTTTGGATTCTTGAAAACAGACCCTATTCTAACATTGAAGATTTTATAGCTAAATTACCTGAGAATTATCTGAAACTTCCTCTGCTAGAACCTTTGGTAAAAGTTGGTCTTTTCGATTTATTTGAAAAAAATCGTCAAAAAGTATTCAATAATTTAGTTAATCTATTTGAATTTGTAAAAGAGTTAGGAAGTTTGTTTGGAGATACTATTTATAGTTGGCAGGAATCGGAAGATTGGACAGATCAAGAAAAATTCTATATGGAACAAGAGCTTTTAGGGATAGGTGTCAGCAAACATCCCCTACAAACTATTGCAAGTAAAGCTATTTACCCGATTACCCCAATCGGAAATTTGTCAGAAAATAGCTACGCTATTATTTTGGTTGAAGTTCAGAAGATAAAAGTAATTCGTACCAAAAAGGGTGAAAATATGGCTTTCTTACAAGTGGATGATAGTAAGAAAAAATTGGATGTCACTCTCTTTTCAGACTTATATCGTCAGGTGGGGCAGGAAATAAAAGAGGGAGCCTTCTACTATATAAAAGGAAAAATCCAGTCACGTGATGGCCGTCTGCAAATGATTGCACAAGATTTGAAAGAAGCAGTGGCTGAACGATTTTGGATTCAGGTTAAAAATCATGAATATGATAAAGAAATTTCAAACATCCTAGACCAGTATAAAGGCCCAATCCCAGTCATCATAAGGTATGAAGAGGAACAGAAAACAATTGTTTCTTCCCAATATTTTGTGACTAAATCCAATGAATTAGAAGCGAAATTGGATAAAATTGCTATGAAAACGATTTATCACTAAAATTACGGAAAATAGAAGAATTTTCCATTTAAATGTGATATAATCAGTAGGAATGTTAAAAGAAAAAGGAGCATAAACTAAATGAAACGTATTGCTGTTTTGACTAGTGGTGGAGACGCCCCTGGTATGAACGCTGCCATCCGCGCAGTTGTTCGTCAAGCAATTTCAGAAGGAATGGAAGTTTTTGGTATCTATGATGGATATGCTGGAATGGTTGCTGGTGAAATTCATCCCCTAGATGCTGCTTCAGTAGGAGACATCATTTCTCGTGGTGGTACTTTCCTTCACTCAGCTCGTTACCCAGAGTTTGCTCAACTTGAAGGGCAACTTAAAGGGATTGAGCAATTGAAAAAACACGGGATTGAAGGCGTAGTTGTTATCGGTGGTGACGGATCTTACCACGGTGCTATGCGTTTGACTGAACATGGCTTCCCAGCTATCGGTCTTCCAGGTACAATCGATAACGATATCGTTGGTACTGACTTCACAATCGGTTTTGATACTGCGGTTACTACTGCTATGGACGCTATCGATAAGATTCGTGATACATCATCAAGTCACCGTCGTACTTTTGTTATCGAAGTTATGGGACGTAACGCAGGTGATATCGCTCTTTGGGCAGGTATCGCAACTGGTGCTGACGAAATCATCATCCCTGAAGAAGGCTTCAAGATGGAAGATATCGTAGCAAGTATCAAAGCTGGTTATGAGTGTGGTAAAAAACACAATATCATCGTTTTGGCTGAAGGTGTGATGTCAGCGGCTGAATTTGGTCAAAAACTGAAAGAAGCTGGAGATACAAGCGACCTTCGTGTGACAGAACTTGGACATATTCAACGTGGTGGTTCTCCAACTGCGCGTGATCGTGTTTTAGCATCACGTATGGGTGCTCATGCCGTTAAACTTCTTAAAGAAGGTATCGGTGGTGTTGCGGTTGGTATCCGTAATGAGAAAATGGTTGAAAACCCAATTCTTGGAACTGCAGAAGAAGGAGCATTGTTCAGCTTGACTGCAGATGGTAAGATTGTGGTTAACAACCCACACAAGGCTGATCTTGAACTATCTAGCTTGAATAAGAGCTTGTCATAATTTATAATTTAGTTAATAAGACCAAAAAGGTCATATATATAAAGGAGTCACAAAAATCATGAACAAACGTGTAAAAATCGTTGCAACTTTGGGACCTGCGGTAGAAATCCGTGGTGGTAAAAAATTCGGTGATGACGGATACTGGGGTGAAAAACTTGATGTTGAAGCTTCAGCTAAAAACATTGCTAAATTGATTGAAGCTGGTGCTAACACATTCCGTTTCAACTTCTCACACGGTGACCACCAAGAGCAAGGTGACCGTATGGCAACTGTTAAACTTGCTGAAAAACTTGCAGGTAAAAAAGTTGGTTTCCTTCTTGATACAAAAGGACCAGAAATCCGTACTGAATTGTTTGAAGGAGATGCAAAAGAGTACTCTTACACAACTGGTGAAAAAATCCGTGTTGCTACTAAGCAAGGAATCAAATCAACTCGTGATGTGATTGCATTGAACGTTGCTGGTGCTCTTGATATCTATGATGATGTTGAAGTTGGGCGTCAAGTTTTGGTTGACGATGGTAAACTTGGTCTTCGTGTGGTTGCTAAAGATGATGCGGCTCGTGAATTTGAAGTTGAAGTTGAAAACGATGGCGTAATTGCTAAACAAAAAGGTGTTAACATTCCTAACACTAAAATTCCTTTCCCAGCTCTTGCTGAACGTGATAACGATGACATCCGCTTTGGTCTTGAACAAGGTATCAACTTCATCGCGATTTCATTCGTACGTACTGCAAAAGACGTTAACGAAGTTCGTGCAATCTGTAAAGAAACTGGTAACGGACACGTTCAATTGTTCGCTAAAATCGAAAACCAACAAGGTATCGACAACTTGGATGAAATCATCGAAGCTGCTGATGGTATCATGATCGCTCGTGGTGACATGGGTATCGAAGTACCATTTGAAATGGTTCCAGTTTACCAAAAAATGATCATCAAGAAAGTCAATGCTGCAGGTAAAGTTGTTATCACTGCAACAAACATGCTTGAAACAATGACTGAAAAACCACGTGCAACTCGTTCAGAAGTATCAGACGTATTTAACGCTGTTATCGATGGAACTGACGCTACAATGCTTTCAGGTGAGTCTGCAAACGGTAAATACCCACTTGAGTCAGTAACTACAATGGCTACTATCGACAAGAATGCTCAAACTCTTCTTAACGAATACGGACGTTTGAACTCAGATTCATTCGAACGTAACTCTAAGACAGAAGTAATGGCTTCAGCTGTTAAAGATGCTACTAACTCAATGGACATTAAATTGGTTGTAACTCTTACTAAGACTGGACACACTGCACGTTTGATTTCTAAATACCGTCCAAATGCTGATATCCTGGCATTGACATTCGACGAATTGACAGAACGTGGATTGATGTTGAACTGGGGTGTTATCCCAATGTTGACAGATACTCCATCTTCAACTGACGATATGTTCGAAATCGCTGAACGTAAAGCAGTTGAAGCAGGTCTCGTAGAGTCTGGTGACGATATCGTTATCGTAGCTGGTGTACCAGTCGGAGAAGCTGTTCGTACAAACACAATGCGTATTCGCACAGTACGCTAATCAAAATTGAAAAAGCCTATCATATTAAGCTTATAGCCTGTATGATGGGCTATTTTTTTGTCTATGGGGCACAACTTTTTACTTGCTATTTAATGAGACAGTATCAAGTGAATCAATCACTGATTCTTTCATGACATTTGTAATGTGAGTATAGATTACAGTTGTTTTTTATGGCTTACACAAGATATGCTGTCTTGTAGAAGCGAACGTAAAACAGATATTAAGTTTAAATACAGAAAAAACAACCCCCTGATGATTCAAGGAGTTGTCTATAGCTAGATTAGTTTTTTGAAGCTGCTTGGAATTCAGGATTTTTCCATGCTTCATCAATGATAGCTTGCAATTCTTTTGCAGATGCTTGCATTTTTTGAGTTTCTGCGTCGTTCAATGGGATGTTTACTGGACGAACGATACCGTGGGCACCAACGATAGCAGGTTGACCGATAAAGACGTTCTCAACTCCATATTGACCTTCTTGGAATACTGAAAGTGGAAGAACAGCATTTTCATCATCAAGGATAGCTTTTGTAATACGAGCAAGGGCTACAGCGATACCGTAGTATGTTGCACCTTTTTTGTTGATGATTGAGTAAGCAGCATCACGAACTGAGATGAAGAGTTCTACAAGGTCCGCTTCATCCAAGTCACGGTTAGCTTGCAACCATTGTTCCAATTTTACACCGGCAACGTTAGCATGTGACCAAACGGCAAACTCAGAGTCACCGTGTTCACCCATGATGTAAGCGTGAACTGAACGTGCATCTACACCAATTTTTTCAGCAAGTGCTTGACGGAAACGAGCTGAGTCAAGTGAAGTACCTGAACCGATAACACGTTCTTTAGGGAATCCAGAGAATTTCCAAGTTGAATAAGTCAAGACATCTACTGGGTTAGCAGCAACAAGGAAGATACCATCAAAACCTGAAGCAACAACTTGCTCAACGATAGATTTGTTAATTGCAAGGTTTTTACCCACAAGGTCAAGACGAGTTTCACCTGGTTTTTGTGGAGCGCCGGCAGTGATGACAACAAGGTCAGCGTCTGCACAGTCTTCGTACTTAGCAGCGTAGATTTTCTTTGGTGAAGTAAATGCAAGCGCGTGGCTAAGGTCTTCAGCATCACCAACTGCTTTTTCAAACAATTGAGGAATTTCAATAATACCAAGTTCTTGTGCGATTCCTTGAGTAACAAGAGCGAAAGCGTAAGATGAACCTACGGCACCATCACCAACAAGGATAACTTTTTTGTGTTGTTTAGTTAGTGTCATTTGTCTAAACATCTCCTTAATTTTATTTAGGGATTTTCCCAGATAAATTCATTCTATCACTTTTAAAAAGCTTTGTCACGAATATGCCTTGCAGATCTTGATGTAAACGTTTTAGTAGGGTAGAAGGCTGAAATATAGGATACAATATGGTATAATATAACTGATTACTAATTGTGAAACGAGGCATTTATTAATGCAGGATAAAAATTTAGTGAATGTCAATCTGACAAAGGAGATGAAGACGAGCTTTATCGATTACGCCATGAGTGTTATCGTAGCACGGGCGCTTCCTGATGTTCGAGATGGCTTGAAACCTGTTCACCGTCGGATTCTCTATGGAATGAATGAATTAGGTGTTACCCCAGACAAACCTCATAAAAAATCTGCTCGTATTACAGGGGATGTCATGGGTAAATACCACCCACACGGGGATTCCTCTATCTATGAAGCTATGGTTCGTATGGCTCAATGGTGGAGCTATCGTTACATGCTTGTAGATGGGCATGGAAACTTTGGTTCTATGGATGGTGATGGTGCTGCTGCCCAGCGTTATACTGAGGCACGCATGAGCAAGATTGCTCTGGAAATGCTTCGAGATATCAATAAGAATACGGTTGATTTCGTTGATAACTATGATGCCAATGAACGTGAACCCTTGGTCTTGCCTGCACGTTTTCCAAATCTTTTGGTCAATGGAGCAACTGGTATTGCCGTTGGGATGGCTACCAACATTCCTCCTCACAATCTAGGTGAGACCATTGATGCGGTCAAGCTCGTCATGGACAATCCTGAAGTGACTACCAAGGACTTGATGGAAGTCTTGCCTGGTCCAGATTTTCCAACAGGTGCCCTTGTCATGGGGAAATCAGGCATTCATAAGGCTTATGAAACAGGTAAAGGTTCTATTGTCCTCCGTTCTCGTACAGAGATTGAAATGACCAAGACGGGACGTGAGCGCATTGTTGTAACGGAATTTCCTTATATGGTCAATAAAACCAAGGTGCATGAGCATATTGTTCGCTTAGTTCAGGAAAAACGCATTGAGGGGATTACAGCAGTACGTGATGAGTCCAACCGTGAAGGTGTTCGATTCGTTATTGAAGTTAAACGAGATGCTTCAGCAAATGTTATCCTTAACAACCTCTTCAAGATGACCCAGATGCAAACCAATTTTGGTTTTAATATGTTGGCGATTCAAAATGGGGTTCCGAAGATTTTATCTCTTCGTCAGATTTTGGATGCTTATATCGAACACCAAAAAGAAGTGGTTATTCGTCGGACACGTTTTGATAAGGAAAAAGCGGAAGCGCGTGCGCATATCTTAGAAGGTCTCTTAATCGCACTCGACCATATCGACGAAGTGATTCGTATCATCCGTGCTAGTGAAACTGATGCGGAAGCGCAAGCCGAGTTAATGAGTAAGTTTAAGCTTTCTGAACGTCAAAGTCAGGCTATCCTAGACATGCGTCTTCGTCGTTTGACAGGTTTGGAACGCGATAAGATTCAGTCTGAGTATGATGATCTCTTGGCTTTGATTGCAGATTTGGCGGATATTCTTGCTAAGCCAGAGCGTGTTTCTCAAATCATCAAAGATGAATTGGACGAAGTTAAGCGTAAGTTTGGCGACCAACGTCGTACAGAGTTGATGGTCGGTGAAGTCTTAAGCCTCGAAGATGAGGATCTGATTGAAGAATCGGATGTCTTGATTACGCTTTCTAACAAAGGCTACATCAAACGTCTGGATCAAGCCGAGTTTACTGCTCAAAAACGTGGGGGTCGTGGTGTTCAAGGAACCGGGGTTAAGGATGATGATTTTGTTCGTGAGTTAGTGTCAACTAGCACTCATGATCATCTGCTCTTCTTCACAAATAAAGGTCGAGTCTATCGCCTTAAAGGATATGAAATTCCTGAATATGGCCGTACTGCAAAGGGATTGCCGATTGTCAATCTTTTGAAATTGGATGAAGGCGAAAGTATCCAGACTATCATCAATGTTGAATCTGAACGCAGTGATGAAGCCTATCTCTTCTTCACAACCCGTCATGGTATCGTGAAGAGAACCAGCGTCAAGGAATTTGCTAACATTCGTCAGAATGGTCTCAAGGCTTTGAACCTCAAGGACGAAGATGAGTTGATTAATGTCTTGTTGACGGAAGAAGATACGGATATTATCATTGGTACCAAGTTTGGTTATGCCGTTCGCTTTAATCAATCAGCTGTTCGTGGCATGAGTCGTATCGCTACTGGTGTGAAAGGTGTTAACCTTCGTGACGGAGATACAGTAGTCGGAGCGAGCGTAATTACTGATCAAGATGAAGTTCTTATCATTACTGAAAAAGGATATGGGAAGCGTACAGTTGCGACTGAATATCCAACAAAAGGTCGTGGTGGTAAAGGGATGAAGACGGCTAATGTAGCTGAAAAAAATGGTCCTCTATCAGGTCTTTTAACAGTTAAAGGCGATGAAGACTTGATGATTATCACTGATACGGGTGTCATGATTCGAACCAATGTTGCCAATATTTCACAAACAGGTCGCTCAACTATGGGAGTTAAAGTGATGCGCCTGGATCAAGATGCTAAAATTGTAACCTTTACTACGGTTGCAGCAGCAGAAAAAGAAGAAGTTGGGACAGAAAATGAAACAGAAGGTGAAGCATAATGTCTCATAAAAAGAACAAAAAGAAAACAAATCGTAAAAATTTACTAATCAATATTTTAGCAGGATTTTTGATTCTATTATCAATTGCTTTGATTTTTAATGCTAAACTGCGTGATATGGTTATGGTTTGGAATACTAATAAGTATCAAGTTAGTCAGGTCTCAAAAGAGAAATTAGAAGAAAATCAAGAAACCGAAGGAAATTTTGATTTTGATTCGGTCAAAGCAATTTCTTCTGAAGCTGTTTTAGCTTCTCAATGGGATACTCAAAAATTACCAGTTATTGGTGGAATTGCTATTCCTGAATTAGAAATGAATCTGCCGATTTTTAAAGGATTGAATAACGTAAATCTATATTATGGTGCTGGTACTATGAAGCGTGATCAAGTGATGGGAGAAGGAAATTATAGTCTAGCTAGTCATCATATTTTTGGTGTTGATAATGCTAATAAAATGTTATTCTCTCCTTTGGATAACGCTAAAAATGGTATGAAAATTTATCTAACTGATAAAAATAAAGTTTATACTTATGAAATACGTGAAGTCAAACGTGTTACACCAGATCGTGTTGATGAGGTTGATGATAGAGAAGGGGTCAATGAGATCACATTAGTAACCTGTGAAGACCTTGCCGCTACAGAACGTATTATTGTAAAAGGTGATTTGAAAGAAACAAAAGATTATTCACAGACATCTGATGAAATTCTAACAGCTTTCAATCAACCATATAAACAATTTAGTTAAGATAAGTCAGTGAAAAGATAATATCTGGAGAGGACAATCCATGTCTTCTCCATTTTATATTTAGAGCTATGAAAATTTGTTTATTGCAGTTGTTATAGTATATTGAAATAGAATCTGAACAAATTGATTAAGGAATTTAAAGCAATTTCTATAAATATTTTAGAAGAGATATTGTGCGATTCTAGACTCAATATAATATAATATTCTGAAAATCAAA
The DNA here is from genome assembly GCA_000430305.1 of Streptococcus mitis 17/34. GTDB lineage: Bacteria > Bacillota > Bacilli > Lactobacillales > Streptococcaceae > Streptococcus > Streptococcus mitis_AW. The sequence goes on from ASZZ01000007.1 coordinate 74,857, forward strand.
AATATTAAGTTTAATGATGTTACTAGTAATCTTACTTGGATTTTGGAATACTTTCATTGAGGGATGGTGATGATTTTAGCTTTATCCTTAAGAAATGTTTTAAAGATAGATTGAAACAAAGGTGGAGGTTGTTGACTCTTTTTATACCATAACTAATAATACAAAGTGTGTAATCTTAAAGTAGATATAAATAGTTAAATTTTAAAAAATTATTATTTCTTTACTTTTTATGTTATAATAACAAATATAAAGAGTTAGGGGATGTTTATGAGTTCTTCAGAGTTTATTTCGAAGATAGATTATTATTGTCATAAGAAAGAAAGTCTTTTCAATCAAAGTAAGTTCAAGTATGCGATTCGTTCCATGTTTGCAGGTGCTTTTTTAACCTTTAGTACAGCAGCTGGAGCTATTGGTGCGGATTTATTAAACAGTATTATTCCAAGTAGTGGGTATTTTCTTTTCCCATTTGTTTTTGCTTGGGGACTTGTTTATATCGTTTTTCTAAATGCTGAGTTAGTTACATCCAACATGATGTACCTAACAGCAGGAGCATTTTTAAAAAAGATGGATTGGAAAAAGGCAGTAATCATTTTACTATACTGTACTCTATTTAATCTAATTGGTGCCTTGGTAGCTGGATGGGCCTTTGCCAACTCGTCAGCCTTTTCCCATTTGACCCATGATAGTTTCCTTCTTAAGCTTGTAGCCAAGAAATTGGCGCGTCCAAGTGATTTAGTCCTGATTGAGGGAATTCTTGCCAATGTATTTGTAAATATTGCCATTCTTTCATCTATACTAGTTAAAGATGGTGCCGCCAAACTATGGATTATTTTATCAGCTATTTCCATGTTTGTCTTCCTGTCCAATGAGCATATCGCTGCCAATTTTGCTTCCTTTAGTATTATGAAATTCAGCATGATTGCTGATCAAGTACCTCATTTTGATTTGGTAAATATACTTCGACATTGGGGAGTAACCTTCATTGCTAACTTTATAGGTGGAGGACTTCTGATTGGTTTACCATATGCTTTTCTCAATAAGAATGAAGATACATATGTTGATTAAGAAGAGTTAGTGTATCAGGGAGAATCAGAACGATTCTCTCTTTTTCTTTTACAAAATAGGCTTGCAGAGAAAATCGTTTTTAATTGTAACAATAAAATATATTAAATAGGATAAAAGTTATTCCACTCAATCTCTAGATTCTGATAATTAAAAATTCTAAAAGTTTGTTATTAAAGTAATATAAACGATTTCTAAAATTTTAAAATTTAGAAAAAATACAATTAGGAAAGGCTTTTCATTATATCTATTTTATGTTATAATTATCACAAATAAAAGTTTTAGGAGTTTATTATGGTTTCTTCAGAATTTATCTCAAAGATTGAATTTGCTTGCAAGAAGAAAGAAAGTCTCTATAGCCAAAGCAAATTTAAGTATGCGATTCGTTCTATGTTTGCAGGTGCATTTTTAACCTTCAGTACAGCTGCTGGTGCAGTTGGGGCTGACTTGATTAATAAAATTGCACCAGGTAGTGGACGCTTCCTCTTCCCATTTGTCTTTGCTTGGGGATTGGCCTACATTGTTTTCTTGAATGCCGAGTTGGTAACATCAAACATGATGTTCTTGACTGCTGGTAGTTTCTTGAAAAAAATCTCTTGGAGAAAAACGGCTGAGATTTTACTTTACTGTACCTTGTTCAACCTTATTGGAGCCTTGATAGCAGGTTGGGGATTTGCTCACTCAGCAGCCTATGCACATCTGACACACGATAGCTTTATTTCAGGGGTTGTTGAGATGAAGTTAGGCCGTTCAAATGAATTAGTTTTGCTTGAGGCTATTTTGGCAAATATTTTCGTAAATATTGCGATTCTTTCATTTGTTTTGGTCAAAGATGGTGGTGCCAAACTTTGGCTTGTGTTGTCAGCGATTTACATGTTTGTATTCTTAACAAACGAGCACATTGCGGCGAACTTTGCTTCTTTCGCGATTGTGAAATTCAGTGTTGCTGCTGATTCAATTGCTAACTTCGGTGTTGGAAATATGCTCCGTCACTGGGGAGTAACCTTCATCGGAAACTTTATCGGAGGAGGTCTCTTGATGGGTCTTCCATATGCCTTCCTCAATAAAAACGAAGATACTTATGTAGATTAAGGAAATGAGCACGATTGAATCGTGCTTTTTCGTTTTGTAAGAAGCAATAGCTACTCCTTATATCAAAATATAGAAAAGAGGTATTAGTCAAGATAGGTCGATAGTGCTACAATATCCTTAATGAAACTATATGGAGGTCGCCTTATGACTCGTGATTTTAAATTTGAAACTTTGCAACTACATGCTGGTCAAGTTGTGGATCCAGCTACCAAGTCTCGTGCAGTGCCAATTTATCAGACAACATCCTTCGTTTTTGACGATACGCAGGAAGGTGCTGATCTGTTTGCCTTGAGAAAACCAGGCAATATCTATACTCGTATTACAAATCCTACAACGGCTGCCTTTGAAGAAAGAATCGCTGCTCTTGAAGGTGGTGTCGGAGCGCTAGCAACAGCCTCAGGTATGGCAGCAGTGACTTATACGATTTTGGCTCTTGCTCATGCAGGTGACCATGTTGTAGCAGCATCAACTATTTACGGTGGGACTTTCAATCTCTTGAAAGAAACCCTTCCTCGTTATGGGATCACAACAACCTTTGTCGATGTTGATAATTTGGAGGAAGTAGAAGGAGCGATCAAAGACAATACCAAGCTTGTTTTGATTGAAACCTTGGGGAATCCCTTGATAAACATTCCTGACTTGGAAAAATTGGCTGAGATTGCGCATAAACACCAGATTCCACTAGTTTCTGACAATACCTTTGCCACACCTTACTTGATTAATGTCTTTTCTCACGGTGTAGATATTGCCATTCACTCTGCAACTAAGTTTATCGGCGGACATGGTACGACTATTGGTGGAGTGATTGTCGATAGCGGTCGTTTTGACTGGGCAGCTTCAGGGAAATTCCCTCAATTTGTTGAGGAAGACCCAAGTTACCACAATTTGAGCTATACTCGTGATGTGGGTGCAGCAGCCTTTATTATCGCTGTCCGTGTCCAATTGCTTCGTGATACAGGTGCAGCCTTGTCACCATTCAACGCCTTCCTCTTGCTTCAAGGACTGGAAACGCTTTCTCTTCGTGTGGAACGCCATGTGCAAAATGCTGAGAAAATTGTTGATTTCCTTGTCAAGCATCCTAAGGTAGAAAAGGTCAACTATCCAAAACTTGCAGATAGTCCATATCATGCCTTGGCTGAGAAATATTTACCAAAAGGTGTGGGGTCAATCTTTACCTTCCATGTTAAAGGTGGGGAGGCAGAAGCACGCAAGGTAATCGATAATTTGGAAATCTTCTCTGACCTTGCAAACGTAGCGGATGCTAAATCACTTGTTGTTCATCCAGCCACAACCACTCATGGTCAATTGTCAGAAAAAGACCTAGAAGCAGCAGGTGTCACACAAAACCAAATCCGTTTGTCAATCGGACTTGAAAATGTAGATGATTTGATTGAAGACTTGCGCTTGGCCTTGGAAAAAATTTAAAGAAAAAGAAGATAAACAGTGGGTTTCGACTCGCTGTTTTTGATTTTTCCTCAGGCATGATATAATGGTTAAAGAAGTCTAGAAAGAGGAAAGTTATGAACGAAATCAAATGCTCTAACTGTGGGGAAGTCTTTACAGTAAATGAAAGTCAGTATGCTGAACTTTTGTCCCAAGTGAGAACGGCAGAGTTTGATAAGGAATTGCACGATCGCATGAAGCAGGAATTGGCCTTGGCTGAGCAAAAAGCCATGAATGAGCAACAGTCTAAACTGGCTCAGAAGGATCAAGAAATTGCACAATTGCAGAGTCAAATCCAAAACTTTGATGCAGAGAAAGAGTTGGCCAAGAAAGAGGTTGAACAAACAAGTCATCAGGCTCTCTTGGCCAAGGACAAGGAAGTACAGGCCTTGGAAAACCAATTGGCGACCTTGCGTTTGGAACATGAAAATCAACTACAAAAGACTCTTTCTGACCTAGAAAAAGAACGAGATCAGGTCAAAAATCAGCTCCTCTTGCAAGAAAAGGAAAATGAATTATCTTTGGCTTCTGTTAAGCAAAACTATGAAGCCCAACTTAAAGCAGCCAGTGAACAAGTCGAATTTTACAAGAACTTTAAGGCTCAACAATCTACAAAAGCGATTGGGGAAAGTCTGGAACAGTATGCAGAGAGTGAGTTTAACAAGGTCCGTAGTTTTGCCTTTCCAAATGCCTACTTTGAAAAGGATAACAAGGTTTCTGCGCGTGGTTCTAAGGGGGACTTTATCTTCCGTGAGAATGATGAAAATGGAGTAGAAATCATTTCTATCATGTTTGAGATGAAAAACGAAGCGGACGGGACAGAGAAGAAGCATAAGAACGCGGATTTTTACAAGGAATTGGACAAGGACCGTCGGGAGAAGAACTGTGAATATGCGGTGTTGGTGACTATGTTAGAAGCAGATAACGACTACTTTAACACAGGGATTGTTGACGTCAGCCACGAGTATGAAAAGATGTATGTGGTTCGCCCTCAGTTCTTTATCCAGTTGATTGGGCTTTTGAGAAATGCTGCGCTTAATTCTTTGAAATACAAGCAGGAGTTGGCCTTGGTTCGGGAGCAAAATATCGATATCACGCATTTTGAGGAAGACTTGGATGCCTTTAAACTAGCCTTTGCCAAAAACTACAACTCTGCTTCGACTAATTTTGGTAAAGCTATCGATGAAATCGACAAGGCCATCAAACGCATGGAAGAAGTCAAAAAGTTCCTTACAACATCCGAAAACCAACTTCGTCTTGCAAATAACAAATTGGAAGATGTATCCGTAAAAAAATTAACTCGAAAAAATCCAACCATGAAAGCGAAATTTGAAGCACTGAAGGGGGAGTAGAAAGCAAAAATGAACGGTATTATCAACTTAAAAAAAGAAGCGGGGATGACCTCGCATGATGCGGTATTTAAGCTGCGTAAGATTTTGGGAACCAAGAAGATTGGTCATGGTGGGACCTTGGATCCGGATGTAGTGGGTGTTTTGCCCATTGCGGTTGGCAAGGCGACCCGCATGGTTGAGTTTATGCAGGACGAGGGTAAGGTCTATGAGGGGGAAATCACTCTCGCTATTCCACGACGACTGAGGATGCCAGTGGGGAAGTGGTCGCAGAGACACCTGTTTTGTCGCCCTTGGATGGAAAGCTTGTCGATGAAGCGATTGCTAGCTTGACTGGGCTTATCAAACAGATTCCGCCTATGTATTCGGCTGTTAAGGTCAATGGTCGCAAGCTCTATGAGTATGCGCGTGCTGGTCAGGAAGTGGAGCGTCCAGAACGTCAGGTGACCATTTATCAATTTGATCGAACAAGTCCGATTTCTTATGATAGCCATCTTGCACGCTTCACTTTTCGTGTGAAATGTAGCAAAGGAACTTATATTCGTACCTTGTCAGTTGACTTGGGAGAGAAACTTGGTTATGCAGCTCATATGTCACATCTGACTCGTACTAGTGCAGCCGGTTTACAGCTAGAGGATGCTCTTACATTGGAAGAAATTGCTTCAAAAGTGGAGGATGGTCAACTTGACTTTCTCCATCCTCTAGAGATTGGGACGGGGGATCTTGTCAAAGTTTTCCTAAGTCCAGAAGAGGCTACAGAAGTGCGCTTTGGTCGTTTTATAGAGCTAGACAAAACAGACAAAGAACTGGCTGCTTTTGAAGGCGATAAATTGTTAGCAATTTTAGAAAAACGGGACAATCTCTATAAGCCAAGGAAGGTTTTTGGCTAGTCTAACTGAGGTGTAGGGAGTATTGTTCCCTAAGACTATCCGAATCAGACTATAAATTTTGTAAAAAATGTGATAGAATAGACGACGGATAAAAAACGGAGGATAGCATGCAAAATAGACCAATCATTATCGGAGTGACAGGTGGTTCTGGTGGAGGAAAAACCAGTGTTTCAAGAGCCATTTTATCGCATTTCCCTGATGAAAAGATTTCCATGATTGAGCATGATTCATACTACAAGGATCAGTCTCATTTGACTTTTGAAGAGCGTGTCAAAACCAACTACGACCATCCTTTTGCCTTTGATACAGACTTAATGATTGAGCAAATTAAGGAATTGTTGGCAGGGCGCCCGGTAGATATTCCGACTTATGACTATACAGAGCATACACGAAGCAGCAAGACCTATCGTCAGGAACCTCAAGATGTCTTTATCGTTGAAGGGATTTTGGTCTTAGAGGACAAGCGCCTGCGCGATTTGATGGATATCAAGATTTTTGTGGATACGGATGATGATGTGCGCATTATTCGTCGTATCAAGCGTGATATGGAGGAGCGTGGCCGTAGCCTTGATAGCGTTATTGACCAGTACTTAGGTGTAGTTAAACCTATGTATCACCAGTTTATCGAGCCAACCAAGCGTTATGCTGATATCGTCATTCCTGAGGGAGTCAGCAATACAGTTGCTATTGACCTTTTGACGACCAAGATTGCAAAGATTTTGGAAGAAGCTCGAAACAGCAAATAATCAGATGTGGAGGTCTTGCCTCCTTTTTCTATTTTTCCCTCATAATGGTACATAAATGGAGATTTTTAGGCATATTTTTGGTATAATAATACCCATGAAAGAGCAAGGAAATGAATAGTAGGTGGAGATGGAAAAGTATTTATCGGTAACAACTTTGACCAAGTATCTGAAAATGAAATTCGATAAAGACCCTTACTTGGAACGGGTCTATTTAACTGGTCAAGTTTCCAACTTTCGTAAACGACCTACTCACCAATATTTCTCCCTAAAGGATGACCATGCAGTCATTCAAGCGACTATTTGGTCTGGGATTTATCAGAAATTAGGGTTTGACCTTGAAGAAGGAATGAAGATCAATGTGATTGGGCGTGTACAGGTCTATGAACCAAGTGGTAGCTACTCCATTATCATTGAAAAGGCTGAGCCTGATGGGGTTGGGGCGCTTGCGATTCAGTTTGAACAACTCAAGAAAAAATTGACGGAAGAAGGTCTGTTTCAAGAACGCTTCAAGCAACCTCTTCCCCAATTTTCTAAGCGAATTGGTGTAGTGACAAGTCGTAGTGGAGCCGTTATTCGAGATATTATCACGACCGTCAGCAGACGTTTTCCTGGTGTTGATATTCTCCTCTATCCGACTAAGGTGCAAGGTGATGGAGCCGCGGAGGAAATTTCTCGAAATATTGCGCGTGCTAATCAACGTGACGATTTGGATTTACTGATTATTGGTCGTGGTGGTGGTTCCATCGAGGATCTCTGGGCCTTTAACGAAGAAATTGTGGTACGAGCTATTTTTGAATCTCGTCTGCCAGTTATTTCTAGTGTGGGGCATGAGACGGATGTGACCTTGGCGGATTTTGTGGCAGATAGACGGGCTGCAACGCCGACAGCTGCAGCTGAACTAGCAACACCAGTGACCAAGTTGGATCTATTAGCCCATTTGCAAAATCAAGAAAAACGGATGGCAACAGCAGTCCGAAATGTCCTATCTAGGAAACAAGAAGCTTTGAAAAAATGCAGTCAGTCAGTCATCTTTAGACAGCCAGAGCGCTTGTATGATGGCTATTTGCAACGCTTGGACCAACTGCAACTGCGATTAAAACAAAGTTTGCGAACACAGATTTCTGATAACAAGCAAATAGTTCAATCAAGGACGCATCAACTGGTCCAATTATCACCTGTTATCAAAATCCAACGTTATCAAGACCGTCTAGGCCAGTTGGATAAGCTCCTCCGTAGCCAAATGGCTTTGGTTTATGATGCCAAGGTTGCTGAGGTGAAAAGACTTTCAGAAGCCTTGCTCATGTTGGATACCAGTCGAATCGTGGCGCGTGGTTATGCTATTGTCAAAAAAGAAGAGTCCGTTGTAGATTCGGTTGAGAGTTTGAAGAAAAAAGATCAAGTAACGCTTTTGATGCGAGATGGTCAAGTAGAATTAGAGGTTAAAGATGTCAAAACAAAAGAAATTTGAGGAAAATCTAGCAGAACTGGAAACCATTGTCCAAAGTTTGGAAAATGGTGAAATTGCTCTAGAAGATGCGATTGCTGCCTTTCAAAAGGGCATGGTCTTGTCAAAAGAGCTCCAAGCGACGCTGGACAAGGCTGAAAAGACCTTGGTCAAGGTCATGCAAGAAGACGGAACAGAAAGTGATTTTGAATGAAGAAGCAAGAAAAATTAGCTCTTGTCGAGTCGGCCTTGGAAGATTTTTATGGAGACCAGCAGTTTGCTTCTAGTTTGAGAGAATCGGTTCTCTATTCCATTCATGCTGGTGGCAAGCGTATTCGCCCTTTTCTCTTGTTGGAAGTATTGGAAGCCTTGCAGGTCGCTATTAAACCATCTCACGCGCAGGTGGCTGCGGCCTTGGAAATGATTCATACAGGAAGTTTGATTCACGATGACCTTCCTGCCATGGATGATGACGATTATCGTCGGGGACGTTTGACCAATCATAAGAAATTTGGCGAAGCAATGGCCATTTTGGCTGGAGATGCCTTGTTCCTGGATCCCTATGCCTTGATAGCGCAGGCAGAGTTGCCAAGTCAGATCAAGGTGGACTTAATTGCCAACCTATCGCTTGCTTCAGGAAGTCTGGGCATGGTAGCAGGGCAGGTTTTGGACATGGAGGGTGAACACCAGCATTTATCTTTGGAAGAACTTCAAACCATTCATGCCAATAAGACTGGGAAACTACTAGCCTATCCCTTCCAAGCTGCTGCTATCATAGCTGAATTGGCTCCTGAAATGCAGGCAAAGCTGAAAACTGTTGGCGAATTGATTGGACTTGCATTCCAAGTTCGAGATGATGTATTGGATGTGACAGCTAGTTTTGAGGAAATTGGCAAGACACCACAAAAGGATTTGCAGGCAGAGAAGTCAACCTATCCAGCCTTGTTGGGCTTGGAAGAGGCCATTGCCTTTTGTAACCAAACCCTAGATCAAGCTAATGCCAAATTAGAAGAAATTGCCCAGCAGATTCCCTTTGAGATAGAATCGATTGTAAGTGTAGTAGAAAGTTTGAGAATCAATGGCTAAGGAAAGAGTGGATGTACTAGCTTATAAACAGGGCTTGTTTGAAACACGAGAACAGGCTAAACGTGGTGTCATGGCTGGACTAGTCGTAGCAGTCCTGAATGGAGAACGGTTTGACAAACCAGGAGAGAAAATCCCAGATGACACCGAGCTAAAACTCAAGGGTGAAAAACTCAAGTATGTCAGCCGTGGTGGCTTGAAATTGGAGAAGGCCTTGCAGGTCTTTGATTTGTCAGTAGAAGGGGCGACAACGATTGATATTGGGGCCTCCACTGGAGGTTTTACCGACGTCATGTTGCAGAATGGTGCTGAGTTAGTCTTTGCAGTCGATGTCGGTACCAATCAGTTGGCTTGGAAATTACGCCAAGATCCACGAGTTGTCAGCATGGAGCAGTTCAATTTCCGTTATGCAGAAAAGACTGATTTCGAAAAGGAACCGAGCTTTGCCAGTATTGATGTGAGTTTCATTTCCCTCAGTCTGATTCTGCCAGCCTTGCACCGAGTGTTAGCTGATCAAGGGCAGGTTGTGGCTCTAGTTAAGCCTCAGTTTGAGGCAGGACGTGAGCAGATTGGGAAAAATGGAATCATTCGTGATGCTAAGGTGCACCAGAATGTCCTTGAATCTGTAACAGCTATGGCAGTAGAGGAAGGCTTTTCAGTCCTTGGTTTGGATTTTTCTCCTATCCAAGGCGGTCATGGAAATATTGAGTTTTTAGCGTATTTGAAAAAAGAAAAGTCAGCAAGCAATCAGGTTCTGGCTGAGATTGAAGAAGTAGTAGAGAGGGCGCATAGTCAATTTAAAAATGAATAAAAAAGAGAGACTTGAAAAAATTAGACGATTTGTGACAGATTATCAAATCGGTACGCAAGAAGAAATCGTAGAACATTTGAAAGAGGCAGGCATCACTGCCACTCAGGCAACAGTATCACGAGATATCAAAGAGTTAGGTATTGTCAAAATTCCTTTGAGAGATAACACCTATGTCTATGAATTGCCAAAATCAATCGTAAAAAGTTTGCAACTGGCTGAAGACAATATTGAGTCAGCTGAATTGATGGATAAGATGATCAATCTCCAAGTTATTCCAGGAAATACGGCTTTTGTAAAAGCTCAGTTAATCGAGACTTTTGCGGACAAGATTTTTAGCTGTTTGGCTGATGATAGCTCGATTTTAGTCATTGCCAGAAGTGAAAGTCTAGCTGAGGAAATCTTTGAACAAGTAAAAAATTGGTAGGTCTATATGTTACTTGAAATTTCGATAAAAAACTTTGCCATTATTGAGGCTATTTCCCTCAATTTTGAAAAGGGAATGACTGTCCTGACTGGTGAAACAGGCGCAGGGAAGTCGATTATCATTGATGCCATGAATATGATGTTAGGGGCTCGTGCGACGACAGATGTTATTCGTCATGGTGCACCAAAGGCAGAGATTGAGGGGCTTTTCTCAGTTGAAAATAGTCGCCTTTTACAGGAAATTTTTGATGAGCAAGGTTTAGAATTGGGTGATGAAATTATCATCCGTCGGGAAATCTTGCAAAATGGTCGTAGTATCAGCCGTGTGAATGGTCAGATGGTTAATCTGTCTGTTTTGCGTGCTATTGGGCAACATCTTGTAGATATCCATGGTCAGCATGACCAAGAGGAGTTAATGCGTCCTCAACTGCACATCCAGATGTTGGATGAATTTGGCGATGCAGCTTTTTGGGACTTGAAAGAGACCTATCAGACGAGTTTTGATGCTTATCGAAAAATGCGCAAGCAGGTTCTGGAAGTCAAGAAAAACCAACAGGAACATAAGGCTCGTATTGAAATGTTGGAATTTCAAATGGCAGAGATTGAGGCTGCAAACTTGCAGGCTGGTGAAGACTTGACTCTCAATCAAGAGCGAGATAAACTCCTCAACCATAAAAATATTGCGGATACACTGACCAATGCCTACAGCATGTTAGACAATGAGGAGTTTTCAAGTCTAGCTAATATTCGTTCGGCCATGAATGACATGGAAAGTGTCGAAGAGTATGACACAGAATACCGTGAAATTTCAAGCTCTCTGTCTGAGACCTACTATGTCTTAGAAGATATTAGCAAGCGTCTAGAAGCTATTATTGAGGACCTTGATTTTGACGGCAATCGTCTCATGCAGGTCGAGAATCGCTTGGACCTTCTGCATACCATTACTCGTAAGTATGGTGGGACTGTAGATGATGTTTTGCTTTATTTTGCCAAGATTACGGATGAATACAATCTCTTGACAGGCAATAACCTTTCGTCTGATGACATGGAAGCAGAGCTTAAGAAATTGGAAGTCAATCTTGTCGACTTGGCTGGTCAACTTGCATCCGCTCGTCATGATTTGGCCCAGCAGCTAGAAGCAGAGATTAAACAAGAACTGCAGGACCTTTATATGGAAAAAGCCCAGTTTCAGGTTCGTTTTAGCAAGGGCAAATTCAGCCGTGAGGGCAATGAAATGGTCGAGTTTTACATTTCAACCAACCCTGGTGAAGACTTTAAACCCTTGGTCAAGGTTGCGTCTGGTGGGGAATTGTCTCGTCTCATGCTAGCTATCAAGTCTGCCTTTTCGCGTAAAGAAGGAAAGACCAGCATTGTCTTTGATGAGGTGGATACGGGAGTTTCAGGTCGTGTAGCTCAGGCCATCGCACAGAAGATTCACAAGATTGGCCAACATGGTCAGGTTTTGGCTATTTCCCATTTGCCACAAGTGATTGCGATTGCAGATTATCAATTCTTTATTGAGAAGATTAGCAATGAGCATTCAACGGTTTCGACTGTTCGTCTCTTGACGGTTGAAGAGCGCGTGGAAGAAGTTGCCAAGATGTTGGCAGGTGATGATGTGACGGAAGCAGCCCTGACGCAAGCCAGAGAATTGTTGAGAAACAGGGAGAAATAAGATGACAGACTATTATGTAATTGGAGATGTTCACGGAAAAGCTGGGATGCTAGAAGACCTTCTCAAAACCTGGGATGGTCAGACCAAGTTGCTCTTTTTAGGGGATTTGATTGACCGAGGTGAGGATAGTCGCCGTGTTCTAGAGATGGTTAAGGACTTAGTTGATAATAAAGGGGCAATCTGTTTGTCAGGAAATCACGAGTATATGTTTTTGACTTGGCTCGATGACCCAGAAGAAAGCTATGACCACTATCGTCGCAATGGTGGAGATACAACCATTAACTCTATCCTAGGTCGTCCCTTGGATGCACCAGTTGATGGAGTAGAAGATGCCAAGAGTGTTGCCACTGAAGCAGCAGATTTGGTCGAATTTATTCGTCAAATGCCATTTGTGGTAGAGACAGACAAGTATATCTTTGTTCACGCAGGTATTGATTTGACCTTGGATGACTGGCATGAAACAACAGATTATAAAAAAGTCTGGCTTAGAAAACCATTCCACGAAGCCGAAAATCATACTGGAAAAATCATTGTCTTTGGTCATACACCAGTCTATGGTTTGTTAAAGCAAGAGCGAGGTACAGCTGAGCTTTGGACTACAGAAGATGGCAAGATTGGCATGGACGGAGGAGCTGTCTATGGTGGTGTCCTTCATGGAATTGTCTTTACTGACCAAGGAATGACAGAACATCACTTTATTGAAAATGACGGCTTTGTCGCTGAAGATTAGTACTCCTAGCAGGGTATGGTCTTGTCAAAATATCAAAAACAATTTATAATAAATAGATACCCTGAAAGGAAGAGAATCATGAACTTAGAAGAATTGAAAAAACGACAGGAGAAGATTCGTAACTTCTCTATTATCGCTCATATTGACCACGGGAAATCAACTCTAGCAGACCGCATTTTGGAAAAAACAGAGACAGTTTCCAGTCGTGAAATGCAAGCTCAGCTTTTAGACAGCATGGATCTAGAGCGAGAACGTGGGATTACCATTAAACTCAATGCCATTGAGCTCAATTATACTGCAAAAGATGGAGAAACTTATATTTTCCACTTGATTGACACGCCAGGGCACGTTGACTTTACCTATGAAGTTTCACGTTCGCTAGCTGCCTGCGAGGGTGCTATTTTGGTGGTTGATGCTGCCCAAGGAATTGAGGCTCAAACCCTTGCCAATGTTTATCTGGCCTTGGACAATGATTTGGAAATTATGCCAGTCATTAACAAGATTGATCTGCCAGCTGCAGATCCTGAGCGCGTGCGTACAGAGATTGAAGATGTCATTGGTCTAGATGCCAGTGAAGCTGTCTTAGCATCAGCAAAAGCTGGTATCGGTATCGAAGAAATTCTTGAGCAAATCGTAGAAAAAGTGCCAGCGCCAACAGGTGATGTGACGGCGCCACTCAAAGCTTGATTTTTGACTCTGTTTATGATGCTTACCGTGGGGTTATCCTCCAAGTGCGTGTTATGGATGGAGTGGTTAAACCTGGTGATAAGATTCAGCTTATGAGCAATGGCAAGACTTTTGATGTTACGGAAGTTGGTATTTTCACACCAAAAGCAGTTGGTCGTGATTTCCTTGCGACTGGTGATGTTGGTTATATTGCAGCGTCTATTAAGACAGTTCAGGATACGCGTGTGGGGGATACCGTTACCTTGGCGACCAACCCTGCGGCAGAGCCTTACATGGTTACAAGCAGATGAATCCTATGGTATTTGCAGGTCTTTATCCAATTGAGTCAAACAAGTACAATGACCTACGTGAAGCCCTTGAAAAATTGCAACTGAATGATGCTAGCTTGCAGTTTGAACCAGAAACATCTCAGGCACTTGGATTTGGTTTCCGTTGTGGTTTCCTTGGACTTCTTCATATGGATGTTATCCAAGAACGTCTGGAGCGCGAGTTCAACATTGACCTCATCATGACAGCTCCGTCTGTTATTTACAAGGTTAATTTGACAGACGGGGAGTCTATGGATGTGTCAAACCCATCAGAGTTCCCAGACCCAACCAAGATTGCAACCATTGAAGAGCCTTATGTTAAAGCTCAAATCATGGTACCACAGGAGTTCGTAGGAGCTGTAATGGAGCTAGCTCAGCGCAAGCGTGGGGACTTTGTGACGATGGACTATATTGATGATAATCGTGTCAATGTTATCTATCAAATTCCACTTGCTGAAATCGTCTTTGACTTCTTTGATAAACTTAAATCTTCGACACGTGGTTATGCAAGCTTTGACTATGAATTGTCAGAGTACCGCCCATCTAAGCTAGTCAAAATGGATATCCTTCTCAATGGAGACAAGGTTGATGCCCTCAGCTTTATCGTTCACAAGGACTTTGCCTACGAACGTGGGAAACTCATCGTTGATAAGCTCAAGAAAATCATCCCTCGTCAACAATTTGAGGTGCCAATCCAAGCCGCAATTGGACATAAGATTGTGGCTCGTACAGATATCAAGGCCCTTCGTAAGAATGTACTTGCTAAGTGTTACGGTGGTGACGTTTCTCGTAAGCGTAAACTTCTAGAAAAACAAAAAGCTGGTAAGAAACGTATGAAAGCTATCGGATCAGTAGAAGTACCACAAGAAGCCTTCCTAAGCGTCTTGAGTATGGATGAAGAGTAAGTTATCAGAATTGATTTTCCTTGTTTATAGGAAATTTATATAAGAATCAATAGTAAAGCAGGCTTAAATGGTCTGCTTTTTTAGGTTCTGGAACGCAAGAAATGTTTTGGATGTTTGTTTAATTGTTTGTTTTTATATAACAAACTATAAAAACAACAAAAATATAAAAAAAGAGACAAAAAAAGAACAGAAAAATATTGACAACGATTTCATATAGTGTTATACTTATAGCATAAAGTTAATGGAAAGAAGGGAAAACCTTATGGGATTAGATCATTTCTTTGACAAAAACCTTGTGTTTTGCTTAGAAGCGGATAATCAAGAACAACTCTTTGATCAGGTAGCTACTTTATTGGAAGAACGAGAAATCGTAACTCCAACCTATCGTGAAGCCTTGATCACGCGTGAAAAGTCATTTCCAACTGGTTTAGATATGGAATTTTTGGGTAAGGATTTGCCGAATGTGGCTATTCCTCATACAGATATTGTTCATAATCTAGCTGAAAAAGTTGTGGTGGTTCGATTAGAAAAACCAGTGACTTTCCATAATATGATTGCACCAGATAAGGAAGTAGAAGTATCCTTGCTCTTCTTTATTATTAACAACTCAAGCTCAAGTCAAACTAACATTCTTGCTCAGTTGATGGACTTCTTTACTGGAAATGGTCATCTTGAAGACCTATCAAAAATTTCAGAACCAGAAGATCTCTATGCTTATATAGCTGAAGCAACCGCTTAATCTTGTCAATTAAAAATATTAAATCGGAGGAAATCCATATGATTAAAATTCTTGCTGCCTGCGGTGCAGGTGTTAACTCAAGCCACCAAATTAAAAGTGCTCTTGAAGAAGAACTTTCAAATCGCGGTTTTGATGTTCACTGTGATGCAGTAATGGTCAAAGACGTTAATGAAGACCTTATCAAAGGTTATGACATCTTCACACCAATTGCTGCGACAGACCTTGGTTTTGACCCAGGTATTCCAGTTATCGAAGCTGGACCAATCTTATTCCGTATCCCAGCTATGAGTGCTCCAGTATTTGACAATATTGAAGCAGCCATTAAAGAACACGGGTTAAGCTAATTCTAATTTGTTAACATTCATATAACATAAAAAGGGAGGAACTATTATGGATGTCATTATCGAACTAGCCAATAAGCTGTTCAAACCTATCTTGGATATGGGTGGACCGATCATCATGCTGATCATTTTGACAGTATTGGCTCTACTTTTTGGAGTGAAATTCTCCAAAGCGCTTGAAGGTGGTATCAAACTTGCCATCGCTCTTACTGGTATCGGTGCTATCATCGGTATGCTAAATGGTGCTTTCTCAGCATCACTTGCAAAATTCGTTGAAAATACTGGTATTCAATTGAACATCACCGACGTTGGTTGGGCACCACTTGCTACAATCACTTGGGGCTCTGCTTGGACACTTTACTTCTTGCTCATCATGTTGATTGTCAACGTAGTGATGCTTGCTATGAAGAAAACTGATACACTTGACGTTGATATCTTCGATATCTGGCACTTGTCTATCACAGGTCTTTTGATTAAATGGTATGCAGACAACAATGGCGTTAGCAAGGAGTTTCACTCTTCATTGCGACTGCAGCAGTTGTTCTTGTTGGGGTTCTTAAAATTATCAACTCTGACTTGATGAAACCTACATTCGACGATCTTCTTAACGCACCAAGTTCATCACCAATGACTTCAACTCACATGAACTACATGATGAACCCAGTTATCATGGTTTTGGATAAGATTTTTGAAAAATTCTTCCCAGGTCTTGATAAATATGACTTTGATGCTGCTAAATTGAACAAGAAAATCGGTTTCTGGGGATCTAAATTCTTCATCGGTTTCATCCTTGGTATCGTCATCGGTTTGATGGGTACTCCACATCCAGTTGCTGGCGTAGAAGATGCATCAAACTGGCAATTAGTTATTAAAGGTTGGTTGTCTCTTGGTTTGACAGCTGGTGTGTCTTTGGAACTCTTCTCACTTATCGGTTCATGGTTCATCGCTGCCGTAGAGCCACTTTCACAAGGTATTACAAACGTTGCTACTAAACGTCTTCAAGGACGTAAATTCAACATCGGTCTTGACTGGCCTTTCATCGCTGGTCGTGCTGAAGTTTGGGCTTGTGCCAACGTACTTGCACCAATCATGTTGGTTGAAGCAGTGCTTCTTTCAAAAGTCGGAAATGGTATCTTGCCACTTGCAGGTATCATCGCTATGGGTGTTACTCCAGCTCTCTTGGTTGTAACACGTGGTAAATTGCTCCGTATGATTATCTTCGGAACACTCTTGTTGCCACTCTTCCTTCTTTCAGGTACACTTATCGCACCATTTGCAACAGAACTTGCTAAAGGTGTAGGTGCCTTCCCAGAAGGTGTGAGCCAAACTCAATTGATCACTCACTCAACTCTTGAAGGACCAATCGAAAAACTTCTTGGTTGGACAATTGGTAACACTACAACAGGTGATATCAAAGCAATCCTTGGTGCTGTAGTCTTCCTTGTATTCTATATCGGTATCTTTGCTTGGTACAGAAAACAAATGATCAAACGTAACGAAGAGTACGCAGCAAAAGCAAAATAATGCGCTCCTATAAAATGTAAATTGTTGAAACTAGGTTGTCATACCATTAGGAGTGACAGCCTAGTTTTTTATAAACTATCAAGAAATCGGAGAAAATAATGGTAATTGAATTAAAATCAGAACAATTAAGTGTTCAATTTAACAGTTTTGGCGGGGCTCTTTCTTCTATAAAAGATGCTGAAGGTCTGGAGTATTTGTGGCAAGGGGATGCCACTTATTGGAGTGGACAAGCTCCTGTTCTCTTCCCTATTTGCGGTTCTTTGAGAGAGGATACAGCCCTCTATATAGATGAGAAGGGACAAGAAAGAAAAGGAAACATTCCTCGTCATGGTTTGGTTCGTAAGAAAGAATTTGAATTAGTTGAACAGACAGACAAGAGTGTAACTTTTGCAATTGAAGACGATGAGAATAGCTATCAAAACTATCCTTATCATTTCCGCTTAGAAATCACTTATATCCTTACTGGCAAGACAGTACGAACTCAATACAAAATATTTAATAAAGAAACTAGCAAGGTCATGCCTTATTTTATCGGTGGGCATCCAGGCTTTAATTGTCCTCTACTTGATGATGAAGACTATGAAGATTACTATTTAGAGTTTGAGAAAGCAGAAACTTGCTCTGTTCCACGTCCTTTCCCAGAAACAGGTATGTTGGATTTCCAAGATAGAAGTCCATGGCTAGAAGGTCAAAAAGAAGTAGACCTCAGCTATGATTTGTTTAGCACAGATGCAGTTACTTTAGATGAATTACAATCTAGAACAATTGCCCTTCGTTCTCGTAAACATGATAAAGGGTTGAAAGTGCACTTTGCAGAGTTCTCAAATCTCATTATCTGGTCAACTTTGAATAAAGGTCCTTTCATTGCTTTTGAACCATGGTCTGGCTTGTCAACATCCCTTGAAGAAGGAGATCATCTAGAAGATAAGAAGAATGTTCGTCTCCTAGAACCTGGTCAAGTGGATCAAATTGGTTTTGATATCGAAATCTTTTAGATAAAAAACCACAAAAACAAACATTAACTGTTGACTTTTTCCAGAAATAGGAGTATATTATGTTTGTAAGCAACAAATGATGTTTGTAACAAACAAATAATCACTTGTTATATTCTCTTTGAAAGAGAGATTATTTATAGGAAACTGATTTCCTAAACTTGAATAAGGTGTCATTCATCTCATTCAATCCAATTTGTTAATAAACTGCTAGAAAGCCTTTTGTAGGTAATACTCAATGAAAATTAAAGAGCAAACTAGGAAACTAGCCGCAGGCTGTACTTGAGTACGGCAAGGCGACGTGACGCGGTTTGAATTTGATTTTCGAAGAGTATAAACTGCTAACTATAAAAGGTTTTGTTAGCCTAGAAAAATAAAAAGGAGTATACAATATGTCTATTGTTATCGGTGCAGATGCTGCAGGTTTGAGATTGAAAGAAGTTGTGAAAGACTTCTTGGAAAAAGAAAACTTCCACGTTGTGGATGTTACAGCTGAAGGTCAAGACTTTGTTGATGTGACTCTTGCTGTTGCTGCAGAAGTAAACAAAGAAGAACAAAACCTTGGTATTGTCATTGATGCTTATGGTGCTGGTCCATTCATGGTTGCAACTAAAATCAAAGGAATGGTTGCTGCAGAAGTATCTGACGAACGTTCTGCTTATATGACTCGTGGCCACAACAACTCACGTATGATCACTATGGGTGCACAACTTGTTGGTGATGAATTGGCTAAAAATATCGCTAAAGGATTTGTTAACGGTAAATACGATGGTGGACGTCACCAAATTAGGGTCGACATGTTGAACAAAATGTGCTAATACTCTTCAAAAATCAAGATAATCTGTCGTCAGCTCACTTTAGCTAACCTCAGTTATGCTTGCAGATCGCTTCCTAAGCTAATCTTGATTTTCTTGAGTAAGGATAAATGATATTAGATTTATATAATTAATCGGAGGGAATAACTAATGAGAATTGCAATTGGATGTGACCACATCGTAACAGATGAAAAAATGGCGGTTTCAGAATTTTTGAAATCAAAAGGATATGAAGTCATTGACTTTGGTACATATGACCATACACGTACTCACTACCCAATCTTTGGTAAAAAAGTTGGTGAAGCTGTAACTAGCGGTCAAGCTGATCTTGGAGTATGTATCTGTGGTACTGGTGTTGGTATTAACAACGCTGTAAATAAAGTTCCAGGTGTTCGTTCTGCCTTAGTTCGTGATATGACAACAGCACTTTATGCTAAAGAAGAATTGAACGCTAACGTTATCGGTTTTGGTGGTAAGATTACTGGTGAATTGCTCATGTGTGATATCATCGAAGCTTTCATCCATGCTGAATACAAACCATCTGAAGAAAACAAGAAATTGATTGCGAAAATTGAACACCTTGAAAGTCACAATGCTCAACAAACAGATGTAAACTTCTTCACTGAATTCCTTGAAAAATGGGATCGCGGAGAATACCACGACTAAGAGGTGACCTATGATTTTAACAGTCACAATGAACCCGTCCATCGATATTTCCTATCCTTTGGATGAGTTGAAGATTGATACTGTCAATCGTGTGGTAGATGTAACCAAAACGGCTGGTGGTAAGGGCCTCAATGTTACACGAGTACTTTCAGAATTTAGAGACTCTGTGCTTGCTACTGGTTTAGTGGGTGGAAAACTTGGTGAGTTTTTGGTTGAAAATATTGATGATAATGTTAAGAAAGATTTCTTTTCTATTCAGGGAGAAACTCGTAACTGTATCGCTATTCTTCACGGAGACAACCAAACAGAAGTTCTTGAAAAAGGTCCTGAAGTATTGGAACAGGAAGGTCAAGACTTTTTGGAACATTTTAAAAATCTTCTAGAGTCAGTTGAAGTAGTAGCTATCTCAGGTAGTCTGCCGGCTGGCCTTCCAGTTGATTACTATGCGAGCTTGGTAGAACTTGCTAATCAAGCTGGCAAGCCTGTAGTCTTGGACTGCTCTGGTGCGACTCTTCAGGCGGTTCTTGAATCACCACATAAACCAACAGTAATCAAACCAAATAATGAGGAATTGTCTCAGCTTCTTGGAAGAGAAGTTTCTGAGGATTTGGATGAATTAAAAGAAGTACTTCAAGAACCTTTGTTTGCAGGTATTGAATGGATTATCGTTTCACTTGGTGCCAACGGTGCCTTTGCCAAACATGGTGACACTTTCTACAAGGTAGATATTCCTAGAATTCAGGTGGTAAATCCTGTTGGATCTGGAGACTCTACTGTGGCAGGAATTTCTTCAGGACTTCTTCACAAAGAATCGGATTCAGAATTACTCATCAAGGCAAATGTCCTTGGTATGCTCAATGCTCAAGAAAAAATGACTGGTCATGTCAACATGGCCAACTATCAAGCTCTATATGATCAATTAATAGTAAAAGAGGTATAAAATGGCTTTAACAGAACAAAAACGTGCACGTTTAGAAAAACTTTCTGATGAAAATGGTATCATCTCAGCTCTTGCATTTGACCAACGTGGTGCTTTGAAACGCCTCATGGCTCAACACCAAACAGAAGAACCAACTGTAGCTCAAATGGAAGAACTTAAAGTCTTGGTAGCAGATGAATTGACTAAATATGCTTCATCTATGCTTCTTGATCCTGAGTATGGACTTCCAGCAACTAAAGCTCTTGATGAAAAAGCTGGTCTTCTCCTTGCTTATGAAAAAACAGGTTATGACACAACAAGCACAAAACGCTTGCCTGACTGCTTGGATGTTTGGTCTGCAAAACGTATTAAAGAAGAAGGTGCAGATGCAGTTAAATTCTTGCTTTACTATGATGTAGATAGCTCAGATGAACTCAACCAAGAAAAACAAGCTTACATTGAACGTATCGGTTCTGAGTGTGTGGCTGAAGACATCCCATTCTTCCTTGAAATCCTTGCTTACGATGAAAAAATTGCTGACGCAGGTTCTGTAGAATATGCGAAAGTAAAACCACACAAAGTTATCGGTGCTATGAAAGTCTTCTCAGACCCACGCTTTAACATTGATGTCTTGAAAGTAGAAGTTCCTGTTAACATTAAATATGTTGAAGGCTTCGCTGAAGGTGAAGTAGTTTATACACGTGAAGAAGCAGCAGCCTTCTTCAAAGCTCAAGATGAAGCAACAAACTTGCCATACATCTACTTGAGTGCTGGTGTATCAGCTAAACTTTTCCAAGATACTCTTGTATTTGCTCATGAATCAGGTGCAAACTTCAACGGAGTTCTTTGTGGCCGTGCTACATGGGCTGGTTCAGTTGAAGCTTACATCAAAGATGGTGAAGCAGCAGCTCGCGAATGGCTTCGCACAACTGGATTTGAAAACATTGACGAACTCAACAAAGTTCTTCAAACAACAGCAACTTCATGGAAAGAACGCGTGTAAGAAAGTCCTCCTAGGTTAGGAACATGAATCTAAAAATTTAAAAAAAAAAAGTTGTATGTAAAGGTTTACAAAACAACTTACTTGTGCTATACTTAAATCACAAGTTAATACAAGGTGAGTGTTACTAAGTAATATTAGGCATGATCACAGGTGAATTAGAAATCGGCTGATTTTCTAGTTCATTTGTGGTCATTTTTTATACTCATATACCTTTAAAATATAAAAGGAGGTTGACATGTATCGAATTCTAAATCCAATGAATCACAATGTTTCACTTGTCAGAAATTATAAAGGAGAAGAGGTGATTGTAATTGGTAAGGGGATTGCATTCGGAAAGAAGAAGGGGGATTTGATTGCTGAACATCAGGTTGAGAAAATCTTTCGGATGAAGACCGAAGAGTCCAGAGAAAACTTTATGGCTCTCCTCAAAGATGTTCCGCTTGATTTTATCACAGTGACCTATGAGATTATTGATAAGCTTTCCAAGAAATATCACTATCCGATTCAAGAGTATCTCTATGTAACCTTGACAGATCATATTTACTGTTCTTACCAAGCTCTAACACAAGGAAGGTACAAGGATAGTAATCTGCCAGATATTTCTACCAAGTATCCTGTCGCTTTTCGAATTGCAAGTGAGGCTTTTGAAATTTATCGTCAGAAGCTAGCAGATCATTTTCCTGAGGACGAAATTATTCGGATTGCTTATCATTTCATCAATGCTGAGGGTGAGAATGAAGTCCAAATGGTTGAATCGATTGATAAAAGGAAAGAAATTCTCAGAAATGTTGAGGAAGTGCTAAAGGGTTATGCAATTCAAAGAACTAAAGAGAATAACCATTTCTATGATCGCTTTATGATTCATTTGAATTATTTCTTGGATTATTTGGATAGATCCAGAGATGATAATCAATCACTTCTAGATATGGAAGACCATATCAAACAATCTTATCCAAAAGCATTCGAAGTTGGCTCCAAGATTTACGATGTAATTACGCAACATACGGGTCTTGATTTGTATAAAAGTGAACGAGTTTATCTAGTTCTACATATCCAACGTTTATTGTCATAAAAATTTATTTAAAACTATATAAGGAGAATTCTATCATGAATAGAGAAGAAGTAACATTGTTAGGTTTTGAAATCGTAGCCTATGCTGGCGATGCTCGTTCAAAACTATTGGAAGCTTTAAAGGCTGCTGAAGCTGGTGATTTTGCGAAAGCAGACAGCTTAGTTGAGGAAGCTGGTTCTTGCATTGCAGAGGCTCACCACGCGCAAACAAGTCTATTGACTAAGGAAGCTTCTGGTGAGGACTTAGCTTATAGTGTAACCATGATGCATGGCCAAGACCACTTGATGACAACTGTCTTGTTAAAAGATTTGATGCACCACTTAATCGAACTTTATAAGAGAGGAGTTAAATAATGAATAAACTAATTGCATTTATCGAGAAAGGAAAGCCTTTCTTTGAGAAACTATCTCGTAATATCTATCTTCGTGCTATTCGTGATGGTTTCATTGCAGGTATGCCTGTTATTCTCTTCTCAAGTATCTTTATCTTGATTGCCTTTGTACCAAACTCATGGGGCTTTAAATGGTCTGATGAAGTTGTAGCCTTTCTGATGAAACCTTACAGCTATTCTATGGGTATTCTGGCTCTCTTGGTAGCTGGTACAACAGCTAAATCACTGACCGACTCAGTAAACCGTAGCATGGAGAAAACCAATCAAATCAACTATATGTCAACATTGTTGGCAGCAATTGTTGGTTTGTTGATGTTGGCAGCTGATCCTATCGAAAATGGCCTAGCTACTGGATTCTTGGGGACAAAAGGTTTGCTTTCAGCCTTCCTTGCTGCCTTTGTTACCGTAGCTATCTATAAGGTCTGTGTTAAGAACAACGTCACTATTCGTATGCCTGACGAAGTTCCACCAAATATCTCACAAGTCTTTAAAGATGTGATTCCATTCACTCTCTCAGTTGTTTCACTTTATGCTCTTGATTTACTAGCTCGTCATTTTGTTGGTGCAAGCGTAGCAGAATCAATCGGTAAATTCTTTGCACCATTATTTTCTGCTGCTGATGGTTATCTAGGTATTACCATTATCTTTGGTGCCTTTGCCTTCTTCTGGTTTGTTGGTATTCATGGTCCATCTATCGTTGAACCTGCTATCGCAGCGATTACCTATGCAAATGCCGAAGTCAACTTGAATCTTCTCCAACAAGGGATGCATGCAGACAAGATCCTTACTTCTGGTACACAAATGTTTATCGTTACCATGGGTGGTACTGGTGCGACACTAGTTGTTCCATTCATGTTCATGTGGTTAACAAAATCAAAACGTAACCGTGCCATCGGACGTGCTTCAGTAGTTCCAACATTCTTTGGTGTAAATGAACCAATCTTGTTTGGTGCACCACTTGTATTGAATCCAATCTTCTTCATTCCATTTATCTTTGCTCCAATCGCAAACGTTTGGATCTTCAAATTCTTTATTGAAACTCTTGGAATGAACTCATTTACTGCTAACCTACCATGGACAACTCCAGCTCCATTAGGTCTAGTTCTTGGTACGAACTTCCAAGTTCTATCATTCATTCTTGCTGCCCTTCTAATCGTGGTTGACGTAGTCATTTACTATCCATTCCTTAAGGTCTATGATGAACAAATTCTAGAAGAAGAACGTTCAGGTAAATCTAATGATGAATTGAAAGAAAAAGTTGCTGCAAACTTCAACACTGCAAAAGCAGATGCTATTCTTGAAAAAGCGGGTGTCGATGCAGCACAAAATACCATCACTGAAGAAACAAATGTCCTCGTTCTCTGTGCTGGTGGAGGTACAAGTGGTCTCCTTGCAAATGCTTTGAACAAAGCAGCTGCAGAATACAATGTTCCTGTGAAAGCAGCAGCAGGTGGCTATGGTGCTCACCGTGAAATGTTGCCAGAGTTTGATTTGGTTATCCTTGCCCCTCAAGTTGCTTCAAACTTTGAAGATATGAAAGCAGAAACAGATAAACTTGGTATTAAACTTGCGAAAACAGAAGGCGCTCAATACATCAAATTAACTCGTGATGGAAAAGGTGCTCTTGCATTTGTACAAGTTCAATTCGATTAACGATAGGGACTGTGAAACAGTCTCCTCTCGTTACGGAAATCGCTATGACGAATTTCCTAATCGCCTTGTTAATTCGTCGGTAAAAAGATATCGTTTTTACCTCCTCATGTCACAATTCGATTAAGGCTAGGGACTATAAAACAGTCTCCTCTCGTTACGGAAATCGCTATGGCGAATTTCCTAATCGCCTTATTCATTCGTTGGTAAAAAGATATCGTTTTTACCCCCTCATGTCACAATTCAGTGACTTGCTACAAGAAGTGAGATGGAGAAGGATGGCTCACTGACTCCTCTCCTCTCACTTTTACTTTATTTAAATCAAGAAATAGGTGAAAAAAATGACAAAAACATTACCAAAAGACTTTATTTTTGGTGGCGCAACAGCTGCCTATCAAGCAGAAGGTGCTACACATACTGATGGTAAAGGACCAGTAGCGTGGGATAAATATCTTGAAGATAACTACTGGTACACTGCAGAACCAGCCAGTGACTTTTACAATCGATATCCAGTTGACCTCAAGCTAGCAGAAGAGTATGGTGTCAATGGTATTCGAATTTCTATTGCCTGGTCACGTATTTTCCCGACTGGTTACGGTCAAGTAAATGCTAAAGGTGTTGAGTTTTATCATAATCTATTTGCAGAGTGTCACAAACGTCATGTTGAGCCCTTTGTAACTCTTCATCACTTTGACACGCCAGAAGCTCTCCACTCAAATGGAGACTTCTTAAACCGTGAAAATATTGAACACTTTGTAGAATACGCGGCTTTCTGTTTTGAAGAATTCCCAGAAGTTAACTATTGGACAACCTTTAATGAAATTGGACCAATCGGTGATGGTCAATACTTGGTTGGTAAATTCCCTCCAGGAATTCAGTACGACCTTGCCAAAGTCTTCCAATCGCACCACAATATGATGGTTTCTCATGCGCGTGCAGTCAAGCTATATAAAGATAAAGGTTATAAAGGTGAAATTGGTGTTGTTCACGCACTGCCTACTAAATATCCTCTAGATCCTGAAAATCCAGCAGATGTTCGCGCTGCTGAGTTGGAAGATATTATTCACAATAAATTTATCTTAGATGCAACTTATCTAGGTCGCTATTCAGATGAAACAATGGAAGGTGTCAACCATATCTTATCAGTCAATGGTGGTAGCTTAGATCTTCGTGAAGAAGATTTCACAGCATTAGAAGCAGCAAAAGATTTGAACGACTTCCTTGGAATCAATTACTATATGAGTGACTGGATGGAAGCCTTTGATGGAGAAACTGAAATTATCCATAATGGTAAGGGTGAGAAAGGAAGCTCTAAATACCAAATCAAAGGTGTTGGTCGTCGTGTAGCTCCTGACTATGTACCACGTACAGACTGGGATTGGATTATATATCCTCAAGGTTTGTATGATCAAATCATGCGAGTGAAGAAAGATTATCCTAACTACAAGAAGATTTACATCACTGAAAATGGACTTGGTTATAAAGATGAGTTTGTCGATAACACTGTTTACGATGATGGTCGTATTGATTATGTGAAACAACACTTGGAAGTCTTGTCTGATGCGATTGCAGATGGCGTTAATGTAAAAGGTTACTTCATTTGGTCATTAATGGACGTCTTCTCATGGTCAAATGGATATGAGAAACGTTATGGTCTCTTCTATGTAGACTTTGAAACTCAAGAACGTTATCCTAAGAAATCAGCTCACTGGTACAAGAAAGTAGCGGAAAGTCAGATTATAGACTAGTAGAATTAGTAATTAGATATAGAATTCTAGTGAGGCAAAAAGATGTTCAAAGATTTTATCCAATCAATTTATGAAAAAGTTTATATTATCAATTTTGATAAATGTTCTCAAATACCTTGTTTGACTAATGATGAGCTGAAAAATCTTGGGAAATGGTATGTCTCGACCGGTAAAGAATGGATTTGCCATTCAGACTATGAGCTGGAAGAATTTAAAAATATCTTTTTAAATTTTATCAGTCCTGAAGAACGGGATAATATCTTCTTTGATTCAGATTTTGTGCCGTTTCAACAATCATAAAGAATCTAGGAAACTCTTTGTAAAAATCTTCATCAAAAAATGCGTCATATTAAGATTCTTATTTTCTTGATATGACGCATTTTATATTTTATCAATCCTCAGTTTTATGGTTTAGAAAGAATAATTTTTGTTTTGTTTTGAAAGTTGTTCGAAGGTTTCTTTGCTCAGTTTAGAATCTGAAACGATGGTATCAATATCAGAGATATTGTAGAAGGTATAGAAATCAAATTTATTGAACTTACTATTGTCAGCTAGTAAGTATTTTTTATTGGAATTATTGAGGGCGATGCGTTGGGATTCACCTTCCTCTTCACTAAAGGTCGCAATCGCATTGTCCTTAATACCATTACAGCTAACGAAGGCTTTAGAAAATTGAAGATTAGCCAAGTTTTGCAAGGTTAGTGTTCCCACAAAGGCTCCAGTAATAGAGCGATAGTTTCCACCGATTAAAATCAAATCTGTTAGTTTTCGTTCGTTTAAGATGAGAAAGACTGGTAAACTGTTTGTTACAACACGAATATTATCAATTGGAAGTTCACGGGCAAAAGATTCCAAGGTTGTACCTGGGCCAATAAAAATGGTTTCTCCTTCATCAATTAAATGGCCTGCAAAACGGCTGATTTCTTGTTTTTCTGCAATCTGTAAGCTTTGTTTTTCAGTATTGGAACGTTCATTATTTAAAATGGAACCTGTGCGAATTTTTTCAGCTCCACCGTGAACCCGAACAAGTAAATCTTTATCAGCTAACTCTTGCAAGTAGCGTCTAGCAGTCATATCTGATACATCCAAGCGAGTCATGATTTCTTTTACAGTAATAGTTCCCTTTGTATTTACCGTTTCTAGAATATTATCTAGTTTTTCCTGCTTTAACATCCTTATCACCTCTATTTCTATTACTATTTTATCATAAAGTGTTCAATCAATCAATTTAAAAAACAAAAGAAAACAAAAACAAAAATATCATGGTTGTTTTAAACAAACCATGATATTTGTTATCAGTTCTGGGATAATTGAATTAGTCCAAACCGTAGTTGTAGTCATCGTCTTGCATGGCTTCAACTTCGCCAAGAAGGTAACCATTTCCGACTTGAGAGAAGAAGTCGTGGTTAGAAGTTCCTGTTGAAATACCGTTCATAACAATTGGGTTGACATCATCAGCTGAATCTGGGAAGAGTGGATCTTGTCCTAGGTTCATAAGAGCTTTATTGGCATTGTAACGAAGGAAGGTTTTGACTTCCTCAGTCCAGCCAACACCATCATAGAGGCTTTCTGTATAGCCCTCTTCGTTCTCATAGAGGGTATAGAGCAGGTCGTACATCCAATCCTTGAGTTTTTCTTGCTCTTCTTCAGGTAATTCATTGAAACCGAGCTGGAATTTATAACCAATGTAAGTTCCGTGAACAGACTCATCACGAATGATTAATTTGATGATTTCCGCAACGTTGGCCAACTTGTTATTTCCTAGATAGTAGAGGGGAGTGAAGAAACCAGAGTAGAAAAGGAAGGTTTCGAGGAAGACACTGGCAACTTTCTTTTCAAGTGGGCTACCATTTAGATAGATTTCGTTGACGATTTCAGCCTTCTTTTGTAGGTAAGGATTGGTATTGGTCCATTCGAAAATCTCTTCAATCTCAGCCTTGGTATTCAGGGTAGAAAAGATTGATGAGTAAGATTTTGCGTGGACAGATTCCATAAATTGAATGTTATTGAAAACAGCTTCTTCATGTGGTGTACGGATGTCTGCGCGAAGGGCTTGAACCCCAGTTTCAGATTGCATAGTGTCGAGAAGGGTTAAACCACCAAAGACTTTTCCAACCAAGTCCTTTTCTACACTTGATAGCTTTCTCCAGTCATCCAAGTCATTTGACAAGGGAATACGTGTATCGAGCCAGAATTGCTCGGTCAACTTTTCCCAAGTTGATTTGTCGATAACATCTTCGATGGCATTCCAGTTAATGGCTTTGTAGTAAGTTTCCATTTGAAATCTCTTTCTGTGTTTAGTATTGCGGACTCACAATTATTTCTATTCTATCATAATTCTAGAGGAATATCGCACAAAAAGTCGGAGAACCGACTTTTGTGCGATATTCCAGTTTAGTTTAGCAGGGTGAATGAATCGCTAATCTGAGAAAATGTAGTTTCCTCAAGCAAAGATTAAATCACACAGCTTTCACATTGGTTGGCACCGACTTCTCCACCATCATCTGTAAAGGTACGGACGTAGTAGATAGACTTGATACCCTTGTTAAAGGCATAGTTACGAAGGATAGACAAGTCACGTGTTGTTTGTTTATTTTCTTTCTTCCATTCGTAAAGACCTTTTGGAATGTCACTACGCATAAAGAGTGTGAGTGAAAGTCCTTGGTCTACGTGCTCAGTTGCAGCGGCGTAAACATCGATGACTTTACGCATATCCATGTCGTAAGCAGAAGTGTAGTAAGGAATGGTTTCTGTTGACAAGCCCGCAGCAGGGTAGTAGATTTTACCAATTTTCTTCTCTTGGCGTTCTTCTATACGTTGTGTAATCGGGTGGATAGAAGCAGAAACGTCATTGATGTAGCTGATAGAACCATTTGGAGCAACAGCAAGACGGTTTTGGTGGTAAAGTCCATCTGCTTGAACCTTGTCGCGAAGTTCAGCCCAGTCAGCAGCTCTTGGAATAAAGACATCTTTAAAGAGTTCTTTAACACGGTCTGATTTTGGAAGGAATTCGCCAGTTATATACTTGTCAAAGTAACTTCCGTTAGCATAGTCTGATTTTTCAAAGTTATGGAAGGTAATACCACGTTCACGCGCAATATTGTTTGACTCAACTAAAGTCCAGTAGTTCATAAGCATAAAGTAGATGCTTGTAAATTCAACAGACTCAGGTGATCCATATTCAATCAATTGTTGGGCGAGGTAGCTGTGAAGTCCCATGGCACCAAGACCAAAGGTGTGAGCTTGGCTATTTCCATGGTCGATAGTAGGTACAGCTACGATATGTGAACTATCTGTAACGAAAGTAAGGGCACGAACCATAGCACGGATTGAGCGACCAAAGTCAGGTGAAGTCATCATGTTGACCACGTTGGTTGAACCAAGGTTACATGAAACGTCTGTTCCCATTTGAAGGAATTCTTGAGCATCGTTGATTAAGCTTGGTTCTTGGACTTGAAGAATCTCAGAACACAAGTTACTCATGATAATCTTACCATCAATAGGATTTGCACGGTTAGCCGTATCAATGTTGACGACATAAGGGTAGCCAGACTCTTGTTGCAATTTAGAAATTTCAGTTTCCAAATCACGCGCCTTGATTTTTGTCTTACGGATGTTTGGATTTGCGACCAATTCATCGTATTTTTCAGTAATATCGATGTAGTTAAATGGCACACCGTATTCTTTTTCTACAGAGTAAGGGCTGAAGAGGTACATTTCTTCATTTTTACGAGCCAATTCGTAGAATTTATCTGGTACCACGACACCAAGTGAAAGAGTTTTCACACGAACTTTTTCATCGGCGTTTTCTTTCTTAGTTGAAAGGAAGGCGATGATATCTGGGTGAAAGACATTGAGGTAAACAACCCCAGCACCTTGACGTTGACCCAATTGGTTAGAGTAAGAGAAACTATCTTCGAAGAGTTTCATGACTGGTACGACACCAGAGGCTGCTCCTTCATATCCTTTGATAGGAGCTCCAGCTTCACGAAGGTTGCTGAGGGTAATACCCACTCCACCACCGATACGAGAAAGTTGAAGGGCAGAGTTGATAGAACGTCCGATAGAGTTCATATCATCAGTGACTTGGATCAAGAAGCAAGATACCAATTCTCCACGACGAGCACGTCCAGCATTCAAGAAGGAAGGAGTAGCTGGTTGGTAGCGTTGGTGGATGATTTCATTTGCAATATCGATTGCAACAGCTTCATTCCCATCTGCGAAATAAAGGGCGTTAAAGAAGACGCGGTCTTCCATACTTTCAAGATAATATTCACCATCATTAGTCTTCAAGGCGTACTGATTGTAAAATTTATAAGCTGCCATGAAAGACTTGAATTGGAAGTTTTGGTCTTTGATAAATTGTGACAACTCTTCCAAAAACTCTGGACGGTATTTCTTGATAAAGGCTGTTTCGATGTAGTTGTGTTCAATGAGGTAGTTGATTTTATCAGTAATTGAATCAAAAACCATAGTGTTTGGAACTACATTTTCTTTAAAGAAAGCATCCAAGGCTTCTTTATCTTTATGAAGCATGATTTGTCCATTAACAGGACGGTTGATTTCGTTATTGAGACGGAAGTAAGTCACGTCCTCAAGATGTTTTAATCCCATAAAATTTCCCTTATCTAATTACAAAAGAAAGGCTTCTAAGATAGACATAGAAGCTTTTGTCTTGATTCTTAAGCAAGTTGTTTGAGTTTACTTGGTTGAAAGCCAGAGAAAACTTCTGTTGATGTTTGAATAATCGGAGCAGCACTAAAGCCAAGCTCTTTAACCTGATCAATATATTCAGGTTGCTCATCAAGATTGATTTCTCTATATTCAACATTATTACTGTCTAAGAAACGCTTGGTCATTTTACATTGGACACAGTTGTTTTTAGAATAAACGGTTACCATTTCTGCAACTCCTTATCAAAAAGATTTGTACTTTCCTAGTATATCAGAAAAATAAACTTTGTCAACTTTATGCAACTAAATATTGTGTTATTTTTTTATTGTACTCAAAACAAAACACAATATATAGTGTATTGTTGGGAGGCGGTCACAGGAATAGTACCGATTCCATTAATAAGATATTTTATAAAAACTATATACTGTGTTTTCTCAAGTTTACTAGAAGATTTTCTGCAAGTTATCTGAAAAGGAAATCTAAGAAATCCCATAAAATGCTTGAAAAAAATCCTAGAAGATGATATAATACCAAATTGTAAGGGTTATCACATATAACTCAAAAAAGAAAGAACAAAAGGAGAGTCAAACTATGGCTTCTAAAGATTTCCACGTAGTGGCAGAAACAGGTATTCACGCACGTCCAGCAACATTGTTGGTACAAACTGCTAGCAAATTTGCTTCAGATATCACTCTTGAGTACAAAGGTAAATCAGTTAACCTTAAATCAATCATGGGTGTTATGAGTCTTGGTGTTGGCCAAGGTGCTGACGTAACTATCTCAGCTGAAGGTGCAGATGCAGATGACGCTATCGCTGCAATCTCAGAAACAATGGAAAAAGAAGGATTGGCATAAGGAAAATGACAGAAATGCTTAAAGGAATCGCAGCATCTGACGGTGTTGCAGTTGCAAAAGCATATCTACTCGTTCAACCGGATTTGTCATTCGAGACTGTTTCAGTCGAAGATACAAACGCAGAAGAGGCTCGTTTGGATGTTGCTCTTGAAGCTTCTCAAAACGAGCTTTCTCTTATCCGTGAGAAAGCTGTAGGTACGCTAGGTGAAGAAGCGGCACAAGTTTTTGACGCTCATTTGATGGTTCTTTCTGACCCAGAATTGATTGGTCAGATTAAAGAAACAATCCGTGCTAAGAAAGTCAATGCAGAAGCAGGTCTTAAAGAAGTGACTGACATGTTCATCACTATCTTTGAAGGCATGGAAGACAACCCATACATGCAAGAACGTGCAGCGGATATCCGCGACGTGACAAAACGTGTATTGGCAAACCTTCTTGGTAAGAAATTGCCAAACCCAGCTTCAATCAATGAAGAAGTAATCGTGATTGCACATGACTTGACACCATCTGATACAGCTCAATTGGACAAAAACTTTGTAAAAGCTTTTGTAACGAACATCGGTGGACGTACAAGCCACTCAGCTATTATGGCACGTACACTTGAAATTGCAGCTGTATTGGGAACAAATAACATCACTGAAGTGGTGAAAGACGGTGATATTCTTGCCGTTAACGGAATTACTGGTGAAGTGATTATCAACCCAACAGATGAACAAGCGGCAGAATTTAAAGCAGCTGGTGAAGCTTATGCTAAACAAAAAGCTGAATGGGCACTTTTGAAAGATGCTCAAACAGTGACTGCTGACGGTAAACACTTCGAGTTGGCTGCTAACATTGGTACTCCAAAAGACGTCGAAGGTGTTAACAACAACGGTGCAGAAGCTGTTGGACTTTACCGTACAGAGTTCTTGTACATGGATTCTCAAGACTTCCCAACAGAAGATGAGCAGTATGAAGCATACAAGGCTGTACTTGAGGGAATGAATGGTAAACCAGTAGTTGTTCGTACAATGGATATCGGTGGAGATAAGGAACTTCCTTACTTCGATATGCCACATGAAATGAACCCATTCCTTGGATTCCGTGCCCTTCGTATCTCTATTGCCGAAACTGGAGATGCAATGTTCCGCACACAGATCCGCGCTCTTCTTCGTGCTTCTGTTCATGGTCAATTGCGTATCATGTTCCCAATGGTTGCCCTTTTGAAAGAATTCCGTGCAGCCAAAGCAGTCTTTGATGAAGAAAAAGCGAACCTTCTTGCGGAAGGAGTTGCAGTTGCGGATGATATCCAAGTTGGTATCATGATTGAAATCCCTGCAGCAGCTATGCTTGCAGACCAATTTGCTAAAGAAGTTGACTTCTTCTCAATTGGTACAAATGACTTGATCCAATACACAATGGCAGCAGACCGTATGAACGAACAAGTTTCATACCTTTACCAACCATATAACCCATCAATCCTTCGCTTGATTAACAACGTTATCAAGGCAGCTCACGCTGAAGGTAAATGGGCTGGTATGTGTGGTGAGATGGCTGGTGACCAAAAAGCTGTTCCACTTCTTGTCGGAATGGGCTTGGATGAGTTCTCTATGTCAGCAACATCTGTACTTCGTACACGTAGCTTGATGAAGAAATTGGATACTGCTAAGATGGAAGAGTACGCTAACCGTGCCCTTACAGAGTGTTCAACAATGGAAGAAGTTCTTGAACTTCAAAAAGAATACGTTAACTTCGATTAATGTAATCAACCTTGTAACCTAGTTGCAAGGTTTTTTGACGCATTTTGGAAAAGTATGGTCTTATAAAGTCCACTTTTCAATGAGTCAGAGGAATGGTATAATAGGGGAAAGTAATTAGAATAAGAGAGAAATCATGTCTAAAGAAATTGATATTGAGTATTACCATCAGCTAGCCTTGCAAAAGCAGAAGGAACATCGTAAAGTTTTAGCCAATCTAAAGAAAAAGCCACCAAAAATCTAGATAAGATAGCCCAGCAGATTCACCAAGAAGTCTTTGCGGAGATTGATTGCACTGCCTGTGCTAACTGTTGTAAGACATTGGGGCCTGACTTTAAAGAAGCGGACATTACACGAATCGCCAAGTATTTTAAGATGAAATTACCCGCCTTTGAAGCAGAATTTTTACAAGTAGATGAAGATGGGGATAAGGTTTTCAAATCCATGCCTTGCCCATTTTTAGGAGGAGATAATCTTTGTTCCATCTATGATGTTCGTCCCAAGGCCTGCCGAGAGTTCCCCCATACAGATCGCAAAAAGATCCATCAAATCAACCATTTAACGATTAAGAATACCTTGACCTGTCCAGCAGCCTATCTCTTTGTTGAGAAATTAAAGGATAAGTTATAGAGATTTGTGGCTTTAAATCTTGTACAAAGATTACAGGATAAAAAATTCTAATAATAACTAGCAATGTGAAGGGAGTACTCCTGTGCCTAGACCAAAAACAAAAGAGGAGCTGGTGCTGGCGTCTAAGGAAAACTATGAAAAGCTCAATTGTTTCATCTCTCAACTAAGTGAAGATGAGCTACAGACTCCATTTGATTTTTCAAGAGACCCAAAGAAAAAAGAAGCACACTGGAAAAGGGATAAGAATCTTCGGGATGTCTTGATTCATCTTTATGAATGGCATCAGTTACTTTTGACTTGGGTTCATTCTAATCAAAAAGGTCAAGAAAGAACTTTTCTCCCTGAACCTTATAATTGGAAAACTTATGGACAAATGAATGACGCTTTTTGGAAGAAGCACCAGAAAACGACATTAGAAGAAGCAACTAGACTCTTGGTGCAATCACATAGAGAGGTTTAGAGTTGGTGGAAGGCTTTAGCACTGACGAACTCTTTACCAAAGGTGTCTATCAGTGGACAGGTGGGACAAGTCTAGGTTCCTACTTTGTCAGTAGCACGTCAAGCCACTATGATTGGGCTCTGAAAAAACTCAAAGCTCATCAGAAGAATTGTAAGTGTCATAGTTGAGGTGTGGATGTGTTCTTCTAGGTTTCGAATACCTTAGTTTTCCTTGTTTTAGAGCAATTCCAGCTTTAGAATTCTTCAAAAATAAAAATTTAAGACATTCAATGTCTTAGAAGAGTACGAAAACATTTAGTTTATAGGAATTCTATGTTTAGAATTGCAAGGATATTTATGAAATCAAGGTATTCGATAGTTAGGATTGATCTATTCTGAAAGATTTGGGCTGTCAATTGTATAGGATAGTGTTCGAATTTTTTCAAGTTATTAAATTAGTTAATTGTGTGAGGTGCTTTATGTTATAATATTCTTAATGAATTTTCAGAAAGGAAAATCTCAAATTGTCCTACAAATTTCTACTCTTCGACCTTGATCACACTCTTCTTGATTTCTATGCTGCTGAGAATGTGGCTTTGACCCAACTTCTAAAAGAAGAAGGAGTTGCAGATATTCAGGCTTATAAAGACTATTATATTCCTATGAACAAAGCTCTCTGGAAGGACTTAGAACAAAAGAAAATCAGTAAACAAGAGCTGGTTAACACGCGCTTTTCTCGTTTATTTGCTCATTTTGGACAGGAAAAAGACGGTAGTTTTCTTGCTCAGCGTTACCAATTTTACCTAGCCCAACAGGGACAAACTCTTTCGGGTGTCCATGAACTCTTGGATAGTCTCATTGAGCGTGATTATGAGCTGTATGCTGCGACAAATGGGATAACTGCTATTCAAACGAGTCGTTTGGCTCAATCAGGTCTGGCTCCCTATTTCAATCAAGTATTTATCTCTGAACAGTTGCAAACACAAAAGCCTGATGCTCTCTTTTATGAAAAAATTGGTCAGCAGATTGCTGAATTTAGCAAAGAAGAGACGCTGATGATTGGAGATTCCCTAACCGCCGATATTCAAGGTGGAAATAATGCGGGGATTGACACGATTTGGTACAATCCTCATCATCTCGAAAATCACACACAAGCCCAGCCGACTTACGAAGTCCATTCTTATCAAGACTTGCTGGATTGTTTAGATAAACTGTAAAAAGTGGTTTAGATAGCCACTTTTTGCTATAATAGAGGCAGTAAAAACGAAGGAGTTGGCTATGGAACATTCGTCTTGGCATGCTTTGATTAAGGAGCAATTACCTGAAGGTTATTTCGGTAAAATCAATCAGTTTATGAACCAGGTCTATGCTCAGGGAACCGTTTATCCACCTAAGGAGAAGGTTTTTCAGGCTCTCCTGACAACACCGCTTGAAGAAGTTAAGGTGGTGATTCTGGGGCAGGATCCTTATCACGGACCAGGTCAGGCGCAGGGCTTGAGTTTTTCTGTTCCTGACTCTATCCCAGCTCCGCCATCCTTGCAAAATATCTTGAAGGAATTGTCAGATGATATAGGAGTCAAGAAATCTCATGATTTGACAGCTTGGGCTGAGCAAGGAGTCTTGCTTCTCAATGCTTGTTTGACGGTTCCTGCTGGGCAGGCCAATGGTCATGCTGGTCAGATATGGGAGCATTTTACTGATGCTGTGATTCAGGTGGTCAATCATCTAGAGAGACCAGTGGTCTTTGTGCTATGGGGAGCTTACGCACGTAAGAAGAAGTCCTTAATTACCAATCCTCATCACTTGATTATCGAATCAGCATCCCAGTCCGTTATCGGTTTACAGAGGATTTTGGGGTTCCAAGCCTTTTTCCAAGGCAAATGCATTCTTAAAAGAGACAGGACAAGAGCCAATCGATTGGCTTAGATAAGGAGAAAATATGCCTCAGTTAGCGACGATTTGTTACATTGATAACGGGAAAGAACTACTCATGCTCCACCGTAATAAGAAACCCAATGATGTTCATAAAGGCAAATGGATTGGTGTGGGTGGTAAGCTAGAGCGTGGTGAGACACCTCAAGAATGCGCGGCGCGTGAAATCCTTGAAGAAACAGGGCTTAAAGCCAAGCCAGTTTTAAAAGGTGTTATCACTTTTCCAGAATTTACGCCAGATTTAGACTGGTACACCTATGTTTTTAAAGTGACGGAATTCGAGGGGGACTTGATTGACTGCAACGAGGGAACGCTAGAATGGGTTCCCTATGATGAGGTTTTGAGCAAGCCAACTTGGGAAGGTGACCACACCTTTGTTGGGTGGCTTTTAGAGGATAAACCCTTCTTCTCAGCCAAGTTTGTTTATGATGGGGATAAATTGTTGGATACCCAAGTCGATTTCTATGAATAAAGGAGAAAGCAGATGCTACTAATCAAAAACGGTCGTGTAATGGATCCTAAGTCTGGTTTAGATCAAGTGTGTGATGTCTTGGTTCAAGATGGGAAAATTATCAAAATTGCGCCTGAAATCAAGGAAGAAGTGGCAGAGGTGCTTGATGCTACTGGTCTAGTCGTTGCTCCTGGCTTGGTCGATATCCATGTTCATTTTCGTGAACCTGGTCAGACCCACAAGGAAGATATCCATACGGGTGCCCTAGCAGCCGCTGCAGGTGGTTTTACAACGGTTGTCATGATGGCTAATACTAGTCCAACTATTTCGGACGTGGAGACCTTGCAAGAAGCTCTCAAGTCAGCTGCCAAGGAAAAGATCAATGTCAAGACTGTTGCGACCATTACTAAGAACTTTAATGGCCAAGATTTGACTGACTTCAGGACACTTTTAGAAGCTGGAGCTGTTGGTTTTTCTGATGACGGTATTCCGCTTGAAAGCAGTAAAGTGGTCAAGGAAGCCATGGAGGAAGCCAAAAAACTTAATACCTTTATTAGTCTTCATGAGGAAGATCCGGGTTTGAATGGAATTCTTGGCTTTAATGAAAATATCGCTAAAGAACATTTCCATATCTGCGGTGCGACTGGGGTGGCTGAGTACGCAGTGATGGCGCGTGATGTCATGATTGCCTATGCAACTAAGGCACATGTTCATATTCAGCATTTATCTAAGGAAGAAAGTGTTAAAGTAGTTGAGTTTGCTCAGGGGATAGGTGCGCAAGTCACAGCAGAAGTAGCACCGCAGCATTTTTCTAAGACCGAAGCACTCCTTTTGACTCAAGGTAGCAATGCTAAGATGAATCCACCACTTCGTTTGGAATCAGACCGTCGTGCCGTTATCGAGGGTCTCAAGTCAGGTGTCATCACAGTTATCGCAACTGACCACGCGCCTCATCATGCAGATGAAAAAAATGTTGAAGATATTACCAAAGCACCATCTGGCATGACTGGCTTAGAAACATCCCTGTCTCTCGGCTTGACCTTTTTGGTAGAAGCTGGTGAGTTAAGCTTGATGGAATTACTAGAAAAAATGACCTACAATCCAGCCAAGCTTTACAACTTTGAAGCAGGTTACTTGACTGAGAATGGTCCAGCGGACATCACTATTTTTGATGCTAAGGCTGACCGCCTTGTGGACTCCCATTTTGCTTCCAAAGCAGCTAATTCACCATTCATCGGTGAAACCTTAAAAGGGCAGGTTAAATATACCATCTGTAAGGGACAAATCGTCTATCAAAACTAGGTGGGAGTCTGCTCTGTAAACAAAAAGAATAGAGAGCTTATATGTACCAAACCCATCATTTTAAAGACAAATTTATCTTATTTTTAAAGATATTTTTCCCTATCCTGATTTATCAATTTGCCAATTATTCTGCCTCCTTTGTTGATACGACTATGACAGGTCAATACAATACCATGGACTTGGCTGGTGTATCTATGGCAACCAGTATCTGGAATCCTTTTTTTACATTTCTAACAGGGATTGTTTCAGCCTTGGTGCCCATTATTGGTCACCATCTTGGTCGAGGCAAAAAGGAAGAAGTTGCGTCAGATTTTTACCAGTTCATCTATCTGGCCTTGGGCCTATCCGTGCTCTTGCTGGGGATGGTGCTTTTCTTGGCACCACCAATTTTGAATCATATTGGTTTAGAAGCACCAGTGGCAGCAGTAGCGGTTCGCTATCTCTGGTTTTTATCTATCGGGATTATTCCTTTGTTGCTCTTTAGTGTCATTCGTTCCTTGCTGGATTCACTGGGGTTGACCAAACTGTCCATGTATCTCATGCTTTTGTTACTTCCTCTCAATAGTGGATTTAACTATCTCTTGATTTACGGGGCCTTTGGTGTTCCAGAGTTGGGAGGTGCTGGCTCTGGATTAGGTACTTCCATGGCCTATTGGGTCTTGCTGGGGATTTCTATTCTAGTTTTATTTAAACAGGAGAAGCTCAAAGCCTTGCATCTTGAGAAATACATTCCGCTTAATATGGATAAAATCAAGGAAGGGCTTCGTTTAGGCCTGCCTATTGGGGGAACTGTCTTTGCGGAAGTGGCTATCTTTTCCGTGGTTGGTTTGATTATGGCGAAGTTCTCGTCTTTGATTATCGCTAGTCACCAGTCAGCTATGAACTTTTCAACTCTCATGTATGCCTTTCCTATGAGTATTTCATCGGCTATGGCCATTGTCGTTTCTTATGAAGTGGGAGCCAAGCGATTTGATGATGCGAAAACCTATATTGGTCTAGGAAGATGGACAGCCCTTATTTTTGCGGCCTTCACCTTATCCTTCCTTTACATTTTTCGAGGAAATGTGGCTAGTCTGTATGGTAACGACTCAGAATTTATCGATTTGACAGCGCGCTTTTTGACTTACAGCCTTTTCTTCCAGTTAGCAGATACTTTTGCGGCACCGCTTCAGGGAATTTTACGGGGTTATAAGGATACAGTTATTCCTTTTTACCTTGGTTTGCTTGGTTATTGGGGCGTAGCAATCCCAGTGGCTATGCTATTTGATTCCCTAACAGATTTTGGAGCTTATTCATACTGGATTGGTTTGATTATAAGTCTGATAGTGAGTGGGGCGCTCTACCGTTGGCGTTTAACTGTGATTATAAAGAGATTTGAATCTTTAGCAAAATATAAACGATAAAAAGTTTGTGAAAAAATATTCTTGACAAGAAAATCCCTTGTTTTCATTGGGTTTTCTTTTTTGTTTTGTGAAATTTTCTTGAGAAAAACTTTGACAGTGCTTTCTAAAAACGGTAAAATAGTAAGGTAAGAAGAAAGTTAGAAAGGCAAGAAGATGTCAACTTTAGATAAAAATCTTTTGCTAGAAATGTTCCGTAAGATGGAAGAAATCCGTCGTATGGACTTAAAAATTGCACAATTAGTAAAGAAAGGGAAAGTGCCAGGAATGACGCACTTTTCTGTTGGAGAAGAGGCAGCTAACGTGGGTGCTATGTTAGCTCTCAATCCAGATGATCTGATCACCTCAAACCACCGTGGTCACGGTCAAGCGATTGCCAAAGGGATTGACCTTAACGGAATGATGGCTGAAATCCTTGGAAAATACACTGGAACCTGTAAAGGTAAAGGTGGTTCTATGCATATTGCTGACCTTGATGCTGGTAACCTCGGTGCCAATGGTATCGTAGGTGGTGGTATGGGAATCGCTGTTGGTGCAGCCCTCAGTCAGCAAATGCAAAATACAGGAAAAATTGTTGTCTGCTTCTTTGGAGATGGTGCGACCAACGAAGGTGTTTTCCACGAAGCAGTCAACATGGCTTCTATCTGGAAGTTGCCAGTTATTTTCTATTGCATCAACAACGGTTATGGGATCTCTGCGGATATCAAGAAAATGACCAATGTAGAGCATATCCATCAACGTAGCGCTGCTTATGGAATTCCTGGAATGTTCATCGAAGACGGTAACAATGTCATCGACGTCTATGAAGGATTTAAGAAAGCTGTAGATCATGTTCGTGGTGGCAATGGTCCAGTCTTGATTGAAAGTGTAACTTATCGCTGGCTCGGTCACTCATCATCTGACCCTGGTAAATATCGTACACGTGAAGAAGTGGAATTGTGGAAACAAAAAGATCCAATCGAAAACCTTCGCAAGTACCTTGTTGAAAATAATATTGCAAATGCTGAAGAATTGGAAGAAATCCAAGCACAAGTCAAGGAAGCAGTAGAAGCTTCGGTTAAATTCGCGGAAGAAAGTCCATTTCCACCGCTTGAATCAGCATTTGAAGATATTTACGCAGACTAAGGAGAAAGAGATAAAATGGAAACAAAAACAATGTCGTTCCGTGACACCATTATCCTTGCTATGTCTGAGGAAATGCGTCGCGATGAAAATGTGTTCTTGATGGGAGAAGACGTAGGTGTCTTCGGAGGAGACTTCGGTACTTCTGTCGGAATGCTTGAAGAATTTGGTCCAGAACGTGTTCGTGACTGTCCGATTTCTGAAGCTGCCATATCTGGAGCAGCAGCAGGAGCAGCCATGACAGGACTACGTCCAATCGTCGATATGACCTTTATGGACTTCTCGGTCATTGCCATGGACAATATCGTCAACCAAGCTGCTAAAACACGCTATATGTTTGGTGGTAAGGGACAGGTTCCAATGACAGTCCGTTGTGCAGCAGGTAACGGAGTTGGTTCTGCAGCTCAGCACTCGCAATCACTAGAGTCTTGGTTTACTCATATTCCTGGTCTTAAGGTTGTGGCACCAGGTACACCTGCGGATATGAAAGGATTGCTTAAGTCTTCTATTCGTGATAATAACCCTGTTATCATTCTTGAGTACAAGTCAGAATTTAACCAAAAAGGGGAAGTGCCAGTTGATCCAGATTACACGATTCCACTTGGAGTTGGGGAAATCAAACGTGAAGGTACGGATGTAACAGTTGTTACTTATGGAAAAATGCTTCGC
This sequence comes from Streptococcus mitis 17/34, assembly GCA_000430305.1. GTDB lineage: Bacteria > Bacillota > Bacilli > Lactobacillales > Streptococcaceae > Streptococcus > Streptococcus mitis_AW. Next base: position 116,574 of record ASZZ01000007.1, read on the forward strand.
CGTGTGGTTCAAGCTGCTGAAAAATTAGCAGAAGAAGGCATTTCAGTTGAAATTGTTGACCCACGTACCCTTGTTCCGCTTGATAAGGATATCATCATTAACTCAGTTAAGAAGACTGGTAAGGTTGTTCTGGTCAACGATGCCCACAAAACAAGCGGCTATATCGGAGAGATTTCAGCTATTATTTCAGAATCAGAAGCATTTGATTATCTAGATGCACCAATCCGCCGTTGCGCAGGAGAAGATGTACCAATGCCTTACGCACAAAACCTAGAGAATGCAATGATTCCAACCGTTGAAAGCATCAAAGAAGCAATCCGTAAGACATATAACAAAGAATAAAATCACATAAATTAAATTATGTAAAATATTTGATTTTTTAACTTTAGTAACTTGAGATACGTGTTGTATTCAAGTGATTTGAAGAGTTGCGACATGAGTGAGTCGAATCGATAATATTCGACGAATGAATTAGTAAGTCTACTAGGTTGTCCGCCTGATAGCGGCAACCGTAGTAACTTGAGATGCGTTTCGTGTCCAAGTTACTTGTAGAGTTGAACACGGGCTAAAGTCTGTGTGAAAAAGATAAACTTTCCTAGAAACTAAAGTTTCTTCGTCAAGTTTCCTATTTTCACTTTGACTTTTGACGCCCTTAGTATCTTATAATAGAATTGGAGAGGTCATGGCTGATGACAAGCTAAGAGCGACTCCTGCAGCTAGAAAGTTAGCGGATGATTTAGGGATCAACCTCTACGATGTTTCTGGCTCAGGTGCAAACGGTCGTGTCCACAAAGAAGACGTGGAAACTTATAAAGACACAAACGTGGTTCGCATTTCGCCACTTGCAAAACGAATTGCCCTCGAACATAACATTGCTTGGCAGGAAATTCAAGGAACGGGTCATCGTGGTAAAATCATGAAGAAGGATGTTTTGGCCTTGCTTCCTGAAAATATCGAAAACGACACTATCAAGTCTCCTGCTCAGATTGAAAAAGTGGAAGAAGTTCCTGATAATGTAACACCATACGGTAAAATTGAACGTATTCCAATGACACCAATGCGTAAGGTTATTGCCCAACGTATGGTTGAATCATACCTAACTGCGCCAACTTTCACACTCAATTATGAAGTTGATATGACTGAAATGCTGGCTCTTCGTAAGAAGGTTCTTGAGCCAATCATGGAAGCAACTGGGAAGAAGACTACTGTAACAGACCTTCTTTCACTTGCTGTTGTGAAGACCCTTATGAAACACCCTTACATCAACGCTTCATTGACAGAAGACGGCAAGACTATTATCACTCATAACTATGTCAACCTTGCCATGGCGGTTGGGATGGATAACGGATTGATGACACCCGTTGTCTATAATGCTGAAAAAATGAGCCTTTCAGAGCTGGTTGTAGCCTTCAAGGACGTTATTGGCCGTACCTTGGATGGTAAATTGGCTCCAAGTGAACTGCAGAATTCGACATTCACAATCAGTAACCTGGGAATGTTTGGTGTTCAGTCCTTTGGTCCTATCATCAACCAACCAAACTCAGCTATTCTTGGTGTCAGTTCGACAATTGAGAAGCCAGTTGTCGTCAATGGTGAGATTGTTATTCGCCCTATCATGAGTCTTGGTTTAACAATTGACCACCGTGTTGTAGATGGTATGGCAGGTGCTAAGTTTATGAAAGACTTGAAAGAATTGATTGAAAATCCAATCTCAATGTTGATTTAAGAATAAGAGTATTCATTTTAAAGATATAGATAAAGGAAGGAAGACATGGCCTTAGAAGTAATTATGCCAAAAGCCGGCGTGGATATGACAGAAGGACAAATCGTCCAATGGAATAAAAAAGTCGGAGAATTTGTAAAAGAAGGAGAAATCCTTTTGGAAATCATGACTGATAAAGTCAGCATGGAATTGGAAGCTGAAGAAGATGGATACTTGATTGCCATCCTCAAAGGAGATGGTGAAACTGTCCCTGTAACGGAAGTTATCGGTTACCTTGGGGAAGAAGGAGAAAACATCCCAACAGCTGGAGCGCCAGCACCAGAAGCTAATCCTGTACCTGCAGTTAGTGCCTCAAACGACGATGGTAAGAGCGACGATGCCTTTGATATCGTTGTCATTGGTGGAGGTCCTGCTGGTTATGTTGCAGCCATTAAAGCTGCCCAACTCGGTGGTAAGGTTGCCCTTGTTGAGAAATCTGAACTCGGCGGAACTTGCTTGAACCGTGGATGTATCCCAACCAAGACCTACCTTCACAACGCTGAAATTATTGAGAATATCGGTCATGCTGCAAACCGTGGTATCGTCATCGAAAATCCAAACTTCACTGTAGATATGGACAAACTCCTTGAAACTAAATCTAAGGTTGTTAATACTTTGGTTGGCGGTGTTGCAGGTCTTCTTCGTAGCTACGGAGTTACTGTTCATAAGGGAATTGGTACAATCACTAAAGACAAGAACGTCTTGGTAAATGGTTCAGAATTGCTTGAAACTAAGAAAATTATCCTTGCTGGTGGTTCAAAAGTCAGCAAGATTAACGTCCCTGGTATGGAATCTCCACTTGTCATGACTAGTGATGACATTCTTGAAATGAATGAAGTACCAGAAAGCCTTGTTATCATCGGTGGTGGCGTTGTCGGTATTGAACTCGGCCAAGCTTTCATGACATTTGGTTCAAAAGTAACTGTTATCGAAATGATGGACCGTATCGTGCCAGCTATGGATGCTGAAGTCTCTAAGAACCTTCGTTTGATCCTTGAGCGCAAAGGTATGACCATCTTAACTGACACTAAACTCCAAGAAATCATTGAAGAAGATGGCAAACTTCGTATCAAGGTTGAAGGAAAAGACGATATTATCGCAAGCAAAGCTCTTCTCTCTATCGGTCGTGTACCAGACCTTGAAGGTATTGGCGATGTTGAGTTTGAATTGGATCGTGGACGTATCAAGGTCAACGAATACATGGAAACTTCTGTTCCTGGAATCTACGCTCCAGGTGACATCAACGGTACGAAGATGTTGGCCCACGCAGCTTTCCGCATGGGTGAAGTTGCCGCTGAAAATGCCCTTAAAGGAAATCATGCTGTTGCCAAATTGAACTTGACTCCTGCAGCCATCTACACTCTTCCTGAAGTAGCAGCAGTAGGTTTGACAGAAGAACAAGCTCGTGAGAAATACGATGTCCAAATCGGTAAGTTCAACTTTGCTGCTAACGGTCGTGCCATTGCCTCAGATGCTGCTCAAGGTTTCGTAAAAGTTATTGCAGATAAGAAATACGGAGAAATCCTTGGTGTACACATTATCGGTCCTGCAGCCGCAGAGTTAATCAACGAAGCGTCAAGCATTATCGAAATGGAAATTACTGTTGAAGAAATGCGGAAGACTATCCACGGACACCCAACCTACTCTGAAGTGATGTACGAAGCATTTGCGGATGTTCTAGGAATGGCCATCCATTCACCTAAGAAAAAATAAAACGAAGATAGACTAGACTGGAAAATATCTTTCCAGTTTCTATCGTATAAAGGGATATCATGAAATATATTATCAATCATTCAAACGACACTGCCTTTAATATTGCCTTGGAAGAATATGCCTTTAAACACCTTTTGGATGAGGATCAAATCTTCCTTCTTTGGATTAACAAACCATCTATCATTGTTGGTCGTCACCAGAATACTATCGAAGAAATCAACCGTGATTATGTTCGTGAAAATGGTATTGAGGTAGTCCGCCGTATCAGTGGTGGTGGAGCTGTTTACCACGATTTAAACAATCTCAACTACACGATTATCTCAAAAGAAGATGAAAACAAGGCTTTTGACTTTAAGAGCTTCTCAACTCCAGTTATCAATACACTAGCTCAACTTGGGGTTAAAGCTGAGTTCACAGGCCGTAATGACCTAGAGATTGATGGCAAGAAATTCTGTGGAAATGCCCAAGCCTATATCAATGGCCGTATCATGCACCACGGCTGCTTGCTCTTTGACGTTGATTTGTCAGTCCTTGCTAACGCCCTCAAGGTTTCAAAAGATAAATTTGAATCAAAAGGTGTAAAATCGGTTCGTGCTCGTGTAACCAATATTGTCAATGAACTACCAGAAAAAATCACAGTTGAAGAATTCCGTGATTTGCTATTGGAATACATGAAAAAAGAGTACCCAGAGATGACTGAATACGTCTTTTCTGAGGAAGAATTGGCTGAAATCAATCGCATCAAGGATACTAAGTTTGGAACTTGGGATTGGAACTATGGTAAATCACCTGAGTTTAACGTCCGTCGTGGGACAAAATTCACCAGTGGTAAAGTCGAAGTCTTTGCGAATGTCGTCGAATCAAAAATTCAAGACATCAAGATTTATGGTGACTTCTTTGGTATCGAGGACGTTGCAGCTGTAGAAGATGTCCTTCGTGGCGTCAAATACGAACGTGAAGATGTTCTTAAAGCTCTGGAAACTATTGATATTACACGCTACTTCGCTGGTATTAGCCGTGAAGAAATCGCTGAAGCGGTAGTAGAGTAAAGAAAAGCTATTGGTTAGTCATTGTGGATTGCAGAAAAGATATTATCTGGATAGGACAAGTCTTGCAATCTGCTGAACGAGAATCAAAAAGAACTCACTTCCAATGCTTAATAAAAAACTTGGAAGTTTGATCTGAGTCAAGTAAATACGACTATTTGCAATTGAATATTGAGATGAGAAAGTTAGTATTAGATTGACTGTAAGGTGACACAGGCGCGAGTTGCTTTTTGATTTCTATATAGTATAGACACCACCAAAAGACTATTATTTCTATAGTTGAACGATACCTCAAAAGTTAGACATAGAAAATCTAATTTTTGAGGTATTTTATAATTTTTAAT
>ASZZ01000008.1 GCA_000430305.1 Streptococcus mitis 17/34
GTCAGCAAGCACAAGCGCTTCTGAGTCAGCATCAACAAGTGCGTCAGAATCAGCGTCATCAGACACATTATCTTCTGAAACACCATCAGAATCAGCAGCTAAGTCAAGACAGCAATTGCCAAATACAGGTACAGAAGCTTCTAAGTCATCTGTACTCCTTGGAGCTTTGGCAGCTGTGACTGGTCTAGGTCTGATCGCGAAACGCCGTAAACGTGATGATGAAGAATAATCGGATGAACAATACCTAGAAAGTAGTATTATTCGATTTATAAAGAATCCCTTGGATGAAAAAATCATCCAGGGGATTTTTTTGAATTATTTCGTCGTAGATATCAAATAATGATCTATAGTTGTATTCGCATTTTTCTTGTATATTGGATTGAAATAAGAGGTGAACAAATTTATTGGAAAAATCAAATTAATTTCTACAAATGTTTTAGAAATCGTGATGTACTACTCTAGATTCAATCTACTATACTATTGTAGACTATGGTAAACAAGACTTTATACTCAATGAAAATCAAAGAGCAAACTAGGAAACTAGCCGCAGGTTGCTTAAAACACTGTTTTGAGGTTATAGATAAGACTGACGAAGTCAGTCACATATATACGGCAAGACGACGTTGACGCGGTTTGAAGAGATTTTCGAAGAGTATTAAGACTTCTTTTTGCTTCTTGCTTAATATTCTTATAAAAATGAAATTGCATTTGCATGACTTTGAATTGTATGTAAGTTGCTTTTATTATAAGGCTATTTGTGGTAAGATGTATATAACAACAGAATGCTATATAGTATCTCTATATTAATGGTAGATAACATTAAATTTGTATAAAAGTTTTAGTTAGATGACAAGTTATTCATATTGTAGGCACACTGATAGATATAGTCAATTTAGTTGGAGGGGGAAGTTTTAATTGCTATCTGGAAAATTCTGTTTATTTTCACATAAAAATAAGCAACACCAACGTTATTTTCAATTCTTATCTGATGGTAAGATTAGAGATATTGGTGGAGCAGGTCATGATAATGAGCGATTTTGGAAATTAGAAGATCACAAACTTAAATTATATTCTAAGTCAGAGCAACTAACAGCAGTTTTTGAGTGTTGCTATGAAGAAGTAGGTCATTCCTACTGGGAAGGATTACATCAGGAAACGATTCCCTTAGAAATACGAATATATGATTCGCGTCCAGATTTATTTGATTACCTGACAAAATATACTTGTCGCTATTTAATTGATTACGGAGCCCTAATAGTAGGGAAACATACGTATGGCATTCCACAATTAATTGACTATGACCACGGAGGTCAAGTTATAATTGGTGATTATTGTTCTATTGGGCATAATGTTCAATTTATAACTGCAAATCATGATTTAGAGTTGATTACAACTTATCCATTCAAGAGTTTAGAGGTATTTTACACGGATGAGTCATTGCAGATGACTGATGATCATATTTTGAAAAGTCCAACTCGAGTTGGTAATGATGTCTGGATTGGAAATAACGCTCAAATCATGGCTGGGGTAACTATTGGAGATGGTGCAGTCATAGCAGCAGGTGCTCTAGTGACCAAGGATGTAGAACCATATGCTGTTGTAGGAGGCAATCCAGCCAAAGTGATTCGTTATCGTATAGCAGACCCTATATTCCGTGAGCAGATGTTAGAAATTGCGTGGTGGAATTGGCCGGAAGACATTATTTCTGAACGATTGGATAAAATCATGAGTAAGGATATATCAGGATTTATAAAAGAATACTTACCAAATGCTGGGAAAGTTAAACATGATTGATCTGTTCTCAGAAATATTAGAATTGATTTAGAATGTATCTTAAAGAAATGTGTATTGAAATCGACTTTGTTTTTATATATTGCATCAGAAAAGGAGTATATGATTAAAATGATGGAAAAAATAAGTGTTATTGTTCCTGTTTATATGTCAGAACTATATCTTGAAAAATGCTTGGATAGTATCGTTCAACAAACCTATCAAAATCTTGAAATTATTTTGATTGATGATGGCTCAACAGATGGTTCAGCAGCAATCTGTCAACGTTATCAAAACCAAGATGCACGTGTTAAAGTCTATCATAAAAGAAATGGTGGAGTTTCTTCTAGCCGCAATCGTGCCTTGGAAGTGGTAACTGGGGATTATATCGTTTTTATAGATAATGATGACTGGTTGGAGTTGGATCATATCCAAAATCTTTATGATTTATTGAAAAAAACAGATGCAGATATTGCAATCGGAAACTTTACTCAATTTTTGGATGATCAAGCTAGCTTTTTGATTCATGTAGGAGCAGATGATTATTTTGAGCAGACTTATACGCCATTTGAATGGTTTAACCATCAATATGACAGTAAGTATAATTTCAGTCAATGCTTCACAGTTCCGTGGGCGAAGTTATACAAGACAGAGCTGTTTAAGGATATTGTATATCCAACAGATAAAAGTGTAGAGGATGATTACACAACTTATAAAGTTTATCTTCAGGCAAATAAAATTGCTTTTATGAATAAGGCTATTTATATCCATAGAAAACGTTCTACAAGTGTTACAAGGACAGTCAATCTTGCAGATGTATATCCTTTAAAGAGTATTGAAGAACGTATGACTATTCTCCAATTGATTGGAGCTCCTCAGGAATTATTAGATAGAGAAATTCAAGCTTATAAATGGCGATTATCTATTCATGAAGAAGAAACTCTTAAACATGGAGACGTGGAATCTTATCAACAAATTTTGGTCAAAAAAGCAATTGCAGCTAAATATTTTGAAGGTTAGTCAAACACATTTTATAAATTGATTTTTCTCTATTTTTAGATAGAAAAAGTGGCCTATACTCAAAAATTAGAATGTTATCTAAATTTTGATGTAGGTTGCTTTTTTACGCTTAATTAGATAGCTATTCTAAAATAATAAGATTCTTTACATCAATAGATTCTTAAAAGATACTTGATATGCGGACAGATGAGTCATTTCTTTGGATGAAGTGAATTAAAAATTTATTTTTAAGATTGATCATTAGAAAATGTGATCACATAACTGCAGTAAGATTGCAAAGCTGAATATTTTAAATTATTTTCCTTTTGTTTTTTTTGAATAATTATTCAATTTAGAATGTGATTATAATTTAGTATTGTAAGAACGTTATTGTCAATGAAATAAACATATTTTTTAATTTGAAATTCCTTAATAGCTTAAACAATAGCAAAAAAATGTTATAATAGTAGGAAAGGAGAATGAGCCCATGAATGAAAAAATTACGGTAATTGTGCCAGTCTATAATGTTGAACATTACCTAGATAAATGTTTGGATAGTTTAATTAGCCAAACTTATAAAAATCTTGAAATTATCGTTATCAATGATGGCTCTACAGATAATTCAGGAACAATTTGTCAAGAGTATGCACGCAAAGATAATCGGATTATTTATATTGAAAAAGAAAACGGTGGTCAGTCTGAAGCAAGAAATATGGGCTTGGATCGAATGACAGGAACTTATGTGACCTTTGTTGATTCAGATGATTGGGTTGAACCGAATTATGTAGAAGTTTTATATAAGAAATTACTTGAGTATTGTGCAGATATCGCGGTTGGAAATTATTACTCATATAATGAGCAGGAAGGGATTTTCTACTTCCATATATTTGGAAATTCCTATTATGAGAAAGTGTATGATAATGTCTCCATTTTTGAAAATTTTTATGAATCAGAACATATGAAGAATTTTGCTTTGATTTGTGTTGGTGGAAAGCTTTATAAAGCAGATTTATTTAGGGAGCTACGTTTTGAAGTAGGTAAATTAGGTGAAGATGGATATCTCAATCAAAAGATTTATTTACTTGCCGAAAAGACAATCTATTTGAATGCAGGTTTATATGCTTACCGCCAGAGAGAAGGAAGTAGTTCTAGGTCGTGGACTGAAAAGTGGATGCATGCTTTAGTAGATGCGATGTCGGAACGTATTACTTTACTAGCTAGTTTAGGCTATCCTTTAGAAAAGCACTTGGCAGTTTATAGTAAGATGTTAGATAGCGTACTATCTAGTGGTCAAGCTAGTACCTTATCGGATACTAATACATACAAGGACCTTGCTGCTAAAAAAATGGTTTTAAGTCAATTAACTACTGAAAAGACAATAGATAAAAAAGCTGTTGTCCTCGCAGCAAATTATGCTTATGTCGAGCAGGTCATGACGACTATTAAGTCCATTTGTTATCACAATCGTTCTATTCGATTTTATCTAATTAATAGTGATTTTCCTAATGAATGGTTTAAACAATTGAACAAGCGATTGGAAAGATATGACTTAGAGATTATCAATTGTCGGGTAACTTCTGAACAAATTTCGCGTTATAAAACAGATATTAGTTACACAGTATTTTTGCGTTATTTTGTATCTGACTTTGTGCAAGAAGATAAGGCTCTCTATTTAGACTGCGATTTGGTAGTAACTAAAAATTTGGATAACTTGTTTGAAACAGATTTGCAAGACTATCCATTAGCAGCTGTTCGAGATTATGGAGGAAGAGTATACTATGGTAGGGAGATATTCAATGCGGGTGTTTTATTAATCAACAATCGTTTGTGGAAACAAGAAAATATGTCCCAACGTTTGATAGATTTGACAAATGAGTGGCATGATAAGGTAGATCAAGCGGATCAGAGTATTTTAAATATGCTCTTTGAAAATAGATGGATAGAAATGGAATTTGACAATAACCATGTTGTGATTCATAAGCAATTCACAGACTATGAGTTACCAGCAGGTCAAGATTATCCTGGTATTATCCACTATCTTTCACATAGAAAGCCGTGGTTTGATTTAGCAGCTCAGACCTATCGTGATGTTTGGTGGTATTATCATAGTCTCGAATGGACAGAGTTGGGCCAAAATCATCATTTACATCCACTACAAAAATCACATATCTATCCTATCAGAGAGCCGCTTACTTGTTTAATTTATACGTCTTCAGACCACATTGAACAAATTGAGACATTGATTCAATCTTTGCCTAATATTCAATTTAAGATTGCGGCTAGAGTGATGGTCAGTGATCGTTTGAAACAATTGTTGGTCTATCCAAATGTAACTGTTTATGCTGGAATTAATTATTTAGCAGAACTAGATCAAGAATTAATTGAGACTAGTCAGGTACTTTTAGATATTAATCATGGTGAAAAAACAGAGGAAATGTTAGATCAATTTTCAGAAAGAGGAAAGTTGATTTTAGCTTTTGAGAATACAAAATATCGTGAAGTTGGACAGATAACCTACAAAGTAGAACAAGTTCAAGAAATGATTGAGAAATTAAGAGAAGTGGAAGATAAACATGGATTTTAAAGATTCGGTAAAGTTATTAGGAGATTTTCATCATATAGAGATTTCTCCTACTAGTACTATTGAATTAGGAACAGATGTTACATTTCGTTCATTTGTAAGTTTAGAAGTAGCTAATAATGCTAAATTAACACTAGGAAATAGGGTTTTCTTTAATGACCATTGTACGATTCGTTGTGGCAAAGAAATTGAAATTGGTAAGGATACCATGTTTGGAGATGGAGTAAGGATTTTTGACCATAATCATAGATACTCAAATTACCATATCGAAAAAATTCAATTTACTGCTGATAAAATAACGATAGGAAAAAATTGCTGGATTGGAACCAATGTTGTCATTTTAAAAGGGGTGACGATTGGAGATAATGTCATTATTGGAGCAAATGCCCTAATTTATAAAGATATACCAGCTAATTCTATCGTTACTTCTCAGGAGGATTTAAAAATCATTCCTAGGAACCAACACCAATTTCATGTTTTTACTTTAACAGCCTCAGACACTTTAGAAAACTTAGACTATCTTGTTCAGAATCTACCAGAGGTAGCTTTTCATATAGCAGCTAAAACAAATATTTCGGATTATCTTGAAAGTTTCAATCGTTATGAAAATGTGAATATATACACAAATGTTCATCATGATGATATTGTTGAGGACTTGATGACGAAATCAGATATTTATTTAGATATCAACCATTGGGGAGAGGTGGATGGTATTGTTAATAGAGCAATAGAACAGAATAAGCCTGTTTATGCTTTTGAGAATACTAATCATGATTCAAGTGGATTTAGTAAAGTTTTTCGACAAGAAGATGCAGATGGAATGGTGACAGAGATAAAAGAATTTTTAGGAGAAGAATAATTATAGTATGGAAAACGAATTAATCAGTATTATAGTTCCCATTTACAATGTTGAAAATTATTTGCGAATGTGCTTGGATAGTATTCAGAATCAGACGTATCCAAATTTGAGATTTTATTAATCAATGATGGCTCTCTAGATAATTCAGCAGATATCTGTGGAGAATATGTTGTTAAGGATGCTCGTTTCCGTTATTTTGAAAAAGAAAATGGTGGATTGTCTTCAGCAAGAAATTTTGGAATTGAACGTTCGACAGGGGCATATCTTACTGTTGTAGATTCAGATGATTGGATAGATTCTTCTTGTTTAGAAACTCTATATGAACTGATGATAAAGCATAGTGCAGATGTTTTAATAGCTTGTTATGGTACTTATGATGAGGAAAGAGCATGCTTATGGAGATGAGTATGAGAATGTTTATAGTGGCAGAGAAGTAGTCGAACAGCTACCTAAATTTGAAAGGGGAGATTTAACGTTTCAAACTTCATGGGGGATATTGTCAAAACGTGAATTATTTGACCAAATAACGTTTCATGTAGGAAGGATTAACGAAGACATAGGGACAAATTATAAGTTATTTATGTAAGCTGAAAAATAGATTATATCCATAAAAGTCTATATTTTATCGTATTTGAAAATAAGTATTTCAAATAGTGTTTTTCTGAAAAATGATGAGGGATGATCATGGTTTGAGATTGGAACGGTTTGCGATGGTAGCATTAAAAGGTTACGACATAAGTCGGTACGTTCAACAACATCGTTTCTATCTAGATTATTGGCATCGAATAGCAAATGAAAAAAAGACTAGAGAATAGTATTGAAATAAAGAGGTTAGAGAAGTTAGATTTTTTATTAACAGGGAAAATCTACGAGGAGAAATAAAGTGAAAAAAGCAATCGTTCTTGGAGCAGATAATGGTTATTTAAATAAGCTAGAGACTACAATTAAGTCGGTATGTACTCATAATAAAAATGTAAAATTTTATATTTTTAATGATGATCTTCCGAGCGAATGGTTTCAAGTTATGAATAGACGGTTAAAAGTAATTGATTCAGAAATTGTCAATGTTAAGATTTCGAATCATCAATTAAAAGGCTATCATCTTCCAATTGATTATTTATCCTACGCTACATTTTTTAGATATTTTATAGCAGATTTTGTAGTGGAAGAAAAAGCCTTGTATCTTGATTCGGATATAGTAGTGACTTATTCGTTGGATGAACTATTTCAGGAAGAATTAGGAGACTATTGGATTGCTGGTGTTCGGGATTATTTTGTAAAAGGGTATGAAAATCGCTTTAATTCAGGAATGATGCTGATTAACGTTAGTAAATGGAGACAAGAAAATGTTTCTGCAAAACTAATTGAGCTAACAAATAAACATCATCAAGAAGTTTCTGGGGAACAAGGTATTCTCAATATGGTATTTGGAGAGAACTGGAAAAAGTTAGATCGGAAATACAATTTTATGGTTGGTTTAGATAGTTTGATTCATATTGCGGTTGAGACGACTCCAGAAGCACTATCATCTTGGTATAATTCAGCCCTTCCTGATGATGTATTACCTTATATTATTCACTACACTGGAGAAAAACCTTGGTTACCTTTAAGTCAAAATCGTTATAGAGATATTTGGTGGTTTTATCAAGGCTTGGAATGGTCTGATATTTTGTTACGTAAAGAAAGGGTATTTCAGACCTATCAAGATTTGACAGTTGTACCAAAGGCATATACAGCTATTTTTACCAATAGTTGTGAATTGGAACAAGTGGAATATTTGATAGAGAATTTATCTGATGTTCACTTTTATATATTTGCTCATACTTGGGTTGCATCTGATGTTATTGATTTAACGAGGTATCCTAATGTAACAGTTTATCAACAGTACAATCATTTTTCTTATGATAAGGTGATGAAAAAATTAGACTTTTACTTAGATATAAACCATCATGATGAGATTGATGATATTACAAATGTGGTAAAGAGTATGGGAAAACCAGTGTTTTCTTTTTCAAATACGAATCATTGCAACGAGGGAGCTCAAGTATTTTCTCCTACCGAGCCAGAAAAAATGGTTCAGGAAATTAGAAAGTATATAGATTAAGAGGAGAAAGAAATGGAAAAGAAAGTTATCGTTTTAGGCGCAGATAATGGCTATCAAGATAAGGTAGAAACTACAATTAAATCAATTTGTGCCCATAATCGTAATTTGAAATTTTATGTCTTTAATGATGATATTTCATCAGAATGGTTTCAACTAATGTCTAAACGACTTGAACCTTTATTATCTGAGATTGTTAATGTGAAAATAAGTGGTAATAGTTTGAGAGATTATCATCTTCCATTGCCCCATTTAAGCTATGCAACATTCTTTCGTTATTTTATTCCTCAATTTGTAAAAGAGGAAAAGGCTCTCTATTTAGATTCAGATATTATAGTAAGAGGAGATATCGAAGAATTATTTTTGACTGACATGACGGATATTCCTATAAAAGCTGTTCAAGATGAGTTGGTTCCAAGCACGTTTAATGCTGGAGTAATGTTAATCAATGTTGAATTATGGAGAACAGAAGGAGTAACAGACAAACTTATTGAATTAACAAATGAATTTCATGATAGTTCTTTTGGAGATCAAGGAATTTTAAATAGATTATTTGAAAATCGTTGGTATGCTTTAGATTCTTCTTATAATTTTATGGTTGGAATGGATACAGTTGCAAGGAATTATCAAATTGATAGCTGGTATATCGATTCGTTGAAATTAGAAGATTCAGCAAAGATTATTCATTTTACAGGCGATAAACCGTGGTATCAAGTGAATTTAAATCGCTTTAGAGAAGAGTGGTGGTTCTATTATTCTTTGGAATGGTCTGATATTGTGATGAGAAAGGCTGATTTTAAGAAGGGCTTAAATTCACTCATAGAAGCACCACTCTATCATACAGCTGTCTTTACAAATACTTGTCATATAGAGCATCTGGAATATTTGATTAGGGAATTACCGCAGGTTCACTTTTCAATTCTAGCCCATACTGGATTTGCATCTGAAATTGTTGATTTACAACGATATTTAAATGTACAAATACTACCTTCATTTAATCCGATGAATTTCAAAAAGGTCTTAGAAAAGATTGATTTCTATTTGGATATTAATCATGAAAATGAGATTGATAATATTATTGAAGAAGTATATCAAATCGGAAAACCTATTCTTTCATTTGATAATACTTGTCATAATGTAGAAAAAGTAAGTTTTATCTGTGAATCTAAGAGACCGGAAAAAATGGTAGATGCGATTAAAGAAGTATTAAATGTTGATTGATACTAAAATAGAGGCAATTAAAGAATTGATACTTACTGGATATGGGAGATACTTCTAAGAGTTTCAAATGTGGTTTATCCTAGTTAGTTTGGGTTATGATTTAATAAACCATATTTTGATTGACAGAAATCAATTAGATAGTTTTGAAGAAGAATAAAATATACAGTTCACAGATATTTATAGAAGAATGATGGAAAAATTGTCTTTACTTCCGTAGATAGTAATAAAAAATGAGATAATATAATATGAAACTACATTTAACAAACTTATATGGAATGGCTGGCGATAGTACCGTCATTCTAGCTCAAAATGCTGTTCAAAAGATAGCCAGTCAACTGGGATTTAGAGAAGTTGGTATTTATTTTTACAATATTGCTTCAGATAGTCCTTCTGAAATGAATAAGCGTCTGGATGGTATTATGGCCAGTATCTCTATTGGAGATATATTAGTCTTTCAGTCTCCTACTTGGAATGGCTTTGAATTTGATCGTGTCTTATTTGATAAGCTGAAGGATATGCAGGTGAAAATTATTTGCTTTATCCATGATGTTGTCCCTCTCATGTTTGACAGTAACTATTATCTCATGAAAGAATACATGTATATGTATAATCTATCAGATGTATTGATCGTCCCGTCAGAGAGAATGAAAGACCGCCTGATAGAAGAAGGATTGACAACTAAGAAGATTCTTGTTCAAGGTATGTGGGATCATCCTCATGATTTATCCTTATACACCCCATCTTTTAAAAAAGAACTCTTTTTTGCTGGAAGTTTAGAGCGTTTTCCTGATTTACAAAATTGGTCTCAAGATACGTCTTTAAGAGTATTTTCAAATAAAGGAGAAGCTAGTTCTAGTGCTAGAAATCTTAGCATTGAAGGATGGAAAAAAGATGAGGAACTATTGCTAGAATTATCAAAAGGTGGTTTTGGTCTTGTCTGGGGAACTCATCAAAATGATGGAGAAAGTAATCAATACTATACCTTAAATATATCTCATAAGGTTAGTACCTATCTAACAGCTGGAATACCAGTCATTGTACCAAGTAGCTTATCAACTGCTAAATTTATAGTAGATCAAGGCTTGGGCTTTGTGGCAGATAGCCTAGAAGAGGTTCATGAGATAGTTGATAAAATGAATCTACAAGAATATCAAGAAATGACGAATCGTATCAAGACATTTAGCTATCTGCTAAAAGAAGGTTATTTCACTAAAAAGTTATTGGTAGATGCAATCTATCACTTGGGAATTGATTAAGGGAATGAAATGATTAAAACAATTGTATTAGCTGGTGATCGTAATTACACTACGCAGTTAGAAACAACCATAAAATCTATTCTATACCACAATCGAGATGTTAAGATTTATATTTTAAATCAAGATATTATGCCAGATTGGTTTCGAAAACCACGAAAAATAGCTCGCATGTTAGGTAGTGAGATTATTGATGTTAAACTACCTGAACAGACTGTATTTCAGAATTGGAAAAAACAAGCTCACATTAGTTCGATTGCCTATGCTAGATATTTTATTCCAGATTATATACAAGAAGATACTGTGTTGTATTTGGATTGTGATTTACTTATAAACGATAAATTAGACAGTCTATTTGATCAGGATATAGAAGAACGTTATATCGCAGCGATTAGAGATGCAAATGGCCAAGGTTTTAATACTGGTGTCCTACTAATCAATAATAAAAAATGGCGTCAAGAGAAACTAAAAGAACGACTAATTGAGCAGTCTATCCTAACAATGAAGGAAGTTGAAGAGGGGCGTTTTGAACATTTTAACGGTGATCAAACGATTTTTAATCAGGTCTTGCAAGATGATTGGTTAGAGTTAGGTCGAGCTTATAATTTACAAGTAGGACATGATGTGGTGGCTTTGTATAATAATTGGCAGGAACATCTGGCTTTTAACGATAAACCAGTGGTAATTCATTTTACGACCTACAGAAAGCCTTGGACTACATTGATAGCCAATCGTTATCGTGATTTATGGTGGGAATTCCATGATTTGGAGTGGAGTCAGATTTTACAACATCATATAGGAGAGTTTGAACTGACCTCGTCTTTAGATAAGGGATTTTCTTGTTTAACTTTAACTAATTCCCAAGATTTAGAAGGAATAGAAGAGCTAGTCACCGCTTTACCAGATGTGGTATTTCATATCGCCGCTTGGACGGATATGGGTGATGAATTAACAAAATTAGCTGTATATGATAATGTGAGATTGCATCCACAGATTGTTCCACCTGTACTGGAAAAACTGAAAAGAAAAGTGGATATTTATTTGGATATCCATCAGGGATTAGAAGTTGAAAGTATCTTGAAAGATGTTGGTAAACTTGGGATTCCTATCCTAAGTTTTTCCAATACACAGCATGGAATGTATGATCAAATAGTATTTGACAAGGAAAATATCAATTTAATGATAGAAGCTATCAAAGACTATGCTAGCCATTCTCGTTTTTTAAAAGATTATAATCAGGAGACATTTCATTGCTTAATATTTACAGATACACAGGACATTGAGCAATTAGATTATTTAGCACAGCAGCTTCCTCACCTTATCTTTGATATCGCCGCTTGGACAGATATGGGGCCAAAGTTATATGAACTACAAAGGAACTATCAAAATATTCGTTTACACCCAGCTATAACAACAGAAAAATTAGAACAATTAAAAGTAAGAATGGGCTTGTATTTGGATATTAGCTGTGGCCATTCGACACATGATATAGTGAGATCAGTTCATGAAATGAATAAAATCATTTTCTCTTTTGATAGTACCCAACATGGTTCTTTTGGACAACATATATACTCTTCAAAATCACCTGAACGTATGGTGGAAGACATTGAAAATCTTATTTCTGGAACATTCCAAGAAAGAAGACCAGCGATTATAGTTAAGGATATTGATCAAACTCTAGATTATATAATAGAAAACCAATCTTCTATTATCCGTTTTGGAGATGGAGAGATGGATGTAATGTTAGGGAAATCTATTCCTTATCAAGTTTATGATGAGAATCTTGCAAGTCAGTTGAAAAAGATTATTGCTCTTCAAAGTGATAAAAAATTGGTTATCGGCCTACCAAATGTATTTTCTGATCGCTCTAATTTTACATCAGCAGCGGAATCATTTTGGCAGGGGCATTTAGAACAGCACTTGAAAGATTATGTAGAATTAGCTAGAGCAGATTGGTATGGGACTACATTTGTATCTCGGCCATACATAGATTATGTGGACAAATCTAAATCGTTTAGTCAATTTGAAAAATTAAAACAGATTTGGGAGCATCAGGACATCCTGATTGTAGAAGGAGTAACTTCTCGTTCAGGTGTAGGTAATGACTTATTTGATGGAGCAACTTCAATTAAGCGGATTATCTGCCCCTCTCATAATGCTTATTCGCGTATAGAAGAAATTCAAGAAGCTGTATTACAATATGCTGAAAATCGCCTTATTTTATGTATGCTTGGCCCTACAGCCAAAATTTTATCCTATAATCTTTTTAAGAAGGGTTATCGGGTTCTAGATATTGGTCATATTGATTCAGAGTATGAATGGATGAAAATGGGCGCTGATACAAAGGTTAAATTTAATCACAAGCATACTGCGGAACATAATTTTGATCAGGATATTGAATTGATTGAGGATGAAGTATATAATGGTCAAATTGTCGCTGATTTGTCGAGATAGAAAATATGGACGGAGTATAAGTGAAAGAATTAATTACTGTTATTGTGCCTGTTTACAATGTAGAAGATTTTATTGATATGTGTTTAGATAGTCTATCTAAATAGACTTATAAACTTTTTGAAGTACTGATGGTCAATGATGGTTCTACAGATAATTCAGGGACCATTTGTAAAGAGTACGCTGTTCGTGATAGTCGTTTTCATTATCTTGAAAAAGAGAATGGAGGACTTTCAGATGCTCGCAACTTTGGTCTTGAACACTCCAAAGGAGCTTACATTACATTTGTCGATTCTGATGACTGAGTTAGTGATACTTATCTTTTTGATTTATATGAAGCACTAACTAGATGGAACGCTGATATTTCAATAGCAAGCTATGTAAAGTACAATGTAGCAGAAGCGATGTATTATTTCCATATATATGAAGATAATTACTATGAAAGTGTTTTTTCTTCTGAGGAGTTAATAAGAACATTGCCGAATTTAGAAAATGCAGAGTTGTCTTACTACACTAGCTGGGGAAATTATTTAGAAGAACAGTATTTGAACATGTTCATTTTCCAAAAGGAAAGCTAATAGAGGACACCAGAACGAATATTAAGTTATTCTTAGAGTCATCAAAGGTAATTTATATTAATAATGGTTTATATTTCTACCGTGTTAGAAAAGGAGCTATTATACAAAGTAATGGAGAAAATTTACTAGAGGATATTTTTGATGCTTTAGTTGAACAAGTTTGTATCGTGAGTATGAGTGGTTTGTATTCAGATTCATATAGAGATTCTCTATTATCTCATTTAGAGAGTAGATGTGCTCAAGCGAGAGAGTGTGGTTTAGAGCATTCTGAAATTTACAGAAGATATATAGAAATGATTCATTTAATTGAACGAACTGTATAGGAAGGAGACAAAATGTTAGAAAATAAGAAGGCAGTAGTATTTGCAGGTGATTATGGATATATTAGACAGATTGAGACTGCCTTGAAATCTTTGTGTTATCATAATAGTGGTTTGAAAGTTTATATTTTCAATCAAGATATTCCTCAAGAGTGGTTTCGTTTTTTACGCCCAAAATTACAAGAAATAGGAAGTGACTTGATTGATTGTAAGTTAATTGGCCCACAGTTTCAAATGAACTGGTCAAATAAACTGCCACATATCAATCATATGACCTTTGCACGCTACTTTATTCCGGATTTTGTAACAGAAGATAGAGTTCTCTATCTTGATAGTGATTTGGTTGTGACAGGTGATTTAACCGATTTGTTTGAATTAGATTTAGGTGAAAATTATTTGGCAGCAACTCGATCTTGTTTTGGAGTAGGAGTTGGCTTTAATGCTGGAGTTTTGTTGATTAACAACCAAAAATGGAAATCTGAAAATATTCGACAAAAATTGATTGAACTAACAGAAAAAGAACATGAAAATGTGGCAGAAGGAGATCAGTCCATTTTGAATATGCTTTTTCATGATTGTTACAAAGATTTAGATTGGAACTACAATTTTCAAATAGGATTCGACTATGGTGCTGCAGCACATAATCATGAGTTCATTTTTCAGATTTCATTAAATCCATTACCGGCAATTTTACATTTCTTATCTCAGGATAAACCTTGGAACCAATTTTCTGTAGGTAGATTAAGGGAAGTTTGGTGGCATTATAACTTACTCGAGTGGTCTGAAGTTGTTAAACATTGGAGTGAACAAGGTCTTTGTTATACTGTTGAAAAATATCTACCAAAATTTCATTGTGTCAACTTAACTAATTCTTGGAATGTTGAAAAAATTGACTATCTTATACAGAAATTGCCCAATGTCCATTTTCATCTTGCGGCATTTACAAATATGTCTGGTGAGTTGGTTTCTCTTTCTCGCTTTCATAATGTGACTTTATATCCAAATATATTGCCTCTTTTAGTAGAGAAAATAGTTGAGAAATCAGACTTATATTTAGATATTAATCACGACGGAAAAATGGACATGGTTTATGAGTATGTGAAAAAATATCACAAACCAATGTTAACATTTGATAACACATATTTCTCTGGTATATCTGAAGAATCTTATGTTGGAATTTGTCATCATGATAGTCCTGATGAAATGGTAGAAATGATTAAAAGTTTTATGGAAGGAAAGTCATGAGAAAATCAATTGTCTTAGCAGCGGATAATGCTTATTTAGTTTAGTTAGAGACAACAATTAAGTCGATTCTTTGTCATAATACAGAAGTTGATTTTTATATTTGAAATAGTGATATAGCACCAGAATGGTTTAAGATATTAGTTCCTAAATTAAAATATTTTGATTCCAGTATTAAAAATATTCGTTTGGATTCTAGTGACTTTAAAGATTTTAAAACGGCAAATTCTATAAACTATGCTACATTTTATAGATTTTTAATCCCTAACATTGTTGAAGAAGGTAGAGCTTTATATCTTGATTGTGAGTGGTGATTTAAGTCCCTTATTTGAATTAGATTTTAATGGCTATTCTATAGCAGCAGTACAGGACAAATATGGATAGGAACTTTCTATTAATGGTTTCATGCTGGAGTATTATTAATCAATAATGATATGTGGAGAGATCAAAATATTACGCATGAGTTATTGGTATTGACAGAAGAAAAGCAAGATTAAGTTCAAATGGCAGACCAAAGTATCTTAAATATTTATTTTGAGACTAGATGGTTACATTTAGATTACAAGTTTAATCAATTAACTGGTTTGGATTTTCTACATATGTCAGGGAAAATAGAAAATTTAAATAAAAAGTGGCCGGTAATTACGCATTTTGCAGATCCTGATAAACCTTGGAAGACTTATAGTATATCGCGTCTTCGAGAACTGTGGTGGGTATATAGAGATTTAGATTGGTCTGAAATGATATCAGAAAAAGCAAATCTTAATTATTTTGGACGTAGTAACCAATCTAAGAAGAATGCTTTTATTGCAACATTGGTTTTAGAAGTAGAGCATTTAGAATATTTAATAAAGTCTTTACCAGATTGGCATTTTAATATCGGAGCTCCAGTATATTGTGCTCATGCTTTAACTCATCTTTCAGTTTATGAAAATGTGACACTTTATCAGAGTATCATTCATAATAGGATTGATTGGCTTTTAGATGATGCGACGGTCTATTTAGATATTAATCATGGAGCAGAGGTTTTGGATGTCTTGTCTAGGACCAGGGATAAAGAGATAAAAATATTTACTTTTGATAATACTAGGAAATTCTTAGATGATAGTATTTACAGTGGTATTTTCTCTGTAGATAGACCTGACGAAATGGTTAAAGCTATAAAGAGTTTGGAAAACTAGTCTTAAGTCAAGTACAAATTTTAACTATAGTGAAATTCAAACTAAGATTTAATAAGGAGTATTTCGTGAAAAAAATTTATTCATCAATAGCAGTAAAAAAGGGATTGATAACTTTATTTCTGCTGTTTATCTATGTATTGGGAAGCCGACTTACTCTTCCTTTTGTTGATTTGAACAGTAGAGACTTTCTAGGTGGTTCAACGGCATATTTGGCGTTTTCAACCGCACTACTAGGAGGGAATCTGAGAAGTTTGTCTCTGTTTTCTATAGGATTATCACCATGGATGTCGTCAATGATTCTATGGCAACTACTCTCTTTTTCTAAGAAATTGAATATTTCTTCAGGGGCAGTAGAAGTTCAAGATAGAAGAAAGATGTATTTAACACTAGTCATCGCTTTGATTCAATCTTTAGCGCTCTCATTGAATTTACCGATACAACATCTTTATTCCTCCTTATTAGTGATCATAATGAATACTCTGTTATTAATAGCTGGCTCCTTCTTTCTCATATGGTTATCAGATTTAAATGCTCAACTTGGAGTAGGTGGTTCTGTAGTTATTTTACTAGCTAGTATTATTTTAAATATTCCACAAGATATTATAAATACATTTCAGCTTGTTCGAATTTCTATGGGTGTAATGTTACTTATTGTATTGAGTAGTATTGTATTAATTTATATGATGGTACTTATGTATAGAGCGCGTTATCGTATACCAGTTCATAAGATTGGTTTACGTAGTCGATTTAAGCGCTATTCTTATTTGGAAATAATGTTAAATCCAGCTGGTGGTATGCCTTTTATGTATGTAATGAGTTTTTTAAGTTTACCTACCTATATCTTTTTATTGTTACAGACTCTTTTTCCGAAGTCATCAGTTTTCTCTGAACTATCGGCTCAATATGGAGTCGGAAAACCATTATGGATTTATTCATATATTGCCATGATTTTTTTATTTAGTATTGCCTTTGCTTTTGTCAATATGAGTGGAGACCAAATCTCAGATCGGATGAAGAAATCTGGAGAGTATATCTATGGAGTTTACCCAGGAGAGGAAACAAGTCATTTTATTAATCGATTAGTGTTGCGCTTTTCGATCATAGGAGGAATCTTTAATGTTTTGATGGCAGGTACTCCAATGTTATTTGTTTTATCTGATGAAAATTTATTGAGGATTGCTATGATTCCAGGTTTATTTATGATGTTCGGAGGTATGATTTTTACAATTAAAGATGAAATGAAAGCTCTGAGATTAAATGAAACTTATAAACCCTTGATTTAGGAGGTTTTTATGTATTATTTTATACCAGCTTGGTATGGTTCAAACCGCCAATGGCACGCTGATTTGACTCCATGGTATTATTCTCACTTTAAGCTTGAATTTGATGATACATTCAATCAAATTAGGCTTTTTCAAAGACAAGGGATACCGTCTCGACTACTAGTATTAGCCTATCAGCCACATTTGCGTTACTTTTTACATAGACATGGTGTATTAGAGACAGAAGTCTATTCTATCTTTGATGACATGCAAGATTTGCAAGACCCCCACACTCAGGTTCTCAATATAAGAGATATAGAGTGGGATAGTGATTGTCAATTTCTTTATAGTCCTTTTGCGATAGTGGTTCAAAAAAATGGTAAAAAGTATGCAAAGGTGGAGCATGGAGTAGAAGGATTTATCAGTGATATCCAATACTTTGATAAGAATGGCCAGATAAGTCAGCACTATATTATGGATGACCGTGGTTTTGTATCAAGTGTTATTTATTTCGAAGATGGACAGCCTACCTATCAGGACTATTTGAATCCTAAGGGGATTTGGAGATTTAGAGAGTATTTAAACGAGGGAGGCCGAGTAGAGGTAAATCCAATATTTGGCTATCAATTTAAACATCTTCACTACGCTGATATGAGTCAATTGGTTGCAGAGTTTTTTGATAAATATATTCAAAAGAAACAAAAAAAACAGGATATTTTCATTATCCCTTCTCATCCCCATCATGACCAATTTATCTTCAGTTGCCTACCAAGTGAAACTGCTAAAATATTGAGTCTTTTCATTAATCGGAATGCTCAAGCTAGTTTTAAAGACTTAGCTCTATCATTTGATCAGGCAGATATAGTCTTAGTAGATAGAGAAGATAGTTTACAACTCTTGCAGGAACTATATCCTACTCTATCGGATAAATTTCATCATCTTTCTCCTTTTGATACGCGTTTACGACTGGGAAGAAGTCAGACTAGAAAAGAATCGATTATTTATTATCAATTAGATTTTTCTGAAGGAATTGATAGACAAGCCTTATTTCAGGTCTTATCATTCATTGCTGAAACAAAAAATACAGAAGTTATTTTTGGTGCCTTTTCTGCTAGTCAGCAACAAATGGAAGAGGTAGAATCACTTGTCAATGAAATCATTCAGGAACAAATCCATACTGATAGTTTAAAAAAAGGAATAGATTACGGTGAGGCAGAAAATCCTTTAGAAGAAAATCAAGAGCAGGAACTACGTTTTCAATTTGTCAATATGAATGACGAGTTGGATCTGATTAAGACACTAGAGTTTGTTCGCTTGATTGTGGATTTGAATAAACAACCCCACCTCTATACCCAAATAGCAGGTATTAGTGCGGGAATTCCTCAGATTAATCGGGTTGAAACCGTCTATGTGGAACACTTGAAAAATGGTTATCTGATTTCAGATGTGACAGAATTTTCCAAGGCTACACATTACTATACGGATAAACTAAAAGAGTGGAATCAAGCTCTAGTATATTCTATTGATAAGATCAAAGAACATACTGGCCAACGTTTCTTAGATAAATTGCATCACTGGATTGAGGAGGTTACTGATGTCAAAGGACTATAAAATCCTACAGATAGGGATTGATAATTGGGCTCATCATTACGATATTCCTGAAAATATGGATTGGTACTATTTCTGCCCCAACTCACCGCTAGCCCTTCGTAAAATGATGGAAATGGATAGCATCACAAATTTTCATGCAATTTTGATAGAAGATGGTCAATATATAAGAGATTTATTGCCTTTTGTGCACCATATCGAACCCTATACTCTACTTTATAGCCAAGATTTTCAAACGACAGATTTGGGCATTCTTGATTGCTTAAAAAAGCGGTGTGCTCAGGCTATAGACTTCTCAGATCCTCAGCAATTAGTCAATGATTTGTCCACTTCTCTCTTTGGTGGAGGTTACGGTGATAAACTATTTCCATCTGGTATCCAAATTCATCCCTCCTTTAAAGGTTCTATTTCTTATCAAGGATTTGAACACGTGACTCTAGAAGGGAATTTTGGAGAGGATTTCCAACAACTAGCTTACTGGTCCTATAATTTTATGGTCGATAAAAACTTACCCATAGAACTATGGTTAGAGTACAAAAAACAAGGAAATTTTGAGTTTAGGTTGGTGATTCGCAAGATATGGAATGGTTCAGTGGATGAATTTTTTGAAGAGGAAGTTTATTCAGAAGCTGATTTAGAAAAATCTATTATTATGAATAGTAAAGATAGTAATTACTTGTTATTTATATCAATTGAGGCATGTGGGAATGGGAAACTCCAGTTAGGGAATCTTCACCAACGTTGGAGCCGAAAACAGTTTGGGAAATTTGTCCTTGGTGGTAACATATTACATGACGAAAATCGAGATGAAATTAATTACTTTTTCCATCCAGGTGATTTTAAGCCACCTTTAGCTGTTTACTTTTCAGGTTTTCGTCCAGCTGAGGGATTTGAAGGATATTTTATGATGAAAAATTTAGGATGTCCATTTCTTCTATTTTCGGATCCTCGTCTTGTGGGTGGAGCCTTTTACTTAGGTAGTGAAGGATTAGAGAATAAGATTAAGGAAACCATTCAATATTATTTGGATTATCTTGGTTTGACATCTAAAGATTTAATTTTATCAGGCTTATCAATGGGAACTTTTCCATCGCTCTACTATGGAGCCACTTTTGAACCGCGTGCAGTTATTGTCGGGAAGCCACTAGCTAACATTGGGACTATTGCAAGACGAGGACGTTTAGAGGCACCAGGAGTATTTAATACAGGATTTGATGTACTGAGACATCAGACGGGCGGAGTTAGTCCCCAGCATATGGAAGATCTGGATCAAACTTTTTGGCATGCTTTTAAAAAGGCTGATTTCACCCAGACAATTTTTGGTTTGTCCTATATGAAGGATGAAGATATGGACAGCAAGGCCTACGATCAGTTAGTAGAACATCTTTGCCATACAGGGGCTAAGATTTTGTCTAAAGGTACAGATGGACGACATAATGATGATACAGATACCAATGTTGCTTGGTTTCTACATTTTTACCGTATGATTTTGAAATCAGATTTTGGAAGGTTGGACAAATGATTATCAATCAGAGAACAGACATTAAGTGGGGAGAAGTAGGGGGACATTTATGTATGGTAGTAAGGTAACCTATTATGAAGACAAACATATTAGTCTATCTAATCCCTTGGTGCCATCAGGAGAAATCTTAAAAACTTGGTTCTCAAGTGTGAACTATCAAGCCGTTAGAACTCAGCTCAGTCTTCCCTTACTTAAAAGAAAACAGGATTATCAATTATGCATGAATTTTGAATGCCATCCTACAAATGGAGTCTATACAAAGATTGTATTTTTTGATAGATACGGGGACGTGATTGAAGAGAAGATTGAAAAAATGAAAGTTTTTGATTTTACTTATCCAGCAGATACCTATACCTATCAAGTTTCCCTTCTAAGTGCTGGATTTGAGTCTTTAGACTTCTATTCTTTTTCTATTGAGGAGATGAATCGTGTTTAAAGATTTTCAACTTAGAAAAGTCAAAAGGATTTTAAGAAAGATTAATGCCCTTAAAGGAAAGATGGAGTCCCTATCAGACCAGGAACTAGCGGCAAAAACAGTGGAGTTTCGTCAACGTCTTGCTGAGGGGGAAACCATTGACGACCTCTTGGTAGAAGCTTTTGCAGTTGTTCGTGAAGCGGACAAACGCGTATTGGGCATGTTTCCCTATGATGTCCAAGTCATGGGAGGAATTGTTATCCATCAGGGAAATGTCGCTGAGATGAATACTGGTGAGGGGAAAACCTTGACAGCCACTATGCCTGTTTATCTCAATGCCCTGACAGGTAAAGGTACCATGCTGATTACCACTAATGACTATCTAGCTAAACGTGATGCTGAAGAGATGGGACAAGTGTATCGCTTCTTAGGATTGACAATTGGGGTACCTTTAACAGATGATCCAAAAGAGGAATTGACGCCAGAAGAGAAAAAAAGAATTTATGCATCAGATATCATTTATACAACTAATAGCAATTTAGGTTTTGATTATTTAAATGATAATCTGGCCTCAAATGAGGAAGGGAAATTTTTACGTCCCTTTGATTACGTTATTATTGACGAGATTGATGATATCCTATTGGACAGCGCTCAGACACCACTTATCATTGCAGGAGCCCCGCGTGTTCAGTCTAATCACTACGGTATTATTGATACGCTGGTAACGACTTTGGTAGAGGGGGAGGACTATATCTTTAAAGAGGAAAAGGATGAGGTTTGGCTCACTACCAAGGGGGCTAAGGCTGCTGAAAGCTTCTTAGGCATAGATCATTTTTACAAGGAAGAACATGCTGTTTTTGCTCGCCATTTAGTGTATGCGATTCGAGCCCATAAACTCTTTACAAAAGACAAAGACTATGTCATTCGAGGGGATGAAATGGTACTAGTAGATAAGGGAACAGGGCGTCTAATGGAGATGACCAAACTACAGGGAGGCCTCCATCAGGCCATTGAAGCTAAGGAACATGTCAAATTATCTCCAGAAACGAGGGCCATGGCTTCCATCACCTATCAGAGTCTTTTTAAAATGTTTAATAAGATATCTGGTATGACAGGGACAGGTAAGGTCGCGGAAAAAGAGTTTATTGAAACCTACAATATGTCTGTAGTGCGCATTCCAACCAATCGTCCTAGACAACGGATTGACTATCCAGATAATCTCTATATCACTTTACCTGAAAAAGTGTATGCATCCTTGGAGTACATCAAGGAATACCATGCTAAGGGAAATCCCTTACTCGTTTTTGTAGGTTCAGTTGAAATGTCTCAGCTTTATTCATCACTCTTGCTCCGTGAAGGGATTGCACATAACGTTCTCAATGCCAATAATGCGGCGCGTGAGGCCCAAATCATCGCAGAATCAGGTCAGATGGGAGCTGTAACAGTGGCAACCTCTATGGCAGGACGTGGGACAGATATCAAGCTTGGTAAAGGAGTTGCAGAACTTGGTGGCTTGATTGTTATTGGGACTGAGAGGATGGAAAGTCAGCGGATTGACTTGCAAATTCGTGGACGCTCTGGTCGTCAGGGAGATCCTGGGATGAGTAAGTTCTTTGTATCCTTAGAGGACGATGTTATTAAGAAATTTGGTCCTTCTTGGGTTCATAAAAAATATAAAGATTATCAGGTTCAAGATATGACTCAACCAGAAGTATTGAAAGGTCGTAAATACCGAAGGCTAGTCGAAAAGGCTCAGCATGCTAGTGATAGTGCTGGACGTTCGGCACGTCGTCAGACTCTAGAATATGCTGAAAGTATGAATATTCAACGGGATATGATTTACAAGGAGCGTAATCGTCTAATAGATGGTTCTCGTGACTTAGAGGATGTTGTGGAAGAAATAATTGCTAGTTACATAGATCAAGTGACTTCTTCAGAATATGAAAGCCGAGAGTTACTCTTCCACTTTATTGTGACCAATATTAGTTTTCATATTAAAGAGGTTCCAGATTATATAGATGTAACTGATAAAACTGCAGTTCGTAGTTTTATGAAGCAGGTGATTGATAAAGAACTTTCTGAAAAGAAAGAATTGCTCGATCAACATGGTTTATATGAACAGTTTTTACGACTTTCTATGCTCAAGGCTATTGATGACAACTGGGTAGAGCAGGTAGACTATCTACAACAGTTAACTATGGCAATAGGTGGACAACCAGCTGCTCAGAAAAATCCTATTGTAGAATACTATCAAGAAGCTTATGCGGGCTTTGAAGCTATGAAAGAACAAATCCGTGCGGATATGGTGCGTAATCTCCTGATGGGCTTAGTCGAAGTCACTCTTAAGGGTGAGATTATGACTCATTTCCCATAAAAAGAGGAAAATATGACAATTTATAATATAAATTTAGGAATTGGTTGGGCTAGTAGCGGTGTTGAATACGCCCAAGCCTACCGTGCTGGTGTTTTTCGGAAATTAAATCTGTCCTCTAAGTTTATCTTTACAGATATGATTTTAGCCGATAATATTCAGCACTTAACAGCTAATATTGGTTTTGATGATGATCAAGTGATTTGGCTTTATAATCATTTTACAGACATCAAGATTGCACCGACTAGCGTGACAGTGGATGATGTCTTGGCTTACTTTGGTGGCATTGAAAGTCGTAGAGAAAAGAATGGCAAGGTTTTACGTGTCTTCTTTTCTGATCAAGATAAGTTTGTTACCTGTTATTTGGTGGATGAGCATAAGGACTTGGTTCAACATGCAGAGTATGTTTTTAAAGGAAAATTGATTCGAAAGGATTACTTTTCTTATACGCGTTATTGTAGCGAATACTTTGCTCCCAAGGACAATGTTGCAGTCCTATACCAAAGAACTTTCTATAATGAAGACGGAACTCCAGCCTATGATATCTTGATGAATCAAGGGAAGGAAGAAGTTTATCGTTTCGAGGACAAGATTGTCTATGGGAAGCAAGCCTTTATGCGTGCCTTTATGAAATCCTTGAATTTGAACAAGTCTGATTTGGTCATTCTTGATAGAGAGACAGGCATTGGACAGGTTGTTTTTGAGGAAGCACAGGTAGCGCATTTAGCGGTAGTTGTTCATGCGGAGCATTATAGTGAAAATGCTACAAACGAGGATTACATCCTTTGGAATAACTATTACGACTACCAGTTTACCAATGCAGATAAGGTTGATTTCTTTATCGTATCAACTGATAGACAGAGAGAAGTTCTGCAAGAGCAATTTGCCAAATATACTCAGCACCAACCAAAGATTGTTACCATTCCTGTAGGAAGTATTGATGCTTTAACTGAGTTAAGTCAAGGACGTAAGCCATTTTCTTTGATTACGGCTTCGCGTCTTGCCAAAGAAAAACATATTGATTGGTTGGTCAAGGCGGTTATCGAGGCTCGTAAGGAAATCCCTGAATTAACCTTTGATATTTATGGTAGCGGTGGAGAAGATTCTCTGCTTAGAGACATTATTGCAAATCATCAGGCTGAGAATTATATCCAGCTCAAGGGGCATGCGGAACTTTCACAGATTTATAGCCAGTATGAGGTTTACTTGACTGCTTCAACCAGTGAAGGTTTTGGTTTGACCTTGATGGAAGCTATTGGCTCAGGTCTGCCCCTAATCGGTTTTGATGTACCTTATGGCAATCAGACCTTTATAGAAGATGGAAAAAATGGTTATTTGATTCCAAGTTCATCAGACCACGTAGAAGACCAAATCAAGCAAGCTTACGCAGCTAAGATTTGTCAATTGTATCAAGAAAATCGTTTGGAAGCTATGCGTGCCCATTCTTACCAGATTGCAGAAGGCTTCTTAACCGAAGAAATTTTAGAAAAGTGGAAAAAAACAGTAGAGGAGGTGCTCCATGATTGAACTTTATGATCGTTATAGTCAGGAAAGTCGAGATTTACATGAAAGTCTAGTATCTACTGGTCTTTCTCAACTTGGAGTGGTCATCGATGCAGATGGTTTTCTGCCTGATGGTCTGGTTTCTCCTTTTACCTATTATCTAGGTTACGAGGATGGAAAACCTCTCTATTTTAACCAAGTTCCTGTTCCAGCTTTTTGGGAAATTTCAGGAAATAATCAGTCTGCTCGCATTGAAGATATGACACAGGAGAGAGCCGTTATTCATTATGCTGATGGAATGCAGGCTCGCTTGGTTAAACAGGTAGACTGGAAAGACCTAGAAGGTCGAGTACGTCAGATTGACCACTACAATCGCTTCGGAGCTTGTTTTGCTACAACGACCTATAGCGCAGATAGCGAGCCGATTATGACAGTTTACCAAGATGTCAATGATCAACAAGTTTTACTTGAAAACCATGTGACGGGTGATATCTTATTGACTTTGCCTGGTCAATCCATGCGTTACTTTGCAAATAAGGTTGAATTTCTCACCTTCTTTTTGCAAGATTTGGAAATAGATACAAGTCAGCTTATCTTTAATACTCTAGCGACTCCTTTCTTGGTTTCCTTCCATCATCCAGACAAATCGGGCTCAGATGTCTTGGTTTGGCAGGAACCTCTCTATGATGCCATTCCAGGCAATATGCAGTTGATTTTGGAAAATGATGATGTGCGTACTAAGAAGATTATCATTCCTAATAAGGCGACTTATGAGCGCGCTTTAGAGTTGACTGACGAAAAATACCATGATCAGTTTGTGCACTTGGGTTATCATTACCAGTTCAAACGTGATAATTTCCTAAGACGAGACGCCTTGATCTTGACCAATTCCGATCAAATTGAGCAAGTAGAAGCAATCGTAGAAGCCTTGCCTGATGTTGCCTTCCGTATTGCAGCAGTGACAGAGATGTCTTCTAAGCTCTTAGATATGCTTCGCTATCCTAATGTGGTCCTTTACCAGAATGCTAGTCCACAGAAGATTCAGGAGCTCTATCAACTGTCGGATATTTACTTGGATATAAACCACAGTAATGAGCTGCTACAGGCAGTGCGTCAGGCCTTTGAGCATAATCTCTTGATTCTTGGATTTCATCAGACGGTGCACAATAGACTCTATATCGCTCCAGACCATCTATTTGAAAGTAGTGAAGTTGCTGCTTTGGTTGAGACCCTTAAACTTTCCCTTTCAGATGTTGAACAAATGCGTCAGGCACTTGGAAAGCAAGGCCAACATGCAAATTATGTTGACTTGGTACGATATCAGGAAACCATGCAAACTGTTTTAGGAGGCTAATATGTCAGAGGAAGATTTGTTTTACAAAGACGTTGAAGGTCGCATGGAAGAGTTGAAACAAAAACCCATCAAGAAGGAAAAAGAAACCCGAGGGGAAAAGATTAGTAAGACTTTTTCACTCTTACTGGGTTTGATGATTCTGATTGGTTTGCTCTTTACTTTGCTGGGAATTTTGAGGTAGGCCTATGATTGAAATACTGATTATTTTAGCTATTATCCTATCTCTTGCTTTGATTGTATTGGTGACCATACAACCCCGTCAAAATCAACTCTTTTCCATGGATGCCACTAGTAATATTGGTAAACCAAGTTACTGGCAGAGCAACACCTTGGTAAAGGTTCTCACTTTATTAGTGAGTTTGGCCCTATTCGTTTTACTATTAACCTTTATGGTAATAACTTACAAATAAAAGAAAACTTCAGAGATTCACTTTTTGTGATTGCTCTGAAGTTTTCTTTTTTACTGTCCATATTTTTGATAAAAGTCAACTTTCACTTGGATGAAGGTTTTGGCTTCGCGTAGGAGTTGAAGAAGGGTGGCACGGGTTTCAAATTCTTCTCTTGTCTTGGGTAGACTGCGGTTTCGGAAGATTTCCAGATAACGTTCAATTTCATCTAGCAAATCAGAAGCAGGATTGGTCTGGCTCAGTTGACCTGCAATTTTTGAAAAAAGTTGGGCTAAAATCAGGCTTTCACTGGCAGCAAGGTGACAGGTGTTGATCTGCTGGGCCATGTTTCGCAGGATACGACTTTGTCGCTGTCTCATCTCAAAGTAGTGGATATGGTAGTCGGTTTGGTGAAAGAGGTGGTCAGAGTGATCTAAATAGACCAGTCTGAGGGCGTCTTCCAAAAGGGTGTCCAATTCTTCAACCAACTGTGCTCGGTTGCGGCCGTCCCCTCTAGATAAATAATATTTGAAACGCTGGAGAATATCTTTTAACTTTTCTTCTACCAGCGTGTGGTAGTGCTGGATTTCCTCTTCTCGGGAAGGCATGTAGAGATTGACCAGTAAAGCAAATCCTGTACCGATAGCAAAGAGAAGAAATTCATTGACTAGAAGGTCTGGAGAGGTTGACTCTTGAACCAAGAGATGGCTAACCAAAACAGTGCTTGGTGCGATGCCAATTTCCCAGCCCATCTCGTAGGCTATGGCACATAAAGAGCCAGATAGAGGCCAAGGCTCCAGATATGAAATCCGGTCAAGTGAAAGGCCAAAACCCCAATAGACAGAGCTAGAAGCATCGAAAAAAGACGATTGCGGGTTAGTTTTAAGGTACTTCTACGTGTATCAGATAGGCTCAAGAGAGCGATAATTCCAGCCGAAACTGCGGAAGAAAGATTGAGAAAATAAGCAAGAAGACAGGCAAGGCAGGTGGCTAAGATGAGCTTGGTCGTACGTTGGCTAATAGACATAAGAATTTCCTAGTAAGTTAGAATAAAAGAGCAAAAGACAAGACCTGAGCAGGCTTGTCTTTATGAGTTATTTTTTACGGGCTGCTGCGTATTCGGCAACGGCAGTAAAGAGGACGTCTGTAGAAGAGTTGAGGGCTGTTTCACATGAGTCTTGGATGACGCCAATGACAAATCCAACTCCAACAACTTGCATGGCAATATCGTTAGAAATACCGAAAAGGCTACAAGCAACTGGGATAAGAAGGAGGGAACCTCCCGCAATACCAGAAGCACCACAAGCTGAGATTGCGGCAACTACACTAAGGACAAAGGCTGTCGCAAAGTCAACAGGGATTCCAAGAGTATTCACTGCGGCAAGGGTCAAAACGTTGATAGTAATAGCTGCTCCGGCCATGTTGATAGTAGAACCAAGTGGGATAGAAACAGAATAGGTATCTGGATCCAGTCCAAGGTCGTGACAAAGTTTCATGTTGACAGGAATGTTAGCCGCAGAACTACGAGTGAAGAAGGCTGTCACACCGCTAACACGCAAACATTTCCAAACGAGGGGATAAGGGTTTCTCTTCATAAAGAGGAAGGCAATCAATGGATTCACTACTAGAGCCACAAAGAACATAGTTGTTATCAAGAGGGCAAGTAAGATTCCATAGTTGGCTAGGCTTCCGATTCCCTTATCAGAGATGGTTTTAAATACAAGTCCTAAGATCCCAAATGGAGCTAGGTTAATAATCCATTCGACAATTTTAGAAGTCACATCAGCTATGGTGTTCAACAATTCTTTACTATTTTTGCTGGCTTCTCTCATGGCAATCCCGAAAATAACCGCCCAAGATAGGATACCAATGTAGTTGGCTGTGACGAGGGCATTGACTGGATTGTCGACGAGTTTAAGTAAGAGATTGCTGAGGACCTGACCAATCCCATCTGGTGGTGTAATTTCTGTATTGGCACTATTTAGGGTAATTTCAACAGGTACGATGAAACTAGCAAAAACCGCTACAAGAGCAGCTGCAAATGTCCCCACTAGATAAAGAAAGATAACGGTTTTCATATTGCTATCTTGTCCTTTTTTATGTTGGGAAAGGGCATTGGCAACGAGGGCAAAGACTAGAATAGGTGCGATGGCTTTGAGACCACCAACAAAGAGATCTCCGAGTAGACCAATTCCTGAAACATTAGGAAATGTCAGTCCAAGGATTCCTCCGACAAGCATGCCAATCAAGATACGTTTGATCAGGCTTGCCTTATTCCAAGCATGAATGAATTTTTTCATAACAATCTCCTTTGTTGTGTAATGTTTATGATTATAGTATAAATATGAACCAAAATCAAGAATTTTCTGTCTATTTTCGAAATTATTTTTGAATATTTATGGAGAATGACACTTTATGAAAGTATGGTATAATAAATGAAAGGAGTTTTCTATGCAAGAATTTATTCAAACCTACCTTAATAAGCTTGATCTAACAGCGATTATCGAGAATATCTTGACCAAGCTACTTTCTCTCTTATTCCTGTTTTTGCTCTTTTATATAGCTAAGAAACTGCTTCATACCATGGTGCAGAGAATTGTTAAACCTTCTCTAAAAATGTCTCGCCATGATGTCGGGCGTCAGAAAACCATCTCACGTCTGCTAGAAAATGTGTTTAATTATACCCTCTATTTCTTTTTGATTTACTGCATTTTGTCGATTTTAGGTTTACCAGTTTCTAGTTTGCTGGCAGGTGCTGGGATTGCTGGGGTAGCTATTGGGATGGGAGCCCAAGGATTTCTGTCTGATGTCATCAATGGCTTTTTCATCCTCTTTGAACGGCAACTGGATGTGGGAGATGAGGTTGTTTTGACAAATGGTCCCATTACTGTATCGGGAAAGGTTGTCAGCGTTGGCATTCGAACAACGCAACTCAGAGGAGAAGACCAGGTTCTGCACTTCGTTCCCAATCGCAATATCACCGTCGTCAGCAATTTCTCTCGGAAAGACCAGGCCTGAAATTTTAGCAGATTTATGGTACAATAGAAAGAGTTTGGTAAAGGAGAGAAGATGTTTTTAGAAAAACAGTTGGGCAATGGCTGTACTTGGATTGACCTAGATTTGGACAAGTTGAAAAAACTAGAGGACCTTTCTGAAATCTACGGTTTGGACAAGGAAACCATTGAATACGCACTGGATAGAAATGAGCGTGCCCACATGGATTATCACCGTGAAAATGGGACTGTGACCTTTATCTACAATGTCTTGAACTTGAAAAAGGATAAGGAATACTACGAAGCCTTTCCCATGACCTTTATCGTGGAACATCGTCGCCTGATTACCATTAGTAATACCAAGAACGCTTATGTCATTGAACAGATGACTCGTTATCTGGAGAGTCATGACACGCTTTCGATTTACAAGTTTCTCTTTGCCAGTCTGGAAATCATCAGCAATGCCTACTATCCTGTCATCGAGCAGATGGACAAGAGTAAGGATGAGGTCAATGGCCTCTTGCGTCAGCGGACGACCAAGAAAAACCTTTTTGCTCTTTCCGACTTGGAAACTGGTATGGTTTATCTTACTGCGGCTGCCAAGCAAAATCGCATGTTGCTGGAGCATATTCAGGGACATGCTCTTTATCGCAGTTTTAACGAGATTGAGAGAGAACAGTTTGATGATGCCATGATTGAGGCTCATCAGCTGGTGTCCATGACAGACTTGATTTCTCAAGTTCTCCAACAACTATCAGCATCTTACAACAACATCCTAAACAATAATCTGAATGATAATTTGACAACCTTGACTATCATTTCAGTCTTGCTAGCCGTTTTGGCAGTAGTGACAGGCTTTTTCGGAATGAATGTTCCGCTCCCTTTAACAGATGAACCCCATGCTTGGCTCTATATCAGCTTGGCTAGTGCAGGTTTGTGGATTATCCTGTCATTATTACTAAGGAAAATTGCGAAAAAAAGTTAAGAAAAGGAGCCAGAATGGCAATTGAAAATTATATGCCAGATTTTGCTGTGGAAGCAGTCTATGATCTGACAGTCCCAAGCCTGCAGGCGCAGGGAATCAAGGCTGTTTTGGTCGATTTGGACAATACCCTCATTGCTTGGAACAACCCTGATGGGACGCCAGAGATGAAGCAATGGCTACATGACCTTCGGGACGCGGGTATTCGCATCATTGTGGTCTCAAATAATACCAAAAAACGAGTTCAACGCGCAGTTGAGAAATTTGGGATTGACTACGTTTATTGGGCCTTGAAGCCCTTCACATTTGGGATTGACCGTGCCATGAAGGAATTTCACTATGAGAAAAGCGAAGTGGTCATGGTTGGCGACCAGCTCATGACAGATATTCGAGCAGCCCACCGTGCAGGCATTCGCTCAATCTTGGTCAAGCCCTTGGTTCAACACGACTCTATTAAGACGCAGATTAACCGGGCTCGCGAGCGCCGTGTCATGCGCAAAATCACTGAAAAGTACGGACCGATTACATATAAAAAAGGAATTTAACTATGGAAGAAATTCTCTGTATTGGTTGTGGAGCAACCATTCAGACGACAGACAAGGCTGGTCTTGGATTTACCCCCCAGTCGGCACTTGAAAAAGGCTTGGAGACTGGCGAAGTCTATTGCCAACGCTGTTTCCGTCTCCGCCACTATAATGAGATCACGGATGTCCAGTTGACAGACGATGATTTCCTCAAGCTCTTACACGAGGTGGGAGACAGTGATGCCTTAGTAGTTAATGTCATTGATATCTTTGACTTTAATGGCTCTGTTATCCCAGGCTTACCACGTTTTGTATCAGGCAATGATGTCCTCTTGGTTGGAAATAAAAAAGATATCTTGCCAAAGTCTGTTAAACCAGGCAAGATTAGCCAGTGGCTCATGGAGCGTGCCCACGAAGAAGGGCTTCGCCCCGTTGATGTCGTCCTGACTTCAGCCCAAAACAAGCATGCCATTAAAGAAGTCATTGATAAAATCGAGCACTACCGTAAGGGCCGCGATGTCTATGTGGTCGGTGTGACCAACGTTGGAAAATCAACCCTTATCAATGCTATTATCCAAGAAATCACGGGTGATCAGAATGTCATTACGACTTCGCGTTTCCCAGGGACAACCTTGGACAAGATTGAGATTCCGCTTGACGACGGCTCTTATATCTACGATACGCCGGGAATCATCCACCGCCACCAGATGGCCCACTACTTGACGGCTAAAAACCTCAAGTATGTCAGCCTAAAAAGGAAATCAAGCCCAAAACCTATCAGCTTAATCCTGAACAAACTCTGTTTCTAGGTGGTCTCGGACGATTTGATTTCATTGCGGGTGAAAAGCAAGGATTCACTGCCTTCTTTGACAATGAACTTAAATTGCATCGTACCAAGCTAGAAGGCGCTAGTGCTTTCTATGAAAAGCACGTTGGAACACTTCTGACACCACCAAATAGCAAGGAAAAAGAAGATTTTCCAAGGCTAGTCCAGCATGCCTTTAACATCAAGGACAAGACAGACCTAGTCATCTCAGGCCTAGGCTGGATCCGCGTAACAGGCACCGCCAAAGTCGCCGTCTGGGCACCCAAAGGCGTCGCAGTCGTCACACGAAAAGCAATTATTTAAACACAGAAAGGAAAGGGTTGTCTGAATTCGGGCGAGCAGGGCGAGCCCCATAGAGAATACTTTTCGCTGTGGTGTCAGTTGGTACAAGTGCTTGTACCAACTGCGGAAAATTTGAGACCTTAGGCTCAAATTTTAGTCATGAAAGTCCGAAGGACTTTGCTGACGTCCGTCACCACTTCAGAAAAGTATAAAAAGAAACTCTTTTAAAGAAATTATGTCATTAACATCAAAACAACGTGCCTTCCTCAACAGCCAGGCACACACCCTCAAACCCATCATCCAAATCGGGAAAAATGGTCTCAACGACCAAATCAAAACCAGCGTTCGTCAAGCTCTTGACGCGCGTGAATTGATTAAGGTAACTCTCTTGCAAAATACAGATGAAAATATCCACGAAGTAGCTGAAATCTTGGAAGAAGAAATCGGTGTGGATACAGTCCAAAAAATCGGACGCATCTTAATCTTGTTTAAACAATCCAGCAAGAAAGAAAATCGTAAGATTTCTAAAAAAGTCAAAGAAATCTAAAACCCTACTCCAAACAACTGTTTTTACAGAGAAATAAAGGAGACTAGCCTATGGCAATCGAATTATTGACTCCCTTTACCAAGGTAGAGTTGGAGCCAGAAATCAAGGAGAAAAAACGAAAACAAGTCGGGATTTTAGGGGGAATTTTAACCCTGTTCACAATGCCCATCTCATTGTTGCGGACCAAGTACGCCAGCAGTTGGGACTGGACCAAGTTCTACTTATGCCTGAATACCAACCTCCTCATGTTGATAAAAAGGAAACCATTCCTGAACACCATCGTCTCAAGATGCTTGAATTGGCGATTGAGGGGATTGAAGGTCTGGACATTGAAACTATTGAGTTGGAGCGCAAGGGCATTTCCTATACCTACGACACCATGAAGATTTTGACAGAGAAGAATCCAGATACGGATTATTACTTTATCATCGGTGCCGACATGGTGGACTATCTGCCTAAGTGGTACCGAATTGATGAACTGGTCGACATGGTTCAGTTTGTGGGGGTTCAGCGCCCACGCTACAAGGCAGGGACTTCCTATCCTGTTATCTGGGTGGATGTGCCTCTCATGGATATCTCGTCCAGCATGGTGCGTGACTTCCTTGCCCAAGGTCGGAAACCCAACTTTCTCCTACCTCAGCCAGTGCTAGACTACATCGAGAAGGAGGGGCTCTACTGATGGCCTATCAAGACTATATCAACTGCTCCCGTGAGGCTTTGTTGAAAAAAATGGCAGAGCTTCTACCTGAAAAACGTTTAACCCATTGTCTAGGTGTAGAGAGTGCAGCCATAGAACTGGCCCAGCGATTCGATGTGGATACTGAGAAAGCAGGTCTTGCAGGGCTTCTTCATGACTATGCTAAAAAGTTGTCAGACCAGGAATTTCTGGATTTGATTGACCGTTATCAGCTAGACCCTGACCTCAAAAACTGGGGCAATAATGTCTGGCATGGTATGGTTGGCATCTACAAGCTTCAGGAAGATTTAGATTTGCATGATCCTGAAATTCTGCGAGCCATTGAAATCCATACAGTCGGGGCTGACCAGATGACTGACCTAGATAAGGTTGTCTATGTCGCAGACTATATCGAGCACAATCGTGCCTTTCCAGGGGTGGATGTGGCGCGTGAGATTGCAAGTTTGTCACTTAATAAGGCAGTGGCTTACGAAACAGCTCGTACCGTGGAGCATCTAGCTCATCAGGGATTCCCTATCTATCCCCAAACCCTTGAAACCTATAACGCCTTTGTGCACTATTTGAAAGAGGACTAAATGAAAACGGCTTTTATAATCATTGATGTTCAGAATATTTTAGTGGAAACCGGTTTTCAGACAAATAGTCTATTGGACAAAATTTCTTATTTACAAAACCAGGCTAGAAGCAAGAATATCGAAATTATTTATGTTCAACATATTGAGGACTCTGAAGCTCAAACATCAGAAGATTGGCAGTTATCTGAGCTTTTAAATCGAAAACCTAATGAAAAGGTCTTTCAGAAGAAGTATAACAGTATTTTCAAAGAAACGGGTTTAAAAGAATACTTGGATAAACAGGGGATTGAAAAATTAGTTTTATGTGGTATGCAGACAGAATATTGTGTGGATACCTCTGTCAAGGTTGCCTTTGAATATGGCTATCAGCTTATTATTCCAGAAGGAACTTGCACAACGTTTGATGGGAAAGACATTCCAGCAGAAACGATAAATGAATTTTATGAGGGCATTTGGGAGGGGCGCTTTGCAGATGTCCTAGATTACAAACATATTTTCTAGAAAGAGGACTAAATGAACGAAAAAGAATTATTAGAACTAGTCGTGAAAGCGGCTGATGAGAAACGTGCCGAGGATATCCTCGCACTTGATGTGCAAGATTTGACCAGTGTGACAGACTATTTTGTTATCACTAGCTCTATGAATAGCCGTCAGTTGGACGCTATCGCTGATAATATCCGTGAAAAAGTAGCGGAAGCTGGTTTTAAAGGCAGCCATATCGAAGGCGATGCAGCTGGAGGTTGGGTCTTGCTAGACCTCGGTGGAGTCGTAGTGCATATCTTCTCAGAAGAAATGCGTGCCCACTATAACCTAGAAAAACTATGGCATGAGGCAGAGTCAGTAGATATTTCAGAAGCTCTTGCTTAGAAGACGAACTCAGTTGTAGCCAACTGGGTTTTATTTGCTTATTTTAGAAAATTTGATAGAAAGGTAAAGAGCGAGTGGTGTTTGCCATGGATGCTCTTGGTATCATGATTATGGCAACTTATGAGACCTTTGCGGCTGTTTACGATGCTGTAATGGACGATAGTTATATGATAAATGGACGGATTTTTCTCTGCGTCATTTGCCCAAGACAAAGGAGAGAAAGAAACTCTTGGAATTGGCTTGTGGGACAGGCATCCAGTCTGTTCGCTTTTCTCAGGCAGGTTTTGATGTGACTGGACTGGACTTGAGCGCGGATATGTTGAAGATTGCTGAGAAGAGAGCGACTTCAGCCAAGCAAAAGATTGATTTTATTGAAGGCAATATGCTGGATTTGTCCAAGGCAGGTCAATATGATTTTGTTACGTGTTATTCGGACTCAATCTGCTACATGCAGGATGAGGTGGAAGTAGGGGACGTCTTTAAGGAAGTGTATAATGCTCTTAATGAAGACGGAGTTTTCATCTTTGATGTACATTCGACTTACCAGACAGATGAAGTTTTTCCAGGCTATTCCTATCATGAAAATGCGGAAGATTTCGCCATGCTCTGGGATACCTACGAGGATGCGGCGCCTCACTCCATTGTGCATGAGTTGACTTTCTTTATCAAGGAAGCGGATGGTTCCTTTAGTCGCCACGATGAAGTGCATGAGGAGCGGACCTATGAAGTTTTGACCTATGATATTTTGCTGGAACAGGCTGGATTCAAGTTCTTTAAACTCTATGCTGACTTTGAGGACAAGGAGCCAACAGAAACTAGCACCCGTTGGTTTTTTGTGGCGCAGAAGTAGGAGAACATCATGACCATCACCGGTATTATCGCGGAGTTCAATCCTTTTCATAATGGACACAAATACCTGCTGGAGCAGGCTGAGGGATTGAAAATCGTTGCCATGTCAGGAAATTTCATGCAGCGTGGGGAGCCTGCTATCGTGGACAAGTGGACACGGGCTCAGATGGCGCTGGAGAATGGAGCGGATCTGGTAGTGGAATTGCCCTTTTTAGTCAGTGTTCAGGCTGCGGATTTTTTTGGCCAAGGAGCTGTGGATATCTTGGCTCGCTTGGGCATTGATACTCTATTCTTTGGGACAGAAGAAGCTATGGATTACCAGAAAATTGCTGACTTATACACAGAGCAAGGTGCTGAGATGGAGAAATTTGTGGAAAATCTGCCTGATTCCCTCTCTTATCCTCAGAAGACCCAGGCCATGTGGAAGGAATTTGCAGGGCTTGATTTTTCTGGCAATACGCCTAATCATGTCCTTGCTCTGGCTTATACCAAGGCAGTTGCGGGACGAAACATCAAGTCGCATCCGATTCAGCGTCAGGGGGCTGGCTATCATTCTGTGGATAAGGATGTGGACTACGCCTCGGCGACAGCTCTCCGTCAGCATCAGTCAGACCAAGATTTCTTAGAACGCTTTATGCCTTCTGTTGCCCTCTTTGAGCAGGTTAGTAAGGTGAGCTGGGAAGACTATTTTCCTATGCTCGGCTATCAAATCTTGTCCAATCCAGACCTAACCACTATTTATCAGGTCAATCAGGAAATGGCAGTGCG
This sequence comes from Streptococcus mitis 17/34, assembly GCA_000430305.1. Classification (GTDB taxonomy): domain Bacteria; phylum Bacillota; class Bacilli; order Lactobacillales; family Streptococcaceae; genus Streptococcus; species Streptococcus mitis_AW. Next base: position 36,888 of record ASZZ01000008.1, read on the forward strand.
CATTAAGGATGCTATTAAAACAGCTCAGTCTGTTGACGAATTGGTAGAGGCGGTTGCGACCAAACGTTACACCAAGGCGCGTGTCAGACGCCTCTTGACCTATATCTTGGTGCAGGCCAGAGAGAATGACTTGCCAGAAGCCATTCATATCCTTGGATTTACTGAAAAAGGCAGACAACATCTTAAATCTCTGAAAGGGCAGCTCAGTCTAGTCAGCCGAATTGGCAAAGAACCATGGGATAGCATGACTCAAAAGGCAGACAAGATTTACCAACTAGGAAATCCAAGTATAGAAGAGCAGAATTTTGGCAGAGTGCCGATTAGAATAGAAACAAACTAAGTCTACTGAAAGGTAGGCTTTTTGAGATTTTTTACGAATAATACTCTTCGAAAATCTCTTCAAACCGCGTCAACGTCGCCTTGCCGTAGGTATGGTTACTGACTTCGTCAGTTCTATCCACAACCTCAAAACGGTGTTTTGAGCAGCCTGCGGCTAGTTTCCTAGTTTGCTCTTTGATTTTCATTGACTATAAATAGATAGAAAAGAAAATATTGTACAAGTTTCTGACAATTCCTTTCTTTTCGTGTATAATAGTGGAAAAGAGGTAAAACGAGGTATGGTTATGGAGGCAGTTCTTTACTCAACATTCCGAAATCATTTAAAAGACTACATGAAGAAGGTAAATGATGAATTTGAGCCTTTGACGGTGGTCAATAAAAATCCAGATGAGGATATTGTAGTCCTTTCAAAGAGCGAGTGGGATAGTATTCAGGAAACTTTGAGAATTGCTCAAAACAAAGAGTTATCGGACAAGGTCTTGCGAGGAATGGCTCAAGTTCGTACTGGAAGTACTCAAGTGCATGTTATTGAGGAGTGATGGATGCTGCTCAAGTTTACAGAGGATGCCTGGGCAGATTATTGCTACTGGCAAACTCAAGACAAGAAAACGCTCAAAAGAATCAACAAGATAATCAAGGATATTCAACGTAATCCGTTTACAGGAATAGGAAAACCAGAACCTCTTAAATATGACTACCAAGGAGCCTGGTCTCGTCGTATTGACGCAGAAAATCGCTTGATTTATATGATGGATGGAAATAGCGTGGCTTTCTTGTCTTTCAAAGATCATTACTAAGTCTACCGAAAGGTAGGCTTTTTCTATAATTTTTACTAAGCTATAACTTCTAAGAAATAGAGATTACGCTAATAAATTATAGGTAATTAAACTCCAATTTCCCCAAAACATATTCTATTTTAGGTTTGTGAAAATCACTTTTTTATGGTAGAATGTAAAAGAATGTATGTCATTCGGAATAACAATAAAATGAGGTAAAAACATGGAAATTATGTCGCTTGCGATTGCTGTTTTTGCCGTCATCATTGGTTTAGTCATTGGATATGTCAGCATCTCAGCTAAGATGAAATCATCTCAGGAAGCTGCAGAGTTGATGCTTTTAAATGCTGAACAAGAAGCAACTAATTTACGTGGACAAGCTGAGCGTGAAGCGGATTTACTTGTTAATGAAGCTAAACGTGAAAGTAAGTCTCTTAAAAAAGAAGCACTATTGGAGGCCAAAGAAGAAGCCAGAAAATACCGTGAAGAAGTGGACGCTGAATTTAAATCAGAACGTCAAGAACTCAAACAAATCGAAAGTCGTTTGACAGAGAGAGCTGCTAGCCTTGATCGTAAGGACGACAATTTGACGAGTAAAGAACAAACACTTGAACAAAAAGAACAAAGTATTTCTGATAGAGCGAAAAACCTTGATGCGCGTGAAGAGCAATTAGAGGAAGTCGAAAGACAAAAAGAAGCAGAACTAGAGCGTATTGGTGCCCTGTCTCAGGCAGAAGCACGAGATATTATCTTGGCACAGACAGAGGAAAACTTGACCAAGGAGATTGCTAGTCGTATTCGTGAGGCTGAGCAAGAGGTCAAGGAACGTTCTGATAAAATGGCCAAGGACATCCTGGTTCAAGCTATGCAACGTATTGCTGGTGAGTATGTGGCGGAGTCAACCAACTCAACAGTTCACTTACCAGATGATACTATGAAGGGCCGTATTATTGGTCGTGAAGGTCGTAACATTCGTACCTTTGAAAGTTTGACAGGGGTCGATGTGATTATTGACGATACACCAGAAGTGGTAACCTTGTCAGGATTTGACCCGATTCGTCGTGAGATTGCCCGTATGACTATGGAAATGTTGCTCAAAGATGGTCGCATCCATCCAGCTCGTATCGAAGAGTTGGTTGAGAAAAATCGTCAGGAGATTGACAATAAGATCCGTGAATACGGTGAGGCTGCTGCCTATGAGATTGGTGCGCCAAACCTTCATCCAGACTTGATGAAGATTATGGGACGTTTGCAGTTCCGTACTTCATATGGACAAAATGTCTTGCGTCATTCGATTGAAGTTGCTAAGTTAGCTGGTATCATGGCCAGCGAGCTTGGTGAAAATGCGGCTCTTGCTCGTCGTGCTGGATTCCTTCACGATATTGGGAAAGCTATTGACCGTGAGGTTGAGGGCAGCCACGTGGAAATCGGTATGGAATTGGCTCGCAAGTATAAGGAACACCCAGTTGTGGTCAATACCATTGCTAGCCACCACGGTGATGTCGAAGCTGAAAGCGTGATTGCAGTAATCGTTGCTGCAGCAGATGCCTTGAGCGCAGCCCGTCCAGGAGCTCGTAGTGAGTCTCTTGAAAGCTATATCAAGCGTCTTCATGATTTGGAAGAAATTGCTAACGGTTTTGAAGGAGTTCAAACAAGCTTTGCCCTTCAAGCAGGACGTGAAATCCGCATCATGGTTAATCCAGGACAAATCAAGGACGACAAAGTCACAATCTTGGCTCACAAAGTTCGTGAGAAAATTGAAAATAATCTCGATTACCCAGGAAATATCAAGGTAACCGTGATCCGCGAGCTTCGTGCAGTAGATTATGCCAAATAAATAAGAAAGAGCAGTTGAAAAATTACTGCTTTTTTGTTACACTAGATAGAAAGACTGTAGAAGGATAGTTTGCACAAAATGCTACTATCTGAAGGGAAATCTTATTTTATTTTTACAGACTGACTAAAAGGAGACACAATGGCAGACCGAGGCTTACTAATCGTTTTTTCTGGTCCTTCAGGGGTTGGAAAAGGAACGGTTAGAAGAGAGATTTTTGAGAGTTCTGAAAACCAATTTCAATACTCTGTATCGATGACGACACGCGCACAACGTCCTGGAGAAGTGGACGGCGTTGATTATTTCTTCCGTACTCGTGAAGAGTTTGAAGAGCTGATTCGTCAAGGACAGATGTTGGAATACGCAGAATATGTCGGCAACTACTATGGAACTCCTCTGACCTATGTCAATGAAACCTTGGACAAGGGAATCGATGTTTTCCTTGAAATTGAAGTTCAGGGCGCTCTTCAGGTCAAGAAAAAGGTTCCAGATGCTGTCTTTATCTTCCTGACACCACCAGATTTGGATGAATTGCAAGATCGTTTGGTAGGTCGTGGAACAGACAGTGCAGAAGTGATTGCCCAACGAATCGAAAAAGCCAAGGAAGAAATTGCCCTCATGCGTGAGTATGATTATGCGATTGTCAACGATCAGGTGCCCCTAGCTGCTGAGCGTGTCAAACGTGTGATTGAAGCAGAACACTTCCGTGTGGATCGTGTCATTGGTCACTATCAGGAGATGTTACCAAAATCTCCAACTACCCGATAAAATTTAGAAAATAGGTACAAGCAAATGATGTTAAAACCCTCTATTGATACCTTGCTCGACAAGGTTCCTTCAAAATATTCACTCGTAATCTTGGAAGCAAAACGTGCCCACGAATTGGAAGCAGGTGCGCCAGCAACTCAAGGTTTCAAGTCTGAAAAATCAACTCTTCGCGCTTTAGAAGAAATCGAATCAGGAAACGTTACAATTCACCCAGATCCAGAAGGAAAACGTGAAGCAGTGCGTCGCCGTATCGAAGAAGAAAAACGCCGCAAAGAAGAAGAAGAAAAGAAAATCAAAGAGCAAATCGCTAAAGAAAAAGAAGATGGAGAAAAAATTTAAGGTTGGGGGGACTCAATCTTATTTTTTCTATTGCAGGAATGTAGTGACAAGGAGGAGGTGAGAAGATGGCTATAGCAAGATTATCGTTGATGTGCCCTTGATGCAGACAGACCAGCCCTATAGTTACAGGATTCCTGAGGAATTTGAGGGAATGCTGGAAGTTGGGATGCGGGTTCATGTGCCTTTTGGTAAGGGTAATCGCTTGATTCAAGGAATTGTTCTTGGTTTGGAGTCCCAATCAGATGGAGAAGAGATGGAGCAATATTTAAAAGATATTGCTGAGGTGTTGGATTTTTCTCCTGTTCTCACGCAAGAACAACTCTGGCTGGCTGAGGAGTTACGTAAGTCTGTTTTTTCTTATAAAATCTCCATCTTAAAAGCCATGTTGCCGGGATTTCTAAATTCTAGCTATGACAAGATTCTCTATCCTCTGGAAGGTCTGAGTCAGGAAGAACGAGAGCGCTTGTTTGGTTCAGAAGATTCGCTAGCCTTTTCATCTCTAGATTTAGGTAAGCAAGCTGAAATGATGCGTTTGACTAGAAAAGGATTGCTTGGTCTGGAATATCAGGCAGTCGATCAAAAGAAGGTCAAGACCCAGTCTTGGTATGAGGTTGACCTTGTTCAGTTAGAAGGTGTCGAGATTTCTGCACGTGCCAAGAAAAAGTTGGAATTGAGAGACTATCTGCTGTCTCATCCTGAGAGTTCTTCCTTGGCTAGTTTGTTAGAATCCTACTCGCGGGAGCAAGTCAACTTCTTTGTGGAACAAGGTGCTGTTACCATAGTCCAAAAGGAAGTGCAACGCTCGGCTGCTTATTTTGAAGGCATTGAGGCAAGTCAGCCTTTGGAGTTGAATCCAGAACAAAGACAGGCGCGTGATGCGGTTGTCAGTGCTATTGGCAGTCATCAGACTCCCTTCCTCCTTCAAGGGATTACAGGAAGTGGGAAGACGGAGGTTTACTTGCAGATTATCCAAGGGGCCTTGGACAAGGGGAAGACAGCTATTTTGCTGGTTCCTGAGATTTCCCTGACTCCACAAATGACGGAGCGCTTTATCGCTCGTTTTGGTGAGAAAGTGGCAATTCTCCACTCAGGTCTGTCCAATGGTGAAAAGTATGATGAATGGCGCAAGGTGGAACGTGGCGATGCCCAAGTTGTGGTTGGGGCCAGATCCGCCATCTTTGCTCCGCTGAAAAATCTAGGAGTTATGATTATCGATGAGGAGCATGAAGCGACTTATAAGCAGGACAGCAATCCCCGTTACCATGCCAGAGAGGTGGCTATTTTACGGGCCCAGTACAATCAAGCGGCTCTAGTCCTTGGTTCAGCAACACCAAGTCTGGAAAGCCGTGCGCGGGCTGGAAAAGGCGTCTATCAACACCTAAGTCTGACCCAACGTGCTAATCCTTTAGCTACCATTCCTGAGGTTCAAGTGATTGATTTTCGGGACTATATCGGACAAAATGAGACATCAAACTTTACGCCACTTTTGCTAGAAGCTATCCAAGACCGTCTGGCTAAAAAAGAGCAGGTGGTTCTCATGCTCAATCGCCGTGGTTATTCTAGCTTTGTTATGTGTCGGGAGTGTGGGACGGTGGATACGTGTCCTAACTGTGATATTTCCTTGACCTTGCACATGGATACCAAGACCATGAACTGCCATTATTGTGGTTTTTCTAAGGACATTCCTCAGGTTTGTCCTAACTGTAAGAGTCGCAGTATTCGCTACTATGGGACGGGAACTCAGAAGGCTTATGACGAGCTAGCAGAGCTTTTTCCTCAGGCACGTATTCTACGGATGGATGTGGATACGACCCGTAAGAAAGGCAGTCATCAAGCTCTACTTGACCAGTTTGGACGAGGAGAGGCGGATATCTTGCTTGGCACTCAGATGATTGCCAAGGGATTGGATTTTCCCAATGTAACCCTAGTAGGAGTTCTCAATGCGGATACGGCCTTGAATCTACCAGATTTCCGTTCTTCTGAGAGAACCTTCCAGCTCTTGACTCAAGTGGCAGGACGCGCAGGTCGGGCTGAAAAAGCGGGTCAGGTCTTGATTCAGTCCTATAATCCGCAGCACTATGCTATTCGATTTGCCAAGGATCAGGACTACGAAGGCTTTTATGCCTATGAAATGGGAATTAGACGACAACTTGGCTATCCGCCTTACTATTTCACCATTGGCATTACCCTTTCTCATAAGAAAGAAGAAGAGGTGGTTAAACGTGCCTATGAAGTTATGAACATTTTGCGGTCAGGTTTGTCTGAAACCAGTAATATCCTTGGGCCGACGCCCAAACCCATCGCCCGTACCCACAACCTCTATCATTACCAGATTTTGATTAAATATCGTTTAGAAGATGAGCTTGGTCCGACCCTCAATAAGGTTCTGGCCTTGACTCAAGAACGAGAAAATAGTGAGCTCCGTCTCAGCATTGATCATGAGCCACAGCAATTTTTATAAGAAGGAGAAGATATGACAAAATTAATCTTTATGGGGACACCCGACTTTTCAGCAACAGTCTTAAAAGGACTTTTGACAGATGACCGTTACGAAATTCTAGCTGTTGTGACCCAGCCAGACCGTGCTGTTGGCCGTAAAAAAGTGATCCAAGAGACACCAGTCAAGCAGGCTGCAAAAGAAGCAGGACTTCCTATCTACCAACCTGAAAAATTATCTGGAAGTCCAGAGATGGAATCTCTTATGAAACTAGGAGCGGATGGAATCGTGACTGCTGCTTTTGGGCAATTTCTCCCAAGTAAACTCCTTGATAGCATGGATTTTGCGGTCAATGTTCACGCTTCCCTCCTTCCAAAACACCGTGGTGGAGCGCCTATCCATTATGCCTTGATTCAAGGGGATGAGGAAGCTGGTGTGACCATTATGGAAATGGTTAAGGAAATGGATGCAGGAGATATGATTTCTCGTCGCAGTATTCCTATCACGGATGAGGACAATGTCGGCACTTTGTTTGAGAAATTGGCGCTAGTTGGTCGTGACTTGCTTTTGGACACTTTGCCTGCCTATATTGCTGGGGAAATCCAACCTGAACCGCAAGATCCAAGTCAGGTTACCTTCTCGCCAAATATTAAGCCAGAGGAAGAAAAGTTGGATTGGAATAAAAGCAATCGTCAACTCTTTAACCAAATCCGTGGCATGAACCCGTGGCCTGTTGCCCATACTTTCCTTAAGGGTGACCGCTTTAAGATTTATGAAGCTCTACCAGTAGAAGGTCAGGGTAATCCGGGTGAAATCCTCTCAATTGGCAAGAAAGAATTGATTGTCGCAACGGCAGAAGGAGCTCTATCCCTCAAACAAGTGCAGCCTGCTGGCAAACCTAAGATGGACATTGCTTCCTTCCTCAACGGTGTTGGACGGACATTGACTGTAGGAGAACGATTTGGTGACTAAAGTAGAAACGGCTAGAAGTCTAGCTCTGGCAGTATTAGAGGATGTCTTTATCAATCAAGCATACTCAAATATTGCCTTAAATAAGCATCTCAAGGGAAGTCAGCTTTCAGTAGCAGACAAGGGATTGGTAACAGAGCTGGTCTATGGAACGGTGGCCCGTAAACTGACTCTGGAATGGTACCTGTCCCACTTTATCGAAGATAGAGACCAGTTAGACAGCTGGCTCTATGTTCTGCTTCTCATGAGTGCCTATCAACTTCGCTATTTGGATAAGATTCCAGACCATGCTGTGGTTAATGAAGCGGTGGAATTAGCCAAATTTCGTAAAAAAGGCAGTGAAAAATTGGTCAATGCTGTCTTGCGCCGTATCTTGCGTGAAGGCTGGCCAGATATTGCCAGCATCAAACGAAAAAACAAGCGTGATTCTATTGCCTATTCTCTCCCGGTTTGGCTCGTGTCTAAACTTAAAGAAGAATACGGTGAAGAGCGAGCACAAGCTATCTTTGAAAGCCTCTTGGTGCGCAACAAGGCCAGCATCCGTGTGACTGACTTAAGCCGAAAAGAGGAAATACAAGCCTTGTTAGAGGCTAGTGATTCATCCTTGTCTGTTTCTGGTCTGGTCAAGGAGCAAGGGCATTTTGCAGGCCATGATTTGTTTGCGGAGGGAGCTATTACCATCCAAGACGAGTCCAGTCAGTTGGTTGCACCAACTTTGAATTTGCAGGGAGATGAGCGAGTGCTTGATGCTTGTGCGGCTCCGGGTGGGAAAACAGCCCATATTGCCTCTTATCTCACGACAGGTCAGGTTACTGCTCTGGACTTGTATGATCATAAGTTGGATTTAATCCAAGAAAATGCCCAACGTCTGGGCGTTGCAGAACGGGTTCAAACGCAAAAATTGGATGCCAGAAAGGTGCATGAGCTTTTTGGTCAGAATTCCTTTGACAAGATTTTAGTAGATGCTCCTTGTTCAGGAATCGGTCTTCTGCGTCGCAAACCAGACATCAAATACAATAAAGAAACGGCAGATTTCGCGTCCTTACAGGAAATTCAGCTAGAAATATTAGGTAGTGTTTGTCAAACACTACGCAAAGGTGGTATAATAACTTATAGTACCTGTACTATTGTCTCAGAGGAGAATTTTCAAGTCGTGGAGGCGTTTTTAGAAAGTCATCCCGAGTTCGAGCAGGTAAAACTAGAACATGAATGTAAGGATATCATGAAAGACGGCTGTATCCTCATTACACCTGAATTGTATGGAAGTGATGGATTCTTCATCAGTCAATTTCGCAAGATATCAGATTAGGAAGGAACTGACACATGGAAATTTCATTATTAACAGATGTTGGTCAGAAACGAACAAATAACCAAGACTATGTCAACCACTATGTCAATAGAGCTGGACGTACCATGATTATTTTAGCTGATGGGATGGGAGGTCATCGCGCAGGGAATATCGCTAGTGAAATGGCGGTAACAGACCTAGGTATAGCTTGGGTTGATACCCAGATCGATACAGTCAATGAAGTGCGTGAATGGTTCGCCCATTACCTAGAAATTGAAAATCAAAAGATTCATCAACTTGGGCAAGATGATGCCTATAAAGGAATGGGAACAACTCTAGAGGCTGTTGCTATTATTGGCAATCAGGCTATCTATGCTCATATTGGAGATTCTCGTATCGGTTTGATTCGTGGGGAAGAATACCACCAGTTAACGAGCGACCATTCTTTGGTCAATGAATTGCTTAAGGCAGGTCAATTGACACCAGAAGAAGCTGCTAGTCATCCACAGAAAAATATTATTACTCAATCTATCGGTCAAAAAGATGAAGTTCAACCTGATTTTGGAATGATTACCCTTGAGCCAGGTGACTATCTCTTGCTCAATAGTGATGGTTTGACTAACATGATTTCAGGCAGTGAGATTTGTGATATTGTAACCAGTGATATTCCTTTGGCAGATAAAACAGCGACGCTCGTGCGTTTTGCTAACAATGCAGGAGGTTTAGACAACATTACGGTTGCCCTTGTTTCTATGAACGAGGAGGATGCAGAATGATCCAAATCGGCAAGATTTTTGCCGGACGCTATCGGATTGTGAAACAGATTGGCCGAGGAGGCATGGCAGATGTCTATTTGGCCAAGGATTTAATTCTAGACGGAGAAGAAGTGGCAGTGAAGGTTCTGAGGACCAACTACCAGACGGACCCGATAGCTGTAGCTCGTTTTCAGCGTGAAGCGAGAGCTATGGCAGATCTAGACCATCCTCATATCGTTCGGATAACAGATATTGGTGAGGAAGATGGTCAACAGTATCTCGCAATGGAATATGTTGCTGGACTGGACCTTAAACGCTATATCAAGGAACACTATCCTCTTTCTAATGAAGAAGCCGTCCGTATCATGGGACAAATCCTATTGGCTATGCGTTTGGCCCATACCAGAGGAATTGTTCACAGGGACTTGAAACCGCAAAATATCCTCTTGACACCAGATGGGACTGCCAAGGTCACAGACTTTGGGATTGCGGTCGCCTTTGCAGAGACGAGTCTGACCCAGACTAACTCTATGCTGGGGTCGGTTCATTACTTGTCACCTGAGCAGGCGCGTGGTTCGAAGGCGACGGTACAGAGTGATATCTATGCCATGGGGATTATTTTCTATGAGATGTTGACAGGTCATATCCCTTATGACGGGGATAGCGCGGTGACCATCGCCCTTCAGCATTTCCAGAAACCACTGCCGTCAGTTATTGATGAAAATCCATCTGTGCCTCAGGCTTTGGAGAATGTTGTTATCAAGGCAACTGCCAAGAAATTGACAGATCGTTATCAGTCAGTTGCAGAGATGTATGTGGACTTGTCTAGTAGTTTGTCTTACAATCGTCGAAATGAGCCTAAACTGGTATTTAATGATACTACTAAGGCAGACACCAAGACTCTACCAAAGGTATCCCAGAGTACCTTGACCTCGATTCCTAAGGTGCAAACACAAAGTCCGAAGCCACAGACTGCGAAGCCGAGTCAGCAGGCTTCAGAAGACAATTACGCAAGCAAGCCTGTTAAGAAACGGAAATTTAGAGTTCGTTATATGATTTTGTTGGCCAGCATTGTATTGGTGGCAGCTTCTCTTGTTTGGATATTATCCAGAACTCCTGCAACCATTGCCATTCCAGATGTGGCAGGTCAGACAGTTGCGGAGGCCAAGGAAACGCTCAAGAAAGCCAATTTTGAGATTGGCGAGGAGAAATCAGAGGCTAGTGAAAAGGTGGAAGAAGGGCGGATTATCCGTACAGATCCTGAAGCTGGAAAGACTCGAAAAGAAGGTTCGAAAATCAATTTGGTTGTCTCTTCAGGCAAGCAATCCTTCCAATTGAGTAACTATATCGGCCGTAAATCGACAGATGTTATCGCAGAACTCAAGCAGAAGAAGGTTCCTGAAAATCTCATCAAGATTGAGGAAGAAGAATCAAGTGAGAGTGAAGCAGGAACTGTTCTCAGACAGAGTCCAGCTGCCGGAACAACCTATGATTTGAGCAAGGCCTCAACGATTACCTTAACCGTTGCTAAGAAAGTAACCAGCGTTGCCATGCCAAGTTATATAGGATCTAGTCTTGAATTTACTAAAAACAATCTCGTTCAAATTGTCGGTATTAAAGAAGCCAATATTGAAGTTGTAGAAGTGTCGACAGCTCCTGATGGAACTGCTGAGGGTACAGTCGTTGAACAGAGTCCAAAAGCGGGTGAAAAGGTTGATTTGACTAAGACGCGTGTCAAGATTTCAATCTACAAACCAAAAACACCGCCGTCAACGTCATCATCAGCACCATCCCAACGTGGAAACCAAGGTTCTACTACGACACCAAGTCAGGGGAACCAACAAGGAAATCAACGAGGGAATGCACCTGCTACGACTCAATCAAGTAGTGAAGGCAACCACGAAAATTCTCGTGATTAAACGAATCTTTGTCATGATTTCATGACAAAGATTTTTTTGAGTCCAGATTTGTGATAGAATAGAGGGAGTTGATAAAAGGAGGCAAGCATGGAAGAATCAAGAGAATTAAATGCCGTCATCGATGTGATTATGCTAGCGGGGACTATTCTCCTTAAAAGTGGCTCAGAAATCCATCGTGTAGAAGATACCATGATTCGGATCGCGCATTCGCAGGGGATTGTGGATTGCAATGTCCTTGCCATGCCTGCCGCTATCTTTTTCTCTATTGAAAATACCAATATTTCGCGCATGAAGCGCGTGACCTCCTCTTCTTATAACATCGAAAAAGTCTGCGATGTGAACCAGATTTCTCGTCAGCTGGTAGGTGGAAAGCTTGATTTAGAGACAGCCTTCAAGCAATTGACAGCTTTGCAAGCTCAACCCCTTCCTTATACCAAGTTGCAGGTGACTCTGGCTGCGACCTTTAGTGCCCCTTTCTTCTCAATTATGTTTAGTGGAAATATCTACGATGCAATCGGGGCAGGAGTGGCTACCTTATTTGGTTTTGCCTTTTCCCTCTATGTAGAAAAGTTTATCCGAATTCCCTTTGTAACAGCCTTTGCTGGAGCATTTGTCTTTGGGATGATAGCCCAGTTTTGGGCTCGCTACACGGGCTTTCCTTCAACAGCAGATTTGATTATAGCTGGTGCCGTCATGCCTTTTGTACCTGGAATTGCCTTGACCAATGCGGTTCGGGATATTATGACCAACCACATAAACTCTGGTATGAGTAAGATGTTTGAATCCCTACTCATTACCCTTGCTTTAGGGGCAGGAACTTCTGTCGCCTTGGTATTGATGAACTAATATGACACTAACAACCTTTTTATTACAAGCAGTGGCAAGTCTTCTTGCTATCATCACTTTTTTAATCGTACTTAATGTTCAACGGTCCATGCTCTTACCGGGAGGGATTTTGGGCATGGCTGTCTGGCTAATCTATCTTTTGCTCAAGGAACCAACCAATGTCATTGTAGCTACCTTCATTGCCGCTATTATTGGTTCTTGTGTCAGTCAGATTTTAAGTATTATTTACAAGACCCCTGCTGTGGTCTTTATCTTGGCTATCTTGCACCTCTGGTCCCGGGATATCTGTCTTATCGGACAACGGCCTTTTTTGTGACAGGAGACTATAGTCACGCCATTGCAAGTGCAACTTTAGTTGTCATGTTGGCTCTGGTAATCTCTATTGGTATGGCTAGCGGAACAGTGATTCTCAGACTGTATTCCTACTTACGAAAACAGCAAAATCGTTAGAAGAACAAGAGACTTGATTTGGTGAATCAAGTCTTTTTTCTCTCTTTTACTGCCATTTGTGATAAAATAGTATAGAACGATTTTTTACAATGAATGATAAAACAGAGGTAAATATGACAATCGGTATCGATAAGATTGGTTTTGCGACCAGTCAATATGTCTTGAAATTACAAGACTTAGCAGAAGCAAGGGGCATTGACCCTGAAAAATTAAGCAAAGGACTTTTGCTCAAGGAATTGAGTATTGCTCCCCTAACTGAGGACATCGTGACCTTGGCGGCCAGTGCAAGTGACTCTATTTTAACTGAGCAAGAGAGAGCAGAAATTGACATGGTCATTGTGGCTACCGAGTCAGGAATTGACCAGAGTAAGGCTGCGGCCGTCTTTGTGCATGGCTTGCTTGGCATCCAGCCCTTTGCTCGTAGTTTCGAGATTAAAGAAGCCTGCTATGGAGCGACAGCTGCCCTTCATTATGCCAAATTGCATGTGGAAAATTCTCCAGAGTCCAAAGTTTTGGTTATTGCTAGTGATATTGCCAAATATGGTATTGAAACTCCAGGAGAACCAACTCAGGGTACCGGAAGTGTGGCTATGTTGATTACACAAAATCCACGCATTATGGCCTTTAATAATGACAATGTAGCTCAGACTCGTGACATCATGGATTTTTGGCGACCAAATTACTCGACAACTCCGTATGTAAATGGTGTTTATTCTACCCAACAATATTTGGATAGTTTGAAAACAACTTGGCTTGAATACCAAAAACGCTACCAGCTTACTTTGGATGATTTTGCAGCTGTATGCTTCCATTTGCCTTATCCGAAATTAGCACTAAAAGGCTTGAAAAAAATCATGGATAAGAGCCTGCCCCAAGAGAAAAAAGACCTCTTGCAAAAGCATTTTGACCAGTCTATTCTCTACAGTCAAAAAGTGGGGAATATCTATACAGGTTCCCTCTTCCTTGGACTCTTGTCTCTCTTGGAAAATACAGATAGCTTGAAAGCTGGGGACAAAATTGCCCTTTATAGTTACGGAAGTGGGGCTGTGGCTGAGTTTTTCAGTGGTGAATTGGTTGAAGGTTATGAAGCTTATCTGGATAAAGACCGCTTGAACAAGCTCAACCAACGAACTGCCCTGTCTGTTGCTGACTATGAAAAAGTCTTCTTTGAGGAAGTAGACTTAGATGAAACAAACTCAGCCCAGTTTGCTGGCTATGAAAATCAAGAGTTTGCCTTGGTTGAAATTGTGGACCACCAACGCCGTTATAGCAAGGTTGAAAAATAATGAAGATAAGTTGGAATGGATTTTCTAAAAAATCATACCAAGAGCGCCTCGAGCTGTTGCAAGCTCAGGCGCTCCTTAGTCCTGAGAAGCAAGCGAGTCTGGAGCAGGATGAACAAATTAGTGTGACTGTCGCAGACCAGCTGAGTGAGAATGTAGTGGGAACTTTTTCTCTGCCTTATTCGCTGGTTCCAGAGGTTCTTGTCAATGGTCAGGAATACACAGTTCCCTATGTGACGGAAGAGCCGTCAGTGGTTGCTGCGGCCAGCTATGCAAGTAAAATCATCAAGCGTGCAGGCGGTTTTACTGCACAAGTCCATGAGCGTCAGATGATTGGTCAGGTAGCTCTTTATCAAGTTGCTGATCCTGAACAAGCGCAGGAGAAGATCACCAGCAAGAAAGCAGAACTCTTAGAACTTGCTAATCAAGCCTATCCTTCTATCGTTAAACGCGGAGGCGGGGCGCGTGATTTGCATGTAGAGCAGATTAAAGGCGAAACAGACTTCCTCGTTGTTTATCTCCATGTCGATACGCAGGAAGCCATGGGAGCAAATATGCTCAATACCATGCTGGAAGCCTTGAAGCCAGTCGTAGAAGAACTCAGTCAGGGACAGAGTCTCATGGGTATTCTGTCTAACTACGCGACCGATTCTTTGGTTACTGCAAGCTGTCGTATCGCCTTTCGCTACTTGAGTCCCCAAAAGGACCAAGGACGAGAAATTGCGGAGAAAATAGCCTTGGCCAGCCAGTTTGCGCAGGCTGATCCTTACCGAGCAGCTACCCACAATAAAGGGATTTTTAATGGTATTGATGCCGTTTTGATTGCAACTGGTAATGACTGGCGTGCTATTGAGGCAGGAGCCATGCCTTTGCTAGTAGAGAAGGACACTATCAAGGTCTTAGTCAATGGACACTGGACCTTGAAAGAGAAGAATTGGTCGGTGAGGTGACCCTGCCTATGCCTGTAGCGACCAAAGGTGGCTCTATCGGCCTCAACCTCGTGTAGCCCTCAGTCATGAATTACTAGGAAATCCTTCTGCTAAAGAATTAGCTCAGATTATCGTGTCTATCGGTCTCGCCCAAAACTTTGCGGCCCTCAAAGCCTTGGTGAGTACAGGAATTCAGCAAGGTCACATGAAATTGCAGGCCAAATCCTTGGCTCTCCTAGCAGGTGCTAGTGAATCCGAGGTTGCTCCCCTAGTCGAGCGCCTCATCGCAGATAAAACCTTTAACCTAGAGACAGCCCAGCGCTACCTAGAAAATTTAAGATCATAAAAAACTCAGACGAATTCGGTCTGAGTTTTCTTGTGCTTATACTCAATGAAAATCAAAGAGCAAACTAGGAAGCTAGCCGCAAGTTGCTCAAAGCACTGCTTTGAGGTTGTAGATAAGACTGACGAAGCCAGCTCAAAACACTGTTTTGAGGTTGTGGATAGAACTGACGAAGTCAGTAACCATATCTACGGTAAGGCGACGCTGACGTGGTTTAAAGAGATTTTCGAAGAGTATCAAATACTTTTTCCTGGTAATAGGGTGACTGGTAAGAAGTAACCGGTTGTTGCGACTTCCTTGCCTTCGATCTTTTGTAATAGGAGGTCAACAGTGAGTTGAGCAATCTCTTGCATAGGTTGCTTAATCGTTGTCAAATGAGGATAGTAATTCTCGATAAAGTAAGTCCCATCATAGCCGATGACTTTGAGATCTTCTGGGACAGAGATTCCCAGTTCTTGGGCAATTTTAATGACTAGAATAGCCGTCAAATCATCCGAAGCAAAGATGGCATCAGGCTTTTGTCGGGTCAAGATATTCTTGATTTCCATTTCTTTTCTGACAGGAGAAAAGTCACTGGAAACATTGATAATAGGAGCTTTTGGGAGTACGGATGCAAAACCAGCGTGGCGCAATCCAGTGGGCGAATTAGAATTGTCATTTCCTGTAATCATGATGATAGACTGGGCGCCTGTCTTAACCAAGGTCTGGGCAGCAAGGACCCCGCCAGCATAGTTGTCAGAGGAAACGACAGGGATGTCTGGTGACAAGTTTCGGTCAAAGGAAATAATCGGTGCGGTCACACGATTGTAGTCTTCGATTCCTAAGTTGTGACTACCAGAAATGATGCCGTCCACCTGATTGGCTTCTAACATTTCGATGTACTCGCGTTCCTTTTCAGAATCGTGCTCGCTGTTACAAATGATGGTCTTGTAACCATTCTTAAATAGTTGGTGTTCCAGCTTATCAATCAATTCTGCATAGAAAACATTGGAAATGTTGGGGAAAATCAAGCCGATTAACTTAGCTGATTTTCCTTGCAGACTACGAGCCAGGTTGTTGGGCTTATAGCCCAATTCTCGCATGGCTTCATTGACCTTTTGAATGGTTTTCTCAGAGAGATAGCCTTTTTTATTGATAACCCGAGAAACGGTAGTAGGGCTGACACCTGCAAGTTTGGCGACATCAGTTAGTTTTGCGACCATAATCTAATTCATAGTAAGTTCCAGTTGGGTTTCCAGATTTGATCAGGATCCCATTTTGGTCTGCATGTGGGAAGACACGACCAGAAAATACTTTTTCTCCTTTATTGATGAAAATTTCAAAGACAGAGTTATCGATGAAGATTGTAGCAGTAGTAGCCTGATTATCGATTGGGCAAGAACGAGTCGTTCCAAATTCTTGGGCATACTGTTCACCAGCCTGGCTACGATCCACTGTCACTTGACCATTTACAAGGTCAAAGTTGATGGAAAGTCCCTTGCCTTCTTGATCAGCTAGTAAGACAATCTCGCTCTGGCTATTAGCTTCCAAGCTGAGTTCAAGTTCGTAAGTGTTCTTAGTTTGGGCACGATTTGAGAAGGCTTCTTCAGAGGCACGAAGGTCCTTGACAGCTGCGACTGGGAATTGGTAGAGTTTACCGTCTTTGATAGTCAGTTCTTTGACCAAAGAGAAGGTTCCTTGGTGGTCAAAACGGTCAGATGGGTAAGAAACATCTGGTAAACCAAGCCAGCTAACTGCTAGAACACGTCCATCAGGAGCGTTGAAGGCTTGGGTTGCATAGGCTTCAAAACCATAATCCATGTTTTGGAGTTGAGACACATCTACCATTTTGGCATTTTCAGGGTCAAAGGAAGCCCCAATTTTATACATATTTGGATAGATATTATCGTAGTCTAGAACATCTTTATCCAATCCTTGTGGGCAGTAGAGAAGGACAGGTTGCTCTCCTACAAAGACTAGATTTGGGCATTCCATCATGTAGGCAGTGCGGTCGTTAGCAAAGTCAAGGTCGCCAACTGCTTGCCAGTTTGTGTAGTCGTTGTCAATAGCTTTGTAGAGACGGACGAAGCCTTTTTTCTCCAAGTCCTGTCCTCCGACGATAGCATAATATTGACCTTTAAAGTTAAAAATTTGAGGGTCGCGGAAGTGGTCAGTGGAGTCTGCTGGTTGGTCAATTAAGATCTTGTCAATCTTCGTAATATTGCCATCCTTATCCATCACAGCACCGATCTGGTAAGGGTGACGGATCCAGTTTTCATCACGGACATTTCCTGTATAGAATAGGAACAAGTTATCACCAAATTGCATAGCAGAACCAGAGTAGGCACCGTGGCTATCTAATGGAGTATCAGGCAAAATTTTGACTCCAGTTTCTGTGAAATGAACCAAATCATCGCTTTCCAATTGCACCCAAGATTTCAAACCGTGGGCGGCACCGAAAGGAAAGTTCTGATAAAAAACAATCCACTTTTCATCAAAGTAAGAAAAGCCATTTGGGTCGTTGAGAAGTCCTGTTTTTGGCTCAACATGGTAATGAGTATGCCATGGAGATTGTGCCATATTTTCCTTAATATTCTTAATTTCTTCTTGCGTCCAATCTTGATAAAGTCTGTAACGACGCTCAGTAGTCCATTCCATTCTTTCATTCCTCCAAAAATCTTATCACTTTTAATAGTAACCGTTTTCGGAAAAAAAAGCAAGACTTTTATGTTAAAAAAGAGAAAAAACTGTCAAACGTTTATCATAAAATAAATGCAGGAAATCAATCAAATTTTCACGAAAACATGAAAGATAATGAAATAAAACCCTTTTAACTAAGATTTTAAACTTATTTTTTTAAGAAATGCCTGCTAAAACAGTCAAAATCAATCAATCTAAGGCGTGCCAACTAAGTGGATAGATTTTTTTCTGCAAAACGCTTGACATATTTCTAAAACATGATAAAATAATAGTCGTAGGGCGAATAAAATCGCTTTCAAACAAGAACAAAATTTTATATAAGGAGATTTTTGCAAATGAACAATCAGGAAATTGCAAAAAAAGTCATCGATGCCTTGGGCGGACGTGAAAATGTCAACAGTGTAGCTCACTGTGCGACTCGTCTTCGTGTCATGGTCAAAGATGAAGGAAAAATCAATAAAGAAGTGATTGAGAACTTGGAAAAAGTTCAAGGTGCTTTCTTTAACTCAGGTCAATACCAAATCATCTTTGGTACAGGTACAGTTAACAAAATGTACGATGAAGTTGTTGCACTTGGTTTGCCAACATCATCTAAAGATGACATGAAAGCAGAAGCTGCTAAACAAGGGAACTGGTTCCAACGTGCTATCCGTACTTTCGGTGACGTTTTCGTTCCAATCATCCCAGTTATCGTAGCAACAGGTCTTTTCATGGGTGTGCGTGGTCTCTTGACTGCTCTTGGAATGACACTTCCAGCTGACGTGACAACTTACACTCAAATCTTGACAGATACAGCCTTCATCATCTTGCCAGGTTTGGTTGTGTGGTCAACCTTCCGTGTATTCGGTGGAAATCCAGCCGTTGGTATCGTTCTTGGTATGATGCTTGTTTCTGGCTCACTTCCAAACGCTTGGGCAGTTGCTTCAGGTGGTGAAGTAACAGCTATGAACTTCTTTGGTTTCATCCCTGTTGTTGGTTTGCAAGGTTCCGTTCTTCCAGCCTTCATCATCGGGGTTGTCGGAGCTAAATTTGAAAAAGCTGTCCGCAAGGTTGTTCCAGATGTCATTGACCTTTTGGTAACACCATTCGTGACACTTTTGGTTATGTCTATCCTTGGACTCTTTGTCATCGGACCAGTCTTCCACGTTGTTGAAAACTACATCCTTATCGCTACCAAAGCAATCCTTAGCATGCCATTTGGTCTTGGTGGTTTCTTGATTGGTGGGGTTCACCAATTGATCGTCGTGTCAGGTGTGCACCATATCTTCAACTTGCTTGAAGTTCAATTGCTTGCTGCTGACCATGCTAACCCATTCAACGCTATCATCACTGCGGCTATGACAGCTCAAGGTGCTGCAACTGTTGCGGTTGGTGTTAAAACTAAAAATCCAAAACTAAAAACACTTGCTTTCCCAGCTGCTCTTTCTGCCTTCCTCGGTATTACAGAGCCTGCTATCTTCGGGGTGAACTTGCGCTTCCGTAAGCCATTCTTCCTTTCATTGATTGCTGGTGCAATCGGTGGTGGATTGGCTTCTATCCTTGGACTTGCTGGTACTGGTAATGGTATCACGATTATCCCAGGTACAATGCTTTACATCGGTAACGGACAACTTGCCCAATACCTTCTTATGGTAGCTGTATCATTCGTTCTTGGTTTCGCTCTTACTTATATGTTTGGTTATGAGGATGAAAAAGAAGTTGCTACTGAAGTAGAGACAGAACGTTTGGTCCAAGAAGAAACAACTGGTAACATCCCAGTAGCTCTTCAAAATGAAACACTTGTAACTCCTATTGTTGGTGACGTTGTCGCTCTTTCCGATGTTAATGATCCAGTCTTCTCAAGTGGAGCTATGGGACAAGGTATCGCTGTGAAACCTAGCCAAGGTGTGGTTTATGCACCAGCTGATGCTGAAGTTTCAATTGCCTTTCCAACAGGACATGCCTTTGGTTTGAAAACAACTAATGGTGCTGAAGTCTTGATCCACGTTGGTATCGACACTGTAACAATGAATGGTGAAGGTTTCGAAGCAAAAGTTGCTCAAGGTGACAAGGTAAAAGCTGGCGATGTTCTTGGAACATTTGATTCAAACAAAATCGTTGCAGCTGGTCTTGATGATACAACAATGGTTATCGTTACAAACACAGCTGACTTCTCTTCAGTAGATCCAGTCGTAACAGGTTCAGTTGCGAAGGGTGATGCTCTTATCGAAGTGAAAGCCTAATCTTTCCTAGCTAAATGAAAACGAACAAATGACATGTTTGTTCGTTTTTGCTTGAATGGTAAGATTTACAGAGGAAAATCTAAAAAATTGAGAAACTTAGATTTTTAAAATATGCTATAATAAAGAAAATAAAAACAAGAGGTTTATCATGACAAAATTATATGGAAGCTTGGAAGCGGGCGGTACAAAGTTTGTCTGTGCTGTCGGTGATGAAAACTTTAACGTTGTAGAAAAAACACAATTTCCAACAACAACTCCAATCGAAACAATCGATAAAACCATTGAGTTCTTCTCAAAATTCGATAACCTTGCTGGTCTTGCAGTTGGTTCATTTGGTCCGATTGATATTGACAAAAATTCAAAAACTTATGGCTTTATCACGACGACTCCAAAACCTCACTGGGCAAATGTAGACTTGCTTGGTGCCCTTCGTCGCGCCCTAAACGTGCCAATGTACTTCACAACAGATGTAAACAGCTCTGCTTATGGTGAAGTGGTTGCCCGTAACAATGCTGGTGGCCGTATCGAAAACTTGGTTTACTACACAATCGGTACAGGTATCGGTGCAGGTGTCATCCAACGTGGTGAGTTTATCGGCGGTGTGGGTCATCCTGAAATGGGTCATTATTATGTTGCTAGACACCCAATGGATATTGAAAAAGAGTTTAAGGGTGTTTGTCCTTTCCATAAGGGATGTCTGGAAGGCTATGCAGCTGGTCCAAGTTTGGAAGCTCGTACAGGTGTTCGTGGAGAAAACATTGAACTCAACAACCCTGTTTGGGATGTTCAAGCCTACTATATCGCTCAAGCTGCGGTCAACGCGACAGTGACTTTCCGCCCAGACGTGATTGTCTTTGGTGGAGGGGTCATGGCTCAACAACACATGCTGGACCGTGTCCGTGAGAAATTTACATCTCTTCTCAATGGTTACCTACCAGTACCAGATGTGCGTGATTACATTGTAACGCCAGCAGTAGCAGGAAATGGTTCTGCTACTCTTGGAAACTTTGTCCTTGCAAAAGAAGTTTCGAAATAAAGCACAAAATCCGCTTGGGAAACCAAACGGATTTTTTACGTGTCAAAGCATTTGCCAGAAAAAGTCAATAATATAGGTCAGACCGTAGGTATAAACCACGAGGGTAAAGGGCTTAGTCAGAATGATGATAATCATATAGCGCTTGAAACTCATCTTGGTCAGGGCAGCCAGCATACAGAGAAAGTCAGCTGGACTAATGGGCCAAATCATCATAAAGATAAAGAAACGGTCAAAACGATTGCCTTTATCCAACCAGCCGATGTACTTGTCATAGGTGCGCTTGCTGACGACAGACTGGACAAAGGCAGCTCCGTAGAGGCGCACCAGATAAAAGATAATGGCACAGCCAATCACGATGCCGATATAGTTGTAGATAGTCCCGATGATGTGACCATAGATAAAGACCCCAGCTACTGAGGTCAAGGCTCCTGGAATGATAGGGACGACCGTCTGTAAAATCTGTAAAAAGATAAAGAGAGGTGGCCCCCAGATACCTGCCTGCTGGATAAAGGCAGAGAGGGTTTCCTTAGACTGTAAAACCCCAGCCTGATAAGCCCAAATACAGAAAATCAAACTCCCAACCCCACCGACAATTGATGAGATGTTGATAACTTGCTGCAAAAGGGGAGAAACAGCTTTCATTTGTTTATCCTGTGACATGTGAACTCCTCATAGATAGTATAACTCTACTATACCATATTTTGGAGGAGAAAGGGCGAATGAGTCTTTTTGATGAGGAATGGATAGGAAGATAGGCTTTCGAAACTTATAATAGGTCTATTTCCTAAAGTTTACATGTATTCTAAGTCTCGAATGATCGTAATTCCATAAATTTACAAGTATTCTAGCTTTCGAATAGTTATCTTTCCTAAAGTTTAGATGTATTCTAAAGCTAGAAGAGTTAAAATTTATAAATAGTAAGAGTCTCTATCTGATGGACGGAGTATATGTTTAGTATGAATCTTTTGAATCGTTAGTTAATTTTAATATTAATCAGTTCTGAAATAATTACTAAATATAGTTAGATAATGAATTAATTATTACTTGACTTCATTGTTTAAAATGGTAAAATAAAGTTGTCCATAGGTTTAGCCGTATGGGAAGTCGAATTTATCTGTCACAATGATAGACGCTTGCTCACAAGCTACAAATTGTGCTATAATTAATATAGACGCGAAGATGTTAATTTTGATTATCGTTGCAATCTGCCTCCATCGGCAGTTTGGATTCGAACTTCGACAACGTCTTCGTCTACGTTCGACTCGTAGTCAAAGCTACCAATACCACCAACATGAAGGATTTGAGGAGATACTAATGAACTTCTTACAAGAGATTATTCTAATGTTTGTGACTGATTTAGCATTCGGTATAAGAAAATAATTGATATAAGTGTGCAATATTAGCTTCTATAATATAGGAATACCGACCTATTGCTAATATTGCTCCTTTTGTTTTATGAAAAAAATAAATTTCAAATCGTATAAGTGTAAGAAATATCGTCATATTGATAAAAGGATAATGATTGATAGGGTAATAGATTATATTACAGATCCAGAGAAAGTTGCTCGTCATAGCTTTCTTCCTTTTTTGCGTTATGATCGGAAAAGTTCTAAGTACGTTGGTTATGAGTTTAGTGATATTGATGGTAGACCTGTGAAGTTTAAGACTCGCCCTCTAATGTATGCGGGCCATTTAGATGGTTTGATATATAAATATTACTCTGACTTATTAAATATTTGCTACAATGAGTGGATGGAGGATAATGATTTAAATTTCTTCTCGGTGGCATATCGTACGAATAAACAACATCAAAGTAGTATAAATTTTGCTGCGGAGGCGATTTCTTTTATAGAGAAGCAAGACAATGCTTTGGTAATTATTAGTGATTTTGAAAAGTTTTTTGATACATTGGATCACAAATTATTAAAGGATAGATTGCAGAGAGTATTAAAAGTTCAACAATTACCCAGTGATTGGTATAATATATATAAATCACTAACTAAATTTGCCTTTATTGAAAAAAGTACTTTAGATTTTTCTGATGATTCTTTAGTACTGAAAAATGATGTTAGTTATTTTCGAAGTATAGGTGATTTTAGAAAATTTCAAAAATATAATAAATGTAAATTAAACAAAAATATTTTTGGAATTCCTCAAGGAAATTCATTAAGTGGAGTTCTTGCTAATATCTATGCTGTTGATTTTGATAGGAACTTAGCTGAACTTTCAAAAGAATTTGATGGTTTTTATCAAAGATATTCTGATGATTTTATAATTGTATTAGATGTTGAAAAACTGTATTTTAGGTATGGAAATAATTTTGTAGAGGAGATTACAAATTTATTAAAAGAACTATCAGATGAGAATAAAATTCATTTACAGACTGATAAAAATAAAAAATTTTTTATTAATGATAATGTGGTATTGGATGAACACAACAAAGTAAATGGTATAGATTATTTAGGGTTTCGATTTGATGGTAATAATGTCAAAATTCGTGAAAAGAGTATCTATAAATTTTACCGTGAAGGTAGAAAATTGATATATAAATCTAAATATATTCAAAGAAAGAAAGGATTAAAGAAGCTACCAAATCGTCACAAAATTTACTCATTGTATACTGATTTTGGAAAATCAAAAAAATATCCTAGCAATTTTATAAAATATGCTCAGAGATCTCAGGAAATATTTGATAAAATTAGTCCAAATACTTCTAATCTAATGTTATCACAATTAAAAAATAGAAAGAAAAAAATTGAAAAAGCATTAGGATATAGGATTCACTCTAAAATGAACACCCCTCGCTCTTCTGTACTGCATCCCAAAAGTTAGATTTTTTCTGTCTAACTTTTAGGACGCACTTTTATTCTTGGTTTAAGTGCTTTTTCTTAAAATATGATAAAATATAAAGGATAATGCATTGAATTAGGGAAGTGAAAATGACAAGTAAAGAAAATGCAGAACGCAAGGAGCTGCATCGTAAAATTTGGGGAATCGCGGACGATGTGCGTGGTGCTGTAGACGGTTGGGATTTTAAGCAATATATCCTAGGGATTCTATTCTATCGTTTTATTTCAGAGCATATGGCCGATTATTTTGACCGTGCTGAGCATGAAGCTGGCGACTTAGAATTCCGTTATGCTGAATTGAGTGACCAAGAAGCTGAGCAAGATTTTAAACCAGGGACAGTTGAGGATAAGGGATTCTTTATCCTTCCGAGTCAACTATTTGAAAATGTTGTCGAGAATGCCTCGCAAAATGAAAATTTAAACGAAGACTTGGCCAACATCTTTCAAGCTATTGAGAAGTCAGCGATTGGGTTCAAATCAGAGGATGATATCAAAGGTTTGTTTGATAACTTGGATACACGAAGCAATATCCTTGGTGGTACTGTTCCAGAAAAAAATAAGCGTCTTTCCGATATTCTTAATGGTATCAATAGTATTAACTTTGGCAACTTTGAGGAAAATGACATCGATGCCTTTGGTGATGCCTATGAGTTCTTGATTTCTAACTATGCTAGTAATGCAGGAAAAAGTGGTGGCGAGTTTTTCACACCACAGACAGTATCTAAACTGTTAGCTCGACTAGTCATGGCTGGTAAGGATAAGATTAACAAGGTCTATGACCCAACATGTGGTTCAGGCTCTCTCCTTCTTCAAATGAAAAAACAATATGAAGACCATATTCTAGAAGACGGATTCTTTGGTCAAGAAATTAATATGACCAACTACAACTTGGCTCGTATGAATATGTTCTTACACAATATCAACTACAATAACTTTGATATTAAGCGAGGAGATACCCTTTTAAATCCTCAGCATTTAGAAGAAAAGCCATTTGATGCTATCGTTTCTAACCCCCCGTATTCTGTCAAATGGGTGGGAGATGGAGATCCAACTCTGATAAATGATGACCGTTTCGCTCCAGCGGGGAAACTAGCTCCTAAGTCAAAAGCTGACTTTGCCTTTATCATGCATAGTCTCAACCACCTGTCTAATAAAGGTCGGGCAGCCATTGTATGTTTTCCAGGTATTTTCTATCGTGGCGGAGCTGAAAAGACAATTCGTCAGTATCTGGTAGATAACAACTTTGTTGAAGCAGTAATTTCCCTTCCTGACAATCTTTTCTTCGGAACTTCTATTGCGACAACTATCTTAGTTCTAGCGAAGAATAAACTTGAAAATAAAACACTCTTTATTGATGCGAGTAAAGAATTCAAAAAAGAGACCAATAACAATGTCTTGACGGATGACAATATTGAGCACATTATTGAATTATTTACTAATTGTCAAAGCGTAGACTATAAAGCGGCTCTTGTTGATAATGATGTGATTGGTTCAGAGCAGGATTATAACCTGTCTGTATCAACCTATGTCGAACAAGAAGATACACGTGAGAAGATTGATATTGATGAGCTCAATAAAGAAATCGCTGAGACTGTTGCCAAGATTAACCACTTGCGTGCAGAGATAGATAAGATTGTAGAGGAATTGAGCCATGGCAAATGATGTGATTCTCTATAGAACTGATGACGGGGAGTCCGCTATTGAACTTCACTTGGATAATGGAACAGTCTGGCTGACCCAACAAGAACTAGCTGAGCTCTTTCAAACTTCCAAGCAAAATATTAGTAAACATATCAAAGGCTATTTTTGAAGATGGAGAATTATTGCAAGAGGCAACTGTAAACTATAAGTTGACAGTTCAAAATGAGGGGAATAGAAGTGTTGAGCGAAATGTTGCCTACTATAATCTCGATATGATTTTGGCGATTGGTTATCGCATATACTATATTGAAAATAATTCCAAAAAAAGTAAAAAATCCTTGAATTATCTGTTAAAAACGGTATAATAGAGTTAATAGGACCGCCCACCTCTCTTTGATGTGACAAGGCGGACATTTTTTTATACGGAAGTTACTATGAAAATTAAAGAATTTAAAACTTGGGATGAGCAGGTGGCCAAATTAATTGAGCACGGATGTAAAGATATCAAATCAAATGAGTATGCGATTGATATTTTACAAAAGGTTAATTATTATCGGCTAACTGCTTATTTTTTACCTTTTCGTGATAAAGAGACACAGAAGTATGATTCCAGCAAGGTTTCTTTGGATAAAATTTATGGAATTGCTTGTTTTGATGCAGAGTTACGTTTGCTTATTTTCAAGTATTTAGAGGACATTGAGTTGTATTTTAGGACTCAAGTCGCCTATCATCATGGAAATAAATACGGAGCTTTAGCTTATAAAGAGGCAACTGCTTTTAATAAATTTCATAAACATAATGAATTTTTAGGAAATATTGAAAAGGAGTTGGAGCATAGGAAGAAAAGCCCTATTTATAAGTATCATCAGCAAAAATATGATGGAGAATTTCCTATTTGGGTTTTAGTAGAATTTTTTACTTTTGGAATGACTTCGAAATTTTTTGCAGATTCTCCGATAGATATCCAGCAAGATATTGCTAAAAATGTTGGTATAAAGTCCACTCAAGTTAGAACCTATCTAGAAGTTGCAGTGGTTCTAAGAAATTACTGTGCCCACTATAATCGTTTATATTATACAAGCTTCACAAAGGTCCCTGGTCAACTCCCTACTTTCATGAGCGAAAATAGTAAATTGAAAAATAGACTAATGGCACAACTTTATGCAGTTAAAAGCCTCTATCCTGATAAGAAAAAATGGAATGAAGGATTTTTATGTGAATTGTCAGCACTCATTAAACTCTATCAAGCAGTGATTCATCTGCATCATATTGGATTTGTGGAGGAGTGGGAAGAAGTACTAAAGAAATGAGGGAGTATGATATGAACATTCTAGAAGAAATCCGAAACTGTCCTGTTGAGTGGAAAGACTTAGGGGAAGTAGTATTTCTAAAACGTGGAAAAACAATTACCTCTAAAACAGCTACTGATGGACCTTATCCAGTTATTTCTGGAGGTCAGAAACCTGCATACTTCCATGGAGACTTTAACAGAGAAGGTGAAACAATAACTGTTGCAGGTAGTGGTGCATATGCAGGTTTTGTGATGTATTGGAATGAGCCGATATTTGTATCAGATGCTTTTTCTATTAAACCATTTGATAAAATGTTAAGTACAAAATATTTATACCATTATCTCCTTGAAAAACAAGGAATACTTTTTAGTTTAAAAAAAGGATCAGGAGTACCACACGTGTATCCTAAGGATGTTTCAAGAATTTCCATCCCCATTCCTCCGTTAGAAATTCAAGAAAAAATCGTGCAAAAACTTGACAAAATGACTGAGTATGTTACAGAATTGACCTCAGAATTGACCTCACGTAAAAAGCAATATTCTTATTATCGAGATAAACTCTTATCCTTTGAGAATGAAGTTTATCAGGTTGAGTGGAAGATGTTAAGTGAGTGTCTTAAAAAAGGAAAAGGGACTAAAATTACAGCTGGTCAGATGAAACTACTTCACAAAGATGGTGCACCAATCCGTATCTTTGCAGGAGGAAAGACTTATGCTGATGTGAACTATGGAGATATCCCTGATAAAGATATTCATACTGAAGAAGCAATTATTGTAAAATCTCGCGGAATTATTGATTTTGAATATTGTACAAAACCATTTAGTTTTAAAAATGAATTTTGGTCATACAGCTCAGATAATGAAAGTATCAATTTAAGATATGTTTATCACTATTTAGTTTATAATAAAGGATATTTTCAAAATATTGCTAACAATATGCAGTTGCCACAAATTTCTAGTAATGATACTGAAAAATTCAAAATACCAGTACCATCTCTTGAAATACAGTCCCGTATTGTTCAAGTTTTAGACAACTTTGATACGGTTTGTAACGACTTAAATATCGGACTTCCCAAGGAGATTGAACTACGCCAAAAACAGCATGAATATTTTAGAGAAAAACTCTTGACATTCGTCGCCGAAGGCGAGTACACTGAGAGTAGAGTAGAGGAGTGGGACAACTCCGCTATTATCAAGCTTTTACAGTGGGTATTTGGTCCAATTCGAGTGAAGGTGGGACAAGTTGTCAATTTGCAACGTGGGAAACGTCTTGTTAGAAAGCAACTAACTACTTTAGGAAGTGTTCCAGTTTATCAAAACAGTTTGACACCTTTAGGATATTATACTGAATCAAATAGAGTGAAAAATACTAGCTTTGTAATTTGTGCAGGGGCAGCTGGTGAAATTGGGTATAGCGCTATGGACTTTTGGGCAGCAGACGATGTCTACACATTAGAGACATCAGATAATATTTCTGATAAATTTATGTACTATATCTTGTTAAGTAAGCAAGATAGACTCAAATCACAGGTTCGAAAGGCTAGTATTCCTAGATTATCTAAGGATGTTATTGATAAAGTAACGTTCTACTTACCGCCCCTTACTGAACAAAAAAGAATTGTCTCCATTCTCGACAATTTCAATACCTTAACCAACTCTCTTTCTGAGGGACTTCCAAAAGAAATCGAACTGAGACAGAAACAGTATGAATACTGGAGAGAACAATTATTAAACTTCACTAGATAAATTCTTGAATCATTTTGAGAAAGAATCTTTATTAAAATTAAAACAAAAAAAGGAAGCATGCTATGGTTGATTATTCAAAAGTACATGAAGTAATTGCGGAAACAAATGAAGGGATTCTCTTGGCTGAGTATCAACCAGAGTATCGCACAGATAGAGAATTTCAGTCTGAGGCAGATTTGGAAAGACAATTGCTTACGGATTTGGTCAATGGTCTCAATTATGAACGATTGGATATCCATACTCCTTCAGAGCTTTTAGCGAATGTAAAGGTTCAAATTGAAAAGCTTAATAAGGTTACGTTTACAGATGCTGAATGGCAACGTTTTGTAGTCGAGTATTTAGACTGTCCCAATGAAGGTTTGGTTGAAAAAACACGAAAAATCCAAGAAAATCATATCTATGACTTTGTCTTTGATGATGGACGGATTAAAAATATTTTCATCCTCGACAAGAAAAATATTCATAACAACAGCATGCAGGTCATCAACCAAGTGACGCAAGTTGGGAGTCATACCAACCGTTATGATGTGACAATTTTAGTCAATGGTCTTCCACTAGTTCAGATTGAATTAAAGAAGCGTGGAGTTAGTCTACAAGAAGCCTTTAATCAGGTTCACCGCTATAGTAAGGAAAGCTTTAATAGTGAAAATTCTTTGTATAAGTATGTTCAGATTTTTGTGATTTCTAATGGCACTTATACACGCTACTTTGCAAATACGACAGCTCAAACTAAAAATCACTATGAGTTTACCTGTGAGTGGGCGGACCGTAAGAATAAGACTATTCACGAATTGGAAGATTTTACTGTTACTTTCTTAAGCAAGCGTGTCCTCTTGGAAGTTTTAACCAAGTATTGTGTTTTTGATGTGGATAATACCTTGCTCATCATGCGCCCTTATCAGATAGCAGCTACCGAGAGTATTTTGAGAAAAATTCATTCCTCAAATGAGATGAAGAATTTTGGAACCATCAATGCTTGTGGCTATATCTGGCATACGACAGGTTCGGGGAAAACTTTAACCAGCTTTAAGACTGCTCGCTTGGCAACAGAGTTGGACTATATTGACAAAGTGATATTCGTCGTAGATAGAAAAGATTTAGACTATCAAACCATGAAGGAATATCAAAAATTCCAACAAAATTCAGTCAATGGTAGCAATAACACAAAAGAACTACAACGCAGTATCGAAGAAAATGATGATCGAATCGTTGTCACAACTATTCAAAAGTTAAATAAGTTTATCACTGCGAATCCTAATCATGAAGTCTATACTAAGAAATGTGTCTTGATTTTTGACGAGTGTCATCGTTCGCAGTTTGGCAAGGCTCAAAAGCGTATTAAGAAGGCTTTTAAACAGTATGCTCTATTTGGATTTACAGGAACACCGATTTTCCCAGAAAATAGTTTAACAGGAGAAACGACACAAGAAGTTTTTGGGGAACAACTTCATAACTACGTTATCACGGATGCTATTCGAGATAAAAAAAGTGTTGAAGTTCAAGGTCGATTACAACTATATCAAGCCTGAAATCAATAAGTATAGAGAAGCTGAAAAAGCAGTTGGCCGAGAGATCGACGAGAAGAAACTCAAAAAGATGGAGAAGGAACTACTTCTACATCCCGAGCGGATAGCAACTATCACAGAATACTTACTTCGCGTGTATAATACAAAAACACACCGAAATCAACACTATACTCATAAACAAAAACAATTAGCTGGATTTAATGCTATGCTGGCTGTACAAAGTATTGAAGCAGCAAAATTGTACTATGAAGAGTTACAGCGACAACAAGCAGTATTACCAGAAGCTAAGCGTTTGAAGGTTGCGACTATCTTTAGCTTTGCGCCTAATGAAGAACAGTCAGCTTATGGCGAAATTCAAGATGAAGAGCTAGAACCTCAAGATATAGCGATGCCTCTATCTTCTAAAGAGTTTCTTTCTAGAGCGATTGATGATTATAATCACATGTTTAAGACCAACTTCTCAGCTGATGGGAACGAGTTTCAAAATTACTATCGTGACCTTTCCAAACGCGTTAAATCCAAGGAAGTGGATTTGCTGATTGTGGTCGGTATGTTCTTGACGGGATTTGATGCCCCGACTATGAATACACTCTTTGTTGATAAAAATCTACGTTATCATGGTTTGATTCAGGCGTTTTCGAGAACTAATCGAATTTTTAACAAGGTTAAACCTTTTGGGAATATTGTTTGTTTCCGTGATTTAGAAAAGGCTACGCAAGAAGCTATTAAGACTTTTGGAGACACCAATAAGCTTGAAATCATCTTAGAAAAAAGTTTTAGTGAATACATGGATGGTTTCGTGGATCAAGTAACGGGTATCGAGGTCAAAGGCTATACTGCGGTTTGTCAGGAAATTCTGGAAAGATTCCCGAATCCGCAAGAAATTGAAACAGAGCATGATAAAAAAGAGTTTGTTAAGTTGTTTGGTGAATTATTGAAACTTGATAATGTTCTTCGAAACTATGACGAATTCCAAGAGATAGACAAACCTATTTCCGAAGGTTATCTTCAGGATCTAAGAAGTACTTATGTGGAAATTCGAGATGAATTTTTGAATCTTAAAAATTATGAAAAGACCAAGGATTTGGATGTTGATCTTTCAGAGGTCGAATTTGAGATTGAACTCCTAAAAACAGATGAGATTAATCTGGACTACATTCTTGCATTGATTGTTGAAAAATCGAAGAATTCTGAGTCCAAAGAAGCAATGAAAGCAGAAGTTAGTCGTGTGATTCGTTCTAGTATTGATATCCGTGCCAAAGAAGAGTTGGTTATCGAATTTATCAATGACACCGATTTGCAAAAATTGAAAGACCATGATGGGATTATCAATGCTTTCTATGAATATGGCAAGGAGCGCAAGAAAATCGCGATCCATGATCTAGCTGAGGCTGAGAAGCTTGTAGCTGATTATCAATTATTCATCGACAAATCAATTCAACGAGGTTATGCTGAGAACAGTGGGACTGATTTGGATTCGATTATTCCCCCAACTTCTCGTCGACAGGGAGCGCGTGAACGGAAAAAGCAAGAAGTTTTACGTAAGATTCAGTTGTTGGTAGAGACTTATTCAGGTATTTAAGGGGGTGTCGACCACGATTTATTAGAAAAATCAGGTTCTACAAAAAACACTATTTATTCGCTCATTTTTAAGTTAAAACTTTGTTTCCATATTTCCTGGAAACTGATAGAAAACAAGGAGAAACATGGAACAAACTAACCAAAAATCCCAGTGCCAACAACTCTGGCTAGGAACAAATATCTCGTCTTGAGTCATTCCAGCAATATTTACAATGAGATTCGCCAATACTTGAAGAATGAACAGGTGGAGGTGAGTAAGGTTCAAGAGATGATTGACCGTGCCTGTCAAATCCCAGAACACAGGGGTCAGGTTTGCAATGCCTTTCAACATGTTTGGGGCTATTTCAAAAAGAAAGCGACAGATGCTGAGCGCAAGGACTATATGCTCTTGCTTGATCGCTACCGCTTTGGTCAGGCTTCTAAGGAAGACTTGATTACTAAGACTCGAGACTTGCTTGATCGCTATCCAAATACCTATTTGCAACATTCGACTTTACTGAAAGGAGACTCCCATGAGACTTTGGCATGAGGCTTTGATTTCACAGCTTCCCCGTCCTCAACTCTTGGGGCAACATCGAGAGTGTTGCGCCCTACGTGGCAATGGCTGGGGCAGAAAGCATGCGACGGTGGACTATGTCTTTACTCACTCGCCCTATCGTCTCTATGCCTATCATCGCTTGATCATGGAGGAAATGGCTAACCGTAGCTACAATGTCAGTCCAGAGTGGCTGGACAAGAACTATCGTGGCAAGACCTGCCCTCCTTACCAAGATTTGGTAGAGGAGAAGTTGACTAGTCCTATATACAGCGAACATGACGATGCCTACTATGAGGAGTGTTTGGATAATCTCCGTGAAAAGGGGATAGAGCTGGAATAATAGTAAGGATTGTCTCCAATTTATAACTCTTCCCGTAATTTTTTCGAATAATAAAGATGAGACCTTTGGAATTTTCTAAGGTCTTTTTTTAAAGTGTTGGGATTTACTTTTAATAACTTTAGAGTTATAATTTCTAAGGAGCACAGCGTGAACTGAAGGACTTAAAAGAAAGAGGGTTAAGTGATGAAGAATAGTGCCATTGGGAGTAATTGGAAGGATGTCCGGTCTGAACTCTTTACCAAGGAGGAAATCCTTGAAAGTGATATGCGAGTGGCTATTATGAGTGAGCTGATTGAGGCTAGGCATGAACAAGGAATCAGTCAGAAAAAGCTAGAAGAACTTAGTGGAGTAAGCCAGCCTGTCATAGCTAGAATGGAAACATGAAAGACTAGCCTCAGTTGCACACAGTCTTAAAAGTTCTAGCCAGTTTAGGAAAGACACTAGCAGTCGTCCCACTTGAACAGAAAAAAAGTTGATAGGGATGAAATTACTTGGTTGGCTAAAATCATTCACTGGATAATTTTACCTCCCGTCCGCACTTTTTCAGGGAAATATCAGAATTACAAAAGAAAAATAAACCTATAGTCTTTTCTAATAACAAGTCATAGTCACTTATAAGAATTACTAATAACACGTTTGACAAGTCTAACTAAAATACAGCCAAAAACAAGCTATATAAAGGATTTGAGGCAGTTGTCTCAGGTCTTTTTCTTTTGTTCAAAATAGAGGTATAGTTTCAAACTATATCAAAGCCTAATTTTTTACAATTATACAGACGCATTCTTTTCTGTTAAGATAGTTTCAACAACAAATTTTGGAGGACACATCATGTCAACTACAATTATCGGTTTCCCTCGTTTGGGCGAATTCCGCGAATTAAAATTTACAACTGAAAAATACTTTAGAAAAGAAATCTCAGAAGAAGAACTCTTGGCAGCAGCAAAAGAATTGCGCGCTAAACACTGGAACATTGTCAAAGAAAAAGGCATCACTGAAATTCCATCAAATGACTTTTCTCACTATGATAACTTCCTAGACGCAGCTTTCCTTTTCAACGTGGTACCTGCTTCAGTTCAAAACTTGGACTTGTCTGACCTTGAGCGCTACTTTGCTTTGGGTCGTGGTTACCAAGGAGAAAAGGGGGATGTTCGTGCCCTTCCAATGAAGAAATGGTTCAATACCAACTACCACTACATCGTGCCTAAATTTGAAAAAGACACTCAAGTTAAACTTGCAGGTCACAAGATTTTCGATGAGTTCCAAGAAGCAAAAGAACTTGGTCTCAACACTCGTCCTGTTCTTGTAGGTCCATTCACTTTCCTTCAATTATCAGACTTTGAAGAAGGCGTGAAAGCAGAAGATTTCGTAGACAGCTTAGTAGCTGCTTACCAAGAAGTTTTTGCTAAATTGGCTGAACTTGGTGCGACTCGTATCCAATTGGATGAAGCGGCTCTTGTAAAAGACTTGACAGCTGAAGAAAAAGCACTCTTCTTGAACCTTTACAACAAATTATTGGCTGACAAAAAAGGTCTTGAAGTCTTGCTTCAAACTTACTTTGGAGATGTTCGTGACGTTTACGCTGACCTTGTAAACTTGCCAGTGGATGCAATCGGTTTGGACTTCGTTGAAGGTAAGAAAACTCTTGAACTCGTTAAAGGTGGTTTCCCAGCTGACAAGACTCTTTATGCAGGTATTGTCAATGGTAAAAACATCTGGCGTAACAACTACGAAAAGAGCTTGGCTGTTCTTGAGCAAATCCCAGCTGAAAACATTGTTTTGACTAGCTCATGCTCACTCCTTCATGTGCCATTTACAACTGCTAACGAAGAATTTGAACCAGCTATCTTGAACCACTTTGCCTTTGCGGTTGAAAAATTGGATGAGATCCGTGACTTGGATGCTATCCGCAATGGTCAAGGTGCAGAGGCTCTTGCAGCTAACAAAGAACTCTTTGCGACTGAACGTGTTGGTGAAAATGCTGAACTTCGTGCGCGTATCGCTGGTTTGACAGATGCTGACTACACTCGTTTGCCAGCTTTTGCAGAACGTGAAGCCATCCAAGAAGAAGCTTTCAAACTTCCAGCTCTTCCAACAACAACTATCGGTTCATTCCCTCAAACAAAAGAAGTTCGTGCTAAACGTTTGGCTTACCGTAAAGGTGAATTGTCTCAAGAAGAGTACGACGCTTTCCTTGCTGAAACAATTGACGAATGGATCAAATGGCAAGAAGATATCGACTTTGATGTCCTTGTTCACGGTGAATTTGAGCGTAATGACATGGTTGAGTACTTCGGTCAAAACTTGTCAGGATACCTCTTCTCTAAAAATGGTTGGGTACAATCATACGGTATGCGTGGGGTGAAACCACCAATCATCTGGGGTGATGTTACTCGTCTCAACCCTATCACTGTTAAATGGTCTAGCTATGCACAAAGCCGTACAAACAAACCTGTTAAAGGTATGTTGACTGGACCAGTAACTATTCTCAACTGGTCATTCCCACGTGAAGACATCTCTATCAAGGATTCAACTCTTCAAATCGCCCTTGCTATCAAGGATGAAGTGCTTGACCTTGAAGCTGCAGGTGTGAAAATCATCCAAATCGACGAGGCTGCTCTTCGTGAGAAATTGCCACTCCGTCGTAGCGACTGGTACGAAGACTACCTTGACTGGGCAATTCCTGCCTTCCGCTTGGTACACTCAACAGTAGCACCAGACACACAAATCCACACTCACATGTGTTACTCAGAATTTACAGATATCATCCCAGCTATCGATAACTTGGATGCGGACGTTATCTCATTTGAGGCTAGCCGCTCAAACCTTGAAATCTTGGACGAACTCAAAGCGAAAAACTTCCAAACAGAAGTAGGACCTGGGGTTTACGATATCCACTCACCTCGTGTGCCAAATGAAGGCGAAATCGACAATACAATCGAAGCCATCCTTGCTAAAGTGCCAAGCAAGAAAGTTTGGATCAACCCTGACTGTGGTTTGAAAACACGTGGTATTCCAGAAACAAAAGAAAGCTTGATCCGCCTTGTTGAAGCAGCTAAAGCTGCGCGTGAGAAATTGTAAGATAAGATTTCTCAAGAAGCACTGTTTGGTCAATCCGCCTGTTTCACTTGGATTATAAGAGTCCAGCTAACGAAAAATCAACTAGAAAAGGATAATGACTATGTCACGCCAAACACCGTCACTCTCATTTGAAGTGTTCCCTCCAAACCCAGCCGTGGGTAATGATAAAATTATTTCTGCTCTTCGAGATATGCAGGAGTTGGCTCCTCACTTTATCAGTGTAACTGCCAGCAATAATAAATTTAATATCAAGGAAACGACGGTTCGTTTGGCTGACTTTATCCAAAATGACTTGGCGATTCCGACTATTGCTCACTTGCCAGCTATCTATTTGACTAAGGAAAAGGTTGCTGAAACCATTGCTGACTTGGACAAGGTTGGAGTGCAGAAAATCTTGGCTCTTCGTGGGGATATTATTCCAGATGTGGAGCCGCAAAAGGATTTTCGCTATGCAACCGACTTGATTGAGTTCATTAAGGAACAAGCTCCTCACTTTGATATTGTTGGTGCTTGTTATCCAGAAGGTCACCCTGATTCGCCAAATCAGATTTCAGATATTCAAAATCTTAAGAAGAAAGTGGATGCAGGCTGTTCCAGCCTTGTAACTCAGCTTTTCTTTGACAATGAGCGTTTCTATGATTTCCAAGATAAGTGCATCTTGGCTGGGATTGATGTTCCCATTCATGCAGGAATTATGCCAATTCTGAATCGAAATCAGGCTCTCCGCCTCTTGAAGACTTGTGAAAATATCCATCTTCCACGCAAATTTAAAGCCATCTTAGACAAGTATGAGCATGACCCTGAGTCGCTCAGAGCAGCAGGACTTGCCTATGCAGTGGACCAAATCGTGGACTTGGTAACTCAGGATGTTGCCGGTGTGCATCTCTACACTATGAACAATGCAGAAACAGCAAAATACATCCACCAAGCAACCCATGCCTTGTTTAATCATCAGTCTCTAGGATAATAAAAAGCAAACCATTCTTCTCAGGTGAGGGGAATGGTTCCTTTTTAATGGTAAAGACCGCACTTTTTAAGAAAAATATGATAAAATAGACTCTGTACGTACTTGATACAAAGATGAGGGTATAAACAGATTTTTAACTATTCAAATCTGCTATAAAAAGGACAAATACTAAAGAATAATATTTTTAAACTTTTCAAAGTATCTAGGTAGTTGAACACGGGCTAAATCCCTAGTGAAAAAGATAGATTTCCTGGTGTGTATCGCACACTGCGTCAATCTCCTATTTTCATACGGGATTCTTTACGCCCTTTGTATCCTGATCTTTGTAGGCAAGGCGTATAATTTCATCAATCCAAAGGGGATTAAAATGACAAAACAAGTGTTTCAAACGACTTTTGCGGGTCGTGAGTTAATCGTAGAGACTGGTCAGGTTGCTAAGCAAGCAAATGGTGCAGTTGTCGTGCGTTACGGTGAGTCAACTGTCTTGACTGCTGCCGTTATGTCTAAGAAGATGGCAACTGGGGATTTCTTCCCACTCCAAGTCAACTACGAAGAAAAAATGTATGCAGCTGGGAAGTTTCCTGGTGGCTTTATGAAACGTGAAGGACGTCCTTCAACAGATGCAACCTTGACAGCGCGTTTGATTGACCGTCCAATCCGTCCTATGTTTGCGGAAGGTTTCCGTAATGAAGTCCAAGTTATCAACACAGTGCTTTCTTATGATGAAAATGCTTCAGCACCAATGGCTGCTATGTTTGGTTCATCCTTGGCACTTTCCATTTCAGATATTCCATTTGACGGTCCAATCGCTGGTGTCCAAGTGGGATATGTAGATGGTCAAATCATCATCAACCCTACGCAAGAACAAGCAGAGCAATCTCTTCTTGAATTAACAGTAGCTGGTACCAAACACGCTATCAACATGGTTGAGTCTGGTGCCAAAGAATTGTCAGAAGAAATCATGTTAGAAGCCCTTCTTAAAGGGCACGAAGCAGTCAAAGAATTGATTGCCTTCCAAGAAGAAATCGTTGCCGCAGTTGGTAAAGAAAAAGCAGAAGTGGAATTACTTCATGTGGATGCGGACTTGCAGGCTGAAATCATCGCAGCCTACAACAGTGACCTCCAAAAAGCGGTTCAAGTAGAAGAAAAATTGGCTCGTGAAGCTGCAACTCAAGCAGTTAAAGACCAAGTGACTGCTGTTTACGAAGAAAAATATGCAGACCATGAAGAATTCGACCGTATCATGCGTGATGTGGCTGAAATCTTGGAACAGATGGAACACGCTGAAGTGCGCCGCTTGATTACAGAAGACAAGGTGCGTCCTGATGGACGTAAGGTCGATGAGATTCGTCCTTTGGATGCGGTTGTTGACTTCTTACCACGTGTGCACGGTTCAGGTCTCTTCACTCGTGGACAAACTCAGGCTCTTTCAGTCTTGACTTTGGCTCCGATGGGAGAAACTCAAATCATTGATGGTTTGGATCCAGAGTATAAGAAACGCTTTATGCACCACTATAACTTTCCTCAATACTCTGTAGGGGAGACTGGACGCTACGGTGCGCCAGGTCGTCGTGAAATTGGTCACGGTGCTCTCGGTGAGCGTGCACTTGCTCAAGTCTTGCCAAGCTTGGAGGAATTCCCATACGCTATTCGTCTAGTGGCAGAAGTTTTGGAATCAAACGGTTCTTCTTCTCAAGCCTCTATCTGTGCGGGAACTCTTGCCCTTATGGCTGGTGGTGTGCCAATCAAGGCGCCAGTAGCTGGTATTGCCATGGGTCTCATCTCAGATGGAAATAACTACACTGTCTTGACAGATATTCAAGGTTTGGAAGATCACTTTGGAGACATGGACTTTAAGGTCGCAGGTACTCGTGACGGGATTACAGCCCTTCAAATGGATATCAAGATCCAAGGGATTACTGCAGAAATCTTGACAGAGGCTCTTGCTCAAGCTAAGAAAGCGCGCTTTGAAATCCTTGATGTGATTGAAGCAACCATTCCAGAAGTTCGTCCAGAATTGGCTCCAACTGCTCCGAAAATTAATACCATCAAGATTGATGTGGATAAGATTAAGATTGTCATCGGTAAGGGTGGCGAAACTATCGACAAGATTATCGCTGAAACAGGCGTTAAGATTGATATCGACGAAGAAGGAAATGTATCTATCTACTCTAGTGACCAAGATGCAATTAACCGTGCTAAAGAAATCATTGCTGGTTTGGTTCGTGAAGCTAAAGTGGATGAAGTTTACCACGCTAAGGTTGTTCGTATCGAGAAATTTGGTGCCTTTGTTAACCTCTTTGACAAGACAGATGCCCTCGTACACATCTCTGAAATGGCTTGGACTCGTACCAACCGTGTAGAAGACTTGGTCGAAATCGGAGATGAAGTCGATGTTAAGGTTATCAAGATTGATGAAAAAGGTCGTATCGATGCTTCTATGAAGGCTCTTCTTCCTCGTCCGCCAAAACCTGAGCATGATGAAAAGGGTGAAAAGTCTGAGAGACCTCACCGCCCACGTCATCATAAGGACCACAAACCTAAGAAAGAATTTACAGAAACACCAAAAGATTCAGAATAAGAAAAGGAGAAATGTATGGGATGGTGGCGCGAAACCATTGATATCGTAAAAGAAAATGATCCAGCGGCCCGCACCACTTTGGAGGTTTTGCTGACTTATCCAGGTGTCAAGGCTTTGGCGGCCCACCGTCTCTCGCATTTTCTCTGGAAGCATGGCTTCAAACTCCTAGCTCGTATGCACAGTCAGTTCTGGCGCTTTTGGACTCAGATTGAGATTCATCCAGGTGCTCAGATCGATTCAGGTGTCTTTATTGACCACGGTTCAGGCCTGGTAATTGGAGAGACAGCGATTGTTGAAAAAGGCGTTCTTCTCTATCACGGAGTAACCCTTGGTGGGACTGGTAAGGATGTTGGTAAACGCCATCCGACTGTGCGCAAGGGAGCTCTCATATCAGCTCATGCTCAGGTTATCGGACCAGTGGAAATTGGTGAAAATGCTAAGGTCGGTGCAGCAGCAGTTGTTGTAGCAGATGTACCTAGTGATGTGACGGTTGTCGGTATTCCTGCTAAGATTGTCCGAGTTCATGGACAGAAGGATGAGCCAACGATTCATGAAGTTGAAGAAAAAAGAGAGTACTACGTCAATAAACTCGAGCAGGCTAAAGAAGCCAGTCACAGATCGTCTGGTTTGTAGAGGATATCTATATGATTCAAGCAAGAAGCGAGTTACTATTCTTCAAAATTATAAATTCTTGGAAGAACAAGCTCAGCTATACTGCTTTTGGACGATAACTGAGGAACTTTTAATGAAAGATTTTTTCAAGGACAATAAGTATTTTGCGCTCTATTTGGCAGGAAGTCTTGTTTCTGTTTTCAGTTTGTTTCGTGCAGGAAATCTGATTTTCAGTCTTCTGGTCCTGCTCTCTGCCTACCTTTATCATTTGAGCTGGAAGTAGACAGGAGAGGCGCTTGAATGTTTAAGAATGAACCGTTCTGCTACAGATTGGAATTGCTGTTTTCTGGCTTATTTTTCTTGTCCAGCAAGGATTTTGCTGAATACTTTGATTAGCTTAGGTCTAACCATCTGGGTCTATCCCGCTAAGTGAAGGCAAAGTAGAACTAGAAAGGAAACTACAAGAATGGCAGTATATTTTTACGGCTGTATCACCATGGATGGCTACTTGGCAGACAGCCAGCACAGGATAGACTGGCTGCATCAGCTTGGTTCTGTAGAGGATACAGGCTATGATGACTTTTACAGGCAAATGGATATCACCATCATGGGCAAGCGGACCTTTGAGGAAATCCAAGATTTGCAAGATGTAGAAAGTTTTTATCAAGCTACGGAAAACTATGTCTTTACGCATGATAGGCACCTGCCTGTCAGCAATTACCAGCCAGTATCTGGGGATGTGGTGGACTTTGTTCGCCAGATTGACAAAGGCAAAAATGTCTTTGTGATTGGTGGTAATTCCTTGGTAGGACCGCTCTTAGATGCGGATCTTTTCGACCACCTCATTATTCAGATAGCGCCCCTTATCCTAGGAAAGGGGGTTCCCCTCTTTACCCAAGAGGAAGGACAGCGCTTTTACCAACTAGATAGCCTCAGACAATTTGGTCCTTTTGCAGAGCTGGTTTTCAGTCGAAAAAGTTAGAAATAGAGAAGGGAGTGGACCGCATGATTAAAATTTACGACACCATGTCTCGTGATTTGCGAGAATTTGTCCCGATTGAGGACGGCAAAGTCAAGATGTATGTTTGTGGGCCAACCGTGTATAACTATATCCACGTGGGGAATGCCCGTTCGACGGTAGCCTTTGATACCATTCGTCGCTATTTTGAGTATCGTGGTTATGAGGTTGCCTATATTTCCAATTTTACGGATGTGGATGATAAGATTATCAACCGTGCCAAGGAAGAAGGTATCACGCCTCAGGAGGTTGCGGACAAGTACATCGCTGCCTTTCGTGAGGATGTGACGGCCTTGGGTGTCAAACCTGCGACTCGTCATCCTCGTGTAGTCGAGTTTATGGCGGATATCATCCGCTTTGTAGAAGACTTGATTGAAAAGGGCTATGCCTATGAGAGCCAAGGAGATGTCTATTTTCGTGTAGAAAAATCTCATAACTATGCTAAATTGGCCAATAAAACCCTAGAAGACTTGGAACTAGGAGCTTCAGGTCGTACAGATGAGGAAACAGCTCGCAAGGAAAATCCTGTGGACTTTGCTCTATGGAAAGCTGCTAAACCAGGCGAGATTTCTTGGGACAGTCCTTGGGGACCTGGGCGTCCGGGCTGGCATATTGAGTGTTCGGTCATGTCGACAGAGATTTTGGGCGACACCATTGATATTCATGGTGGTGGAGCTGACCTTGAGTTTCCGCACCACACCAACGAAATTGCCCAGTCAGAAGCTAAAACAGGCAAGACCTTCGCCAACTACTGGATGCACAATGGTTTTGTCAATATCGACAATGTCAAGATGTCTAAGTCTTTGGGCAACTTTATCACAGTTCATGATGCCCTCAAAACTCTTGATGGCCAAGTGCTTCGTTTCTTCTTTGCGACTCAGCATTACCGCAAACCTATCAACTTTACAGAAAAGGCAGTACGTGATGCAGAGACCAATCTAAAGTATCTAAAGAACACTTATGAGCAACCATTTACTGGAAATGTGGATGCTCAAGACTTGCAAGATGTTAAAGATAAGTTTGTAGCAGCTATGGATGAAGATTTTAACGCTGCTAACGGTATTACAGTAGTCTTTGAAATGGCCAAGTGGATCAATTCCGGTAACTATGATGCAAGTGTCAAGCAAGCTCTTGCGGATATGTTAGAAGTCTTTGGAATTGTTTTTGTTGAGGAAGTTTTGGATGCAGAGATTGAAGACTTGATCCAAAAACGCCAAGAAGCGCGTGCCAGTCGTGACTTTGCGACAGCGGACCAAATCCGTGACCAATTGGCTGCTCAAGGGATTAAGCTCCTTGACACCAAGGATGGAGTGAGGTGGACACGTGATTGATGTCAATCTCATTAACGGGATTGCGTTAGCCTTTGAAGGAGATGCAGTATATTCTATGTATATTCGTCGCCATCTCATTCTCAAAGGCATGACCAAACCCAACAAACTCCACCAAGAGGCAACCAAGTATGTGTCAGCCAAGGCTCAGGCTCGTTTGATTTCCCTCATGTTGGAGGAGCAAGTCCTGACGGAAAAAGAAGAGGAAATCTACAAACGAGGTCGCAATACCAATAGCCATACCAAAGCTAAAAATGCCGATGTGGTGACTTATCGCATGTCCACAGGTTTTGAAGCCGTGATGGGCTATCTCCATATGACTGAAAATCTGGAACGTCTTGAGAGCTTGATTTCGTGGTGCATCCGAAAAGTGGAGGGCTAGGACATGATGGCAAAAGAACTACAAGACTGGTTTCCTGAGGCTCAGATTTCAGATCAACCAGTAGAGAAAGAGGGTTACTTAACTCTTCCTTTAGCTTCTCAGCAGTGGATTTTGCTGGAGGAAGCTGGGCTCAGTGAGCGTGAAAAGCAGTTGATTTCTCTTTTGACCCAGCAGGAAAAGGCTCGTTCGCTCAATCCTTGGTATCCCTATCTGATTGAGGGGAAGGGGCAGGCACCGCAAGTTTTCAAAAAGATTCAGCTAGTTTATTGTCATCTGTCTTATTACCAACAGGAAAATCTAGCCTCTTGGCTAGACATGATGCGGACTCTTTTTCCCAACTGTCAGACGGTGCTTCAAGTCGGAGCTCAGGATTATGTATTCGTGCTTCAACAAGATAAATATTCCTCTGTACGAGCTATTTTAAGTGATACAATTGAAGCGGTTGAGTATGACTTTGGACTTCGTCTGTCTATCATGTTAGGTCAGGTCTGGTCTCAAACAGGTCATCAAGCCTATCCGACTTGATCAAAGCGGAGCGGGATTTGTTTAAGACTTGGTGGCGTCAGGGTCACCAAGGTGTTCATACCTTTTCACAACTCTATCTTTGGAGTATGGGAGAAAGGATTGTGGACCTGAGAGTCATTAAAGAATGTTTACATCAGATGATTTTGGATCAGGATCAGATTCAGGAAATCATTCTGTCCCTTTGGGAAAATAGTGCCGTTCTCACTAAAACAGCCCAGCAACTCTATCTGCACCGCAATTCTCTCCAATACAAGATTGATAAATGGGAAGAATTGACAGGACTTCAGTTGAAGGAGTTGACCGACCTGACTCTGTGCTATCAATTGATTTTACCAGACATTCTCTAAAGTTTTGT
>ASZZ01000009.1 GCA_000430305.1 Streptococcus mitis 17/34
AGTCAACTTCAGGCTACTCCGAAAGAGGAAGTGAAACATTCCATAGTTCCAACGGATGGAGATAAGGAACTAGTTCAACCTCAACCAAGTCTTGAAGTAGTAGAAAAAGTAATTAACTTCAAGAAAGTTAAACAAGAAGATTCAAGTCTTCCAAAAGGTGAAACTCGAGTGACTCAGGTAGGTCGTGCAGGCAAGGAACGTATCTTGACTGAAGTAGCACCAGATGGAAGCCGTACTATAAAACTTCGTGAAGTTGTTGAAGTGGCGCAAGACGAAATTGTATTGGTCGGAACTAAGAAAGAAGAATCAGGTAAAATCGCATCATATGTTCATGAGGTTCCAGAGTTTACTGGTGGTGTGACTGATTCTGAAGCAGCTATTCACAACTTACCAGAGTTTACTGGTGGTGTGACTGATTCTGAAGCAGCTATTCACAACTTACCAGAGTTTACTGGTGGTGTGACTGATTCTGAAGCAGCTATTCATAATTTACCAGAGTTTACTGGTGGTGTGTCTGATTCTGAAGCAGCTACTCACAACTTACCAGAGTTTACTGGTGGTGTGACTGATTCTGAAGCAGCTATTCACAACTTACCAGAGTTTACTGGTGGTGTGACTGATTCTGAAGCAGCTATTCACAATTTACCAG
Source organism: Streptococcus mitis 17/34 (assembly GCA_000430305.1). Classification (GTDB taxonomy): domain Bacteria; phylum Bacillota; class Bacilli; order Lactobacillales; family Streptococcaceae; genus Streptococcus; species Streptococcus mitis_AW. The sequence goes on from ASZZ01000009.1 coordinate 650, forward strand.
AGTTTACTGGTGGTATGACTGATTCTGAAGGAGTTGCTCATGGAGTTTCGAACGTTGAGGAAGGAGTTCCTAGTGGAGAAGCTACAAGTCATCAAGAATCAGGATCTACTAGTGATGTAACTGACTCTGAAACAACTATGAATGAAATCGTAGATAAAAATGATGAGAAGTCATATGTAGTTCCGCCTATGTTAGAAGATAAGACTTATCAGGCACCTGCAAATCGTCAAGAAGTTCTACCTAAAACAGGAAGTGAAGATGTTTCTGTTTTTGCATCTGTAGGAATTATGGGCATGTTCTTAGGAATGATTGGAATGGTCAAAAAAAAAAAGACTAGTTAATATAAAATGTCCCTAAATAGTGTATTCGAATTGGATGCAAGAAGGTTGTAACAATTGGTTTTAGATTGTTTTCCTTGTATTAAGTGGAATATAATCAAGTAGACGAGAAAATTGAGAGATGACTAAAGGGGCAGGGAAAGAAGTCACTTCTAATACTTAATGAAAATCAAAGAGCAAACTAGGAAACTAGCCGCAGGCTGTACTTGAGTACAGCAAGGCGATGTTGACATGATTTGAAGAGATTTTCGAAGAGTATAAAATACTAAAACCGAGCATTTCCGTAGTTGGATATGCTCGGTTTTTTATCAATTATTTATAAGCTACGATACCAATGATGGTATCAACTGCACGTTCCATAGTCTGAAGGCTAACATATTCAAAACGTCCATGCATGTTTTCGCCACCAGCAAAGATATTTGGAGTTGGGATTCCCATAAAGGAAATTTTAGAGCCGTCTGTCCCGCCGCGAATTGGTTCAATAATAGGCGTGATACCCAAATCTTCCATAACGGCCTTAGCAATGGTAATTGGAGTCATATCTTTTTCAATGACTTCTTTCATATTGTAGTACTGGTCTGTCAGGTTTAGGGTGACACGGTCGCTACCAAGTTCTTGATTCATCTTATCAGCGATAGACTGCATAGCTGCTTTACGCGCTTCAAAGGCATCTTTTTCAAAATCACGAATGATGTAGCTTGCACGCGCCTCTTCGACACTACCTGTCACATCCATTAGATGGTAAAAACCTTGGTAGCCATCAGTTAATTCAGGTCGGTCATTCTCGGGAAGTTGATTATGGAAATCAATCGCTAGCTGAAGGGCGTTGACCATTTGCCCTTTTGCTGTACCAGGGTGGACATTACGACCTTGGAAATGCAATTCAGCACCAGCTGCTGAGAAAGTTTCGTACTGAAGTTCACCTAGTGGTCCACCATCAACTGTGTAGGCAAAATCAACATCAAAATCTTCTGCATCAAATTTATTAGCACCAACACCGATTTCTTCATCTGGACCAAAACCAACACGAATCTCACAGTGTTTGATTTCAGGATGAGCATTTAGATATTCAATGGCTGTCATAATTTCAGCAATCCCTGACTTGTCATCGGCACCTAGCAAGGTTGTTCCGTCGGTTGTGATAAGCGTTTGTCCAGGATATTTTTCAAGACTCTTGAAGTCAGCTGGATCTAATTTAAAACCAGAATTCCCTAGTTCAATCACACCACCATCGTAGTTTTCAATTACCTGAGGATTGACTCCTTCGGCATTAAAATCAGCAGTATCCATGTGGGAGATGAAGCCAATTTTACGTGTTAAAGATGGATCATTGGCTGGCAAGGTTCCAATAGCAAAACCATTTGGTAGATAATAAACATTTTGCAGACCAACACGTTTCATTTCTGGGATCAGGATATTGGTTGCGAAATCAACCTGACTCTGCGTACTTGGAGTAGTAGTAGAGTGTTCATCAGAGCGCGTGTTGACCTTAACGTAGGTTAAAAAGCGGTCCAAGAGATTTGGATAAGTCATAAAAAACTCCTTTTGAATTCATTTTTTCCATTGTATCATAGAAAGAAGAGAAAAACAAAAGACAGAAGATTGAGAATGTCCCTATGTTAGCGTTTACTTATTGATGAATTAATGATAAAATAAAATTGATAAAAACATCACAAGGAAGCAGTTATGAAAAAAGCAATTTTAATGATGACCTTCGGTTCACCAGAAGAGATTACCTTTGAAGGTGTAGCTGATTTTTTCACAAATATTCGTCGTGGAGTGAGACCCCAAGACCACGAGATTCAAACACTCTATGATAATTATGTACTTATTGGAGGTACGCCTCTGCAAAGAATTACTCGTGAAGAAGTTGCCTTGGTAGAAGCTAGACTGGGGAATGAGTATAGTGTCTATTTTGCCAATAAATTTTCCAGACCCTTTATTCCAGATGTGATTGGTCAGATGGAAGCAGACGGAATTGAGCAGTGTATTTGCCTGATTTTGGAGCCCCATTATTCTTTTTACTCTGTCATGGGCTATGAAAAATTTTTAGAAAGCAAACAAATTCAATTTTTGGTCATTAAGGACTGGTATCAGGAAGAAGCGCTCTTAAACTATTGGGCGGATGAAATTGGTAAGATTTTAAAAGCAGAAGTAAAGCAAGACAGCTTTAAAGTCATCTTTTCAGCCCATAGTGTGCCTATTTTTGCCTTGGACTTTGGTGATCCTTATATAGACCAAATTTTTGAAAATAGCAAGCTAATTGCTGAAAAATTAGGCTTGAAACCAGAGCAATATACCAACACTTGGCAGAGTGAAAGTGATATTGGTATTCCTTGGATTAAGCCAGATGTCCTGGAATATCTTAGAGAACAGGAAGAACATCCAGAGCATTATATTTTTATACCTATTAGTTTTATCAGTGAGCACATTGAAGTTTTATTTGACAACGATGTAGAATGTTATGACTTGTGTCAAGAATTGGGGGTGAACTACCATCGTCCACCAATGCCAAATACAGATTCTCGCTTGATTGATGCTTTGGTCAATACAGTTAGAGCCAATGAAAATCAAGAGTTTAAGAAATTTCTCCCAGAAGAAGAAACTTTTGATGAATTAGTACCTTCAGATGAGACGAAAAACATTTTGGCTGAATCTGAAGATTTACAAATGCCAGAATTTGTGAAAAAACTGATTGAGAAAAAAGGTCGTGAAAATGTTAAGATGCCTTATCTGATTAAGAAAATGTTAGAGAAAGCAGGCAAGTTGCCGAAAGAGTAAAGAAAAAGGATTTAGCTTTGTGCTAGATCCTTTTAATCGATTATTTTTTCTCAAGAAGAGCTTTGATTTCTTGAAGTACTTCCAACTCAGTTGGAGCAGCTGGAGCTTCCTCTTCAACAACTTCTTCTTTCTTAGTAAGGCTTTGAGCTTTTTCCATAGCTTTAATAACGAAGAAGAGAACAGTACCTACAACAAGGAAGTTGATAATAGCACTCAAGAATTTACCATATGTAACACCATTCCATGCAAGTTCAGCGATGTTTTGTACTTTCGCAGCTTCCAAGGCTGGGTTCAATAATAGTGGAGTGATGATATCGTTAACGAATGAAGTTACGATTGCACCAAAAGCAGAGGCAATGATCACACCGACAGCAAGGTCAACAACATTACCACGAAGCAAAAATGCTTTAAGATCTTTTAACATTTTCATTTTCCCTTTCAAAAAATTTTTACTCTTAATTATATATTAATTAAGAAGAGCATGCAAGATATATGCTCAAAAATTTTCTATTTTTTAAAAATAAAAACCTTACTAAAAATGTAATTAAGAATAATTATCAAGAATTGTGAAATAGCTGTTTCGATAGTATTAACCTTGTCTATATTATTATTTACAAATTGTCCAATAATATTAGGAAACTGGGTTACAAAGAGAAAAGTTAAAAATAAGTCTAAAAGAAAAGTAGAAAGGCGGGCAAGAGTAAATTTCACTAAACGTCTTGGCCAATTCTGCCTAGCCTGCTTAAATACAATCGTATCATTTGTGATAAAGGCAAAGAGGATACCAATAATATTTGCTAGGGCAGTAGCAAGGAGTTCTTTATGAGTTAGTTGATAAATGACTAATCGGGATAGAATAGAAATAAGAGTAGTCGCTATACCAAAAAAGAGATAGGACAAGAGCTCGTTCTTAAAGAAACTTTGAATATGATTTTTCATGTTCTTAGTATAGCATAAAGAGGACTATTGTGCTATACTAGTAAGGTTGAATAAATCAACCCTTGGTGCTTAGCTTCTTTCACCAAGCATATTACACGCGGACAACCGCCAAAGGAGAAAAGATGAAAAAATTAACTATTCGTGACGTAGCAGATATTGCAATCGTTGCTGCTATCTACGTCGTTTTGACTGTCACACCGCCTCTCAATGCCATTAGCTATGGCGCTTATCAGTTCCGTATTTCAGAAATGATGAACTTTATGGCTTTTTACAATCCTAAGTACATCATCGGAGTTACCATCGGTTGTATGATTGCTAATTTCTTTAGCTTCGGACTGCTAGATGTCTTTGTTGGTGGTGGATCAACACTAGTATTCCTCAGTCTAGGTGTTTGGCTTTTTGCAAAATACAGCAAAGATTACCTTTTTAACGGATTGATTCGAAAAGATCATTTCTTCTTTTCGATCCTATTTTCAATTTCCATGTTTACTATCGCTGCAGAGTTGAATATCGTAGCGCAATTACCATTTTTCCTTACTTGGTTCACAACAGGAATTGGTGAATTTGCATCATTGATTATTGGAGCGATTATTATCGGTAAAATTGGTCGTCGAATCGATTTAAGCAAATAGAAGAAGATAAGCTAGGTAGCCTTTTCCTGGCTTTTTCTTATGGAAAATGTCTAAGGAAACTTGACAAGATTTTCTAACTGTAGTATACTTTTTAAGTAAGCTGATTTAGCTCAGTTGGCAGAGCGCATCCATGGTAAGGATGAGGTCGCCGGTTCAATCCCGGCAATTAGCATTAAATAGTCAGAAAAGCCCTTGATTTACAAGGGTTTTTTGTTATGTCTGTCCCAAATCTGCCCCCAATTTTTCAAAGATATTTCTTATGCACCCGTGTAAATAAAACTAAAGAGTTTCGTCTGTTGACAAAAGTCATTCTCTTTAGTAGAATAGAAGACGCGATGAGTCGATAGGTAGTCTTCGGACTACTATTGAGCATAAGGAGGTCATAACGCAGGAGCGGACCTTGATGAGTTGTGTGAACCTGCTCATCACATGAAGATGCCTCTTAGTCCCTGGTCTAACGACTGGGGATTTTTATTTTCTAAAAAATGATGAAAAAGCTTTGCAATTCATGGAAAAAGTAGTATAATACATCTATTATAGAAATTTTTAGAAAATTCCGAAAGAGGTTACTTATGGGATATACAGTTGCTGTAGTCGGCGCGACAGGTGCTGTCGGTGCTCAGATGATAAAAATGTTGGAAGAATCAACACTTCCAATTGATAAAATTCGTTTACTTGCTTCTGCACGTTCAGCAGGCAAAACATTGAAATTTAAAGATCAAGATATTACGATTGAAGAAACGACTGAAACAGCTTTTGAAGGAGTTGACATTGCTCTCTTTTCAGCGGGTGGTTCGACATCAGCTAAGTATGCACCATACGCGGTTAAAGCTGGAGCGGTAGTGGTTGATAATACATCTTATTTCCGTCAAAATCCAGACGTACCATTGGTTGTTCCAGAGGTCAATGCTCACGCACTTGATGCCCACAACGGTATCATTGCCTGCCCTAACTGTTCAACAATCCAAATGATGGTGGCTCTTGAGCCTGTTCGCCAAAAATGGGGCTTGGATCGTATCATCGTTTCCACTTACCAAGCCGTTTCAGGTGCTGGTATGGGAGCGATTCTTGAGACACAACGTGAACTTCGTGAAGTTTTGAATGATGGTGTGAAACCACGTGATTTGCATGCGGAAATCTTACCTTCAGGCGGTGACAAGAAACACTATCCTATCGCCTTTAACGCTCTTCCACAAATCGATGTCTTCACAGACAATGATTATACTTACGAAGAGATGAAGATGACTAAGGAAACTAAGAAAATCATGGAAGATGATAGCATCGCAGTGTCTGCAACATGTGTGCGTATTCCAGTCTTGTCAGCTCACTCTGAGTCAGTTTATATCGAAACAAAAGAAGTGGCTCCAATTGAAGAAGTCAAAGCAGCTATCGCAGCCTTCCCAGGTGCTGTTCTTGAAGATGATGTAGCTCATCAAATCTATCCGCAAGCCATCAATGCAGTTGGTTCACGTGATACCTTCGTAGGTCGTATCCGTAAAGACTTGGATGCTGAAAAAGGAATTCACATGTGGGTTGTTTCAGATAACCTTCTCAAAGGTGCTGCTTGGAACTCAGTTCAAATTGCAGAAACTCTTCATGAACGTGGATTGGTTCGTCCAACGGCCGAATTGAAATTTGAATTAAAATAGTCATATCGTTTAGGAGTTCAGATGAACTCCTTCTTTGAAATAGAGAGGTGTTTCTCATGTCTTATGAAGATTTAAAAGAGTGTAAAATCATCACAGCATTCATTACTCCTTTTCATGATGATGGTTCTATCAATTTTGATGCTATTCCAGCCTTGATTGAGCATTTGCTGGCTCATCACACGGATGGAATTCTTCTTGCTGGTACGACAGCTGAAAGTCCTACCTTGACTCACGATGAAGAGTTGGAGATTTTTACTGCTGTACAAAAAGTTGTTAATGGTCGGGTACCGCTTATTGCTGGTATCGGTACCAATGATACTCGTGATTCAATCGAGTTTGTAAAAGAAGTAGCAGAGTTTGGTGGTTTTGCAGCTGGACTTGCAATCGTCCCTTACTACAACAAGCCTTCTCAAGAAGGGATGTATCAGCACTTTAAAGCAATTGCAGACGCTTCTGACTTACCAATTATTATCTATAACATTCCAGGGCGTGTGGTTGTCGAATTGACTCCAGAAACCATGCTTCGTTTGGCTGACCATCCAAATATCATTGGTGTCAAAGAATGTACTAGCTTGGCAAATATGGCTTACTTGATTGAGCACAAACCAGAAGAGTTCTTGGTCTATACTGGTGAGGATGGAGATGCTTTCCATGCCATGAACCTTGGTGCTGACGGGGTTATTTCTGTTGCCTCTCATACAAATGGGGATGAAATGCACGAGATGTTTACTGCCATTGCAGAAAGCGATATGAAAAAAGCCGCAGCTATTCAACGTAAATTCATTCCTAAAGTTAATGCCCTCTTCTCTTATCCAAGTCCTGCTCCAGTTAAGGCCGTTCTGAACTATATGGGATTTGAAGCTGGACCAACTCGTCTACCTCTTGTTCCAGCACCAGAAGAAGATGCCAAACGCATTATCAAGGTTGTCGTAGATGGCGACTACGAAGCGACTAAGGCAACCGTAACAGGGGTCTTAAGACCAGATTACTAATAAAGATAATAAAATCCATGACCGCAAGAAGGATCATGGATTTTATTATTTTCCTAAACAGAATTGGCTAAAGAGTTGGGTGATAAGTTCATCAGGAGCCGCATCTCCAGTGATTTCACCAAGAATTTCCCAAGTACGGGTCAAATCTACTTGAAGCAAGTCAACTGGCATACCCAGTTCAAGACCTTGGTTAACAGCTTGTAGGCTTTCAACTGCTTTTTCAATCAGGGAAATGTGACGTGCGTTAGACAAGTAAGTCGCATCTTGCTCCACAAGACCTGCATTTTCAAAGAAGAGCTCATTGATTCGTTCCTCAATCTTGTCAATGTTTTGGTTTTTAAGGACTGAAATACGGATGATATCTTTTGGAAGTTCCGAAGTTTCAATCGCTTCAGGCAGGTCAGTTTTATTAAGTAGAATAATGCGATTAGTATCTTGGCTGATTTCTAAGAGTTGACGATCTTGGGCGGTCAGTGGTTCACTGGCATTTAATACTAGTAGTACCAAGTCAGCTTCTTTTAGGGCTTTTTTCGAACGCTCAACACCGATTTGTTCTACAATGTCATCTGTTTCACGAATTCCGGCTGTATCAATCAATTTGAGAGGTACCCCATTGATGTTGACGTATTCTTCGATGACATCACGGGTGGTACCGGCGATGTCGGTTACGATAGCCTTATCTTCACGCAAGAGGTTGTTGAGCAGGCTAGATTTTCCAACGTTGGGACGGCCGATGATAGCAGTGGAAATTCCCTCACGGAGGATTTTACCACGACGGGCTGTTCGAAGCAAATTGGTTAGCAATTGCTCAAACTCCATAGTCTTCTCACGGACAACAGCAATAGTAGCTTCCTCAACATCGTCATATTCAGGATAATCAATATTGACCTCAACTTGGGCAAGAGTATTGAGGATTTCTTGGCGAGTATTATTAATGAGGTCAGAAAGGGAGCCGTCTAACTGCTTAACTGCAATGTTCATGGCCTTGTCAGTCTTGGCGCGGATGATATCCATCACTGCCTCGGCCTGTGTCAAGTCCACACGACCATTTAGGAAGGCACGTTTGGTAAATTCACCAGGTTCTGCCAACCGAGCTCCTTCACGGATAGCCAGCTGGAGAATCTCATTGGTCACCGCAATCCCACCGTGGGTATTAATCTCAATAATATCCTCACGAGTAAAGGTCTTTGGAGACTTCATAGCTCCAACCATAACCTCGTCCATGACTTTTCCTGTCTGAGGATCAACAATGTGACCGTAGTTGAGAGTGTGGCTGGCAACCTGACTCAAGTCTTTTCCTTTAAAAATCTTTTGCGCAATTGCAAAACTTTCTGTTCCGCTTAGGCGGACAATACCAATAGCCCCTTCACCTAGTGGAGTAGAGATAGCAGCGATGGTATCAAATTCACGTGTAATCATAATGTTTCCTTTAATAGCTTTTTATTGGAAATTTCTCCAAGTCTCTTTTCAAATTGTAACAAATTTAGGCTATTTCTTCAATGGATGCTACTTGGAGATTGAAAAAGCCTAAGCAATTCTGCTTAAGCTAGCTTATTTGGTGCGCATTTCCCCTTGTGGGAAATAAGTTCCTTCTGGCATGTCGTTGATGATGACATGGACAGCAGATTGAGGGGCTCCAGTGTTGCGAACAACAGCTTCTGTTACTTCCTTAGCAAGAGCTTTCTTTTGCTCGAGCGTGCGTCCTTCAAATAAATCGATACGTACAAATGGCATAATGGCTTCCTCCACTAGTTTTGATTTCTTCTATTTTACCACATTTTGCCGTTTAAAGCTTAAGAAAATTATGATATACTAGAATGTAGCAAAAATTTAGAAATGGACGTGAAGCAAGAAACATGGCACAGTTGTATTATCGTTATGGGACCATGAACTCTGGTAAGACAATCGAGATTCTCAAGGTGGCCTATAACTATGAGGAGCAAGGAAAAGGTGTTGTGATTATGACCTCGGCTCTGGATACGCGTGACGGTGTTGGCTATGTGTCGAGTCGAATCGGTATGAAGCGCCCTGCCCTTGCGATTGAGGACACGACGGATATCTTCGGCTATATCCGAGATTTAGCTGAAAAACCTTACTGTGTTTTGGTCGATGAAGCCCAGTTTCTCAAACGTCACCATGTTTACGACCTAGCTCGTGTTGTGGACGAGCTAGACATACCTGTCATGGCTTTTGGTTTGAAAAATGACTTTCGTAATGAATTGTTCGAAGGTTCCAAATATCTTTTGCTTTTAGCAGATAAGATTGACGAAATCAAGACCATCTGTCAGTACTGTAAGAAAAAGGCGACCATGGTGTTGCGAACTCAGGATGGACTGCCCGTTTATGATGGTGAACAGATCCAAATCGGTGGGAATGAGACCTATATCTCGGTCTGCCGTAAACATTATTTTGCCCCTGAAATCAATAAGGAGAATGAAGAAAAATGAACATCTATGATCAACTACAAGCTGTAGAAGACCGTTATGAAGAATTAGGAGAATTGCTGAGTGACCCAGATGTGGTATCGGATACCAAGCGATTTATGGAATTATCCAAGGAAGAAGCTAGTACCCGTGACACGGTTACAGCCTACCGTGAGTATAAACAAGTCCTTCAAAACATCGTTGATGCCGAAGAGATGATTAAGGAATCAGGCGGAGATGCGGACTTGGAAGAAATGGCCAAGCAAGAGCTCAAAGATGCCAAGGCTGAAAAAGAAGAATACGAAGAAAAACTAAAAATCTTGCTCCTTCCAAAGGATCCAAATGATGACAAGAACATCATCCTTGAAATCCGTGGAGCAGCTGGTGGAGATGAAGCAGCACTATTCGCTGGGGATTTGCTCACCATGTACCAAAAGTATGCGGAAGCCCAAGGCTGGCGCTTTGAAGTCATGGAGGCTTCTATGAACGGTGTCGGTGGTTTCAAAGAAGTGGTTGCCATGGTGTCAGGTCAGTCTGTATACTCTAAACTCAAGTACGAATCAGGTGCTCACCGTGTGCAACGTGTCCCTGTGACAGAAAGCCAAGGTCGCGTACATACTTCGACAGCGACAGTTCTTGTCATGCCTGAAGTGGAAGAAGTAGAATACGATATCGATCCTAAAGACCTTCGTGTCGATATCTACCACGCATCTGGTGCTGGTGGACAGAACGTCAACAAGGTTGCGACTGCCGTTCGTATCGTTCACTTGCCAACCAATATTAAGGTTGAGATGCAGGAAGAACGTACCCAGCAGAAGAACCGTGAGAAGGCTATGAAAATCATCCGTGCTCGTGTTGCTGACCACTTTGCACAAATTGCACAAGATGAACAAGATGCCGAGCGTAAGTCAACAATCGGTACTGGTGACCGTTCAGAACGAATCCGTACTTATAACTTCCCACAAAACCGTGTCACAGATCACCGTATCGGCTTGACCCTCCAAAAACTAGATACCATTTTGTCCGGTAAATTGGATGAAGTTGTGGATGCCTTGGTGCTCTATGACCAAACACAAAAATTAGAAGAATTAAACAAATAATGAAATTAGCTCAATTATTTTCAGATTTTGAAGAAGAGTTGGTTAGACAAGGAGAGGAAGCTGAAAGCCTCTCTTTTGTCTATCGTAGCCTGAAAAATCTTTCTTTTACAGACTTTGTTTTTGCCCTCCAGAAAGAGGTAACAGAGGAAGAAAAACAATTTGTAAAAGGAATTTTTCAACAGTTAGTAGATCATAAACCAGCACAGTATATCATCGGACAGGCTGATTTTTATGGAATGCAGTTAAAGGTGGATGAGCGAGTTTTGATTCCCCGTCCAGAGACAGAGGAGTTAGTGGAGCATATTCTAGCTGAAAATCCTGAGACGAATCTTTCAGTTCTGGATATCGGCACAGGTAGCGGAGCTATTGCTCTCGCCTTAGCAAAAAATAGACCAGCTTGGTCAGTGACAGCAGTGGATATTTCCCAAGATGCTTTAGATTTAGCTAGCGAAAATGCTAAAAATCAAAAACTTAATATATTTTTAAAAATCTGATTGTTTTGCAGAAATTTCTGAAAAATATGATATAATTGTATCCAATCCACCCTATATCTCTCGTGAAGATGAGTCAGAGGTCGGCTTGAATGTCTTATATTCGGAGCCCCATCTAGCTCTCTTTGCAGACGAGGATGGCCTAGCTATTTACCGTAGAATTGCGGAAGATACAAAGTACCATCTCAAGGATGGTGGTAAGATTTACCTTGAAATTGGATACAAGCAAGGTCAAAGTGTTCCTGATCTTTTTAGGAAACATCTTCCTGAAAAACGAGTACGAACACTCAAGGACCAGTTTGGTCAAGATAGGATGGTTGTCGTTGATGATGGACAAGATTAGACAAGAGTTAGAAAAGGGTGGGGCTGTCGTTCTGCCTACAGAGACTGTTTATGGTCTTTTTGCTAAGTCCTTAGATGAAAAAGCAGTTGAGCATGTTTACCAGCTCAAACGTCGTCCTAGAGATAAGGCACTAAATCTCAATATCGCCTCTCTAGAGGACATCTTGCACTTTTCTAAGAATCAGCCATCTTATCTGCAAAAACTTGTAGAGACCTTTTTACCAGGTCCCTTGACCATTATACTCGAAGCCAATGACCGAGTTCCCTATTGGGTCAATTCTGGTCTCGCGACTGTTGGATTTCGGATGCCGAGTCATCCTATTACCCTTGATTTGATTCGAGAGACAGGTCCCTTGATTGGGCCGTCTGCCAATATCTCAGGTCAGGCAAGTGGCGTGACCTTTGATCAGATTCTAGAGGATTTTGACCAAGAGGTTCTGGGTCTGGAAGACGATGCTTTTCTAACTGGACAGGATTCGACTATTTTGGATTTGTCTGGAGATAAGGTGAAAATCTTACGCCAAGGGGCCATTAAGCGAGAAGATATTCTTGCTAGGTTGCCAGAGATTTCTTTTGAGGAGGCATGAAATGCTAAGAAATTTAAGAGAAACTGATGTGAAAGCTATATGTGACATTAACCAAGAAGCTTTGGGCTATTCTTTTAGTCAAGAGGAGACAGCTAGTCAACTAACCAGATTATCTCAAGATGAACATCATTTCCTACTTGGCTATGAGGAAGCAGGCAGTCGTGTCTTACTTGGTTATGTCCACGCTGAAGTTTACGAATCACTCTATTCCAAAGCAGGATTTAATATCTTAGCCTTAGCAGTTTCACCTCAAGCACAAGGTCAAGGTATTGGTAAAAGCTTATTACAAGGGTTGGATCAAGAAGCAAAAAGACGTGGTTATGGGTTTATCCGCTTAAACTCTGCCGATCATCGTCTGGGTGCTCATGCATTTTATGAAAAAGTTGGTTATACTTGTGATAAAATGCAGAAACGGTTTATTCGCATCTTTTAGTTTCTTTTCTTATTGTAAAACAAACTGAAGGACAAGTCACGCTATAAAGGAGAAGACCTATGATTTTTGACAAAGACGATTTTAAAGCATACGATGCTGATCTCTGGAATGCTATTGCCAAAGAAGAAGAACGCCAACAAAACAACATTGAGTTGATTGCTTCGGAAAACGTTGTTTCCAAGGCTGTTATGGCAGCTCAAGGGTCTATCTTGACAAATAAATACGCCGAAGGCTACCCAGGCCGCCGTTATTATGGTGGAACTGATGTGGTAGACGTGGTAGAAAGTCTAGCCATTGAACGCGCAAAAGAAATTTTCGGTGCAAAATTTGCCAATGTCCAACCACACTCAGGAAGCCAAGCCAACTGTGCGGCTTACATGGCCTTGATTGAGCCAGGTGATACCGTTATGGGAATGGATTTGGCAGCAGGTGGACACTTGACCCACGGGGCTCCTGTAAGCTTCTCTGGTCAAACCTACAACTTTGTTTCTTATAGTGTGGATCCTGAAACGGAACTCTTAGACTTTGATGCTATTTTGAAACAAGCCCAAGAAGTAAAACCTAAACTAATCGTAGCAGGTGCTTCAGCCTATTCTCAAATTATTGACTTCTCAAAATTCCGTGAAATTGCGGATGCTGTTGGTGCGAAGCTCATGGTAGATATGGCCCACATCGCTGGTTTGGTTGCAGCTGGTCTACACCCAAGTCCAGTGCCATACGCTCATATCACGACAACAACGACCCACAAAACCCTTCGTGGCCCTCGTGGTGGTTTGATTTTAACCAATGATGAGGAATTAGCTAAGAAAATCAATTCAGCAATTTTCCCCGGTATTCAGGGCGGTCCTTTGGAGCATGTTGTGGCTGCTAAGGCTGTTTCCTTCAAAGAAGTTTTGGATCCAGCCTTCAAGGAATACGCTGCTAATGTGATCAAAAACAGCAAGGCTATGGCAGATGTCTTCTTGCAAGACCCTGATTTCCGTATCATTTCTGGTGGAACTGAAAACCACCTTTTCCTAGTTGATGTAACCAAGGTTGTAGAAAACGGAAAAGTTGCTCAAAATTTGCTGGATGAAGTCAATATTACCCTAAATAAAAACTCAATCCCTTACGAAACTTTGTCACCATTCAAGACAAGTGGGATTCGTATCGGATCTGCAGCCATTACTGCACGTGGATTTGGTGAAGAAGAGAGTCGCAAAGTGGCTGAACTCATCATTAAAACCCTTAAGAATGCAGAAAATGAAGCTGTCTTAGAAGAAGTGAGAAGTGAAGTCAAATCATTGACAGATGCCTTCCCATTATACGAGGACTAAAATTTTTATGGACATTTATATTAAGAAAGCCATTATCCATCAGTTCAGTCCGGATGATACCGAGCTGTTCCTAGCGGATAAGTTTCTCAATATCACTCCAAAAATCGAAGAATACCTGCGCAAAAAAATCGAACGTGTGTATTCAGATGAAGCCAAGACTGGGATTTTCGAAGAAGAAAATCCCTTCTTCAATCACATCACAGACGATTTGTTGGAGACATCAGTAACACTGGCTAATCTCTGGAAAGAAGAGTTCAGCATTTCTGAAAACCTCAAGACCAATGACTTGATTTTTGTGCAGTTTTCTAAAGAAGGCGTGGAACATTTCGCTTTCTTGAGAATTGCCCTGCGTGAGACCCTGACCCACCTCGGAGGAGAAGTTGATAATCCAATCAAGCTAACTCAGAATAACCTGCCTGGATTTGGAACGGGTGCCGACGAAGCCTTGGTGGTCAATCTTCAGAGTCGCAAGTACCATCTGATTGAAAAACGCATCAAGTACAACGGGGCTTTCTTGAACTATTTTTCAGAAAATCTTCTTGCTGTCGCCCCTAAGATTTCACCCAAGAAATCCATCAAGGAACTGGAAAAGACAGCCCAGAGAATTGCTGAGACTTTTAACACAGATGATTTTCAATTTCAATCCAAGGTAAAATCTGCTATTTTTAATAATCTAGAAGAAAGCAATGAATTGTCACCTGAAAAATTGGCCAACGACCTTTTTGACAACAATCTAACGGCTCGTTTGAGCTTTATTGACCAAGTCAAAGAAGTCGTACCAGAGCCTGTTCAATTTGATGAAATTGATGCCAGTCGCCAATTAAAGAAATTTGAAAACCAAAAACTCTCCTTGTCAAATGGAATTGAGCTCATCGTTCCCAATAACGTCTATCAAGACGCCGAGTCTGTTGAGTTTATCCAAAATGACAATGGAACCTACTCTATCTTAATCAAAAATATCGAGGATATTCAAAGTAAATAATGTTTAAACGAATTCGAAGAGTGCTTGTACTAGCAGTCTTCCTTTTTGCTGGCTATAAAGCTTACCGTGTTCACCAAGATGTCAAGCAAGTCATGACCTATCAACCCATGGTGCGAGAAATCTTGAGTGAAAAAGATACCCCAGCAAACGAAGAGCTTGTGCTCGCTATGATTTATACCGAAACAAAAGGAAAAGAAGGCGATGTCATGCAGTCTAGTGAGTCTGCAAGTGGTTCCACCAATACCATCAATGATAATGCCTCTAGCATTCGACAAGGTGTGCAAACTCTGACAGACAATCTCTATCTGGCTCAAAATAAAGGTGTTGATGTCTGGACAGCTGTTCAAGCCTACAATTTTGGCCCTGCCTATATTGATTATATCGCCCAAAATGGCAAGGAAAATACCTTGGCTCTGGCCAAACAGTACTCCCGTGATACTGTTGCTCCCTTGCTTGGCAATACCACTGGAAAGACTTATAGTTATATTCACCCTATTTCTATCTTTCACGGTGCTGAACTTTACGTAAATGGGGGAAACTATTATTATTCTAGACAGGTGCAACTCAACCTTTATATCATCAAATGTTTCACTCTCTTTTCGACATCTGGCTAGTCCAGGTGTTTTTGTTATAAGTTTTCTTTAAGATAGATATATTACTCTAGAAAGGTAAAGGAGGGAATTCCCCATGAGAAAGAAACTCTTTCTGACCAGTGCTGCGGTCTTGTGGGCAGTAACAGCTATGAGTAGCGCCCATGCAGCAACAGATGTGCAAAAAGTTATCGATGAAACCTATGTCCAACCTGAATATGTCCTAGGTTCATCATTATCTGAAGACCAAAAAAATCAAACCCTTAAAAAACTGGGCTACAATGCCTCATCGGATACCAAAGAACTCAAGACCATGACACCTGATGTCTATTCTAAGATTATGAATGTTGCCAATGACTCTAGCTTACAATTGTATTCATCAGCCAAGATTCAAAAACTAGGTGACAAGTCGCCACTTGAGGTCAAGATTGAAACACCAGAAAACATCACTAAGGTGACTCAGGATATGTATCGAAATGCAGCTGTAACTCTGGGCATGGAACATGCCAAAATCATTGTAGCATCACCCATTCCCGTTACAGGTGAGAGTGCCTTAGCAGGGATTTACTACTCGCTAGAGGCTAATGGAGCTAAGGTACCACAAGCCAATAAAGACTTGGCTCAAGAAGAGCTAAAGGCTTTGTCAGATATCAATGCTGAAAACAAGGACAAAACTGGCTATGATGCTAATAAATTAAATGTTGCCCTAGCCGATATCAAGTCAGGACTTGCCAAAGCTAAAGAAAGCAAGGGTAATCTGACAGAAGAAGATGTACGTAAAATTGTTGAAGATACCTTGAAAAATTACAAACTTGATCAGGTCATAACAGGAAACCAGATCAATATCATCATCAATTTTGCTTTGAATCTCTCAAAGAGTGATATCCTCAGCAATACAGACTTCACTAAAACCCTAAATGACCTTAAACAAAGTATTGTTTCACAAGCTGGCGACAGTTTTAAAAATATCAACCTTAACTTTGATGCGGATAAGGCGCTAGAGGACGGCGGTAATTTCCTAAGCTCCCTCTGGCAAGCCATTGTCAACTTCTTCAAGAGTTTTGGTTCTTAAGAAATTTCATGGTATAATAGATGGTAACCGTAACGTTGCCGTCTTTTTTGTCGGCCAATAGAAAGAGAAGAGAATGTTAAAGAAAAATGATATTGTAGAAGTTGAAATTGTTGATTTGACCCACGAAGGTGCAGGAGTAGCCAAGGTGGATGGTTTGGTATTTTTTGTAGAGAATGCTTTACCAAGTGAAAAAATCCTCATGCGAGTCCTCAAGGTTAATAAAAAGATTGGCTTTGGTAAAGTTGAAGAATACCTTGTTCAGTCGCCACACCGTAATCAAAATCTAGATCTAGCTTATCTGCGTTCAGGAATCGCAGACTTGGGTCATCTTGCCTATCCAGAACAGCTTAAGTTTAAAACCAAGCAAGTCAAGGATAGTCTATACAAGATTGGTGGAATTTCAGATGTAGAGGTTACTGAAACGCTCGGTATGGAACATCCAGTCAAGTATCGCAACAAGGCGCAGGTGCCTGTTCGTCGTGTCAATGGTGTCTTGGAAACAGGATTTTTCCGTAAGAATTCCCATGACCTCATGCCACTGGAAGATTTCTTTATCCAGGATCCTGTGATTGACGAGGTAGTAGTAGCCCTACGCGACTTGCTCCGTCGTTATGATTTGAAACCTTATGATGAAAAGGAACAAGCTGGCTTGATTCGAAACCTTGTGGTGCGTCGCGGACACTATTCAGGGCAAATTATGGTCATTTTGGTGACCACTCGTCCGAAGATTTTTCGTGTGGAACAATTGA
The DNA here is from genome assembly GCA_000430305.1 of Streptococcus mitis 17/34. Classification (GTDB taxonomy): domain Bacteria; phylum Bacillota; class Bacilli; order Lactobacillales; family Streptococcaceae; genus Streptococcus; species Streptococcus mitis_AW. The sequence goes on from ASZZ01000009.1 coordinate 18,066, forward strand.
TTGAACAAATCATCAAGCAGTTCCCAGAGATTGTGTCTGTTATGCAAAATATCAACGACCAGAACACCAATGCTATTTTTGGTAAGGAATGGCGTACCCTTTATGGACAAGATCATATTACCGATCAAATGTTGGGAAATGACTATCAAATTGCTGGCCCAGCCTTTTACCAGGTTAATACTGAAATGGCAGAGAAACTCTATCAAACGGCTATTGACTTTGCGGAGTTAAAAGAAGATGATGTGGTTATTGATGCCTACTCAGGAATTGGGACGATTGGCCTCTCTGTTGCGAAACATGTCAAGGAAGTCTATGGTGTAGAGATTATTCCAGAAGCAGTAGAGAATAGCAAAAAGAATGCCCAACTCAACAATATTACCAATGCCCACTATGTCTGTGACACTGCTGAAAATGCTATGAAAAATTGGCTCAAGGAAGGTATTCAACCAAGTGTTATATTAGTGGACCCACCAAGAAAAGGACTCACAGAAAGTTTTATCAAGGCAAGTAGTCAAACAGGAGCTGACCGCATCGCCTATATCTCTTGTAATGTGGCAACCATGGCGCGTGATATCAAACTCTACCGAGAATTGGGCTATGAATTGAAGAAAGTACAGCCGGTTGACCTATTCCCGCAAACGCATCATGTGGAATGTGTGAGTTTGTTAGTGAAACGCAGTTAATCCTCAAAAGGTTCACCCAAACCTTTTGAGTCCCACAAACACATCACGTGGAGTGTGTAGCTTTGCTTGTAAAAGCATAGAAAGCTTGGTATGAATCAATAATGAAAAGCCTTGATTGTAAGGCTTTTTTGTGTTTTTATGATAGAATATAGGTAGTTATAATCGAGAGCAACTAAGAAGCAGTAAAAAAATATTATACGTAGAATAATCAAGATTAGGAAGATAAAATGACAGAAATTGACAAAAAGAATTTAAAAAATTATCTTTATTGTACATTTGGAATTACTTATATAGCTTGGGTGCTTCTTGCCATATTTACTCAATTTCATATTTTGGGGTTAGAAACGATTATAGGAAGAGCATTACATATAGTAGGTGCACTTGGACCAGCTATTGCAAGTGGCTTTTATTTGAAAAGGAATAATATAAAATTTAAACATTTTGTATTTAGTAAGAAAGAAAATAGTAGTATTTATTTCATTATTCATTTGTTAGCAATTTTGATACTATTTTCTGTATCTTCCTTAGAATTAAATGGAATATCAATTTATCTGATGCCATTATTCTTTATACAACTAATTTTTTTTGGTGGTGGACATGAAGAATTAGGATGGAGAGGAATATTACAGCCATTACTTGATAAAAAATATACTTATTGGCAATCTAATTTGATTGTAGGATCAATTTGGGGAATATGGCATCTGCTTTATGGTTTATAGTTGGAGAAAGCCATCAAGGATTTCCTTTTTATTTTATTTTTTATATATACATTATTTTTAAGTTTTGTTTTAGGGCTTCTTTATCGTCAAACGAAATCTGTGGGGTACTGTCTATTATTTCATGCGTTCGCAAATTTGTTAAATCTCTATTTTGTGTTAAAAATTAATCTTATTTTTATTATCATATTTATTATTTATTTAATTTATACAATATTGGCGAGTAATAGAATTAGTAAGGAAATAACATTTTAAAATTTAGATAAGCATATCTTTTATTGAAAGTAACGATTTGCTAATTAGATGATCTATGTTAGAGAAATATCTATTATAATTTAAAGTGGAGTGATGAATGTCGTTTCTTTTGAAGTGGTGAAAATCTTTCCGTTCCACAGTATCATTCTAAAATGATTTTTGCTGCCTTTCGTTGATTAGTATAAAAGAAGAATATTAACACACGTTGAGGCATATCACTGCTTGTACGAGCTGAGGCATCAGCGAACTAGAAGTAGATGCTCCATCTATGGGATAGGACTCGTAGAATGAGGGGGGAACCGACGAAATGATACAGAAAGCCTTAACTGGTCAAGTGACGTGCTTATTTACATTAGCCTAATAATGAAAATGGAGAGATTATCGATGGTTATATTGAAATTGTACCAAAATGATTATTCTAAAGATTTAGTTGCGTTTGATTCCATAGAAGATGGGAAAGCCTTTGTAGTTCAAATCCCGGGATACACTCTGGAAACAGAAGATGGTTTTGAAGTGGAATATTTTAATCCTAAAAACATACCGGATTATATGGAAATTATTTTTAACGGAAATATTGTTCCTTTATCTAAATTTATGTTCGATCCTGAGGAAAATGTAGACATTATTTGGAAAGAGATTTCAAATTTATCCCTCAAAAACGATAGAGTGATCGAAGGATATTCAAAAATTGATGCATATGTCGTTAACAACCATGAAGTTAAAGCCTATGTCGAAATAAGAGAAACGAACTATCGTAAAGCAAAAGACTTCTTAGAAAGGCGCGGATATGAAATCGACAGAAGCTTTTTCGGAAGTGAAGACGGTGAAGCGATTCTTTACAGAAAAAAAGGGAGCGAAGATTGGCATTTCTTGTGTCACTTAGACCCAATGTTTGTAGAGATTGAAGATGTAGAAGAATATGTTAAAGAAGAGGTGGGAGAGATTCAATAGTCAACTAAAGTTCCTTGTGAGTATGTACCTTTGCTAGTAAAAGCGTCAAAACCTTGTAACGAAGGGAGTTAAGAAACCCCTTGAGTGTAAGCCTTTTTCTTGTTTAGAGGGAAAGTATTAGAGTAACCGCTCATAATTTATACTAGATTTGATAACTTATTTGAGGTAGATTTTATTTCTATAATACTGTGAAAATTTTTTAATACCAAAGATTTAAAGTTACTGTGTTAAAAATCCTCTCCACTTTTAAACTAATGTATTATAAAAGCCAGTTGACACAAGTGTTACACCTGTGATAGAATTAACTAGAGGTGAAGAAAATGGCAACTGATAAAAATAGAATTATGATTAGCTTGGATGATAAAAATCTAGAGAAACTTGAAAATTTAGTAGAAGATGCTAGAGATAGAAGAGGAATGCGACTAACAAAGTCCCAAGTTATTGAATTACTCCTAAATACCGTTGATTATTTCGATGATATTATGGGAGCTATTTACTCAAAGAAATAAGAGCAAAATTGCTATTATTTTTTTACAAATAGGTGTAACACTAGTGATATAGGAGTGATGAAATGGTTGTTTATATTAGACAAAGCAAACTACCAAGTGAAGTTTCAATTAATAAGTACAATGCTCAAGTAGGTGCCTACTTACAAGGAGAAGAAGTTATTTTATATCAATCTTTTTCTGAAATAAAACAGTTAACAAGTGATGATACAGTTGTAGATTATATAACGGAGACTAGAGCATTACTAAAAATGATGGGCTTAAAGGTTCCGGTTTATGACTATCCTATTGAGCTTAAAGACTTTTATGGTCGAAAGATTTATGCTGGTATTTTAGGAGAGATTGTAAATATACCTGATAATTGGGGAAAATTTATTAAGCCTAAAGCTGGTTCAAAAGTCTTTACTGGAAGAGTTGTGAATGGTACTCGAGATTTGATAGGTATTGGTCTACCTTTTGACTATCCTATATGGATTAGTGAGGTTGTAGAATTCATAGCAGAATGGCGTTGTTTTGTATTAGATGGTCGCGTATTAGATGTTCGACCCTATACAGGTGATTATCATGCACAATTTGATCCTAGTATAATTGATGAAGCCATATCATGTTGGAAAGATGCGCCAATAGCTTATGGACTAGATATCGGTGTTACTAGTGATGGCAGGACACTTGTTGTTGAAGTAAATGATGGTTATGCATTGGGAAATTATGGCCTATCTCCTTTAAACTCAATCAATTTTCATAAAGCTAGATGGAAAGAAATGGTAAAACCTTATTTTGAAAAAAACTTTGTCTTTACTATGCCTGAAAATGAAAATATAAGTTTCTAAAAAAACAGAATTAAATCTGTGTAACTGCAACGAGTAAGTTGCAGTTTTTTGTTTTGAATAATGATATAATAGGTTAAGAAAATAATGAAAACGCTATATATTTGAAAGTTGATTAGGAAAGCAGGAAGTATGTAAAACAATTGATATGATAATTAAATCCTCAACTTGAATTATAACAAAGGAGTACTAACATGCCGAAATATACCGACGAAGATATTAGAAAATTAAATAAAATCACATTAAAAATTGCTGGTGATTATTTAGGTATAAGTTCACAGGCAGTTGCTATAGGTCTTAGAAATAATCTTCTTCCAATTGGTTTTGCTATTCATAACGAAGAAAGAGACAGACGTTTCACTGAGAGTTGGTCATATCATATTATCGCTGAAAGAATGATTTCATACAATCACGGTAAGTTATCAGAGATTCGTGTTGAAAATATTGAAACTAGTTTAGATAAGATTATAGAGGAATTTAACGGTTTAAAACAAGATTTACTTTTTATATTAAGCGAAAATGCAGAAGTGAAGAATTAGAAGTTTTTGAATTTGCGTTTTCGCTTGGTAAATATAAAAACAGTGATGTAAAGTATAAGGGTAAAGGTGTTTCAAATGAAGATGATAAAGACCTTTTCTAGAGAAGAACTCTATGAAGAAATCTGGGAGAAAAGTGCGAAACAAGTTTCATTAAAATATGATTTAAGTTATTCTGACTTACTCAAGAAATGTAAAGAATTTGAAATCCCAATTCCAAAGGGTAGTTATTGGTATCGTAAGAATACTGGACAAGACTTAAGTGAACTTATCGTTCCATTACCACAAAATGATGTAAATGAGGTTCATATTGATAGAAAAAGTTTAAAGAACAGTAGAATTAAAGCTGCTAAACATAAAGAAGATAGTACGGAAGATAAAAAAGAAGATACTGTTAAACTTGATACAACTAGTATAAGAAGTTCATTATCATTTTTAGAGGACGATAAAATAGAGCGTATTATTGAAACAGTTTCAAATCTAAACCAGTCTCCAAATAAGAGATTACATAAATCTGTAGCTAATCTAAGGGATAAAATTGCAGAGTGGAATAAGAGGGAAAAAGCTGCTTCTTATCCTTACTTTGATTCTAGGCACAGATATAATGATTTAAAAGAACCTAAATTTGTAAAAAATATTTCACTAAATTCTCTTCCGCGTTTATATCGCTTTTTAGATACACTAGTTACTGTAATTGAAAAAATCGGCGATAATGTAACTTCAAATTGGGATATTCAAATTGAAAAGGATATTGTTCGTTTTGAAGTTATAGAATCAACAGACAAAGTAACTCATGAATTAACAAAAGAAGAAGCTAAAGAACTAGCAGAGTACAATGATAGCGTTAAGTTTAATAGATATGCTTTTAAACCAAGAATAAAGAAGTATGACTATATTCCAAATGGAAAATTTCGATTTAAGATAATAGATGGTAAATACATTAAAGATACTAAAGAATTCTCGATTGAGCAATCAATCCCAGAAATAATCGTTTTAATTTACCAAGAGTATTATAAAGTTAAGAACTTACGACTTGAACGTGAAGAGAGAGTAAGACTATATGAAGAGGAGCAGGAGCGAAAAAGAAAATTACAAAATAGAATCGAAGAAGAGAAGAAGCGAACAATGTCTCTTCTTAATATGCTGGAAGACTTTCAAACAGCAAATGATTTAAGACTAATGGCTGATAAATTGGAGATAGCAGGGAAACTTAGTAAAGAGGAAATTGATTGGATTAGATCAAAAGCTGACTGGATCGACCCAATAGTTTCTTCAACAGACGAATTACTAGGAATTAGAAGTCATGAAGATTCTAGAGAACAAAAAGAACAATATCTTTGTGAGAAAAGGTACTACTGGTAAATTTGTGTTTTTAGTTTTTACACATTTATTTTAAATGGCCATTTGATATAAGACAGTATATATACTCGTTAAAAAGTGTTATTTAAATGTTGATTCTATCATTTTCGTTCTATAATATATAAGTTTGCTAGCACCACATGTTGAGGCCGTATCACTGCTTGTATGAGCAGAGGAATCGGCGAGATAGAAGTAGATGCTACGCCCATGCGACAAGGTGAGACCGAAGGTCGAGAAGGTGCCCTAGGGTATAGCTGTCGCAGAGTGAGGAGATTACGACGAACCGCTGAATGTGTAAGATTGTTTGTTAAATGTGGATAATCGTTCAAAAATCAGAAGGACTAGAGATGTATATGTTGGAATCATATCAAAATCCTTCTTAATAAAAATCTAGTCGCATTTGGGTCCTTAAAAGAAGGAAAAGAATTTGTATCTAAAATAACTGGATATACTCTAGAAAATGAAAATGATTTTGTTCAAGGTAATAAAGTAGAAATAACGAACATTTAGATGAAAGGTTTAGAGTAAACATGAGTCTCTTATTTGAAGAATTTAAAACCATTGGTTTCCATTTAAATCGAGTCGGAATTACACCGACACTGATGGGTTCTTTGGGATTGGAGTTTAGAACGAAAGAAAATTGGGGGCCGTCTGATATTGACATTCATGTGCCTGGTGATCCTAGAGGTTGGGAAGCACCTGATCATCTCAGAATTTATGACTGGGACAAGATAATGAAAGTGATGAAAGACTTAGGCTACGTCTTAATAGATATTCATGAGCATGAATTCCAAAAGGATAGAGTGAGTGTTGAATTTGGAAGTATCGATTCCTTACTTGATTTTGCAGGAGTTTCGGAATCGGATATAGGGCTTATTCACATTGAAGACATCACTTTTCGTCTTCCAAGTCTGGAGCAGTATCTAAGTATTTACAAAGCTTCTTCTCAAGACTCCTATCGAAATGATCACAATAACAATAAGGATTTTAAAAAGATCGAGTGGCTGGAAAGACATTTGTAAATTATCATATGAAAAGTAGTAAGTTGTAAGACTGGCAGCTATGTTATTTTTATCATCATTTTTATTGGTCATTTAATTTATACTATATTGGCTAGTAATAGAATTAGTAAAGAAAAGGATTTTAAATTTTAGATCAGCTTATCCATTATTGAAAGTAACGATTTGTTAATTAGGTGATTAATGTTAGAGAATTTTCAATTGTAATTTTAAGTGGAGTTATGAATGTCGTTTCTTTTGGAAGTAGTGATAATCTTTCCGTTCCACAGTATCATTTTAAAATGATTTTCATTACCTTTTGTTTATTAGTATAAAAGCAGAATATTACCACACGTCGAGTGTGTAAGTTTGTTAGAGAAACGCAGGTCTCACAAATGCATCATATCAAATGTGTAAGCTTGTTAGTGAAACGTAGCTAATCCTCAAAATAAAGAAACTAAAACTCCATTATTTTAAGATGACAACCTAAATTGGTTTTAAGGAGGTGTTATATTGATAGAAAGCAGACCTGAGTTTGATCAAATCGTATCATTCGATGAGTTTAATAAATACTATTGGTATCGTGATGAACTTTCACAACTATGTAAATCATTAGGATTAGAATATAGAGGTACCAAACAAGAACTCAATCATATTATTGAGCAGTACTTTAAGGGTAATTTGATTAAAAAATCATCAATAAAAAGGAAAAAGAAACGAGTAGAAGTCGTTACCTTAAATACGCCCTTACTTGAATGTGGATTCTCCTTTAACCCTTACTTTAGAGAATATTTCTCAACTTTAACAGATGTTTCCCCTTTTAAATTTACTGCTGATATGGCTACAGCTTGGAGAAAAGTAAAAAAAGAACATGATTTGAGTTTTACAATACAAGATATGCTAAAAGTTTATTATGGAAATTCAGATTATGCCAAGTATGACCATTCAGTTTGTCAATGGAATCAATTTTTAAAGGATTTCTGTGCAGACGAAAATAGTCGTAATTACTTGAATAAATTAAAAGTGGCTTCTATCCTATGGAAAGAAGTTCGAAATTCAAGTAATGAAAAAAGTTATTCAAAGAATCTTTTGACTGAATATGCTGATAAAATAAACGAGTATGGAAAATAGAAAAATCAGTCTAAACCAATAGTTCACAAGGAGGTATCTTATGCTCGGAGCAATCGTTGGATACATTATTGGTTCTGTTTACGAATGGAACAATATCAAAACAAAGGACTTTCCTTTATTTCGGAAAGACTGCTTTTTCACAGATGATACGGTTATGACCTGTGCTGTTGCAGAGGCGATTATGAATGGGGGACAAAAAGTCGACTTCATTGACGCGATGAAAAAATATGGCAGAATGTATCTGGATGCTGATTATGGTGCTCGGTTTAATGCATGGCTAAACAGTGATAACCGTGAGCCTTATAATAGCTTTGGGAATGGATCAGCTATGCGTATTTCTCCCTGTGCTTGGGTCGTGGACTGTGGTTTTTATGCAAGAGCTGGTATGTGGCCATCATCTAGAGGACTTGCTATTCTTTCTGCAGAGGTAACTCATAACCATCCAGAAGGTATCAAAGGTGCCATGGCTACAGCTGATGCTATCTTTCTATGTCGATTTTACTTTGGTGGTTATTGTAGCGAATATGAGCAACCAATTAACGACAATCCTACCGAATGTAAAAAACGGATTAAGGATTATATAGAGAAGGAATACAGCTACAATCTATCTCAAACTTTAGATGAGATTCGCCCTAACTATCGTTTTAACGAAACATGCCAGGATACTGTCCCTCAGGCCATTATTGCCTTTCTTGAAAGTACAGACTTCGAAGATGCTATAAGAAATGCTATCTCACTTGGTGGCGACAGTGATACTCTCGCTGCAATCACTGGCAGCATAGCAGAGGCATCTTATGGTATTCCTGATTGGATTAAGGAAAAGGCCTATTCTTACTTGGATGAACCCTTAAAGGATGTACTCAGACGATGGGATAATAAGGTTGATATAAAATAAAAGAGTTTAAATCTATAGTACTTCATATTTCTCTTTTCTGTACTTTCATTATATAATGGGAGTACATTTACTTACACACGATGAAATGTAAACATTTTTAACGAATTTTGAGGAGAAAATCAATGAAAAAAGCAATGGTAATTATCAACCCTACCTCTGGTGGTGAGAAGGCTTTGGATTACAAAGATAAGCTGGAAAATAAAGCAAAAGAATACTTTGAGCACGTAGAAACCAAAATTACCGAAAAGGCACTGGATGCAACACATTTTGCTGAAGAGGCTTCTCGTGAGCAGTACGATGCAGTGGTTGTGTTTGGTGGAGATGGAACTGTCAATGAAGTTATTTCGGGTATTGCTGAGAGAGACTACGTTCCTAAGTTGGGTATTATCCTGGGGGTACGGGTAACCTCATTACAAAACTTTTGGAAATCAATCAAGACATCGATGGCGCAATTGATGAACTGGATTTTGATTTAACAAATAAGATTGATATCGGTAAAGCAAATGACAATTATTTTGGTTATATCTTTAGTATTGGTTCTCTGCCTGAGGCGATTCACAATGTTGAAATCGAGGATAAGACAAAATTCGGTATTTTAGCCTATGCTGTTAATACCATGAAGTCTGTCATGACGGATCAGGTCTTTAACATTAAGGTTGAGACAGAAAATGGAAATTATGTTGGTGAAGCGAGCCATGTTTTGGTTCTCTTGACAAATTACTTCGCTGACAAAAAAATCTTTGAAGAAAATAAAGATGGCTATGCCAATATTTTGATTTTAAAAGATGCGTCTCTATTCTCCAAATTATCCGTCATTCCTGATTTATTGAAAGGCGATGTTGTCGCAAATGATAATATCGAATATATCAAAGCGCGCAATATTAAAATCTCTTCAGATAGTGAATTGGAGTCAGACGTTGACGGCGATAAATCGGATAACCTACCTGTAGAAATCAAAGTCCTAGCTCAACGAGTAGAAGTATTTTCAAAACCGAAAGAGGAATAGTATATAGAGAAAGCCTTTTTTAAGGCTTTTTGTATACTTTAAAATATAGTTCCTTTAAGGACGGACATTCCTTGCAAATAGTTTACAAAAATAGTATACTGGATTTATTGTTTTTGAAAACGTTTGCGTGAAATTGAATTTAAAATTTAGGAGACAATTTGATGGAATTAAGTGCTATTTACCATAGGCCTGAGTCGGAGTATGCCTATCTTTATAATGATAAGAAACTCCATATTCGGATTCGAACCAAGAAAGGGGACATTGAAAGTATCAACTTGCATTATGGTGACCCTTTTATCTTTATGGAGGAGTTTTATCAAGATATAAAGAAAATGGCCAAGATAACTTCAGATGCCTTATTTGACTATTGGCAGGTTGATGTGTCCGTTGATTTTGCACGGATCCAATATCTCTTTGAAGTCACGGATACAGAAGGCCAGAGCATTTTGTACGGCGATAAAGGCTGCGTGGAAAATTCTCTAGAAAATCTTCATGCTATTGGAAATGGCTTTAAGTTGCCCTATCTTCATGAGATTGATGCCTGTCAGGTTCCTGACTGGGTTTCAGATACGGTATGGTATCAGATATTTCCTGAGCGGTTTGCTAATGGAAATGCTCGATTAAACTCAGAAGGGACATTAGACTGGAATTCCTCTATCACGCCTAAGAGTGATGATTTCTTTGGTGGTGATTTACAAGGAATTATTGACCATCTGGATTACTTGCAAGACTTGGGCATTACTGGTCTTTATCTCTGTCCCATCTTTGAATCTACGAGCAATCACAAGTATAATACGACGGATTACTTTGAAATTGACCGTCATTTTGGGGATAAAGAGACCTTTCAAGAGCTGGTAGAGCAAGCCCATCAGCGTGGTATGAAAATCATGCTGGATGCTGTATTTAACCATATTGGTTCGCAATCGCCTCAATGGCAAGATGTTGTCAAAAATGGTGAACAGTCTGCTTATAAAGATTGGTTCCATATTCAACAATTTCCAGTGACGACTGAAAAGCTAGCCAATAAGAGAGAGTTACCCTATCATGCTTTTGGTTTCGAGGACTATATGCCTAAGCTAAATACAGCCAATCCAGAGGTCAAGGATTATCTTTTAAAGGTTGCGACATATTGGATTGAAGAGTTTGATATTGATGCTTGGCGTTTGGATGTGGCTAATGAGATTGACCATCAGTTTTGGAAGGATTTTCGGAAGGCAGTTTTAGCTAAAAAGCCTGATCTTTATATCCTTGGAGAAGTCTGGCATACGGCTCAACCTTGGCTAAATGGAGATGAGTTCCATGCTGTCATGAATTATCCTTTATCTGATAGTATCAAAGAGTATTTCTTACGAGGTGTTAAGAAGACAGGCCAATTCATCGATGAAATCAATGGCCAGTCTATGTATTACAAGCAGCAGATTTCAGAAGTGATGTTTAATCTTCTAGATTCGCATGATACAGAACGTATTTTGTGGACGGCCAATGATGATGTTCAACTGGTCAAATCAGCCTTAGCCTTTCTCTTTTTACAAAAAGGAACCCCCTGTATCTATTACGGAACAGAGTTATCCTTGACAGGAGGACCAGATCCAGATTGCCGTCGTTGTATGCCTTGGGAACGCGTATCAAGTGACAATGATATGTTGAACTTTATCAAGAAGCTAATCAAGATTCGCAAACACGCCTCAGCAACCATTCAGCACGGCATGTACAGCCTCCAAGAAATCAAAGCTGATGTACTAACCTTGCAATGTAATTACGATAACCAAGTCCTCAAAGCCATTTTCAACCAATCAAAAGAAGATTATCATTTACAAAAAGAAGCAGTAGCACTAGCAAGCAATTGCAAAGAATTGGAGAATCAGCTTGTGATCTCTCCAAAAGGTTTTGTGATTTTCTAAAAACTAGTTGATGAAGATTATGGTTTATTTTACAACTTATATAGTATAATAAGGCTAGTTACTAAACTTGTAAAGGAAAACTTAAATGAATTGTAGAGGACATGAAACAAGACAAAGAATTGTTAGAGATTTTGAAGTTCAGCCTAAAGCACATATTAAGCTGTTAGCAAATCAACAAAAACATAGTGATGCAGGAGCAACTATTGAAGATGAATATAAGGTGAATCGTTATAAATATATTTGTAGATATCGTTTGCGCATCGAAAAAATTAATGCAAGAATAAATATTTATGGCTCTTTAGGTGACTTTTACAGAAGTAAAGTTTAGGATAGAAAAACAATAAATAACGCACCATTTTTGGTGCGTTTTGCTTTTTTATGCTATAATGGATTTAGAAAAATAAAGGAGTTTGCCATGATTGGAAAGAACATAAAATCCTTACGTAAAACACACGACTTAACACAACCCGAATTTGCCCGAATTATAGGAATTTCTCGAAATAGCTTGAGTCGTTATGAAAATGGAACGAGTTCAGTCTCTACCGAATTAATAGACATCATTTGTCAGAAGTTTAATGTATCTTATGTCGATATTGTAGGAGAAGATAAAATGCTCAATCCTGTTGAAGATTATGAATTGACTTTAAAAATTGAAATTGTCAAAGAACGAGGTTCTAATCTATTATCTCGACTCTATCGTTATCAAGATAGTCAGGGAATTAGCATCGATGATGAATCTAATCCTTGGATTTTAATGAGTGATGATCTATCTAACTTGATTCATACGAATATCTATCTAGTAGAAACTTTTGATGAAATAGAGAGATATAGCGGCTATTTGGATGGAATTGAACGTATGTTAGAGATATCTGAAAAACGGATGGTAGCCTAATGGGAATCCAAGATTATACTGATAGTCAATTTAAACAGGCTTTAGCAAGGAACCTTCGCTCACTGACAAGAGGAAAAAAGTCCAGTAAGCAACTTATAGCGATTTTACTTGGAGGACAAAGTGGTGCTGGTAAGACTACAATTCATCGTATTAAACAGAAAGAATTTCAAGGAAATATTGTTATCATAGATGGCGATAGTTTTCGTTCTCAGCATCCACACTATTTAGAACTGCAGCAAGAATATGGCAAAGATAGTGTAGAATACACCAAAGATTTTGCAGGGAAAATGGTAGAGTCTTTAGTAACAAAATTGAGTAGTTTGGGATACAATCTTTTGATAGAGGGAACTTTACGAACAGTTGATGTTCCAAAGAAAACAGCACAACTCTTGAAAAATAAGGGATATGAAGTACAATTAACCTTGATTGCGACAAAGCCTGAGCTGTCCTATCTAAGTACTCTTATCCGTTATGAAGAACTGTACGCCATCAATCCAAATCAAGCACGCGCAACTCCAAAAGAACATCATGATTCCATTGTAAATCATCTAGTTGATAATACACGACAATTGGAAGAACTAGCTATCTTTGAAAGAATTCAAATTTATCAACGAGATAGAAGTTGTGTATATGATTCAGGAGAAAATACAACTTCAGCAGCAACCGTTCTACATGATTTACTATTTGGAGAATGGAACCAAGTGGAGAAAGAGATGCTTAAATCTGGAGAAGAAAGATTGAAAGATTTAACTAATCGAAATGGTTGTTAGAACACAAATTTTAAAACAAAAGATATTTAAATTTTTTATCGGAATAGAATTGGAACTATCTATATAGATTGTTCAATATCTTAATGAATATAAAAATTATAAAACCAATAGAATTAATAAAAGGTAGAAAAAATGGTGAAAAAAGAAAAACCAGCTCTTTCTGAGCTAGAATATAATGCGTTAATGCTTTCTAAAATTGCTCACAAAAAATATGAATATTATGTTATAAGTCGTATTATTCATAAGTTAGATGATAATCAAATTGAATTTTCAACTCAGCAATTAGTTCGTGGAGAAGATGGGAAGCGATATTTGGTAGATTTATATTTTCCTCAATTCAACATTGGTATTGAAGTTGACGAATCTTACCACAAAAATCAAGTCGCGGAAGATTCTTATCGTGAGCGCGTAATTGTAGAAAAAACTCAAATGCAATTATATCGTTTTGATTGTAATAATCGGACAAAAGAAGATTTAGATGGTCAAATTCAAGAGTTTGTTAAAAAGATTCGTTTAAAGAAATCGGAATTAAAAAAAGATGGCAAGTTCATTCCTTACGATTACAATAAGCTTTATAACCCATATGCATGGAAAGGTTCTATTAAAGTCGGAGATCGTGTGCGCTTGCGTACCCATGATCAAGTTTTGACAATGTTTGGAATAAAAAAGAAAAATGGTGAAAATTATGTCTCATGGGAAAGTGCTACCTATCCAAAAGGAAAGAAAGAATTTTCTAAAACAAACAATCCTGGGGAACATTATATTTGGTTTCCTAAAGTTTACGAAAATGATGGTTGGATGAACAAGCTTACAACTGATGAAAATGGAAAAACAATTATTATTCAACGCAATAAAAATAAAAAAGAAATGGTTGTAGGCTATGATGAAATCTTGACTGGAAATATAGTTGTATTCGTTCACCAAAAAGATGAATTTGGAACAACCGCTTATGAGTTTAAAGGAGTTTTTAAAAAACGTCCTCATCCAAGAGTTCATTCAGAAGCTATTTTTGAAAAGGTTTCTGATACAATTAATTTCCAAGAATTTATTGAGTGGATTAGTGAAGTAAGAGAATAATAAAAAGATTGGACAAAAAGTCTTTAAAATCAGAAAAACGTATAGTGTCAGTTCTTGAGAGAACTTGATATTATGCGTTTTATTGTGAAAAGATTTTCTTCATTTTCTCCTGAAATAGAATTTTTGTCCTGCTTCATAATTTCAACATTAAATTGTAGAATATAGACAAAATATGTCTACCTTATGCTGTATAATACTTATATAGAAATAAGAGAAAGATAGAATCACTTGAATCGTCAATTCCTGAGTTAAAAGAATATGTAGAAAAGAATAAGGAGTAAAAAATGAAAGCTATTATTAAAAATCCAAAAAGATTCTTTGTACTTTTAAGGTTGTATTTCGTACCAGTAAAAGGTAGGAAAGTAGTTCATGTACCAGCTTATGCTTATAAAGAAGATGAAAATGAAAAGATTTATCTCCATAACAATGAACTTCATTTATCTAAAAGGATGTTTGAATTTCTAGTAAATCAAGGTTTAGAGTTAGTCGAGTGTCCTCTAGAAGAGTAATTCAGTTTCTTCTGAATTAACAAGAAGTGTATCGAAAATACCTAGCTAAAAAAGATTAATGGAGGAAAAAATTTTATGACAAATGCCAAAGAATTCGCATTGACTGCTCACAAAAATCAAACAAGAAAAGGGAAAATCACACCTTATTCATTTCACTTATTTTTGGTCAATAATATATTAGAAACACTAACAGAAGATTCTAATATTATTGCTACTGGATGGTTACACGATACTGTTGAAGATACCGATGTCAGTCTTGAAGATATTAAACAAGAATTTAATGATGAAATTTATTCATATATGTCTTTGGAATCTGAAGATAAATCAATTAAAGATTGGCAAACTCGTAAAGAGCTTCAATTAGCAAAATTTCGAGAAGTAGCAGAAGATGAGTCGCTAAGAAAAGTTTTACTTGTAACTTTTTCTGATAAATTAGCGAATTTAATGGAACTGTATCAAGATTACTTAATAATTGGTGATTTACTATGGGACCGTTTTAATTCTAAAGATCCGAAAAAACAACGATGGTATTTTAAAGAGTTTTATAAAATCTTTAAAGATAACAAAGACTTATTTTCGAACAACGAAGAGATTTTAGATAGCTATAGAGAAATTTTAAAGCTTTTATTCCATAACAATTAAAAAGATGTTTTTAAAATTATATTTCAATTAAATGTAATTAGAAAGGAAACAAATGAATAAACCAATAGCAGCTATATTTGATATCGACGGAACAATTTTTAGAGACTCTTTACTTTTAAAGCATATGGAAAAGTGTGTTTCCTATGATGTATTTCCAAATAGTGTCAATACTGAAATTAAATTTCACAAAAACGCTTGGGAAAATAGAGAACTAGACTATGATGATTATCTCTATATTGCTGCAAAACTTTATACAAAATATATTGCAGATAAAGATGTACTTGATATTGATTTTGTCGCCAAAAAAGTTATTGAAAAAGAAAGTAAAAAACTTTATCGATACACTCGTGATCGGATTAAATGGCATAAGGAACAGGGACACCAGATTATATTTATTTCAGGCTCTCCTGATTTCTTAGTCTCAAAAATGTCAGAAAAATTGGGCGCAGATACCTGGTATGCAACAAATTATCTTCAACTCGATAGTAAGTACACTGGTGAAGTAATTCCTATGTGGGATTCAGCTTCAAAATTACAAGTCTTAAAAAAATTGTTTATTGATTTCGAAAAATCCTATGCTTATGGAGACACAACTGGTGATTTTACAATGCTTCAATCTGTTGGCTTTCCGACAGCAATAAATCCCAATAAGAAATTGTTGGACAAGATTACAAAAGAGAAACTAGACTGTAAAATTATTATTGAGAGAAAAGATGTGATTTATAAACTAGATGAGGTCACGCATGGAATTTATTAAAGTTGCGAATCAATTTATAGAAATTTATTATCAAAAAGTAGATCTCGACCGTATTGAAAGTATAGAGATAGGAATAAGGGATTCTGAAAATTATTCTCGATATTTTTTAGAAATTCAGAAACAATCTGAAGACTTTGATTGTGATTTCTTTAATTTTGATAACATGGATTATTATGAAGTGGATGACTCTGTTCATTTTAAACAGATTATTAACTTAGAGAATAGTTCCTATGTATTTTGGAAAGATTATTAATTTTACCAACTGACACATAAAATTTCACCTCTTAAAAATAGTGTTTAAGAATTTGAATTGCTAAGAACTTAATTGAGTATTCCTATAGGTATTAAATCGGCTATAAATTGCTCATGGTTAATATTTATGGTAAAATTAACAATAGAATAGATATGAAAACACTTACAACTTATTGCACAATTTTAAAATGTGATCATAGTCTTTAACGTAGATTTTAATTTAGCTTGTAAGAGTTCATTCAAAAAATACCTAGGAGATAGGTGTTGTATTGTTTTTGGTGTAAGGGGGAAGTACAGTTTTTTAATATATATGTTACCAAAAAATAATCGAATCTTTCTACAAACAAAAAAGATTCAATGTATATGTTTAATCACTCTATTTTGGAGTGATTTGTCTTATTTTTATATTTATGAAAGGATTGCTTATGAGCGGCTCGTTTTCTGATAGTCCTACCCACGATGACAAATTTAGCATTGAGAACTATATTAATGGTTTATCAAATTTTATTACTGAGTGTGAAACACCCTTAACGATTGCAATTCAAGGAGATTGGGGTACTGGAAAAACCAGTATTATGTATCAAGTTGAAAAAAGATTAAATCCTGAAAAACAAGATAAAAAAATTCAAACTATTTTTTTCAATACTTGGCAATACTCACAGTTTGATATGGGAAATAATTTAGCAGTAGCATTAATTACAGATTTAATTAGTGAGTTAAATGTAGAAGATTCAAAAAAGAAACAGTTTTTTAAAAAAGCAAAAGGTGCGCTATTTAAAGGCTTAGAATATGTAAATTTAGACTTTGGCATACTAAATGGCGAAAAATTAACTGAAAAATTTCAAGATTTAATCATAGGTTTTGGTGAGAGAACTGATGATATCAAGCACTTAAAAGAAAACTTACAAGACATTATTAATGATGCTATTAAGGAAAATAAAAGTGACCGAATAGTTATTTTTATTGACGATCTGGATCGATTGGTTCCTGAAAAGGCCATAGAACTCTTAGAAGTTTTAAAATTATTTTTAGACTGTGAACATTGTGTCTTTGTATTGGCTATAGATTATAATGTTGTTGTTAGAGGTGCAAAAAGTAAATATGGTAAAGATTTAGATGATGAGAAGGGGAAAGCTTTCTTTGAAAAAATTATTCAGGTTCCATTTACAGTACCAGTAGCAAATTATGATTTACAGAATTTCATTAGAAATTCATTGGAAAAACTGGACTTTAAATTCAACGAGAAGAACGGTGATAAAAGTATCATTGAAACTGTTACTCAATTAATTAGATATACTATTGGAAATAATCCTCGTACTATTAATAGACTATTTAATTCTGTTAGTCTACTAACGTATATTAATGGCAATGTTGATATTTCTGATGTAGAAAAATTGATGATTTTAACAATGGTATGTTTCCAATTGAGGTTTGAAGAAGCATATGATTATCTATTAACAGCATATAATAACACTCCAGAGGACGATGATCAGGATGGTATTGTAGAATCCTACTTAATAAATTTACTGGAAAATTCATTTGAAGAAATTGAAAATCCATTATATGAGAAATTAATATTACTTCACGGAAAATACAGCTTCAAAAATGTTAAGGATAAAGATGATTTTACCAATTTTATATAAGTTTGAAGAAACTACTTGGGTATAATGAGCAAAAATTAAGCTTAGAGCATTTTAACAAACTTATAGAACAGATGACCTTTTCAAATGCAGTTTCGATTGGAAATACGGATACAATTACAGCAGAAAAGAAAAAACAAACACATGTACCAAATAGAAATGTACAATTGATCATTCGCAAACTTTTTAATAAATTTGCTGGTGTTAAAAATCATTTTGATATAACTAATCCTGAGTTATTTGGTACAGAATCAAATGAACAGCGAAATATGCCTTTAGCTAAAGAGTATATAAAGGAAGAAAATATATTTGATAGAATACGTTTAACTGGTAGTAAGGGACAAGGAATATATATTTTATCTTCCAGTGATCCATCAAATACTATTTATCTTTCGGGTGATACTCATGGACGGTTATTTAATGATGGACTTCAACTTATTATAGATGGTAAACAAATAAAGAAAATAAAGATAAATTACTTGGCTGATGAATTGGTAAAGAACGCCAATATGTATAAAGAATTTGAAGAAATATTTTTCAAACAATATAATAAATTAGTAGACATCGCAAAGGAATATTTAAGATAATAAAATCTTGACAAAATTTTATATATAGACATTAATTGTCTATGGAATATGCTAAACTGATATCGTTGATGAAGTAAACATGCAATAAATAAAGTGAGGATAGATTTATGTCAAAAAATGAAGGTTTGAAAGAAAAATTAAAAAAAACTTGTGATTTATTTTTTCAGTGTGAAGATGAAGAAAAGTTATCAAAAGAGTTAAAAGATAATTTAGAAAAATTCTTTAAAGTTATTAATGATAAATATGGGAAGAATTTTCACCTTAATGATGGTAACGATGGTGCGAATGAGTTTTTAGACGAGTTTAGTCCTTGGCATCAAGATAGAGGTAAAAAGTTAATCGAAGATTTTGTAGAAATCGTCAATCAAAACTCTACTGAGGATTTTTCTTGGTTAGATATTTTGGAAAAAGATGAACAGTGGAAAAAATCATGGGAAGAGTCAAATGAAGAAGTAAAAATAAAAGAAGAAGTCACGGATAAAAATAAACATGTAAATATGCGTTATCAAATTCCAACCCATTTTCATGGAGATATTGACAATGCAGTAATCTTCCACTGCATGGAAAATCCTAGGGGATACCTAGGAGAGTGGAAGGATAATCAGATTGATGAAGAATTTGCAGGAGCAAGTCTAGAAAAATTTTATATTGAATCAGCTATTAAACGTAAAGAAGAAAGTAAAACTATAAAAGATATAATTAAAGAAAGATATCAATTACAAGATGTTTCTTATAGCTCGATAACAAAAATTATTCATAGTTATACTAGTCCTTTATCACGTGAATTAAAAATAATGTTCGATAAATTTGAAGACTCAGATTATAAAACCTATGATTTTTCAAAAGGTAGTTCAGATTTAGAAGATTATTATTATTTCAAAAATTATTACAAACAATTTTTTATAGGAAAAGATAATAATTTAGAACCATTTAAGGTAGAAGAAAATCAAGATAAAGCTCTAGAATGTGCTAAAAAAAATTTGTAACTTAGAAATATATCCTTTTTCATGTAAAGATCCAAAATTAGGTAATGATGGTATTGGTAAAAAGATTCTTCTTAACTCAGACTTATCTCGTTTAGGTGCTTATATTGTACTAAGAAGAATCTATAAGTATTTAGATAAATTTGAAGAATCAAAAACGAATAATGAAGAGGAACCTCAGAAACCAGTTTTTGTTTTTCGTAAATACGATAGAGCATGGGAGGGATTATTTAATTCAATATTTAAAGAAGCAGAAGAAGAAGAAAATAATTATGGATTTCAAAATGAACAAACACTAAAAAATTTAGAAAAATTATTTTTTTATTGTCAAACAGGACAACAGGGTGGAGGGATAACATCTGGTAATGTAATTTCAATTAAAAATTATAAAATTTATAAAGATATTTTTAAAACTCTAAAACAAACTGCTTTTAAGGAAATTTCTGACGTATTCCGCCGAGGTGATATTGATAAAAATAGTTCAGGAAAATCAGGTGACTAATGATGAAACCACAAGAACGACTTTTAACAATCTTTTTCCGTTTACAAGCAGGCGAGAGGCTATCAAAAGCTCAATTAAGTGATGAATATGAGATTGATTATAGGACTGCACAAAGATATATGAGCACCTTAAAAAATTTTTTGCAAGAGCAGCATATATCAAATACAGAGATAAAATTCGATACTTCAGATAATACCTATCGTTTGATTGCTAAAACAACTTTTAATAAAAAGGATATTTTAGTAATTTCAAAAATTCTTTTGGAGAATCGTGCACTAAACAAATCAGAACTATATTCATTACTCGAAGATCTTCTATCTTTACTCTCAAGCGAAGAACAAAAAGAGATAGATGCAATTATTGGCAGTGAGCGTTTTAACTATAAATCACTGACTAATGATAAAGACAGAATTGATACAATTTGGTTTTTATCGGAAGCTATTCGCAGGGAACAAATGCTCGAAATAGAATATAAAGCTCCATTAAAAGATGTTAAAAGCCACATCATTTTTCCTGTTTCCCTCTATTATGATGCCCACTATTTTTATCTGGTTGCTTACCATTTGAAACATGAAAAGTATACAACGTATCGTGTTGACAGAATTGAGACTCTTAATAAATCTCAAAAAAAGAAACCATTGATTTCACTTAAGGATAAGTATAAAGATGGGGATGTTCGAAATCGTAAAGTAGATGCTTTTGCAGGAAAAAAAATTTATGTTACTTTAATCTATAAAGGAAATGCTGAAATTGTTTTAGATCAGTTTCCAGAGCATGAAATTCTTTCTGAGAATTATGATGAAATAAAAGTAAAAATTACAAGTCAAAACACTCCAGGTCTCAAACGATGGATTCTAGGACAAGGTGAAGCAGTAACTCTTTTATCTCCTCCAGAGTTGATTAAAGAAATACAAGAATCTCTTGAAAAAACATTAAAAATTTATAAAGAATGAAGAGGTAGACATTTTTTGTCTACCTCTTCATTTATAATAGAGATACAAATAAGGAAAGAAGGTAACAATAGATGGGTAACTTTTATATGAAATCTGAGTTTCAAATAGAATGGTTTAAAAATATAGAAGAAGTAGAAGAGTTTCATGATGATTATTTTGGTGGTGAAATGATTTCGCTATCTTTAGCAGATTTAAGACACTTAGCAGACGGAAATTTTCTTGCTTGGCATGTAAAGGGTGAGTATTCAGAATCACTATGTCTTGATGAAAATGCTAAGGAAGCACTAAAAAAAATTATTGTAAGGGGAAATCACATGTCAAAAAAACATATTGTAAAATATAAAGTTAGTCGCCAATTAAAACTTGCTTTGAAAGCATTGCCTGATCGTATTCTTCAAAAAGAGTATAAAGTAATAGAGAGTCAGGATATTCTGTTTAGTCTATTGGATGTACGGGATACAGGAATAGGATATGCTTTAGGATATTATTCTTTAACAAAAGGCAAATTGTTAAAGGAATTTGCTAATGGAAAAATGATTGGAAGTAGACCTCGTACCACTATTGAGAGCGAAGAATTAGTAGCTTTTTCTAAAAGAAAGATAATCCATAATCAAATTACTTCTTCACCTGTAGAAATCATAAAAGAAGCTCCCTCTTCCTACTATTTTGCTGAGTGTGATGAATTTCCAATGTCTGAATATATGAAATCTATCTTTGATTTTGCTGAAGAGATGCGCTTGCAAAATTCTCCCGATGGTGTCATTGATTCTTATTGGATTCTATCTGGAATTTCCCAAGAGCAGGAAACAAATGCTAATCACTTGATTTACAAACAATACTTATTAAGTGGTAGAAATAGTTATTCTGAGGATGGATTGCTAGATGTTTTTACAAATTCGTGGTTTAGATTTCGTGTGCTAACAGATGGCAAAGCGGAGAGAGATAGAGCCAGCAAAGAAAAAAGAGCAGCACATATCTCCTCTAAATTATCAAATCCAGATTACTCTCTTTTAAATGATATAGCTACAGATATCACTTTGAAGGCTCGAAATGGAGAGTTAATGGAGGTTGTAGGACGTGATGATGAGATTCGAAAAGTGGAGATTGCCCTCACACGTAGAGATAAAAATAATGTAGTGCTACTAGGAGATGGAGGCGTTGGTAAGTCGGCCATTGTAGATGGTATCGCTATGCGTATCTCTAGAGATGAGGTTTTATCTCTTAAGGGAAAGAAAATCCTTCAATTTAATTTAAATGATTTGCATGCAACACTGAATGCCTATACAAGTGAAGGTATCAATAGATTCATAGAAGAAATGAAGCGAGAAAAAGATATTATCTTGTTTGTTGATGAAATTCATATGTTAGGAAGAGCCAAATCTTTAATAGATTTATTCAAGCCTTTAATGGCTCGGGGAGATTTTCGAATTATTGGAGCAACCACTCCGTCAGAGTGGAACACATATGTTTCAGGTGACACTGCTTTTGTACGTCGCTTTGAGAAAGTAATTGTAGAGGAACCAAGTATCGAAGATACAGTGAAAATTGTTGAGACAATAGCACCTGCATATGAAAATTTCCATCATGTTAATTTTGAACAAGACACAATCGAACTAGCTGTGAGACTTGCTAAGAAGTATTTAAAAGGAGAAAAACTGCCCGATTCCGCCTTAACAATCATTGATAATGCAGGTGCTTTGGTCCGGATTGAAGCCAAACAAGAAGTTACTTTAATTAGAGATTACCAAAATGAAGTCAATGAGTTGAAGGAAGAATTAGAAAAAGCACAAGCTATTGAATACAATGAGGAGGCTATAGAAGAAATAAGAGAAAGACTTGAAAATAAACTTGGTGAATTTCTAGGAGCTCGCAACAACTTAACTGTTAGTAAGTATGAGCTTAAAATTTCAAAAGATGACATAAAGAAAGCAGTAGAACAAAAAGCAGGTGTTGAAGTTAAGGAACAAGATATGAAGGTTGGAAAAGAAGCAGAGGGACAAGAGTTACTTCGTCTTTCCAATTTAAAAAATACTTTAGCAGAAAAAGTTATTGGTCAATCAGATGCTACAAATTCTATTGCAGAAGCTGTAATTCGTTCAAAAACAGGATTTAGAAATCCTAAACGTCCTATCGGAGTCTTTTTGTTCCTAGGTACTAGTGGCGTAGGTAAAACAGAAACAGCAAAGATATTATCAGAAGAGCTAACAGGTTCAGTAGAGGATCTTATTCGATTGGATATGTCAGAATACCAACAAGAACATGAAGTCTCAAAATTAATAGGCGCTCCCCCAGGTTATGCTGGATTTGGTCAAGGTGGACTTTTAACAAATGCTGTTAAAAGAAGTCCGAAAGCAGTTGTACTTCTTGATGAGATTGAAAAAGCTCACCCCAAAGTCTATGATTTAATGTTACAAGTTTTTGATGATGGTATCCTAACGGATGCTATGGGACAAAAAGTTGATTTTACCGATACGATTATTATCTTAACCTCTAATCTAGGTTTAAATGCCATTAAAAAAGATAAAAAGGTTGGTTTTTCAAGAATTGAAACGCAAGAACAATCTGAACAAACAATTCGAGAACAGACGATGGAAGCTGTTCAAAACTTTTTCCGTCCAGAATTATTAAATCGTATAGATGAAATTGTAACCTTTAAACCTTTTACGGAAGAATCAATTCTTCAAATTACAAAATTATTACTTGAAAAAGAAATAAACATCATTAAGGATAGTGGTTATGAACTGGAATTTTACGAAGATGCAATCGAATTACTTGCGAGAGAAACATATGATCCTGAAAACGGCGCTCGCCCAATTAGGAGAGGTATTACAAAATTAGTTGAAACACCATTGTCAGAGTTAATCATCAATGGTTGTCTCAATAAAGGAGACAAGGTAGTTGTATATTCAGATGGAGTTGAATTACTTTTTGAAGTCTTGAAGAAATAATCACTGAGAGGAGGAAGAGTATGGGACTTTCTTATGCACCACAGTATACATGGACGGACCATTTTGCACAAAGAGCTCAGGAACGATTTGAGGTAAATGAAGACTCTCTTTCCAAATGGGTTGGAAGGCAAATTGCTAGCTTAACTATTTATGACTCGACGGTAGAACAACGGCCAGAAGAGAAAAAATATGTTTCAGATTATGGGGTAATTTTTGTATGTAATACAATCGAACAAAAATTTATTACTTGTTATGAGGCAAATGATGTCATTATGGAAGGAAAGAAGATTACCATTCATGAATATAATGTTGATTCATTCAAGGAAGAAGTTGAAAATTTAGCAAGAAAATATTACTTAAAGGATGCTAAGGAAATGTTGTTAAGTGTAGAGAGTCATTTATATAATTTCCAAGAAATTTCCCAAAAAATAATGTCAGGAAGATTAACTCGACAAAACTACTATCTTCTTGGAAAGTTAATTGATGAATTTCATGCAGTTAAAGCGGCAATGAGAGTTATTGAAACAAAACGAAGTGATTTTAATATTTAGATTTTCTTATCTTATAGATTCTAAAATACTTAAGTCTCAGTATTTAACACCATACGTGAAAACGCTTTTAAATGTGGTATAATTAACACAAAAGAAGTACTTATTGTTAAGTGAGGTAAAACGATGACAACATTAGATTTTAAAACTTTATTTAAAGAAGAATATGATAAACTTAATAAACAACAGAAAAAAGCAGTTGATACGGTGGAAGGACCTGTTATGGTTATTGCTGGTCCTGGTACAGGTAAAACTCAAATTCTGTCACGTCGTGTCGCAAATATTTTAACAAATTATCATACAAGTCCAGAAGAAATTGTCTGTTTAACATATACAGAGGCAGGTGCATCAGAAATGTTGGATAGATTAGAAAAATTGATTGGAGAAGAAGGACGTAAGGTAAGAGTATCAACAATCCATGCTTTTTGTAGTGAATTAATCTTAAGAAACTCTGAAATTTTCGGTGGACAACCAAAAATTATATCAACAGCAGCCAAATATGAAATCCTAAAAGAAATTATGGATGAATATGTTATAGAAGGAAATCCTCTTTATAAAACTCTGGTAAACGTTATTCTGCTAAAGACCAGCTATTAGAACTTTTTTATAAAATGAAACGTGAAAACCTGAACAAAGAGGATTTTGAAAAAGAGATAGATGAATACTTTAAAATGATTGATTTATCCATACCTGGAGATGATTTGTATAGTAAATTCAAATATGCTAGAAATTCTAAGTCTAAAGACAAGAAAGTTGGAGATTATAAAGATAAAGCATTAAAAGAATTACAAGAAAACATGGAAAAGTTACTTGCTGGAGTTGAAATTGTTGAAAAGTATAGCGATGATATTAGTGAACATAATTATTTTGATTTTGATGATATGATTTTATGGACAATTGAAAAGTTGGAGGAAAATGACGATTTTCAAAGAAGTGTATCTGATACTATAAAATATTTATTTGTTGATGAGTTTCAGGATACTTCAGTTTTTCAGAATAAACTTGTAGATTTACTAGTAAAAGGAAAAGATAATCCAAATATTTTTGTTGTAGGGGATGATAATCAAAGTATTTATCGTTTCCAAGGAGTAAGTGCGAATAATATTCGAGATTTTGATAAGAAGTATAAGCCTTCGAAAATAGTTCTTGAAGAAAATTACCGTTCTTCCCAGGCTATCATTGATGCTTCAAGACAACTAATCAGTCATAATCCAAGAGAAGAGAAACTTCTTATTGCAGCAGGCGCTAACAAAGATTATGACTATCAATTGCCAATCTTGAAATCCTACGCAAATGCAAAAGCTGAAATGTTTGGTGTGCTTACTGAGATTAAAGAGTTGATTGATTCGGGTGTATCTCCTGATGAAATCGGTGTCATTTATGGAAGAAATTCTTACGGAGAAGAGTTTGCGAAGATTCTTCGTGATAATGGTATTTTCGTTCAAATGAAAGAAAATAAAGATTTATTTAGTGAACCTTTTTTCAAAAAAATTGTAGCTATTTTAAAATATCTTTGCCAACCATCAAGAAATGTTAGAGAACTTCGAAAAATTGTATATTTTGATTTCTTTGAGGTAGAACTATCACAAATCGCAATGATACGGAATCTAAAGAAAGATGAAAAAATTTCAATCCCCACTATAGCAGAAATTGATCAAAAATTAGAAATCATTCGAAAAAAAGTAAATAAATCATCAAAATACCTATCGCCTATGTATGTCCTTAGCGATGTTTTAAAATCTCTAAGTATCGATGAGTATATTATGAAGTCAAAAGAAAAATATCATTTGGTTTCTGTTTTAAATGAACTTTACAAGTTAATGTTGATGGAATGCCACATCCATCCTAAATTGACTGTAAAAGGATTTTTAAATCAATTATCAGCTTTAGAAGAAATGGGAATTAGTCTACCAATTGAAGATATCTCAGGTTCTCCAAGTAACTGCGTTCAATTAATGACAGCTCATGGTTCCAAAGGACTGGAGTTTGAACATGTATTTATAATGAAATGCAATGATGGAAAGAAAAAGAGTGAAGCTTGGCCAGGAGGTGAAAATAATTCAGGTAGATTCGCTTATCCACCAAGTTTAAATGGAAAAGATGAAAATGAATCTCAACTAAAAGAAGAGGAGAACCGTCGCTTGTTTTATGTTGCCATGACCCGGGCAAAGAAGGTACTCCATCTCTCTTATTCTGATGATTCTACTAAAACCCACTTTATTAATGAATTTGAGGAATTTATTGATGAGGTAGACGTGACAGAATCTTGTGATGATTTTCAATCTGTAGATAAAGTAGTAATACCGAAATTTTCTAACAATGTTATCAATGAAATTTTTGACGAATTGAGTTTAAGCGTTAGTACATTAAATGCTTTTCTAAAATGTCCTTTGAGTTTTTATTTCAATAAAGGATTAAAATTACCTTCTGAGACGAACGAAGCTATGGTATTTGGCAGCATTATTCACGAAGTCTTAGAAAAAATATATATTTCTGTAGATGGTTCACAAAGTTCAGAATTAACTGCAAAAACAGTACTTTCTCCAGAAGAAGCTTTAAAATTATTTGAGACAGTATTTGAAGAAAAATCTTATCAATTGACTTCAGATAGAATAAAGAAAGATGACTATGCTAGAGGGAAAAAGATTATTGAAAATCTTTACAATAAAACTGGATACCTCAAAGATGGTGTAATAGCAGTTGAAGTGCCTATTCAAGGTGTTAAACTTGGCAGTATTTTGAATACCACTGTAGACCTATCGGAAGTAGCTGATATTCAGTTAAACGGAAAAATCGATAAAATTGAATTGGACGGCAATATAGTGCGTCTAGTCGACTATAAAACAGGAAATTTTGACAAGGCTAAAGATAAATTAGTAGCTCCGAGTAAAAAAGAGCCCCTTGGTGGTGATTATTGGCGTCAGGCTGTATTCTATTATATCCTCTTCAAAAATGCCGGTATCGATATTTCTGACAAAGAAATACTTGTTAAATATGTTTTGGTTGAGAATTCAACTAATGAAGATGGTTTTTCTGAAACTGAAGATATACGAATCACTCAAAAAGAAGTTGATATAGTGCTTAATCAGATTAAAGAATCTATTATGAAAATTAAACAAGGCGATTTCAACTGTGGTTGTGGAGTATTGAAAAAGGACAGAGATAATTACCCATGCGACTACTGTCTCCAAGTATTAGCTAACACAGAACCTAAATTCGATAATACTGAAGCTTTAGATATTGCCACCTATCAACAAACACGGGGAAATTATAAGAGTTTAAGTGTTAGCAAATTGAATCGTTACCTGCGTTGTCCAAAGAGCATCTACTTTGAAGATATTTTACAGTTATCTCAAGCAGCAGGATTATCAGCAGGAGCAAAAGAAAAATCTACAAAAATAACAATCAATCATGCCCCCACAGGTCCCGTATTTGGGACTGCAATTCATGAAACAATGGAAAAAATCTATAAAGAAGATTTACAATTAGAGGACGCAATTGAATTCTATGACAGTTCATTGTACTCTCATCAAGAGGAAATCATTGATACAATGTCTGTAGAAGAATTAAAAGAATATGGACATAACTTGTTGACTAATCTTTTTGAACATTATATTCCTAATAGTTTAAAAGGGGAGCATGTTTCCTTAGAGAAAGAACTTCGTGTTAAATTAGGAGATAATTACTTAATCAATGGGATTATCGATAAGCTTGAATTTGATAATGATCTTATTAGAGTTGTAGATTATAAGACAGGTTCTGCTCAAAGAGGTGTTGAGGAACTAGAAGTTGGACATGATTATTGGCGTCAAGCAGTCTTCTATAATCTTTTATTAGAAAATTCTTCTGAAATAGATACGACTGATAAACGAATTGAAACTCAGTATATTTTTCTTGATGATAATAGTACTGAAAATGGCTATTCAATTCACACTATACAAGTTACGAAAGAGGATTTAGACTTGGTTACATCACAAATTCAAAACTTCTGGTCTCATATGAATACAGCTGATTTTACTGGTGGTTGTGGTAAAAACGATTGTGATTATTGTCGATTAGCTGAGTTTGTTGATTTTGAATTATTAAAAGAAGCTATAGAATCTGGAAAAGAAAGTAATTTAGTTAATTAAGTGGTCTAAATCATTTGCTAGTATAGAATGCTAAGTTAAGTTTCCTAATAATTACGAGGTAAATAATGGAATATGTTGAGGCCGTTAATCAATTTATCGAGAGACATTATAAAGAGAAAGATATCCATCATATAGAGATAGATTTTTGGGGGAACGAAAATCATCCTCATAGCTTGTACATATACAAACGTTCTAAAAAAATTGAGTATGATTATTTTTTCTTTGATTCTATTGATTATTATGAAGAACCAAATTTTCTAGAGTTTAAGTATATCGTTCATTTAGAAAATATTACGTATATATTTTGGCAGGAAGATTAGGAATTATATAAAATAATTGGATTTAAAATCAATATCAGTTATTGACTCCATAATATTCGTAATGGTGAAAACTAATATGAATATTATGGGGTTTTCT
Organism: Streptococcus mitis 17/34; assembly: GCA_000430305.1. GTDB lineage: Bacteria > Bacillota > Bacilli > Lactobacillales > Streptococcaceae > Streptococcus > Streptococcus mitis_AW. The sequence continues at coordinate 47,437 of ASZZ01000009.1, forward strand.
TTTGATAACTTCTCCAAGTTTTTTCCGATATACTTTAAAAATCAGATAATATTTTTCACTTTGGGGGATCTTTTATTTATATTTTTGATGAGTTATTCGTTAATAGCCAGAAACCACGAAAAAATGAAACATTTATTGGTTATATCCAAAGATACGATATTGATGGGGAAGGCTATCAATCAGAAGTATGGGAAGTGACTGAGGAGGAAGATTCATAATTAAAAATCAGAGTCTTCTTTACAGTATTGCTCGTATTTCCAAACAGTCCATTTGTAGTTTTATCTGGATTGGTATATAATTTAACTTAGAGAAAATAGGAGGACTAATCGAATGGAATTAAAAGATTTTACAGAAAAAGAACAGGAAATGATTAAGAAGGGCCTGACTACATCTAAGATTAGTGACAAGGAAACTGCTGAGAAGATTCTTTCACTTATCCCACAAGACTTGATTAAGCGCATCCCATTTTTCGTCAGAAAACATGCTACGACACGTACCATTAAACGCATTTCAATTGAACACCCTGAACTCTACGCTGCAGCTCAAACAAGTGGTGAGATTCCAGAAAAAGAACGTGAAGAATTGCGTCAGATTATCACGACTATCTTTGAACAAAAGATGAATAAGCATAGTATTAAGTAGAGAATGAAGATATTTTTTATTGGCGGTCTGGGAAGCAATGTTTATCATAGCAAGGATTTTCTTCAAGAGCTAGATTTGCAGGTCTGTTTTCTAAATCCGTATGAAAAGCATCTTCGAGATGAAACAGAATTGAAATCATGGTTTAAAAAATCGATAGAAGAGGAAGAATCTATTTGTCTGATAGGCCATTCTCTTGGAGGAGATTTGGCTCGTTATCTTGCATCGGAACCTGAAGAAGTGAAGAAACTGATTCTTTTGGATGGTGGCTATCTAGATTTAGATAAGATTTTACCTTTAGATACAGAGTTAGAGGAAACTAAAAACTATATTGAATCTCAAGTCGTTTCGGACTTAAATCTTCTTATTTCTAAAGAAAAATCCGAAGCAAAGCATTGGTCAGAAAATATGGAGGAAGCTGTAAGACAGTCTTATCACTGGAATGCGGAGTATAATAGATATGAGTTAGCTATAAATTATGAAAATATAGAAGCGATCCTCCGCCTACGGCGGAAAATACAAGCTTTTAAGAGAGAAGTGGGGGCTACTTTATTTATTAGTCCTCGCTATCCTAATGAAGCTACATGGAGAGAGGAAGCCCTAAAAGAATTGCCAGACTGTTTTGATACTATTTTTTTGGAAAACTTCGACCATGAGCTTTATACTGAAGCACCTAAAGAAATCGCTAGTCTGATTAATGAGTGGCTCGCTTATTCATACCGAATCATTGATTGATCTGTTATAATCAACATAAGATTAAAGTTTACTTAAATTTAACCAAAAAACGAACAGGCTCTTTTTCTGTCATTCAGAAGAGAACTTGTTCGTTTTGTCTTTTAAAACACGCGATATACGTATGGATTTTCTGGTTTATCGACTTTGGTAAAGCTATCGATTTCTAAGGTTGGGAGATTTTGTTTGAGTTCTTTATGGTAGTGATTGATCAGTTTTCCTTTGGCTGTAATCCAGGTGTTATTTTCATACTGACGGGTATTTCCCTTAGTCAGCAATCCATAAACACCTGAATCTGCGATACAGTGGATAATGCCGAAGCGGAACAGAAATTGGCTATTAGCATGACTGGGGTCATTATAGACAAAACCTGTGAACTGGACTGTCTTGCTCTCAAATTCATCTGGATAGTCATAGATAGCCTCCATGACTTCCATATAGTTTTCATTCGTAATCTGAATGCTATCTTGGGACAAGTATTTATCCGCCGCCGTTCGCATTTCCTTTTCATAGGCTGTTTTTGAGAAATAAGAACTGGTATCTGGTTTCAAATACTGGCTTGTCGTCCCTTCACTTGTCTGAATGGCTTGATCCGTGCCTTCTGATAAAGGGAAATGATAGCCTTTAGCAGAAACGGTCTGAGAATCCAAGCTAACAGTTGGGAAAGTTAAGCCGACGACAATTGGAATGGCCATAAGAGCAATACTCGTCACCTTCGCCAATCGGTTGTTCAGATGACTATGGGTTTTGACTTGCTTCATCCAGATATACAATTGAACGATTGCCAAAGTAAATGAAAGCACCATGGAAATATAGGCCAGATAGGAATAGTGCATGTTGATGTACTGGTTTAATTTGCCCGACAAATGGAGATAAATGGTCAGTTCAAAATAGCCAGCCAAAACTAAAAATCGAATCATAGGATGACTCCAATCAAGAGAGAATAGACTAAAACGACCAGAGTAACAATCGTTATGAAGTGACTGATAAATCGTGCTTTCAAGTAATTTTTCATCATGAGAATATTTTTAATATCCAGCATTGGGCCGATAACGAGAAAGGCCAGAACTGGTGCTAAGCCGAAACTCGAGAGAAGAGAAGCACCGATAAAGGCATCCGCCTCACTACAGAGCGAAAGAAGAAAGGCCAAAAGCATCAAGAGCAGGATGGCAAAAAGAGGGGTTGCACTGATCGAGGTCAAAATCCGAGTCGGAACGTAGACCTGTATAACAGAGGCAAAGAGACAGCCAAATACCAAGTAACGTCCCGTATCAAAAAATTCATCAATGGCTTGCACAAAGACCTGAAAAACTTTTTTTGCAGGAGTCAAGTGAGAAAAATCATGCTCATGACAGGCCAGACGATTTTCTTTTTGAATGGTTCTTGCCAGAAAAATCCCAGAAAAATCCCAAGTATAACAGCCACAACAATGGATCCTAGAGCTCGTAACAGGGCGACATGGAAGGAGTTGCCAAAGGCAGAATAGGTCGCAAAAAGTACAATGGGATTGATAACCGGTGCAGTCACAAGAAAAGGAACAGCCGTGTAACTGGGAACCTTCTTTTCTAGAAAACGATTGATAATAGGGACGATTCCACATTCACAAGAAGGGAAAAGAATCCCTACGAAAGTCCCAAAAAAGATTCTCCCCCAACGATTTCGAGGGAGAAAATGATAAACCTTGTCAGGTGTGATATAAACCTCAATCAGCCCTGAGACAATACTTCCTATCAGCACGAAGGGGAGAGCTTCAATGATAATGGAGAGAAAAATAGCTCCAGTCTGAAGTACACTAGATGGGAGTTGTTGGAAAGCAGTCATCTAGTTTTTCTTTTCTGCTTTGGCTTTTTTCTCTTTGTCATCAGGGAAAGTAACTTGTTTCAAATCTGGGAGTTTAGCAAACTCTTCAAACATCTTGTCCAAGTCGTCTCGTTTTGTAAATTTTACAGCCATAGGTGTACCTCGATTCTAAATTCTACCTCTATTATACTATTATTTTGAGGAAAAGGGAAAAGTTAAAATTGAGTATCTAACGAATAATAGAGCTTGATAAAGCCTGATTAAGTCTGGTAGATTGAGAAAGTTTGACAAAAAAAGTAGATGGTGCTAGAATAACATTAACGAAAGATATTTGAGGGCAGAAAGGTTCCTGCCTCACCTTGAAAAAAGGTATCTGAGATGCTGGGTACACCGACCAGCCAAATGTCCGTTATTTCAAAAGAGGGGCTTAAATGCTCCTTTTCTATTTAAAATTTCAAAATAGATTACACCCACCGCAGGCTCAGGCTTGCGGTTTTTTTATTTCGATAAAAATTAAAAAAGTCAGTGCGTTATTCCAGGACAGGAACATCTTCCAGAACTGGATATTATGTCTGATCCATTAAATACTTTTGATATCATGGCTTGGTTAAAAAAGGCGGCAATGCTATATAAATAATACGTTATTTGCACCATAGAATATTGAAATGGAGTAAATTTATTTCCCAACTTATGTTTTAAAATTGTAAGAGATAATTTGAATAATATTAGCTTGTGGTATAATAGATTCATGGATAAGAAATATGAAAAAATCTCCCAGGATTTGGGAGTGACGTTAAAGCAAATTGATACCGTTCTAAGTTTGACAGCTGAAGGGGCGACTATTCCCTTTATCGCGCGTTATCGAAAGGACATGACTGGTAGTCTGGATGAGGTGGCGATTAAGGCTATTATTGATCTAGATAAAAGCCTGACTAACCTCAATGATCGTAAAGAAGCTGTCTTGGCTAAGATTCAAGAACAAGGCAAGCTGACCAAGGAATTGGAAGAAGCTATCTTAGCTGCCGAAAAATTAGCAGACGTTGAAGAACTCTATCTTCCTTATAAGGAAAAGCGTCGGACCAAGGCAACCATTGCCCGTGAAGCAGGGCTCTTTCCACTTGCTCGCTTGATTTTGCAGAATGTAGCTGACTTAGAGAAAGAAGCTGAAAAGTTTGTCTGTGAAGGATTTGCGACTGGTAAGGAAGCTTTGGCTGGTGCAGTTGATATCTTAGTCGAAGCCTTATCGGAAGATGTGACACTGCGCGCCATGACTTATCAGGAGGTGCTGAGACACTCTAAACTCACTTCTCAAGTCAAGGATGAAAGTCTTGATGAAAAGCAGGTTTTTCAGATCTATTATGATTTTTCAGAGACGGTTGGAAATATGCAGGGTTATCGTACCTTGGCCCTCAATCGTGGGGAGAAGCTAGGTGTCTTGAAGGTCGGTTTTGAACATGCGACGGACCGTATTCTAGCTTTCTTTGCTGCTCGTTTCAAGGTAAAAAATGCCTATATTGATGAAGTCGTTCAGCAATCTGTTAAGAAAAAAGTCTTGCCTGCTATCGAGCGCCGTATTCGGACAGAATTAACTGAAAAGGCAGAAGAGGGAGCTATTCAACTCTTTTCGGACAACCTACGCAATCTCCTCTTGGTTGCTCCGCTGAAAGGGCGCGTGGTTCTGGGATTTGATCCTGCCTTTCGTACAGGTGCCAAGCTAGCTGTCGTTGATGCAACAGGAAAAATGCTAACGACTCAAGTCATTTATCCTGTTAAACCCGCATCAGCCCGTCAAATCGAAGAAGCCAAGAAAGATTTGGCAGATTTGATTGGTCAACACGGTGTAGAGATTATTGCTATCGGAAATGGAACTGCCAGTCGTGAAAGTGAAGCCTTTGTGGCGGAAGTTCTGAAAGATTTCCCAGAAGTCAGCTATGTTATCGTCAATGAAAGTGGTGCCTCGGTCTACTCTGCCAGCGAACTTGCTCGTCAGGAGTTTCCAGACTTGACTGTTGAAAAACGCTCTGCTATTTCTATCGCCCGTCGTTTGCAAGATCCCCTTGCTGAATTGGTCAAAATCGATCCTAAGTCAATTGGTATCGGTCAATACCAACACGATGTCAGCCAGAAGAAATTATCTGAAAGTTTGGATTTTGTCGTAGATACCGTGGTGAACCAAGTCGGTGTCAATATCAATACGGCCAGCCCAGCCCTCCTTTCCCATGTTGCTGGACTCAATAAAACCATTTCTGAAAATATTGTCAAATACCGTGAGGAAGAAGGAAAAATCACTTCACGCGCTCAAATCAAGAAGGTTCCTCGTCTGGGAGCCAAGGCTTTTGAACAGGCCGCTGGTTTCCTCCGTATCCCTGAAAGTAGCAATATCCTTGACAATACAGGGGTTCACCCAGAAAATTACGCTGCTGTCAAGGAACTTTTCAAACGCTTGGATATCAAAGACTTGAATGAAGAGGCCCAAAGCAAACTCAAGTCCCTTTCAATCAAGGATATGGCGCAAGAGCTAGACCTTGGTCCCGAAACTCTTAAGGATATCATTGCAGACCTTCTCAAACCAGGTCGAGATCTCCGTGATTCCTTTGACGCACCTGTGCTTCGCCAAGATGTCCTAGATATCAAAGACTTAGTGGTTGGTCAGAAGCTAGAAGGTGTGGTGCGTAATGTCGTTGACTTCGGTGCCTTCGTTGATATCGGGATTCACGAGGATGGTTTGATCCATATTTCTCATATGAGTCGCAAATTTATCAAACATCCTAGTCAAGTGGTGTCCGTCGGAGATTTGGTAACCGTTTGGGTTAAGAAAATCGATACTGAACGGGAAAAAGTCAATCTGTCGCTCCTGGCTCCAGATGAAACTGACTGATTACGTCAAGCAGGTTTCGCTAGAAGACTTCGGAAGACCTTTTATCCATCAAGCCCAGTGGAATTCTCGTCTACGTTCGACAGGTGGGCGATTTTTCCCAAAAGATGGGCATTTAGATTTTAACCCTAAGGTTTATCAAGAACTGGGTTTGGATGTTTTTAGGAAAATTGTCCGCCATGAACTCTGTCATTATCACCTCTATTTTCAAGGGAAGGGCTATCAACACAAGGATCGGGATTTTAAGAAACTGTTGAAAGCAGTGGATGGATTACGCTTTGTACCATCCTTGCCTAATAGCAACTCCAAGGCCATCAAGCTCTATCGTTGCCAATCCTGCCAGCAAACTTATCAGCGTAAGCGCAGAATTGATACCAAACGCTATCGCTGTGGACTTTGTCGAGGAAAGTTGCTACTAGTAAATCAGCCTGAGGACTGATGAAAGCCGAGCCTACCCGTGATATACTATGACTAACCTAGCAGAAAGAGGAAATAACATGAATAGTAAATTTTATAAAATGAGACGAAATCGCATGATTTCAGGAGTTCTGGCAGGTCTTTCAGACAAGTGGAACTTTGATGTCACTCTTGTTCGTTTCTTGTTTGCCATTTTTACAGTCGCAAACTTTGGACTCGGTGTGATTATCTATATCATCCTAGCTTCTGTCATGCCAACCAAGGAAGAAATCGAAGCAGAAATGTACGGAACAGGCCCACGCAAACGCAAAGAAGCCCAAGCCATTGACGATAATGAAGGATGGTTTTGGTGAGGTAGAAACAGTTATTTTACTGTTAGTCTATGAATTCGACTAATCTATTTTAACATTTCTTGAACCCTTGTATCCGCAAGGGTTTTCTTCTTACTCTCTTTTTATGGTAAAATATTTTTAATGAAATGACTACATTCCCCCCAATCTTACAAAAATGTAAGATTAAAGTCTCTTTTGTAAGGTTAGGTTATGGCAAGCGGTCTTTTTTTGATGTAAACTAGACTCATAAAGAACAAAGGAGTAACATCATGAAACAAATCTTACATAAGAAAACTAGAAAACCAAGCCGCAAAGATATCGAGCGCGTTCAGTTGGGATGCGCTATGATGCAAGCTACATTTCATTTGATGGGATATTAAGAAAGGGGATTCTCATGACACTTTTAGATGTAAAGCACGTTCAAAAAATTTATAAAACTCGTTTTCAGGGCAACCAAGTAGAAGCCCTTAAGGATATTCACTTTACCGTAGAAAAGGGTGACTACGTTGCCATCATGGGTGAGTCTGGTTCTGGTAAATCAACTCTTCTCAATATTCTAGCTATGTTGGATAAACCAAGTCGTGGTCAGGTTTACTTGAATGGAACTGACACAGCAACCATTAAAAATTCACAGGCTTCTAGCTTCCGTCGTGAAAAGCTAGGATTTGTCTTCCAAGACTTTAACTTGCTAGATACTCTGTCTGTTAAGGACAATATCTTGCTTCCGCTTGTCTTGTCAAGAAGACCTATTACGGAAATGATGAAGAAATTGGTGGTGACAGCTGAGAATCTAGGTATCAACCAATTGCAAGAGAAGTACCCTTACGAGATTTCAGGTGGGCAGAAACAGCGTGTAGCAGTAGCCCGCGCCATCATCACAGAACCTGAAATTCTCCTTGCGGACGAGCCAACAGGAGCTCTTGATTCCAAGTCATCTGCAGCCTTACTTGATGTTTTTGATGAAATCAATGAGCGTGGTCAAACTATTCTCATGGTAACCCACTCAACTGCAGCGGCCAGCAGGGCTAAGCGTGTACTCTTTATCAAGGACGGCATTCTTTACAATCAAATCTACCGCGGAGAGAAGACAGAGCGTCAGATGTTCCAAGAAATCTCTGATACCTTGACTGTCATGGCAAGCGAGGTGAATTAGTATGTTTCGATTAACCAATAAGTTAGCGGTATCGAACTTGATTAAAAACCGCAAACTCTACTATCCTTTTGCGCTGGCTGTTCTCTTAGCAGTCACCGTCACCTATCTCTTTTACTCTCTAACCTTCAATCCCAAGATTGCGGAAATCCGTGGAGGTGAAACGATTCAAGCTACTCTTGGATTTGGTATGTTTGTCGTCACCCTAGCGTCAGCCATTATCGTCCTTTATGCCAATAGTTTTGTTATGAAAAACCGTTCCAAGGAACTGGGGATTTATGGCATGTTGGGCTTGGAGAAGCGTCATCTGATCAGTATGTCCTTTAAAGAGTTGGTGCTATTTGGAATTTTAACTGTTGGAGCAGGTATCGGTGTTGGAGCCTTGTTTGACAAGTTGATTTTCGCTTTCCTACTCAAACTGATGAAATTGAAGGTTGAACTGGTCGCTACCTTCCAGATGAAAGTTGTCATTACAGTACTTGTTGTTTTTGGCTTGATTTTCCTAGGCCTCATGTTCCTGAATGCCCTTCGAATAGCCCGTATGAATGCCCTCCAGCTCTCACGTGAGAAAGCTAGTGGTGAGAAAAAAGGTCGCTTTCTTCCTCTCCAAACGATTCTTGGTTCGATTAGTTTAGGGATTGGCTATTATCTTGCCCTTACGGTAAAAGATCCTCTTACAGCCCTAACAACTTTCTTCCTAGCTGTTTTACTGGTTATCTGTGGTACTTATCTTTTGTTCAATGCAGGGATTACCGTCTTCCTTCAAATCTTAAAGAAAAACAAGAAATACTATTACCAACCTAATAACCTCATCTCAGTGTCTAACTTGATTTTCCGTATGAAGAAAAATGCGGTTGGACTAGCAACTATCGCTATCTTGTCAACAATGGTTTTGGTAACCATGTCAGCAGCGACTAGTATTTTTAATGCTTCAGAAAGCTTTAAAAAAGTTCTAAATCCTCATGATTTTGGGGTTACAGGGCAAAATGTTGAAAAAGAAGACTTGGACAAACTCTTGAGCCAGTTTGCAAGTGACAAAGGTTATAAGATTAAAGAGAAAGAAGTGCTTCGTTACACTTACTTTGGTGTTGCGAACCAAGAAGGAACCAAGTTAACCCTTTTTGAAAAAGGACAAAATCGTGTCCAACCCACAACAGTTTTCATGGTATTTGACCAAAAAGATTATGAAAATATGACTGGTCAAAAACTGTCTCTATCAGGAAATGAGGTCGGCCTCTTCGCTAAGAATGATGGACTGAAAGGACAGAAAGCTCTAACTCTAAATAACCATCAATTTTCTGTAAAAGAAGAATTTAATACAGATTTTATTGTGAACCATGTCCCAAATCAGTTTAATATTTTTACTACTGATTACAATTACCTTGTTGTACCTGATTTACAAGCATTTTTAGATCAATTCCCAGATTCGGCTATCTATAATCAGCTTTACGGTGGTATAAATGTAAATATCAGTGAAGAAGAACAACTCAAAGTCGCTGAAGAATATGAAAAATACTTACAAAAGTTTAATGCTCAATTAAACACGGAAGGTAGCTATGTGTATGGTAGCAATCTAGCAGATGCTAGTGCTCAAATGAGTGCCCTCTTTGGTGGTGTCTTCTTTATCGGTATTTTCCTATCCATTATCTTTATGGTCGGAACCGTTCTGGTCATCTACTACAAGCAAATTTCTGAAGGCTATGAAGACCGTGAGCGCTTTATTATCTTGCAGAAAGTCGGTTTAGATCAAAAGCAAATCAAGCAAACCATCAACAAACAGGTTTTAACTGTTTTCTTCCTTCCTTTGCTTTTTGCCTTTATACATCTAGCCTTTGCCTACCATATGCTTAGTCTGATTTTAAAAGTGATTGGTGTAATAGATACGAATATGATGTTGATTGTGACCTTGTCTATCTGCGCTATCTTCCTCATCGCCTATGTGCTGATTTTCATGATTACATCAAGAAGCTATCGCAAGATTGTGCAAATGTAAAAAAAGATACCTCGACTTCAGAATCGAGGTATTTTTTGTGTTCTAAATGCTGAAGAGTTGTCCGAGTAAGAAGGTAACGCCCATGGTCAAGATGCCAATAGCGAGGTTCCGAATCATAGCTGTTTTGGTTGGGGCTTTTCCAAGTTTGGCACTAGTGTAACCAGTGAGAAGAAGGGCCACACCGACGATAAGGACGGTAGCAGGGATGCGGTATTCACTTGGGAAAATGGTCACTGACAGCATTGGTGGTAAGCTACCAAGGAAAAAGGAAATAAAGCTAGAGATGGCAGCATGCCAAGGATTGGTAAACTCTTCATACTCAATCCCATATTTTTCCTCTACCAAAGCCTTGAGTGGATTATTTAAAAAGGCTTTGTTGGTGAGAAGTTGGGCTGATGTTTCACACTCGCCATTTTGGATATAGGCAGCATAGAGGGACTTTTTGGCTAACTCTATATCTTGGTCTAGCAAGACTTGCTCACGCGCAACGGCCGCTTCCTCGGTATCTTTTTGAGTTGAAACGGATACATATTCTCCACCAGCCATTGAAAAGGCACCAGCTAAGATAGCTGCAAATCCTGATAAAAAGATAATCCAGATATTGCTCGTAGCACTGGCAACCCCGATAACCACACCAGCAATGGAAATAATTCCATCATTAGCACCAAGAACACCAGCACGCAGGATATTTAAACGACCTGCAAAATTTGAATCAATTTCGTGATTTGTTTCTGACATACTATTCTCCTTTTTATCCAGTATAAAGGAAAGAGGTAATGAAATCAATCTTTTAAAAGTATCTGAAAAAAGTTGCACGATTTTAATGAAAGAGAGCTTTTCTGTTTAAGCTTTATCAATAAAACATGCTATAATAGTTGCAGAAAGGTTGGTGTTTATGGCTAGGATATTGGTTATTGAAGACAATAGTGACATTCAAGAGATATTACGAACACTTCTTACTGAGAAGCATGAGGTGATTCAAGCTTTTTCAGGAACTGAAGGAATCATGCGTTTTGACCAAGGTGGGATTGACCTCGTTTTGCTAGATATCATGCTTCCTGGGAAAAATGGGGATCAGGTTTTAAAAGCTATTAGGGAACAAAGTCAAACTCCAGTCATTATGCTAACAGCTTTGAGTGATAAGAAGTTAATCAGTCAATACCTCTTGGACGGTGCCAATGATTACATAGTCAAGCCTTTTGATTTGGACGAAGTCTTTGCCAGAGTTACTGTTCAATTACGTCAAAGCGCAGAAAAACAGCCCATAGAAATAGGAAAAACTGAAAATCTGCCACAAAACTTGAAAAATATCCAGTTCGATGCGGAAAGTTTTGAAATCAAAAATAGTCAGGAAACGATTCGCCTTGCTAAGAAAGAATGCTTGATTCTCCAAATTCTCCTAAAACATCCTAAGAAAATTTTCACCAAGGAAGAACTTTATGAGTTGGTCTGGGAGGATAGCTACCTACCTGGAGATAATACCCTCAATACGCATTTGAGTAATCTTCGTAAAAAATTAAACCAGCTTGACCCAAATCAAGAATATATTGAAACTATCTGGGGCGTTGGGGTAAGATTAAAAGGAGACAAGCAATGACCTACATGATAATTTTTGTCCTACTAGTACTCCTAATTATTTTATCGATTTCATTGATTCGCTATCATCTAGCACTTAAAAACTTGAGTCAACAGATTGAAGACAAGATTCTCACGGGTAGTATGAAAAGAGTCGGAGTCAGCATTTTTTCCAAACATTTTTTACATCTCTACCAGCAGATTGAGAATCTATTTCAGGAGGTGGAACAATCTCGGTTGGTGATGAAAAGGGAAAAGCAGACTCTGGATATGGCCATCAGCAATATCGCCCATGATATTCGGACACCTTTGACTATCGCGTCAGGTTACACCCAACAATTGATGAAGTCCCCTGAAGACAAAGCAGAAACCTTACAAAAAATCGCCCAGCATCTTGATTTAGTTTCCAAACGTTTAGAGGCTCTCCTAGAATACCGTCGTTTGATGGAAGGAGCTGTCAAACCGAAACTGGAAGAAGTAGATATTTCAGCTTTTATCACCAAAAAGACTCTGGCTTATTATGATGTTTTTCAGGCGGCAAATATCACGCTTGATTTTAAGGTTGAATCTGGTTTAAAAACGAGGACTGATGAAGACTTGCTGGATCGTATTTTACAAAATTTACTTGGAAATGTCCTCAAGCATGGTAAGGAAGAAGCGCGGCTATCTTTGCGAAAGGAAAAGGAACAGCCTGTCTTAGAGATTGCAAACCTTGTTAAACAGCCCATCAAAAAAATAGAAAATCTCAGCAATCGTTTTTATTCTGAAAATCTATCAGACACGGAAGAATCCTCTGGTTTAGGCCTTTATATCACTGAGGAATTATGTCATCTTCTCGGTACAGAGATGAAACTGAGCACAGATGGGCAGTGGTTATCGGTTTTCATTTATTTTTAACGAAAAGAACCCTCCTCTGTAGCTAGAGGAGGTCATTTTTTTATAGACTTTTCTTTTTGAAAACTGCCAGTCCACCTATATTAAAGATTACAATAACAACTAAAGTAACTATAATTGTGTAGAAAATGGATTCACTATTAGCAGTCATAGCATAAGCAAATTGCAATGATAAATATGGCAAAATTTTGATACTTGGAAAAATGAGCATTGGCATAGAAAGTAAGATCGAGCTGACAAAATAACCAATAAATACTGCAAGATAAGAATGGCTAACATAGAGAATAAAGGAAACAATGGAAAGCCAAGCAAGGAGGCAAAACAATTGAAGGGAAATGGTTATCAGTAGATTGCCAATAAAGCCATCAGGCATAGTTCCAAATCCATTTAAGATAGTTGCTGGAATAAAGGCAATCACAAGGCTGATGATAAGTTGCAAAAGTGCAATACAAGCCACTACAAAGGCTTTGGCAAGGAAAAACTCGGTACGAGAAACCCCTACTGTCAAACTATTTTTATAGAGCTTTCCGATTAAATCAACACCGAGAACTAGACAAGTTAGAATAATACAGAGAAAAACGAGGTTTGAACCTTGACTAGATGCGTTAATCAGGGCTTGTACACCGTCCCAACCATGGGTTGGAATTTCTGGCTCTTCTGTCTGGATTGCCATCAGATGGCCAGTAGCTCCAATACTTGCGCCCATTAGCATGAGAGAAAAGAGAATGACCTCTGTAATCCAAAAACCTTTGGAACGGAAAAGACGGTAAAAGTCTGCTTGAATGGTATGTATCATGATTTTCCTCCTATTCGACCAATTGAGTGAAGTATTCTTCTAGGTTTTGACGGGCGTAGTAAATCTCGTCAATAGCGACATCTGCCAAGGTTAAGTCCTTAAGAATCTGTTTAACATCTTGTTCCTGACCAAAGATGTGGATTTCATTTTCTGGATTGACAGCCTTGAACTGGAGCTGGATTTGTTCTTTCAATACTTGACAAGCTTTCTCTCGGTCAGCTGTCTTAAGAACAATATAATCCTCACTCAGTGTTTCAAATTCAGCTTTGCTGATTTCACGGATTATCTTGCCTTGATCTAAAATACCAAAGCGATTTGCTAGGAGATAGAGTTCTGACAAGATATGGCTAGAGATGAGAATGGTGATCCCTTTTTCTTGATTGAGCCGTTGAATCATCAGACGAAATTCTTTGATACCAATTGGGTCAAGTCCATTGATAGGTTCATCCAAGATTAGGAAGTCTGGTTTGGAGAGAAGGGCAATGGCGATGCCAAGTCTTTGCTTCATTCCCAGAGAGAAATCTCGAAAGACTTTTTTACCTGTATTAGACAAACCTACATAGTCCAGTGTTTCTCGAATGACTTGATCAGCATTTGGAATATGACGAATCATACAGTAATATTTCAGATTTTGGTAGGCTGTTAAGTGATTATGAGCTACAGGCGATTCAATAACAGAGCTTACTCGAGATAGAGCCTTGGTCCACTCATTTTCCGATTTACTAGAAAAGAGGGAAACAGTTCCTTTATCCGCAAACAGTAGTTGCGTAATGATTTTGATTAAGGTGGTCTTCCCAGCTCCATTCTTCCCGATAAGTCCATAAATATCTCCCTCTCTTATCGTTAGATGAAGATCCTGAAGAATAGCTTGTTTGTCGAAGTTTTTGGACAATCCATGAATATCAAGTACTGTTTTCATGATTCTCTCCTTTTGATTTATTTTGATAACTTTAGTATAAAGCATAGAAATCAAAGAAAGTTCAAGCATTTCTAAAGAGTTTCTAAAGTTTTAGGAATTCTTAAATATCAAAACCCAGTTGACATGAACTGGGCTTCTTATTTATAGAATATATTTCTCAATGGCACGCGCAACGCCGTCTTCTTCGTTGCTGGCTGTAACATCATCAGCTAGGGATTTGACATAATCGCTGGCATTTCCCATTGCAATCCCAAGTCCTGCAAACTGGAGCATTTCGATATCGTTATTAGCATCGCCCATAGCCATAATTTCTGACGGCTCAATCTTCAAAATTTCAGCTAGTCGAGAAAGAGCGGTAGCCTTGGTCGTTCCAAGTGGCATGGCTTCATAAATGACAGGCTGTGAACGAACTCCACTGAATCGTTGGCAAAGCTCCTCAGCAAAACGCTCTTCAAAATCATCTGTTTGCTCCTCTGTACCTAAAAACATACCTTGGAACATACGATACTTGCCACTGGTAGCTTCCTCTAGTGAAATTTCAGTTAGGTCTGAAAAGACTAACTCGGCATCATTTTCAATGACTTGATTCGGCTTACCACCGAGGACAAAATAATGTTTCTCATCAAAAAGAGTCAACTGCACATCACTTTTTTCAGCTAGGTCATAGAGGTATTCGATGTCAGCTGGACTGAGTTCCTGCCAATCAACTAGCCCCCAGTCACTGGTCTGGTGAGTTGAACAACCGTTGTTAACAATGACATACTCATTCTGGAGGTCAAGTCCCAGTTTTTGATAGTAGGGGAGGACGCCAAAAAGCGGGCGACCCGTACAGAGAACCAGTTTGACACCTTTTTCGATAGCTTGGTGAATAGCAGTAATGTGGGCTTGTGGGATTTCCTTGGCTTCATTGAGGAGGGTTCCGTCCATATCCAAGGCTAGTAGTTTAATCATAAGACTTCCTTCTTTATCTTTTGGTATTATTATAGCATATAGACTATAAAATGTCTGACAGAATTGTAACATTCGACTTTCCTTTTCTTGAAAAACAAAATAAATCCTTATATAATATGTATACTTACTATTTAAGGAGAAAAAATGTCAAAGTATCACTTTAATTCAATTTACAAAAATGATGAAACAGAATCTACAGGCCTTCTTTTCATCAAAGTCTACAACAAGTGGGAAAACAACTTAAAAAGAGTTTTGAAATCGCTTGGCCTCACTTTGCTCCAATTTATCGTTTTAACCTCGCTCTTGTTCCTGAGCAATAGAGAGGAATATGTAACGCAAGTTGATATTGCTCGGTTCACCGGTATGGATGTTATGACGGTTTCCCAGATTGTTAGACTATTAGAGAAGAAAGACTACATTAAACGTGATCAACATCCAAAGGATAGTCGGGCAAAACTGGTCTCAGTGACGAAGTCTGGCGCAGAGAAGGTCAATCATGCTTTACCCTTAGTAGAGGGGATTGATGAAGAATTTTTTGAAAAACTTTCTAACGATAGAGAAGGTTTTAATCGCATGTTAGTAGAGTTGGAGGATAAAAATGCCTAGATATTGGGTCGGAGTTGTTTCGAAGAACCATGTTTTAAGAGGAGTTGAAGGGAATTTTTGCCAGGTCTGTCATGGAAAGGGTGGCCCCTTAAATCGTATGAAAAAAGGCGACTACCTTTTATACTATAGTCCAAAATACGATATGAACGGTCAAGACAAGTTACAGGCTTTTGTGGCTGTAGGTAAAATTATTGATGTCAAAGCCTATCAAGTAGAGCAGTTTGAAGGATTCTTTCCCTTTAGACGAAATGTTGAGTATTATCAACCGGTCAAAGATTGCTCCATAGAAATAGCCAGACAACATCCTGAATGGAAAGACTATACTTCTCGACTTCGTTATGGACATTTTGAAGTTTCCAAAGACTTTTTCCTCTATATCTTTCAGCATATGAAAGTGGATGATGAAACATGATTGATTTGCTAATTAAATGATTGTCAACTAGAATTTTGGATTTTGTCTGTGAAGCGAACTTTGCTATAATAGAGTAAGACACTTTGATAAACCAAACGAGGCTGAGATGAAACTACTTTATACTGATATTCGAACTTCTTTGACTAAAATTCTAACCAGAGAGGCGGAAGAGCTAGTTGCTGCTGGCAAGCGGGTCTTCTACATCGCTCCCAACTCTCTTTCTTTTGAAAAGGAACGCGCCGTGCTGGAATGCTTGTCCCAGCAGGCTTCTTTTGCGATTACCGTCACGCGCTTTGCTCAAATGGCTCGTTACCTGGTCTTGAATGACTTGCCTGCCAAGACCAGTCTTGATGATATCGGTCTTGGGATGACCTTTTACAAATGCCTTGCCGAACTTGATCCCAAGGACTTACGTGTTTATGGTGCAATTAAGCAAGATCCTCAGTTTATCCAGCAGTTGATTGAGCTTTATCACGAGATGACGACTGCTCAGATGAGTTTTTTTGACTTGGAAAGTTTGACAGATGAAGACAAACGAGCAGATTTACTCTTGATTTTTGAGAAAGTAACCGCCTATCTCAATCAAGGCCAGTTGTCTCAGGGCAGTCAGTTGTCCCATTTGATTGAGGCTATTGAGAATGACAAGGTAAGTAGTGATTTTACTCAAATTGCCTTGGTTATTGACGGCTTTACCCGTTTTTCTGCCGAGGAAGAGCGGATTGTGGACTTGCTTTATAACAAAGGTGTTGAGATTGTTATTGGAGCTTATGCGAGCAAGAAAGCTTATACCAGCCCTTTTAGCGAGGGGAATCTCTACCAAGCCAGTGTGGAGTTTCTCCATCATCTAGCCTCTAAATACCAAACACCTGCTCAGGATTATTCTCAAACTCATGAGAAGATGGATAGTTTTGACAAGGCCTCTCGTTTGCTGGAGTCTTCTTATGACTTTTCAGAACTCAGCTTGGATGTCGATGATAAGGACCGAGAAAACCTGCAAATCTGGTCTTGTTTGACGCAAAAAGAAGAGCTGGAGTTGGTAGCCCGTAGCATTCGTCAGAAATTGCATGCCAATCCCAACCTGAGCTACAAGCATTTTCGTATTCTCTTGGGAGATGTGGCTTCTTATCAGTTATCCCTTAAAACTATTTTTGACCAGTATCAGATTCCTTTTTATCTTGGTAGAAGCGAATCCATGGCCCATCATCCCTTGACACAGTTTGTCGAGTCTATTTTAGCTTTAAAACGTTATCGTTTCCGTCAGGAAGATTTGATTAATCTTCTCAGAACTGGTCTGTATACCGACCTTAGTCAGGCGGATATTGACGCATTTGAGCAATATATCCGTTATCTTGGTATCAATGGCTTGCCAGCCTTTCAACAAACCTTCACCAAATCCCACCATGGAAAATTTGATTTAGGTCGTTTAAATGCTCTTCGTCGGCGTATTTTAGCCCCTCTTGAAACCCTATTTGCCAGCCGAAAACAGAAGGCTGAAAATCTCTTGCAAAAGTGGAATAGCTTTCTAAAAGAAGGTGCGGTAACCAAGCAGTTGCAAGATTTGACAGCCACTATGGAAGCTATAGAACAGGAAAGACAAGCCGAAGTTTGGAAGGCTTTCTGTCATGTTCTAGAACAATTTGCGACTGTTTTTTCTGGTTCACAAGTTAGTCTGGAGGACTTCCTAGCCTTGCTTCATTCTGGAATGAGCCTATCTCAATACCGTACCATTCCAGCAACCGTAGACACCGTTCTGGTGCAGAGTTATGATTTGATTGCCCCTCTGACAGCTGACTTTGTCTATGCCATTGGGCTGACTCAGGATCATTTGCCAAAAATTGCGCAAAACACCAGTCTATTGACAGATGAAGAAAGACAAAGTCTAAACCAAGCGACTGAGGAGGGGGCGCAATTACTGATTGCAAGTAGTGAGAACCTCAAGAAAAATCGCTACACTATGCTTTCCTTGGTCAATTCTGCTCGTAAGCAGTTGGTCTTGTCGGCTCCAAGCCTTTTTAACGAAAGTGAAAGCAAGGAATCTGCCTATCTTCAAGAGCTGATCCATTTTGGATTTAGTCGGAAAGATAAGAGGATAAATCACAAAGGGCTGTCTAAAGAAGATATGGGCTCATATCACAGTCTTTTGTCTAGTCTGGTTGCCTATCACCAGCAGGGCGAAATGAGTGATAGGGAGCAAGATTTGACCTTTGTCAAGGTTTTGGCGCGTGTGATGGGTAAAAAACTAGACCAGCAAGGTTTGGAAAATCCTGCCCTCCCAACCAGTCCAAGCAGTAAGCAGTTGGCTAAGGACACCTTACAAGCTCTCTATCCTGCTGATCAGGAGTTTTACCTGTCTACCTCTGGTTTGACGGAGTTTTACCGGAACCAATACAGTTATTTCCTCCGTTATGTTTTAGGTTTGCAGGAAGAATTGCGCCTTCGCCCTGATGCTCGTAGTCATGGGAATTTCTTGCACCGTATTTTTGAACGTGCCTTGCAGTTACCTGATGAAGATTCCTTTGACAACCGTCTAGAACAAGCGATCCACGAAACCAGTCAAGAACTCGAATTTGAGGCTATTTATCAAGAAAGTTTGGAAGCCCAGTTTACAAAGGAAGTTTTGCTTGATGTTGCACGGACGACTGGCCACATTCTCCGACACAATCCAGCCATCGAAACCATTAAAGAAGAGGCAAATTTTGGTGGAAAAGAGCAGGCCTTTATTCAATTAGACAATGGACGCAGTGTCTTTGTACGAGGCAAGGTTGACCGCATTGACCGATTGAAAGCTGATGGAGCGATAGGAGTAGTAGACTACAAGTCCAGTCTAACTCAGTTCCAGTTTCCTCATTTCTTTAATGGGCTCAATTCCCAGTTACCAACCTATCTTGCTGCACTAAAAAGAGAAGGGGAGCAGAACTTTTTCGGTGCCATGTACTTGGAAATGGCTGAGCCTGTCCAATCTCTGATGGCCGTTAAAAGTCTGGCAGGAGCAGTAGTAGAAGCCAGCAAGTCAATGAAATACCAAGGACTCTTTTTAGAAAAAGAAAGCAGTCATTTGGGCGAATTTTACAACAAAAGCAAAGCCAACCAGCTGACAGATGAGGAATTCCAGCTCCTACTGGACTACAATGCCCATCTTTACAAGAAGGCAGCTGAGAAGATTTTAGCAGGCCAGTTCGCTATTAATCCCTATACCGAAAATGGCAGAAGTATTGCTCCATATGTTCAGCAACACCAAGCCATCACAGGATTTGAAGCAAATTATCACTTGGGTCAAGCCCGTTTCCTAGAGAAGTTAGACATCTCTGATGGCAAGCGTCTGGTCGGAGAAAAACTCAAGCAAGCTTGGTTTGAAAAAATAAGAGAGGAGTTGAATCGATGAAGCCCATTCCCTTTTTAACTGATGAGGAAATTCAAAAATTGCAAGAAGCAGAAGCGCACTCGAGCAAGGAACAAAAGAAAACTGCTGAGCAAATTGAAGCCATCTACACTTCTGGTCAAAATATCCTAGTCTCAGCATCGGCTGGTTCAGGGAAGACCTTTGTCATGGCCGAGCGTATTCTGGATCAATTAGCGCGTGGTGTGGAAATTTCTCAACTCTTTATCTCAACCTTTACCGTCAAGGCTGCTACAGAGCTTAAGGAACGTTTGGAGAAAAAAATCAGCCAACAAATTCAAAAAAGTAGTGATGTTAACCTCAAACAACACTTAGGTCGCCAGTTAGCAGACCTACCTAACGCTGCAATCGGAACCATGGATTCCTTCACACAAAAATTCCTTGGAAAACATGGCTATCTGATTGATATTGCGCCTAATTTCCGTATTTTACAAAATCAAAGCGAGCAACTCATCCTAAAAAATGAAGTCTTCCATGAGGTCTTTGAAGCGCATTACCAAGGTAAACAGCAAGAGCAGTTTAGTCATTTGCTGAAAAATTTTGCAGGGCGTGGCAAGGATGAACGTGGTCTGCGCCAGCAGGTCTATAAAATCTATGACTTCCTCCAATCCACCAGCAATCCTCAGAAATGGCTGAAGAACTCTTTCCTCAAAGGCTTTGAAAAAGCTGATTTTACTAGTGAAAAAGACAAACTAACCGAGCAAATCCAGCAAGCCCTTTGGGACTTGGAAAGTTTCTTCCGATATCATTTGGATAATGATGCCAAGGAGTTTCCAAAGGCTGCTTATCTAGAAAGTGTTCAATTAATTCTGGATGAGATTGGCTCCTTAAATCAAGAATCCGATAGTCAGGCTTATCAAGCAGTGCTTGCGCGTGTTGTCACCATCTCTAAGGAGAAAAACGGTCGGGCCCTGACTAATGCCAGTCGTAAGGCTGATTTGAAGCCACTGGCTGATGCCTACAACGAAGAGAGAAAGGCCCAGTTTGCTAAACTAGGACAACTGTCAGACCAGGTAACCATTCTCGACTATCAAGAACGTTATCATGGAGACACATGGGAACTAGCTAAGACTTTTCAAACATTTATGAGTGATTTTGTTGAGGCTTATCGTCAGCGTAAACGTCAGGAAAATGCCTTTGAATTCGCTGATATCAGCCATTATACTATTGAGATTTTAGAAAATTTCCCGCAAGTTCGTGAGGCTTATCAGGAGCGCTTCCACGAAGTCATGGTTGATGAATATCAGGATACCAACCATATTCAAGAACGGATGTTGGAATTGCTGTCTAATGGTCACAATCGCTTTATGGTGGGGGATATCAAGCAGTCTATCTACCGTTTCCGTCAGGCAGATCCCCAGATTTTTAATGAAAAATTCCAACTCTATGCGCAGAATCCTAAAGAGGGCAAATTAATTCTCCTCAAGGAAAATTTCCGTAGTAGTTCAGAAGTGCTGTCAGCAACCAATGATGTTTTTGCACGCCTTATGGACCAAGAAGTCGGCGAAATCAACTATGATAGTATGCACCAGCTTGTTTTTGCCAATAGCAAACTAACTCCTAATCCAGACAACAAGGCAGAATTTCTCCTCTACGACAAGGACGACACAAGTGAGGAAGAAGAGAGTCAGGCAGAAACGAAACTAACTGGAGAAATGCGCCTGGTCATCAAGGAAATCCTTAAACTTCATCAAGAAAAAGGTGTTTCTTTTAAGGAAATCGCCCTTTTGACTTCCAGCCGCAGTCGAAATGACCAGATTCTTCTTGCTCTGTCTGAATACGGGATTCCTGTTAAAAACGACGGCGAGCAAAACAATTATCTCCAATCCTTAGAAGTACAAGTCATGCTGGACACCCTTCGTGTCATTCACAATCCCCTGCAAGACTATGCCTTGGTTGCTCTTATGAAGTCTCCAATGTTTGGATTTGACGAGGACGAGTTAGCACGTTTGTCTCTTCAGAAAATAGAAGATAAGGTTCAAGAAAATCTCTATGAAAAACTGGTCAATGCTCAAAAACTGGCAAGTAGCCAAAAAGGATTGATTCACTCAGCTCTAGCTGAGAAACTAAATCAATTCATGGATACCTTGGATTCTTGGCGCTTGTATGCCAAAACGCACTCTCTCTATGACTTGATTTGGAAGATTTATAATGACCGTTTTTACTATGACTATGTTGGAGCTTTGCCAAATGGCCCTGCTAGACAGGCTAATCTCTATGCCCTAGCACTGCGAGCTGACCAGTTTGAAAAGAGCAATTTCAAGGGCTTGTCTCGTTTTATCCGTATGATTGACCAAGTTTTAGAAGCCCAGCACGATCTTGCAAGCGTGGCTGTCGCACCTCCTAAGGATTCTGTAGAACTCATGACCATTCACAAAAGTAAAGGATTGGAGTTTCCTTACGTCTTTATCCTCAATATGGATCAGGATTTTAATAAGCAAGATAGCATGTCAGAAGTCATTCTCAGCCGTAAAAATGGACTAGGACTTAAGTATATCGCCAAGATGGAGACAGGAGCAGTAGAAGCCCACTACCCTAAAACCATCAAACTCTCTATTCCTAGCCTAACTTATAGGCAGAATGAAGAGGAATTGCAGCTGGCAAGCTATTCTGAGCAGATGCGTCTGCTGTATGTGGCCATGACGCGGGCTGAGAAAAAGCTCTACCTTGTCGGTAAGGGTTCTCGTGAAAAGCTGGAAGCTAAGGAATACCCAGCATCTAAAAATGGAAAACTAAATAGCAATACTAGACTACAAGCACGAAATTCCCAAGATTGGATTTGGGCTATTACCAAAGTATTTGCAAAGGATCATCTCAACTTTAGTTATCGTTTTGTTGGTGAAGATCAGTTGACTAGAGAAGATATAGGAGAATTGGAAAACAAGAGTCCTCTCCAAGATAGCTCCCAAGCAGACAATCGTCAGTCAGAAACCATTAAAGAAGCTCTTGAAATGCTGAAAGAGGTGGAAGTCTATAATACTCTTCATCGCGCAGCCATTGAACTACCAAGTGTTCAAACGCCAAGTCAAATCAAGAAATTCTACGAACCTGTTATGGATATGGAAGGTGTCGAGATTGCTAGTCAAGGCCAGTCAGTAGACAAGAAAATTAGCTTTGATTTGCCAGATTTTTCAACCAAAGAAAAGGTAACAGAAGCTGAGATTGGTAGTGCCACCCACGAACTCATGCAGAGAATTGACCTCAGTCAGCAACCAACCCTTGTTAACCTGACAGAAACTCTCAAACAAGTTCAAACCAGACCAGCTGTCAGAGACAAGATCAATCTTTCTAAAATTCTTGCATTCTTTGACACAGCACTTGGTCAGGAAATTTTTGCCAATACCGACCATCTCTACCGCGAGCACCCCTTCTCCATGCTCAAAAGAGACCAAAAGAGTCAGGAAGACTTTGTTGTCCGTGGTATCCTTGATGGCTATCTACTTTACGAAGACAAAATTGTTCTGTTCGACTACAAGACAGATCGCTATGATGAACCAAGTCAACTAATAGACCGCTATCGTAGTCAATTAGCCCTATACGGAGAGGCTTTATCTCGAGCCTATTCGATTGAAAATATTGAAAAATACTTGATTTTACTCGGTAAAGATGAGGTTCAAGTTGTAAAAGTATAATTTAGAAAGGAGACCTCATGACACTTCCAGTTAGAAAAGCCTTGCATGATGCGGTTTTACAGGCTTCAAAAGCTGATACTTGGGAACAAGCTACCAAGGAATGGAATGAAGTTTCCTTGATTTTTAATGGTATCGGCCGTAGCAATTGTGTTTGTGGGAATGCTATCAAATATGCCTACGAACTCTTTAATGGTGTCACAGGCCAACGCCTCTTTCCGATTGGTAGCGACTGTGTTCGTCATTTTCATCGATTGTCTCTTGACCAGCAACTAGAAGAGGAAGAAAAATTACTCAGAAAGGTTGAAAATCTAACCAGAAAAGCCCAGAAAAAGGAAAAAATCAAAGTCAATAAAAGTGACTTTGACGAGCGACTTCTAAAATGGCTCTGGGAAAAAGGTGTTTTCAAACCTAATCGTGGCAATCAATTCACACCTGAGAGAGACTACCAGCTATTTCTAGAAGTCTTTCAAGGTGGTAGTTGGACCAAAGCAGAGCCCAAGAAGAAGGCTCGCATGGAAGAAGTCCTTGAAAAATGCATCAAACCCTTTTTACTTGGAAAGCCGGATGACCAACTCTACCTTGTCAAGCTAGGCAAGGAGAAAATTGACTACGAACAGGAACTCCGTATCCAGGCAGAGAAAGAACGCAAGAAGAGGGATAAAATCGCCAAGCAATATGCAGACAATCTGGTTCTAGCTATGGGCCCAGCAGAGCGTGCTTATCAGGATTACTTTGGCTTTACAGAGACTCTAACTCAAGAAGAACGAAAATGGGAGAAAATTCTTTTTGGTAAAAATCGAACAGAACGGGCTATCAAGGCCAAACAATACCAAAAAGAGCTGGAAAAAGATCAACGAATTGCGAGTCAGGATCCAATTGAAAGAAAGCAGAAGCAGATCTGGCTCCTCAATTCCTATTTTCGTGAGCTTCCTGAAGAAAAATCTAGATTTGCTCGGCTCTTATTAGAATATCGAAAGAGTGGAGAAGTGCCATTTTCAACTGAATATCTGTCAGACCATCTGCTCGACTTTTTCTATAAAATGAAAGCTTTTGAGTTTGAAATCGCACCAGAACAAGTCCGAGATTTTCTAAAAGAAAGCCTCCAGGCAGATCATCTCTCTTCAGCACAAGAAAGCTGGATAGAGGGAATTCTCCTAAACTGTCTCAAACCATTTTTAGAACGATTATTGATATAAGTAACACCTACCGTGGAAATGCCATGGTAGGTTTTCTTTTATGAAAAAAGATAATAGGAAATTACAAACATTACTGCCTGGTATTTTATATATAAAACAAAGTATGAAAACGTAACGCAATTTTAAGACTTTTTGGTAAATTAAGAGTATAATCAAAGTGTAATGCCTTTTTTATAGATAATACACTAATATATTGAAGGCCTTCGTAAGATAAATATAAATTTTATTTCAAGGAGGAATAATGGAAAAGTATTTTGGTGAAAAACAGCAGCGTTTTTCATTTAGAAAATTATCAGTAGGACTTGTATCTGCAACGATTTCAAGTTTATTTTTTATGTCTGTTTTAGGAAGTTCATCTGTGGATGCTCAAGAAACTGCAGGAGTTCACTATAAATATGTAACAGATTCAGAGCTATCATCAGAAGAAAAGAAGCAGATTGTCTATGATATTCCGACATACGTGGAGAATGATGATGAGACTTATTATCTTGTTTATAAATTAAATTCCCAAAATCAACTGGGAGAATTGCCAAATACTGGAAGCAAGAATGAGATGCAAGCCCTAGTTGCTGGTGCTAGCTTAGCAGCTCTGGGAATTTTAATTTTTGCCGTTTCTAAGAAAAAAGTTAAGAATAAAACGGTATTACATTTAGTATTGGTTGCAGGAATAGGAAATGGTGTTCTTGTATCCGCTCATGCTTTAGAAAATAATCTTTTGCTAAATTACAATACGGACTATGAATTGACTTCTGGAGAAAAATTACCTCTTCCTAAAGACATTTCAGGTTACACATATATTGGATATATCAAAGAGGGGAAAACGACTTCTGAGTCTAAAGTAAATAATCAAGAAAAATCAGTAGCCACTCCTAAAAATCAACAAAAGGTAGATTATAGTGTTACACCAAATTTTGTAGAACATCCATCAACAGTACAGGCTATTCAGGAACAAACACCTGTTTCTTCAACTAAGCCGACAGAAGTTCAAGTAGTTGAAAAACCTCTTTCTACTGAATTAACGAATCCAAGAAAAGAAGAGAAACAATCTTCAAATTCTCAAGAACAATTAGCCAGACATAAGGATGTACAAGCTGGAACTCTGGTAACCGACAAGGGTGAGCCAGCGGTCCAGGCAGAATTACCCGAAGCAGTTGTAAGTGCTAAAGGCGAACCCGCAGTTCAGCCTGCCTTACCCGAAGCCGTTGTAAGTGATAAAGGTGAACCTTCTGTCCAACCCGCCTTACCCGAAGCAGTAGTAAGTGATAAAGGTGAACCCGCTGTCCAATCCGCTTTACCGGAAGCAGTAGTAAGTGATAAAGGGGAGGCTGCAGTCCAACCCGCCTTGCCAGAAGCAGTAGTAAGTGATAAAGGTGAACCCGCAGTTCAACCTGAATTGCCAGAAGCTGTGGTAAGTGCTAAAGGCGAACCTGCAGTTCAACCAACGTTACCCGAAGCAGTCGTGACTGATAAGGGTGAACCCGCAGTTCAGCCTGCCTTACCCGAAGCAGTTGTAAGTGCAAAAGGCGAACCTGCAGTTCAACCTGAATTACCCGAAGCTGTTGTAACTGGCAAAGGGGAGCCCGCAGTTCAACCCGCCTTACCCGAAGCAGTTGTAAGTGATAAAGGTGAACCCGCTGTCCAATCCGCTTTACCGGAAGCAGTAGTAAGTGATAAAGGGGAGCCCGCAGTTCAATCCGCTTTACCGGAAGCAGTAGTAAGTGATAAAGGTGAACCAGAAGTTCAGCCTGCCTTACCCGAAGCAGTTGTAAGCGCCAAAGGTGAACCAGAAGTTCAACCTGAATTGCCCGAAGCAGTTGTAAGCGATAAAGGCGAACCTGCAGTCCAAGCAGAGTTACCAGAAGCTGTAGTAACCGACAAAGGCGAACCAGAGGTTCACCCAGCGTTGCCAGAAGCTGTAGTCAGTGACAAAGGTGAGCCTGCAGTCCAAGCAGAGTTACCAGAAGCAGTTGTAACCGACAAAGGTGAACCTGCAGTTCAACCAACGTTACCCGAAGCAGTCGTGACTGATAAGGGTGAACCCGCAGTTCAGCCTGCCTTACCAGAAGCAGTAGTAACCGACAAAGGCGAACCAGAGGTTCACCCAGCGTTGCCAGAAGCAGTAGTAAGTGACAAAGGTGAGCCTGAACAGGTAGATCCACTTCCTGAATATAAGGGGAATATTGAGCAATTAAAACCTGAAACTCCGATTGAGAAGCCGAAAGAAACAGATCCAGAAAAAAAACTCGAATTAAGAAATGTTTCGGATATTGAGTTGTACAGCCAGACGAATGGGAATTATAAACAACATATCTCATTGGATGGAATTCCAAAGAATACGGATAATTACTTTGTCAAGGTAAAATCTTCGGCATTTAAAGATGTCTATCTGCCAGTCTCCTCAATAACTGAAGAGGAAAGAAATGGTCAGCCAGTTTATAAAATTACAGCTAAGGCTGAGAAACTCCAGCAAGAGCTAGAAAATAAATATGTCGACCATTTCACCTTCTACCTCGATAAGAAGGCTACAGAGGAAAAGACAAACTTTACTTCCTTTAGTAATCTGGTCAAAGCTATAAACCAAAATCCCTCTGGAACCTATCATTTAGCAGCTAGCCTGAATGCTAACGAAGTGGAGCTTGGTCCTGATGATAAATCCTATATCAAGGGAACCTTTACTGGTCAGTTGATTGGAGAAAAAGATGGTAAGAAGTATGCTATTTATAACTTGAAAAAACCTCTGTTTGAAAACTTGAGTGGTGCTACAGTAGAAAAACTTAGTCTAAAAAATGTTACTATTTCAGGGAAAAATGATATTGCTTCACTGGCAAATGAAGCTACGAATGGCACAAAGATCAAACAAGTTCATGTCGATGGTGTTCTGGCTGGAGAACGTGGTATCGGTGGTTTGTTGGCTAAGGCAGACCAATCAAGCATCACAGAGAGTAGTTTCAAGGGAAGAATTGTCAATACCTATGAAACAACTGCTGCCTATAATATCGGTGGTCTGGTCGGTCATTTGACAGGAAATAAAGCTTCACTGACTAAATCAAAAGCGACAGTAGCCATTTCATCCAACACCAATAGTTCAGATCAGACTGTTGGTGGGCTAGCAGGTCTAGTAGACCAAGATGCGCATATACAGGATAGCTATGCTGAAGGTGATATCAACAATGTCAAGCACTTTGGTAGAGTTGCGGGTGTGGCTGGATATTTGTGGGATCGAAAGACGAATGAGGAACAGCATGCAGGAAGATTAACCAATGTACTAAGTGATGTCAATGTAACCAACGGGAATGCTATTACCGGTTACCACTACAATGGAATGAAGGTGAAGGACACATTCAGCAGCAAGGCGAACAGAGTATACAATGTCACCTTGGTTAGGGATGAAGTCGTCAGCAAAGAATCCTTTGAAGAAAGAGGAACAATGCTAGAGGCTTCTGAAGTGACTAATAAAAAAGCAGAAATCAATCCTCTCACTCCTCCAACAGTGGAGCCCCTTTCAACAAGTGGTAGTAAAGAAAGCGATTTTTCTAAGGTGAAGCATTATCAAGCTCAGCGCGCCTTGGCTTATAAAAATATTGAAAAATTGCTACCTTTCTACAACAAGGCAACCATCGTCAAATACGGAAACCTAGTTAACGAGAACAGTCTCTTATATCAAAAAGAACTCTTGTCCGCAGTTATGATGAAGGATGACCAAGTAATCACAGATATTGTTTCTAACAAACAGACTGCAAATAAACTCTTGCTTCACTATCAGGACCATTCATCTGAGAAGATTGATCTCAAGTACCAGACTGATTTTGCCAAGCTAGCAGAATATAGTTTAGGGGATACAGGACTCCTCTACACTCCAAATCAATTCTTGTATAACCAAGACTCTATCATTAAGCAAGTCTTACCTGACTTACAAAAGGTTGACTATAAGTCGGATGCCATCAGAAAGACACTCGGAATTTCTCCAGATGTCAAGCAAACTGAGCTCTATCTGGAAGACCAGTTCGCCAAAACAAAACAAGATTTGGCAAACAGTTTGAAAAAACTCTTGTCAGCAGATGCTGGACTTGCTGGTGACAACTCAGTTACCAGAGGCTATCTTGTAGATAAAATCAAGAACAATAAGGAAGCCTTGCTACTCGGTTTAACTTATTTAGAACGTTGGTATAACTTTAGCTATGGTCAAGTGAATGTCAAAGACCTAGTTATGTATCATCCGGACTTCTTTGGTAAAGGAAATACTTCACCATTAGATACTCTGATTGAGTTAGGTAAATCTGGCTTTAACAATCTTCTTGCTAAAAACAATGTCGATACTTATGCTATCAGTCTTGCCAGCCATCATGGAACGACAGATTTGTTTAGCACGTTGGAAAATTACCGAAAAGTCTTTCTACCAGACAAAACCAATAATGACTGGTTTAAATCACAGACCAAGGCTTACATTGTCGAAGAAAAATCTAATATTGAAGAGGTGAAAACAAAGCAAGGACTAGTTGGCACCAAGTATTCTATTGGTGTCTATGACCGTATCACTAGTGCCACATGGAAATACCGCAATATGGTCTTGCCGCTCCTAACCTTGCCGGAGAAATCAGTCTTTGTCATCTCAACCATGTCTAGTCTAGGATTTGGAGCTTATGATCGCTACCGCAATAATGAGCATCAAGCAAGTGGTGACCTTAATAGCTTTGTTGAAAAGAGTGCTCGCGAAACAGCAGAGCGTCAACGAGATCACTACGATTATTGGTATCGCATTTTAGATAAAGAAGGACGTGAAAAACTCTATCGTACGATTCTACTTTATGATGCCTATAAGTTTGGAGATGATAGAACCTCTGGAAAAGCTACAGTTGAGGCTAAGTTTGATAGTACCAATCCGGCGATGAAGAATTTCTTTGGTCCAGTGGGGAATAAAGTAGTTCACAATCATCATGGTGCTTATGCAACTGGAGATGGCGTTTACTATATGTCCTATCGTATGTTAGATAAGGATGGAGCTATCACCTATACCCATGAGATGACACATGATTCAGATCAGGATATTTACCTTGGTGGCTATGGTCGAAGAAGTGGCTTAGGACCGGAGTTCTTCGCAAAAGGCTTATTGCAAGCCCCTGACCAACCAAGTGATGCAACCATTACCATCAACTCTATCTTGAAACATAAAACATCAGATAGTACAGAAGGTCAGCGATTGCAAGTACTTGATCCAACTACAAGATTTAATAACGCAGCAGATCTTCAGAACTACGTCCACAATATGTTTGATGTCGTTTACATGTTGGAATATCTCGAAGGACAATCTATCGTGAAACAGTTAGATGCGTATCAGAAAATGACAGCCCTGAGAAAAATCGAGAATAAATACGTAAAAGATCCTGCAGATGGAAATGATGTTTACGCTACTAACGTTGTACAAAATCTGACAGAAGAAGATGCCAAAAAATTGACTACTTTTGATAGTTTGATTACAAATAATATCTTGTCAGCTCGTGAATATAAGTCTGGGGAATATGAAAGAAACGGTTACTATACGATTAAACTTTTTGCCCCAATCTATTCGGCTCTGAGCAGCAAGGGAACTCCGGGTGATTTGATGGGACGTAGGATAGCTTATGAACTTCTGGCTGCCAAAGGCTTTAAGGATGGAATGGTACCATATATCTCAAATCAATATGAAAAAGATGCAAAAGCGGCGGGAAGTAAGATTAAGTCTTATGGTAAAGAAGTAGGTTTAGTTACAGATGAACTTGTCCTTCAAAAAGTATTTAACGGTCAATATAAAACTTGGGCAGAATTCAAGACAGCTATGTATCAAGAACGTGTGAAGCAGTTTGGGAACTTGAAGCAGGTTACCTTCAACGATCCAACTAAATCTTGGGCAAGTTTTGCAAGAAAGACGATTCATAGTGTAGAAGAACTGCAGCGATTAATGGACGAAGCTGTCCGTAAGGATGCAGATGAGAATCGTTATTCTTGGGACAACTATAATCCAGAATATGACAGTGCAGTTCATAAATTAAAGAGAGCAGTGTTTAAGGCATATCTAAATCAAACTGATGATTTTAGAAGTTCAATTTTTGAAAATAAAAAATAGTGTTTACTATTAGGAAATAAAATTAAAGAAGGTGATTACGCTTGTCATTATTTAAAAAAGAACGGTTTTCAATCCGAAAAATCTGTGGGATTGTTGGTTCAGTTTTACTCGGAAGTATCTTGGTTGCACCGTCAATCATTCATGCTTCTACCTATCATTACATTGAAAAAAGCGCTCTTACAAAGGAAGAACAAAGCAAGATTCAAGCAGGAATTCCTACTGATAATGAGGTAACTTATGCTCTTATTTATCAGCAGGAAACTCTTCCTGCGACAGGTTCATCGACTTCTGTGCTTACAGCTTTAGGTCTATTAGCTGTTGGTAGTTTAGTCCTTTTGGTTCATAAAAAGAAAAAAGTTAGTAGTTTGTTCTTAGTTACTACTATCGGACTGATTAGTCTTTCTAGTATGCAAGCTCTCGATATAAGCAATCCTTTGAAAGCTCCAAGTCATGAAGGGGTAGTTCAAATTGCTGGATATCGTTATATTGGATACTTACCCCTTGATGATGATACAATTTCAGAAATTCAACATAAGGATGAGGGGACAAAGAATGTTCTAGTATCTGAAACTCAGGAAAGTATCCCTAATGAAGCGCCTAAAGCAGAGAAGCCAGCATACACTGATCCTGTGGGTATGGTTCCTGACGAAGCGCCTAAAGCAGAGAAACCAGAGTACACTGAACCCGTAGGCACAGTCCCAGATGAGGCTCCTAAAGCAGAAAAACCAGAACATACAGCACCAGTTGGTGGTAATCTGGTAGAACCTGAAGTTCATGAAAAACCAGAATACACTCAACCTGTGGGCACAGTGCCTGATGAAGCGCCTAAGGCTGAGAAACCAGAGTACACTCAACCTGTGGGTACAGTGCCTGACGAAGCACCTAAAGCTGAGAAGTCAGAGTACACTGCTCCAGTAGGCACAGCCCCTGACGTTGCTCCTAAGTATGAGAAGCCAGCATACACTGAGCCTGTAGGTATGGCTCCAGATGAAGCACCTAAAGCAGAGAAGCTAGAATATACAGCACCAGTTGGTGGTAATCTGGTAGAACCTGAAGTTCAACCGACA